>CBDHHR010001146.1:0-1044360 GCA_965263245.1 Metamycoplasmataceae bacterium | reverse complement strand
GAAACTTTCCTTTAATTATAGTTTTTAAAATTGCACTTGCTCTTTTAATGTTACCGCCACCTAGAAGAAGAGCATTCATAACCACTCTTTCTTCATAAGTTTCTAAATATTTTTTACCTGAAAAACTTTTTAAAGCATAAGTATTGAAGAATTTTAATATCCCCATAAAACTTGGAAATGAATGCTTAAAACTGTAAGCATATTTAGTAATATCTTCAATTTCTTGCATTGAATATTTGTCAATAACTTCTTTTTCATAATAATTATTTTTTACTAAATATTCTATTCTTTCTTTAACACCTTTAAATTTTTTCATATTTGGTTTAATATGATGCTTTAAGTATAAATCTGCTGCCTCTTTGTCAGGAGCATAATCATGTGTTTTTTTAGAATAGGTTTTTAACAATGCATTTAATGCAATGTATTTATCTTGCATTAAATCTTGACTCTTCATTATTAATTCTTTCTTTAAATTTAATAAGTCAAAGTTTGTTTACTTTTTTCTTATTTTCTATTTTTGAAGTCATAATTTCATTGCAAGTTATAATTTTTTTTCTATTATTTTTATTTCATTTTTCTATTTTTCTATTTAAATTATTTAAAAATAAAAAATTTTTTTCATCAATCTGTTTTGAATCTAATACAACTTTTAACCTTTTCATCTTTCCACATATTATTTATAAAATTAATTTTTAAAAATATTTTTACAATCATTATTTTAATTAACACTAAAAATTAAAATTTAAATGATAGATATTATTTTGAATATTTAAATAATTATTTCTAATAAAATAATTTTATAATTTTCCTTTCTTTTTGTACGTTGAATTATAAAATTTTTCTTTATATAAAAAAATAAAAAAGTTCATTTAGTGAGCTAAAAAGCTTATTTTAAAGACTTTAAGATTTTTTTCAAATATTGTTTATTTTAATTATTTTAAAAACTTTTAATTGTAATTTTTGATTTTTCCTATTAATTTTATAACATAATTATTATTGTTTAAATGAAACTTATTTTAAATTTTGTAAAATAAAAAAACTAGTTTAGAATCAAAATAAATTAAAGTGATTATTTAATAAAAATTAATTTCATTTTTTCATTTTTATTACATAATAATAATAATATAAATAATATATAAGAAGGTTTAAAATATGGAAAGAAAAACTTTAATTAAAATGGTAAAAGCACACTATGAAGGTGATGAAAGAATGTTTTTAAAAGCATGTAGACAATTATCTAGCGATTTAAGTGATGTTGGAGAGAAATTACTTGCAGAAGAAATTAATAAAATCATTAGAGAAAATATAACAGTTACAATTTCTAGTTTAAAAAATAATGTTTAATGATTTTATAAAAAATTAAACAAACATTATTTTTATTAAAAAAACGTTAAAAATATCTTTTAATCAAACATAAAAAATCATTTATTTTTAACTATTTATGTAAATAATAATCTTTTTTTGATTTTAAAAAAATATATAATTTTTAAATGTTAATAACTGAAAAGGATGTTAAAAATAAAATTAGAGATCTTGAAAATGAGGGTTATACTTGAAAACCACTAGGTGGTATTTTTAATAATGAAGGTTTTATTCAAACGCTTACAGATCCTGGTGCTGGCTTAACTGAACGAGTTACAAATGCAATTGATGCTGTTTTAGAAAAGTATTATCTTAGATATAACTGAAATGTAAAAAAACCTGATCATTTAGCTAATGAAATTAAAAAGAAAATAGGTGAAAAAGAGTTTAAAAACCTTATAAATATTTCTATATATAATTCACAAAATAAAGATTCTGAAAAAAATATTACCACAATTGTAACTGATAAAGGTATTGGAATTAGTAACAATGAGTTTGAAGATACAATTTTAAAATTAGGTGGTGCTAACAAATTAAAGAAAAAATATTTAATGGGCGCTTACGGTCAAGGTGGTTCTACTTCAGTTAAATTTAACGAATTTACCATCATTCATTCTAAAGATAAAAACGACAAAGAAGTTATGACTATTATTCGTTATAATCCTGGAACTAAAGAAACTAAAAATGGATTTTATGAATACATTGTAAAAGTTGTTAATGGTGATTCAAATTTTGCTTCTTCATTTGTTTTAAAGGAAAGAGGTACAAAAATTATTAATGTAGCTACATATTATAAAAAACAAAGTTCAAAAAGCGAATATCAAAAAATAATTTACAATTTACTTACAAATCGACTTTTTCATCCACCATTACCGTTTACATTAATAGATAGATTTCAAAATATTGATAATGATAAAAAAATTTTAATTGAAGGAGCAAGAAATAATTTAATAAAAAAAATTAAAGATAAAAAATTTTTTGAAGAGAAAAAACTTAAAACAAAAGAAGGTTCAAAAATTTATATAAGATGATGAGTCATTATGTCTAATGAAAAAAATTTTCCAAAAAACCAACTTAATTTCTATTTAAAAAATTCACAAAGTCCTTTTAATTTTACTATGAACGGACAAACACAAGGTTATTTTGGTAATTCATTATTAAATGATGCTGAACTTTCATTTCTTAAAAAGAGATTTGTTTGTGAAGTTGAACTTACAAATATTTCTAAAAATGAGAAAAAATCAATTTTATCATCATCACGTGAAAATATTTCAGAGAGTGGTTATTTTTGAGAAGAAATTAAAAAGAAAATAATAAATTATCTTAATAAATCTAAAAAATTACAATCTATTAATAAAAAAATTAGAGAAATGACAACTAGTATTTTTCATGATGATAAATTTTTTAGTAAAGAGCTTTCAAAAAATCTTAAAAAGCTTGGTTCATTATTTTCAAAAGGAAAAGTTCGTTCTTCATTCGAAATAAAAAAATCAATAACCAAACATCAAATTCAAACAATTGAAGAAAATTTAAAGGATTTCCCCACTTATTTTAATTTTAAGGTTCTTAATCCACATAGATTTTCCAAGGACAAATTAAAAATCAGGTATAAAACTGATGGTAAACGTAGCGTTGTTTTAAATGCTATTAAAATCATTAAATTACCTAATTCATTAAAATTTATTAGTAAAGACCAAAAAGGTCAAAATGGTTTTATTGTTTTTGATGCTAAAGAAATTCCACTTAATAAAATTTTAACAATTACATTTGATATTCTCAATGGAACTTTTGTTAAAGATGTTAACATTAAAAAAATTAACCCTTCGGAAAAACCAAAAAATTTAGGATATCCAAAAACAAAAATCTTTTTTATTGATAAAGAAGAAGATAAGAATTATGATCGATTAGATTTTAATAAGCAAAAACCATGTGAAATTGATTATTCTAAAGAAACTAATAATTTATCGATTTACATTAATATTGCAACATATGAATTTATTGGTAATTATTTAATAAGTAAAAAAAATATTTATAATCAATTTAGAGGACATTATTCAATGGGATTAAGTATTTATATCATTACCCTAATTAAAAAATATGAAGATGAAAATAAAAAAGTTAAAGAAAATTATGATTACAACCCAATTGCTAAAAATTTAATTTGATCATTTGAAAACATTAGAAAAATAAATAAAAAATAGTAATTAAAAAAATTTATATTTTTTAAATGAATTTAAAATACTTATTTTACAAGTTTAATATAAAGAATAAAATATAATTAATTTATTAATTAAAAAGGGAGTGAAAGATTTTAAAAAAGAGTATCTATATGATTTTATAGAAAAAGGTTACGGTACAAAAGAAGAATATAATTTAGCTGTTACTCAATTAATAAAGCGTTTAAGAGCATCAGGAAATATGGAAATGGCAAATACTATTCGTAATATTCAAATGAAAAATTCTTTTAGTAAAAAACCTAATAAAAGCAAATCAAGTTATAAATAATAATAGTATTTAAAATTGATTCTATAAAAATAAAAAAATCATTAATTTTTTTTCTATTAACAGCAATACCAATATATAAATCTCTATTTTTATCAAAAATAAAAAGTTTAAATTTTTGTATTAAACTATTTAATAAACAAAAAAATTATTTGATTACTTTTAATATAGTAAATCCTATATTGGTTATACGTCAATAAAATCTTAAATCATTTTTATTTTGATTTCAATATCAAAACATCGGGATATTTTCTATTTAATTAATAAATTTAACACTTTATTTTTTATTAAGTTTATTTTATTTTCTAAAAAAATTAATTTAAAAATAAACTTTGAAAATACATTGCTATTTTCATTAGGTTTTTTAATTTTTATATTTTTTATTGAGTTATCATTTATACCAACCATTGTTGTTCCGTTAGCAAAAATTATTTTTTGTTCTTTAAAATCTTTAGTAAGTAAAAAAGATAAAACATGGTCTAAATTTTTTGATTGAACATTATAAAAACCAGTTGAAAAAACACATTGATTTTGTAGCTCATTAAATCATGGTAATATTTTATTTTCTCCTAGTAGTTTTGAAAATAAAATAGAATTATCTTGCGGAACTAAATTTGCTCTAGAAGGAACTTTATTAGCTTTATTTAAATTAATGATTTTTGAAAAATCTATGTTTAATTCTAAAACAGCATTAGTTTGAAAATAAAAATTTTGTTTAGATCTTTTTTGAGTTTTTTTAAAAATAATTTTACTTAAATTTACATATTTATTTTCTTTTTGTAAGTACTGATTTATTAGTAAAATTTTTATTTTATTTTTTATTAATTTAAGTTTATTAATAAGTTTTTCAAGAGGTTCAATAATGTCTATTATTTGTTTTTGAACTTTTAAGTTTGGAATATTAATTTTTATTTTATTTAAACTATTTTGACTAATATTGTATCTAGTATAACCGGTTGCATATTTTTTAACAATATTTCTAAATACTAAACTCCTAAAAAAATATCCAGCATATTTAGGATTTAATATTGAATGTTTAAATCTAAATCTTTTAGAAAAACCATTAAAAATAGCATTTTCGTTTGATAAGTAAACAGAACTAAATGCTATTTCATTTATTGTTTCAGAAGAAGCAGTAAAAAAAACATCACCATATTTTACTTCATATTTTAAAATATCTTTATTATTTGCATCATATTTTCTTAAAACTACATTTTTATCTATTGATAAATTATTTAAAATATCCATATAATTTACAAAATTAATTCCTTTATCATATCTATTTTTTTGAAGATTAGAAATACCACCTTTAAATTGACCTATATCTCCAAGTTTATAAACTGCCATTAAAAAACCTTTCTAATTAAAATTAAATGTGTATTTTAAACTACACTATTAAATTAAATTATAAAGAAGAAAAATGCAAAATTATATTAATTTTAAAAAGAAATAAGTGTTTTATTAACAAAATAAAACAATAGATGTTAAAGGGGAAAAGATCTAAAATTAGAGAAATTTTTCACAATAATAAAATTACAAAACTACTAAAAAAAGTTGATTTTACAACTAAAACTTTAAAAATTTGAAATAAAGAATTTTTTGAAAAAATATACTTCTCATTCAATAAGAAGATCTGATAAAACTTATATGTTACTAAAAGATGCTAATTCAAAAATAATAATGATTTAAATAAGCAAGTCTAAAATAGAAACTACTTATAAAATATTTATAAATATCAAAAAATATACAATAATTTTTTTAAAATAATTATTTTTTTCTTATGTTTTTTAATGGCAGTTTATAAACTTGGAGATATATCAATTATTAAAAATGGCACAACACCTTCAACCAAAGATAAAAATTTATGATTAAAAGAAATCCCTTTTTTTGGTCCTTCAGATTTAAAAAATATGGAAACCAAAAGATATATAACAAAAAATAAAAACAAGTTAAAAAGATCAGGTACAACTCTAATTTCTTCAACTGCAACTATTGGAAACGTTGGTCTTTTAAAAGTTGAATCATGATTTAATCAACAAATAACTTCTATTGAACCAAATAATAATTTTCTTTTAGATAAATATTTAAATATTATTATTTTCTTAAAAATTCAAAAAAAATTAAAAATATAAAAGGTAGTGGTTCCATTTTTACAATTTTAAAAATAGGAACTTTTAAAAATTGAAAAATAAATTTACCTTCTTTAAAAACACAAAAACAAATAATAGACATTATTGAACCTTATGAAAAGTTTTTTTTAAATTATTCACGATGTTTAAGAATTGACAATATTAAAAATACAAAAGATGATTTAAAAAATTTAATAGAAATTATTGAACCATTTGAAATAGGAATTAAATCTATTGAAAAAATTACCTTTATGTTAAAGATCATTAGAACAAAGATTTATAAAGCTACTATATTTAA
Organism: Metamycoplasmataceae bacterium; assembly: GCA_965263245.1. Taxonomy (GTDB): domain Bacteria; phylum Bacillota_I; class Bacilli_A; order Mycoplasmatales; family Metamycoplasmataceae; genus DT-68. The sequence continues at coordinate 1,038,069 of CBDHHR010001146.1, read as the reverse complement.
AAACATGAAATTACGTGACATTGCAACTGCAAAATCAGGTAAACAACCACCACTTTCTGAGCACATAAATACAAGTAATAAAAAATACATAAGATTCATACAAAACCGTGATTATTCAAATTATAAAACTAAAAGCTACATTTCATTGAATTTTAAGGGTACAAAAGTTGATGAAATGGATATTGTTATTGATAAATACGGTGAACCAGGTCAAATGAGATATGGTATTCGTGGTTTTATTAATGTTGCTATGTTAAAAATCATTCCTTTTAAAAAGAATTATAAAGAATCCATAAGGAATCATTTTGAAAATGAGATCCTTCTAAAATGACTTAAAAGGTCTAGTCAAGCATCAACAAGAGCATCTCTTAATTGGAATTTTCTAAAAACATTGAACATCGGTTTATCAAATAATGATGAATTATTATCATTATTCATTTTGCTTGAGTTAAAATTTAAGGAAATTAATCATGTAATGAAAGGTATTAAAAGTAAGATCATCAAAATATTAATTAAATAACACAAAAATAAAGTTGAATGTTCATTTAAAAAATTACTATAATAAATTAGCCTCTTAAAAGTGGACTCATTAAATTAATAAAACTATTAATTAAATAAAAAATATTCTTAAAATAATTATTTTATTATCAAATAACTTTTTAAGAATATTTATACAAAAAAATTATTTATTTCAAAATTCTTTTAATATTTCTCTTGTTTTTTCAACATCTTCTTTTGTTCCTGATAATTCAAGTTGAAATAAAAGAGGAACATTTAATTTTTTAGATAATATTGGTCCAGCAAGAGCAAAAGTATCATTAAAATTTGTGTTTCCAGTAGCAATAACACCACTACATAAATCTCTATTTTCTTTTACGTTTAAAAATTTAATAACTGACTTAGGAATGGCATTACTTGTAAATTCTCCTCCACCACTATAAGTAGGACAAATAATTACATAGTTTGAATCAACTTTTATTGTTTCTTTTTCATGAGAAATAGGAATACGATTATTTTTAAAACCTAACTTATCAATAAATCTCTTTGTGTTATTAGTGCTTGAAGAAAAATATACAACATGAATTTCTCCAGTGGGTCTTTTTATATTTTTTTTAAAATAAACATCTTTGTGCATTAAAATTCTCAATCAGAATCTTCAGTTTTTTCAAAGTTACCCATTACGTATGAAGAACCATTTCCTGAGAAAAAATCATGGTTTTCATCAGCTCTTGATGATAGTTGAGCAAACACTTCAGGAGAAATTTTAGTTTCTTCAACTGAAAAAGGAGATTCATAACCTAAGTTTTGTAAAAATTTACCAGCATTATACAAGCTAAATCTAATAGCATCTTCTGCAATATTAAACCCTTTATAAAGTTCTTTTAAATATTTTTTTTCTAAATCAATTAGTTTATATAAAAGATCAAAAACAAACTTTTTAATTTCTTTTTGTTTTGCTTCAGGTAATTTAGCAACTTTTTTTTGAAATTTGTAACCTGAATAATAATTATGAATAACTTTATCTCTTAAAATTAATCTAATAATGTCACTAGTGTTTGGCATTTGACCTCTTGCAGATAAATAAAATGGAAGATAAAAACCACCATATAGTAAAAATCCTGGCATTAAGGCAGCTGCAACTTTAGATTTAATGGGATCTTTACCAGTGTAGTAAGGAATTAACTCTTTTGCTCTTTTTTGTAAGCTCTCACAATTTACAACTCATTCGTGGGCGTTTTCAATTTCAGTACTTGAACATAAAGTAGAAAAAATTGTTCCGTATGATCTAGCATGAACTCCCACCATAAATGCAAAATTTGAATAAATAACTTGTTCATGATCTGTTAGTGAATAAGGTATTTGTTCAATATCTCCAACTGTTGCTTGAATTGTGTCTAGTAAAGTCAAACCAGTAAAAGTTTTGGTTACTAATTTTTTTCATTTATCATCCATTTTGTGTCATGAAGGTAAATCGTTTGAAACAGGAATTTTTTCTGGTAGTCAAAAATTTTGTGTAATTCTGTTTCATACTTCTAGATCTTTTGGATCATCAATAACGTTTCAATTAACTGATCTTAAATTTCCTTTAAAACTATTTTTCGCAAATCCAATTGGCGAAAATGAGTTTTGATAGTATTTTTGGTTATTGTTTTTCATGTTTTTCTCCTCTTAATTTAATTTTAATATTATTTTCTTTTTGCTTTATTTTTATTTTGTGTATTTATAAACATTAAATTCTTCATACTCTTTAAATAGAGTTTTTTTGTAACTACATAAATCAATTTTTAAATATACATTACCCTGATATTCTTTTTTAATTTCAGAAATATAAATTTCTTTTGCGTGTTTATAAAATTGTTCATATATTGATTTACCTCCACAAATAAAGATAATTTTTTTTGAGTTTTGAAAATTTTCTAACACCCAATTAAAATTATTGATTGTTTTATCTCCAAGGTTTTTTTGACTTTTAGACAAAACAATTGTTTTTCTATTTTTTAATTTTTTTGGTAATCCTAAAAAAGTTTTCTCTCCCATTAATATATATTTATTTAAAGTCATTTTTTTAAAAAAAATTAATTCTTCTTTAATGTTCCAAGGTAAATAATAGTCTTTCCCAATTAGATCACTTTTTGTTTTTGCTACAATCAATTTGATCATTATACTGCCACCTTTGCTTTAATGCTAGGATGATAAATATAATTTTTTAATTGAATGTCATTATACTTAAAGTCTTCAATGTTTTTAATTTTTTTATTTAAAATCAATTTTGGAAGTTTTAAAGGTTTTCTTTTGAGTTGTTTTTCAACTTGTTCTAAATGATTTAAGTAAATGTGAGCATCACCTGTAGTGTGGACAAATTCTCCAACTTTTAAGTTTGTAACATGAGCAATCATGTGGGTAAGTAAAGAATAAGAAGCTATGTTGAAGGGAACACCTAAGAACGCATCTGCTGATCTTTGATACAGTTGACAAGAGAGTTTTTTATCATTGACATAAAATTGTACAAAGGCATGACAAGGTGGAAGCGCCATATTATCAATTTCTTTAGGATTTCAAGCATTAAGAATTAACCTCCGAGAATTTGGGTTTTTTTTAATGTTGTTAATCAATTTTGCAAGTTGATCAACACCTTCAAAATTTCTTCATTGTTTGCCATAAATAGGTCCTAAATCTCCATGTTTTTTGCTAAACTTAGTAGATTCTTTAATTTTACTTATAAATTCTTCTAAAGATTCACCGTTATAATCACTTGATTTTTTAAATTCTTCATAAGGTCATTCATTTCAAATGCGAACATCATTATCTACTAAATATTTAATGTTAGTATCACCTTTAATAAATCATAATAATTCATAAACTATTGATTTAAAATGAACCTTTTTAGTTGTAAGTAAAGGAAAACCATTTTTTAAATCATATTTTGTTTGAGAGCCAAAAATAGAAATGGTACCAACACCAGTTCTATCATTTTTATTAAGACCATTTTCTTTAATATGTTTTAGCAGTTCGAGATATTTTTTCATATTTTTTTACTATCTAATTTTTGAATAATTAAAAAATTATATACCAAAGACAAAAAATTTAATTTGTTTGTTTTTAAAAAATAACAAATAAATTATTAATAATATAAAAATAATTTTTACTATTTAAATATATTCGCAAGCTCATTTTCTAAATTATCTTCTGCATTAATCATATCTTTTATATTTAGTGTTAATTTAAAATTAACTTCATTATTTGGATTCATTTTAACCAATTGTTTTTTATTATTTTTTAAATTTACAAAATGTTTTCTTTCTTTATGAACATATTTTATTTTATCTTTATTAATAATTTTATATAGAACTTCATTTTTTGTAATTCCAACAAATATTAAATAGTTATAATTATATCTAGGATTTATTCCGTTAAATTGAAAAGTATTATTTTTTCGACCTTTTCTAGCTGTTTTTATTTCAATTTTTTTTCCTGAAGAAATCATGTCATATTCATCACGTATTATTTTTTTTGTACTATTAAATGGAATATTTGTATTTTTAAAAATTCTTTTAATAAATTCTTCTCCAATTTGACCTACTGCATTTCCTTCAAACTCTTCTAGTTGTCAAAATAAATCATTTTTTTTATTATATTTTTCTAATTCATTATATTTTTCTTCTATTACTTTTAACATTATATTTTTAATCATTTTTTAACTCCAATTTAAAACCATTATCTTTCATTAATTCATATATATGAGCTTTACCTATGTGTCTACATGAATTAGTAGCTAAACTACTATATTTATTTCAATTTGCATTTTTAAATGTTTTTGTAATTTTTGCAATTTTTCTTTTATTAAGAGTGTTAATTTTAATAGCAACACCACTTCCGTATTTAACATCTTTAAAATCATAAACAACTTTATTATCCTTATAAAAAGTTGTTGATAAATAAAAATCAGCCTTTTCATTAAATATTCATCTTTTACCACATTCTCTATTTTTAGCAGTTGAAACAGTAAAAACATCAATAAATTTTTTAAAAGGATTTCATCGACCTAGAGAATATCAACTTAAATCTTGTTCTGTGTTTTTTTTATAATTTTTACTTCAAACTTGAAAAACACATTTAACATCAACATCTAAACCTCCAGGAATATAAAAAGAATTTTCTTCTAATTGTTTTGAATATATTAAATTAAAATTTTTAACTCTATATTTTATACTTCCTTTACCTTTACTTTCAAAAAACATAGGTAATATAAAACAAACAAAATCAGCGTTTTGGGAATAATTTATAAATTCTAATGCTTTAACACCTCTATGACCAAAAGGAGGATTGCCAATAACAATGATGGGAGTTTTTGGTAATTTATATTTTAAGTAATCACTTTTGATAACATCATTTCTTTTTGGATCAATATCAATTCCTATTCGTTTATTTTTAGGAAGCAAGTCCAAGAAACAACCTTCTCCAACACTAGGTTCAACTCAAGTATATTTTTCTATTTTTTCATATTGAGATATTATATTTTTTGCTTTTAAATACAATTTTTTAGCTATACTTCTTTTAGTAAAATATTGATCTAATAAATTATTTTTATTTTTTGTCATTTTTTTACCGTTAACATATTTCAAATCCATAATTATAACCCTCCTTTAATTAATTTTTTTATTTATTATATTCATAAAAATAATTAATTTTTTATTATTTTATTTTTAATAAAAAAAATTAAATTTTGTTTTTTGCACTTTTATTTTTCAAGATTTTATTGATAATAAAAATCTTAATATATAAATTATAACATTCAAAATATAAATTATATATTGTAGAAAAAAACTATCAATAAAAACTTATTTTTTAATTAATATTAATTTATAATTTTCTTAATTATGAAAAAATTAACCTGGGAAGAATATTTTTTAGCACTCGTTCAAATTACTAGTTTAAGGTCAAAAGATCCTAATACTAAAGTTGGAGCTATTATTGTTAATCCAAAAAATAGAATCATTTCAACAGGGTATAATGGAATGCCTCTTGGAGATGATACTTTTACTTGAAAAAAAGAACATAAAGATTATTATCAAACTAAGTATGCTTATGCCATTCATGCTGAATTAAATGCGATTTTAAATTCAACTAGAAGTGTTGAAAATTCTACTTTATATACAACATTATTTCCTTGTTCACAATGTGCTAAAACTATTGCTCAATCAGAAATTAAAAAAGTTATTTATAAAGAAGATAAATATAGTCACACCAAAGACATTATTGCTTCTAAAAAAATCTTTGATCAATGTAATGTTGAATATAAACAAGGTGTTGAAATTAGTGTTGAAGTTAAAAAATAGGTAATAATTTTAAAATAAAAATCACATTAATGATTTTCTATTGTAATTTTTTTACATTAGATTTTATTTTTTTGTTATAATGAAGATATAAATTTTTAAAATTAAAGGAGATAAATAAAATGTTATTACAAAAAATAATTATTAAAAATTTTGAAGGAATTAGTGAAAAACAAGAAATTGATTTTAGCGTTTCAAACAAAACTAAAGAAATATTAAAAGATAATTTGATGTTTAAAAATGAAGATAATTCGTTAATTCCATCAATAATTGGTTTTATGGGTAAAAATGCTTCTGGAAAAACATCAATAATTGATGCAATAAAAATTACTATTGATTTAATTTTTCGTCCTGAAATATTATTTAATCAATTTTATAGCGAAAATATAATTAATAAATCAAATATTGAAAATAAAATAATCAATATTAATGATATCAATGATAATGATGATTTAAAAAATATTATTGTTAGAAATAATAAATTAATTCATAATTTTTTACAACTTACATTTGAAAATAAAAGAAAATTATTTCCAAGTGAATATGATGAATTTTTAGAAAAAACATTTAATTCTTGTTCTAATGATCAAAAAAATCCAATTGAAATAGAAATGTTTTTCAAAAACAAAAAAGATATTTATAAAATTAAATTAAATTTTAGAAAAAATAATTTAAATCGTTCAGTTTATAAAAATAATCAATCAATTGAAATGGAAATATTTCCTAAGACAGTTTTTTTTGGAGCATTACATTTTAATAATGATTTAAATGAATTTAAATCAATTTTAAATTTACAATGAAAATTAATTGAATTAATTGGTCAAAAAACATATAATTTGATTTTAAGAATGATTGATGATAATGTAAAAGAAATAAATTTTACAATTGATAATGCTAAAAAAATTAAATTTACCAGTTTGCATATGAATAATAAAACTATAATATCATTCAATCAGCTTTCCACAGGAACAATTAAAATTTTAAAATTTATTGCAATATTAATAATTGAAAATTCTAGATCAAAAAAAGATTTAACAATTTTTATTGCTGATGAAATTAATAATTATTTACACGCAAAATTAGTTGATTTTTTATTCAAATTGTTATCAAAAAATTTATCTAATTGTCAACTTATTTTTACAACACATTCACCAAGTGTTATGGAAAATCTTCATCGTCATGCAGTTTGAGTAATTCAAAATGAAGATCTTCTTAAAATTAGGAAAGTAGGTTCAATTTTAAGAGAAGATAATAGTTTTTATAAAAAATTTATTACCGAAGAAATTTCTTCTCATCCATCTAGTTCTGAAATTGATGAAGTTTTATATGAACTTAGCAAAAAATAACAAAGTTATTGTATTTGCAATTTTAGAAGCAAAAAAAGCTTATACAGAAATAAATTTTTTTGAACAATTTATTAATTCTATAAAAGATAAATATAAAAAAATTTCTTTTATTTATCCTTTTGGTATTGATGGAAATATTAAAAATTTTGAAAAATTTGTTAATAATTTTTTTGGTAAATTAGAATATAAAATTTCACCAAAAAATGTTAAAGAAAAAATTAATATTTTTGATAATAATATTTTTGATACTATTTATATTTTTTGTATTTGAGATACAACAAAACGAAAAAATAATTTTAATAAAAATTACAATTTATTAAAAAATTCTAAAAAAAATTCTAAAAATATTGAATATGAATGTTTAATTTTTAAAAAAGGTATAGAACAAGGATTAATTGGTAAATTTTTTCAAAAAGAACTATTATCAATAAAGCAACTTTGTCAAAAAATGCATTATGAATCAAAAGACAAATTTAAATTAAAAAGTAATAGAAATTTATTTTATCGTGTTATGGAAAAAGCTAATATTGACACTAATAATAATCTTTTAATTAACATGAAAAAAAGATTGTCTAGTAATGGTGAAACTAATTTTGTAAAAATATTAAATTTAATTGAAGAATCAAATAAAAATTAATTTTTTTTACTTTAACAAAAATAAATGTTGTATTTTTAAAATTCTTCTTTTTTATCTTTTTTTAAATTCATTAAAAAATGTTTTTCAATAAATTTTTTTAATTCATTTTGGTTCATTTTTGAAAAGAAAAATTCATTTAAAACTTTAATTGAATTTTCATGTTTTTTCTTTGATGAATTTATATATTGATTTCCTTCTTTATAATTATTTTCTAATATTTGTTTTAGTACATATATTGAGTTTACACGTATAGAAGCTTTTAAATTTTCACCCATAATAATTTCAGTATTAAATTTATTAGTAGATTCAAATAATTTAATTTGCTTAATTGTTTTTTTGTATGAACTATTTTTTGAAAAAGACATTGGAAAAATAAAAATATTTTTGTTAATTCTATTTGAAATTTCTAAATGTTCTTTTAAATTTAAATAAATTTTTCTAATAAATGAAAAAATAGAATTTTCAATTTTTCATTTGTTGTTAGAAATTAAATTAATTTCCTTAGTTTTTATAATCATATCAACATTATTTTGTCTAATAAACTTATCATAATGTAGTAAATTAAGTAAAAATTCTTCAATAACATATTTTGATATTGAAAGTTTTTTAGCAACACTTTGAATATTTTTTTGTTTTATCTGTTTTTCATTGTTTCTATTTTTTAACAATTCATCTAATATTTTTTGAGCAAAATTATAGGCTTCTTCAATTTTTATTAATAAATTCTTACTTTCGTTGATTTTAATTATTTGTCTAGGGTAATAATTATTTTTTAATTTTTTAAAATTTAAATATTCTTTTTCTTTTAATTTATTTTTCGTTTTTAGATGTTCTAATATTTTTTTATCAGAATAAAAAATAAATTTAAACTTTGGAAATGAAATTTCATCAAAATATTTTTTTCATATTCCTTCTAGATCTATTTTATAAATACTATTAAAAAATTTATATTTTTTTAAGTAATTATTATATTCATCTTTTTTATTATTTTTTCTATAAACAAATGCTTTTGTAAAAATACCAGAAGGTCTAATTATCAAAGGAGGAAAACCAGATTTATTTGATAAATCTCTTTGTAGCATTATAAAACAAGTTTTTAATCTTGTTTCAATATCAGAATTATTTTTTGTTGAAATAAAAGTATTTGTTGATAAAGATTCAAAAGACATTATTAAATTTCGTTTATTTTCTTTTTCATATTTATAAATAATTGCTTTGATTATGTATATTAATTCAAAAATTTTTATTGATGACATTCCATATAATGTTTTTATAAAAGTAAATTCATCTGTTGAAGGTGATTTATTGCTTTTTACTGGAAAACTAATTCCAAAACCATTAATTTTTGTTTTTCTTGCTGCTCTTCCCACTTCTTGTAAATAATCACTAAGTGTTCCAGTTAAAGCATAATGAATTACATATTTTATGTCTATTATATCAATGCCCATACCAAATGCTTTTGTTGCAAGCATAATTTTTATTGTTCCATTTTTATATTTTTCAAAAGATTCTTTTTTATCATATTTTTCCATATCTCCTTCATACATCAAAGTTTTAATATTATTTTTTTTTAAAAATTGATAACAATATTTTAATTGAGTTTTATAAGGAAAATATATTAAAATTTTTTCATTAATATTATCTTTAATAAAATTAAAAATTTTTTTAAATTTATAATCTTGATATTCTATTTTTTGCATTTGTTTTTTTATATCTGAAAATATCTGAAAATTTATATCTTTTCTATAAGCGGGAGCAATTATTTCTATTGTATCATTCATTAATAAATTAGTTTTTGTTTCATTATTCATTGCATCATTGTTAGTTATATGATATGAAGCAGTCGCAGTAAAAGTTGCAATTAAAAATTTATTTTTTTCTCTTTCTCTTTTTATTCAACTATCTAAATATCAATAATCAGGTCTAAAACCTTTTCCTCAAGTTGTTACGATGTGAGCTTCATCAATTATTAAAGCACCCATTTTTCTACTTGCAAATAATTTTTCATAATTATTTGCAAGTAAAGTTTCAGGTGAAACATAAATAATTGAAATTTTATTTTTTTCTATTTTTTCAATTACATTTATTTTGTCAATATAAGATAAATCAGAATGAATTGCACCAACTTTAGAATATATTTTTTTCATTTCATTTACTTGGTCATTCATTAATGCTATTAACGGAGATACAACAATTGTAATTCTTTTATAATTTTCAGATAATAAATATGCTAAGCTTTGAAACATTAAAGATTTACCAGCACCAGTTGGAGCAGTTATAAAATGATTTTTATAATTTTTGTTTTCAATTGCATTAATAGCATTTTTATACAATGATTGTATAATGTTTTCTTGTGAAACTTTTATTGTTTTGTTATTAATATCAGGAGATTTATAAATTTCATATTTTTTTCATACAAAATTATCTTTAAATTTTAACTTAGCAAATTTACTAACATCATAATCATAATAATCTAATTTATTAAAAATTGTTTGTTCTTTTTTTGTTGCAATGTTAAAAATTTTAGATCATTTTTTTAAATATTTTAAAGGGTTATTGGAGATGTTTGAATAATATATTTCTTTTTGCATTCTATACTCTAAAATTTTTTCTATTAATGAATTAATATTATCTATATTTTTAATAAAGAAAATTTCATTTTTAAATTTTACATCTTTATAAACATATCATTTTGTTTTATAAATATCAATATTATCAAAAAATTTTAAATCATATTTCTCTTTCTTTTTTTCAAAGATAAAATTCAAATAACCAAATTTATTTTTAAAAATAAATTCAATATTTTTTAAATTAAAAAAATTTTTATTTTTTATTATAGAATCATATTCATAATTTGATAAAACAATTTTCTTTTTTTTATTAATTTTTTTATTAGTTTTATTTAATCAATCAAGATCAATGTTTATTATTTTTTCTTTTTTTTCTAAATCTACTAAAATTTTTTTCATAAAATAATTATAACAAGACTTTTTTAAAGTAATTTTTACCTTATAATGATTTATTAATAAATAATGTGTTTTAAAATATTTTAAAACATACTAATTTATTAAAAGCTTAATTAAAGTATTTTTTAACCTTTTTAATTTTTTGGTAATTTTAAATGTAAAAATTTCTAGATTAAATATTTCTTTTAAAAGAAAATCTTCTAAAAAATTTAAATGAAGAATTTCTTTTTTAGATTTTGGAGAATGTTTTATAGTTGTTCCAGTTTCATTTATTTTAATGATTTTTTGATTTATTTTATTTTTTAAAGAATAATAAATTTGATAATTTTTTCATTTTTTAGAAGTTACTTTAAATAAATATCCGTTAAAACCTTCTAAAGCATTATTTACTAAACCGGTGTTTCCATCTAGTGAAATAGTAATATCACCTATTTTTATGTTTGATTCATTTAGTACATATCTATTAATTTTATTGTTAGCGGCTGAAACATTTAAAAACGGAGTAGTTCCGACTTGATTTTTAATTGGTAATAATCCTTTTTCAAAATTGTAATTATTTTTTTCACTAGCAATAATAGAAGTATTTTTAGTAATAAAATTAATGATTTTATTTAACTTTTTTATTTTTAATTCTAATTTTTCAATAGGTTCAATAATGTCTATTATTTGTTTTTGTGTTTTTAAAGATGGAATATTTATTGAAAGTTTTTTTCAATCAGAAATTCTTGTTGCAGGTCTTGTAGAACCGTTTATTATGTTTTTTCAATTATTATAATTTTTTAAAAAAATAAAATAAATACTTTTTAATAATTTTATTATTTTTGTTATTTCCAACTAGAAAAGCTGTATCAACATTAAAAATAGATTGATTATATTGAAATATTTTCATTGTTCCTTTTCTTGGTAAAGAAAATGTATAACCATTATAAGTTTCTTTATCACTTGTTGTTCCAAAAATTCCTCCAGAACCTACAACAATTGTTTTACCTTTTTTAGAAATATTTTTTCTACCTGAAATTATTTCAAAACAATCTCCAAGTTTATAAATTGTCATTAAAAAACATAAGAAAAAAAAAAAAAATTAAGATTTTTAATAATTTTAAACTATATAAAGATTTAAAAAATAATTATTTTAAAAAAATTTATTATATATTTTTAAATTATCTTTTTTTGACATTTGTAAATATTTATAGAAAATTTATTTTATGATATGTAGACTAATAAAAAAAGAAATAATTAAATATACCAATGTTCCTGGATTAGCAGCTTGGTTACATTACAATGTGTATTGCATTTCATCTTCTTAAATTTAAAAAGGACAGAAGAATATTTAATTTAAAAGAACTTAAGCTTTGCCGTTCTATTCCTTAATGTTTTAGTTGTAATACATGCCAGTTTTTTCTACAATCTTGTGGTTTCGTTATTGTAAAAAATTTCTCTAATGATTTAGATCCTTTACCTATAAAAATGATTATTATTCGTTTTTTATTTCTAAACAGGAATAAGAGTTTCCGAAATTCATAATCCTGTTTAGAAATCAAAAACGAATAACAATCGTTGTTAAAGGTAAAGGATCTAAATCATTAGAGAAATTTTTCACAATAACGAAACCACAAAATTGTTGAAAAAAGTTGCATGTATTACAACTAAAACATTAAGGATTTGAACGGCAAAGCTTAAGTTCTTGGAAATTAAATATACTCCTGTCATTTTTAAATTTAAGAAGATGAAATAACACACATTGTTATGTAACCAGGCTGCTAATCCAGGAACATTGGTATAGTTAATGATTTCTTTTTTTACTAGTCTACATATCATAAAATAGAAACTACCTATAAATATTTACAAATGTCAAAAATAAGATTTTATTGTGTTAATAGAATACTATAATAAATTCTTTTTAAAAAATTAATGTAGTTTTGCATTTTTCTCCTTTATAATATAGTTTAATAGTGTAGTTAAAAATACTTACATTTAATTTTAATTAGAAAGGTTTTTTAATGACAATTTATAAACTTGGGGAAATTGCTAAAATGAAAAGTGGCTCTACACCTTCAAGAAAAAATAAAGATTTTTGAACTAATGGAAACTTAAAATGATTGTCATCTGGTGAAATAAAAGCAAATGTTTCTTTTTCAAAAGAAAAAATAAATTCTAAAAAAGACCCATTTTTAAAAAATTCTGTATTAATGGCTATGTATGGTGCAACTGCTGGTAAAGTAGGATACCTTGGAGAAAATATGTATGTTAATCAAGCAATATGTGTTTTTAATTGTTATAAAAACATTTGTTTTAACAAATTTTTATATTATTTTTTATTAAAAAATTCATATAAAATTAAAAAAAGAGCAATAGGCGGAGCACAACAAAATTTATCTATAAATACAATAAGTAATTTTACAATAAATTTACCATCTTTAAAAACTCAAAAACAAATAATAGACATTATTAAACCTTATGAAAAGCTTTTTTTAAATTACTCACAATGCGTAAGAATTGATAATATTAAAAATACAAAAGATGATTTAAAAAATTTAATAAATATTGTTAAACCAATAGAAAATTTAATAAAAATAATGAAAAATATTATTTTAAAAATTGAAAATTATTCAAAAAATATTCAAACAAATAATAATGAAAAAATAAAAATAAATAAAATAATTGACGATTATTCAAATGGTTTTGCTTATAAAAAAGAACACATTGATGATTATGGAAAATATAAAATTTTTACAATAAAAAATATTCAAAACAAAGATAAATTCAACAAATCTAATCATTTTAAAAAGAATAAATTAAATATTGGAGATTTAATAACAGGTTTATCAGGAACAATTGGTTCAGCAGATGTAATTGGTGAAGAAAATTGAGTGGGAAATCAAAGAACACTTCAATTAAAAACAAAATATTTTTTAGAAATTAAATCAATAATAGAAATAAATAAAATAAAGTTATTAAAAAAAGCAAAAGGGGCAGCTCAAAAAAATATTTCTCATAGTGATATTTTAAATCTAAAAGTTTTTATCAAAAAATTTAACCAAGAAATTTCCAATTTTTATTTAACTATTAAAAAAAATATTCAAAAAATTAAAAAAATTAAATTTTTAATGATTGATTTATTTATTAATTAAGAATTTAATTTTCATCTTTAAATTTAATTGCTTTATCAATTGCTTCTTCAACTTTAGGAGTTAATTTTTCAATTTCTTTAAATAATTTTTTAAGTTCTTTTTTAGATTCTTTGATTTCCTTTTTGATTTTTTCTTTATCAATTTTTTCTTCTTTAAAACCAACATATCTACCGGGAACAAAAGAGTAATCATTTTCTTCTAGCTCTTTTTTATCAATGGTTTTTGCAAAACCAATTTTTTCAATATCTTTACCTTCTAAATGTTTTAAATACTCTTGATCAAATTTTAAAACATCTTCTTTTGATAATTCTCTTAGTTTTTTAGAAATCATTTTTCCTTCAAGTTGAGAACCATCCAGCATTAAAATTTTATCTGTTTTTTTATCATTGTTAAATATTCAAATAGAAGCTGGAATTCCTGTTGTGTAAAATAACTTGTCCGGTAAAGTAATTATTGCATCAACCTTATTTTCTTTAACCATGTTTTTTCTAATTTGAACTTCTTCTTTACCTGAGCTTGATAAAGAACCATTAGCTAGGACAATACCGGCTTTTCCTTTTGAAGAAAGCTTTGAAACTATATGTGAAAGTCAAGCATAATTAGCATTATTTTTAGGTGGTAGTCCAAAACTTCAACGCGGATCATTCTTAAGTTGTTCTCTTCCCCAATTTTTCATATTAAAAGGAGGATTGGCCATTATAAAATCAAATTTTTCATTTACATGTTGATCATTTGTAAATGTATTAGCTGATTTTTCTCCAAGTACTCCTTTATTGTATCTATCTTCTAATTGAAAACCATTTAAAACTAAATTTAACTTTGCAAGTTTTCAAGTAATGCTGTTGTATTCTTGACCATAGACAAGAACATTATCAATGTTTCCTCCGTTTTCATCAATGTATCTTTTTGCTTGAACAAGCATACCACCAGTTCCGCAACAAGGATCATAAATTAAACCTTCAAGTGGTTTAATCAAATTAACAATCAAATTAACAATTGTTTTTGGAGTGTAAAATTCTCCACCTTTTTGACCACGATCTTTAAAAAATTTTCCTAAAAAATATTCATAAATTCTTCCAATAATATCTTCTTGAGCATTTGTAAAATCTTCATCAGAAAAAATTTTAACAACTTCACCTAATTTATTTTGGTCTATTCCTTCTTTATTGTAATTTTTGTTAAAAAGTCCTTTTAATATTTTATTTTTCTTTTCAAGTTCAACAAAAGCTTCATCCATTTTTAAACCAATTTCATTAGTTTGAGAATAATTCATAATTGTGTTTCAATGTGATTCTTTCGGTACTTTAAAAGCGTTAAATTCACTAAAAAATTCACTATCTGAAAACATATCAATGTTTAATCCTTGTTTTTCGATTTTTTCTTTGCTTTTGTCAAATCTATCAGAAATGTATTTTAAAGATAAAATTCCTAAAATAATGTGCATGTATTCTTCCGCTGACATGTTTCCTCTTAATTGGTTAGCAGCATCCCAAAGTTTTTTTTCTATATCTTTAATGTTCATTAGACAATCTCCTTCTTTTTTCTAAAATATCCACTGTTTATTTTAATTATGTGATTAATTTGATCAATTAATATTCCAGAAATCCCTTTTAGTTCATCTGGTGGATAATTGTATTTTGTTTTTAATAAAATCTTTAATTTTACAGCAATTTTATCTTGAACTTTTTTTGATCTATAAAATTGATCAGTAATGTTAGTTTCAATTGTTTCCATTAGTTCTTTGGCAATTCTTTTTAACACTTCAGAATTTTTGTTACGTTTTAAATATTCATCATCGGCAAGAATTGAAAAAAAAGCTTGAAGATGAGGATCATTAAATTCGGGATTTATGTTTTGTTTATTCGTTATTTTTTTTGCTAAATAAATTAATTTTTCAATAAGTTCATCTAATTTTTCATCTTCATTTATTCTATTAATTAATTCTTTTAATTCATCAGAAGCTTTTTTAGCAAAAATAGGTCTAAATTTTTTAATATAGTTAATTCTAGCACTAATTGAATTTATTAATAATTTTTTTGCAACTTGAGGATTATTTTTTCTAATTTGTTCAGCTTCTTCTTCTAAAAGCTTTGCAACCTCATTAATATCTTTATTGATGTTTGTAGATTTAACTTCTACATCTGATTCTTTTGAATCAACTGCTTTTTCAATGGCAATTTTCATTTTTTCAATTGTAAGATTTAATTTTTCATCATCTAAGGTGTTGTTTGAAGTTAATCAAGCATTAATGGTTTGAATACCTTTTGACATTACTAAAAGATTTTTATCAATTTTTGTAAAACAAATTTTTGTTAACCTTTTTATTTCCCTACTTTTTAAAATAAACTCATTGATTTTTTGTTTATTAAAACTAAGAATTGTATTTAATGCATTACGAATAAAAATGTATTGTTCCTTTGAATTTTGGTTTGGAAAATTTTTAATGTTTTTAACAAAATTATTTTCCATAACGTTAATTTGATCAATTAATTTTGTCATTGCTCTTTCAATGTCTTTAGGAATAATATCAATTTCTATAATATTTTTATTTTGGTATTGAATTAGTGCTTCACTTAATTCTTTTCAAATTCCTAAATAATCAACAATTAAACCTGATTCTTTATCTTTAAAAACCCGGTTAACTCTAGCGATTGCTTGCATTAAGTTATGATATTTTATGATTTTATCAATGTACATAACATCAAGATCAGGAACATCAAAACCTGTAAGTCACATGTTAACAACAATTGCAATTTTATAGATTGAATTGGATTTTCTAAATTCAAAAGCAACTTGATCACGTTTTCAATTAGGAACAATCATTTTTTCTTCTTCTTTTGAATCTTTATTGTTATGTGTCATCACTAAAATGGTTGTTTTTGTTCTTTCCGGTGCAAGATTAATAATTTGTTTTTTATATTCAAAAGCTGCTTTTCTTGAAGTAGCAACAATCATTGCTTTACCATTTAAAACTCTTTCTCGTTTTTTTAAGTGAAGCAAAATATCTTTAACCTTAGCTCTTACAACATCTGGATCTTCTAAAACTTTATTTCTTTGAATTGATTTTAATAAAGTGTTCATTTTTTGTTGAGAAATAACATCATCTATGTTAAGAGTTTTAGCATAATCTTTTTGAATTTGGTCCATTTCTTTTAAGTAAACTTTATTTAAATGAACATCAACTTTACGTGATTCATAATAAATTGGAACAGTTGATTTATCTCTAACTGACTCGTTCATTGAATATACATGATTATAACTTCCAAAAATATCAATGGTAGATTTATCAATTTTCATTAATGGTGTTCCGGTAAAACCGGTTAAAGTTGCATTTGGGAAAGCATCACGCATAAATTTTGCAAATCCATATTTTATGATAAACTCTTCAGATTCTTTATTTAAGATTCTATTACCTTCAATGTTATTTTGAGTTCTATGAGCTTCATCAACCAAGATATAAATATCTTTTCGGTTTGAAAGAACTCCAGTTTCACTTCAAAATTTCTGAACAGTTGTAAAGTAAATTCCAAAGTGTTTTTTATCATTTAATTTTTTAATTAAGTCTTTTCTTGAATCAATTTCAACGGGTTTATTATGAAGGTATTTAGAAGCTTGATTAAACCTTCCAAACAGTTGTTTATCTAAAGAGTTTCGATCTGTAATTAAAATTATTGTTGCTTTTTTATCAACCTTTTGAATAATTGCTTTTGCAAGAAAAAGCATTGTTATAGATTTACCAGAACCTTGAGTGTGTCAAACTACCCCACCTTTATGGTCTGCTTCTTTTATTTTTTTAATGGTGTTTTTAACTGCTTCTAGTTGGTGAAGACCCGCTAAGTATTTTGTTTCATTTTTATTATCAAAAAATGAAAAAGTGTTGATAAAATCTAAAATTCTTTCTTTTGAAAAAATTTTTTTAACGGGATTTTCATTGTTGTTTTTATCTCATCTTCCAGCACTAAAATACCTTTTAAAATCTGCAGTTATTGAACCATATCTAAAATTTAGATCATTAGCAATAAAATCAAATATGTTAAATCTGTAAAGGTTTGGAAACTGCCTTTTTAGTGATTGATTTTGTTTATAAGCTTCATAAAGTCTTTCGTTAGCAATTTGTGATTTTAATTCTAAAACAATAATTGGTAAACCATTTAAAAAACAAACAACGTCAGGAATTCTTTGAGTATTATTTTGATCAACAAAGTTTAGTTGTTTAATTACTCCAAAGTGATTTTGATCAATTTTATTAGAAAATAATTTAACATTAATTCACCTTTTAATTTTTTCATCAAAAACTTTAATTCCTTTTATTAAAAAGTCAAAACCAATGATGTTTTGTTCTAAATGAGAGCCATTAATTTTTTTAATTTCAAAAATAGCTTTTTTAATGAGTTTTTCATCAAGATTATGGTTAATTTCTTTAATTTTTTCTTTAATTTTTTCTCAATCAAAAGCAGAATTATAAAATTCTCTTTCGAAATGATAATTAGTGTCTCAACCATTATTTGCTAATTCTTGTATTATTGATTCTTCCAAATCGTTTTCATAAAATAATCTCATGTTTAAATTATACTTTATAATGATTTTAAAAATAGTCTTTTAGTATCTAAAATGGTAACTAAGTGATTTTTACAAAACAAGTTTCAAAATCATTTGCTTTTGCTATTTGTTTGATTTTTTCTCTTGTTTCATTTTTAAGGTTATTATTTTCTAAAATAATTAAAAGTTTAATTTTTAACAAACCATATGAGTCCTCATAATTTTTTAATTGATCATTTAATTTTTTTAAATTTAATCCAGAATTTTTTAATGTTTTTAATTCAATAAAAAGATATTTATCAGATTTTGAAAGAATAAAATCTATTCTTTTTCGATTATCATATATATTATAAGTATTAGATTCTGGTTGAAGAAGAATTCCATATTCATTAGCTAAATCTTTGGAAATTTTTGAAGATATTTTATCTTGCATTTTGGTTTCAAATTTTGATTTATCATTTTTTCATATTTTTTGTGCTATTGCTTGAATTTTTGGAATTACTCTTTCTATAAATAAATTTCTAAATTCAATAATTTTTCAATCATCGTTTAAATATCTATAATAATTAGAAATATTAAAATTTGTAGTTATTTTTGGTGCAATTAGTTCTCCGGTTTTTCTAAATCAAATATTTAGTATGTAATTTTCATATTTTGGGTATTTTTCTAACATATATTCTACTTCTTTAATGGATGAAATTTTAGTTTCTATGGTTTCTACATAACTTATAGAAATCATTCAATCAAAAAATATTCAAATAATTGTTTTTATATCATTTTCATTAGATGAAATTTTTTCATTTACAAAAGATTTTAATTGATCAAAATAAAATTTTACTAAATTATTTTCTGCTAAAAAATCAATTGTTTTTCTAATCATTTCTGTATTTCAATGAAAAAAATAATCATGTCACTGTCTACCTTCAAGATAACTTTTATTTTTTCTAAATATTGTAAATTCTTCTTTAAATAATTCTAAAATATTTTTTTGGATTTTAGTTTCATAATCATTATTAATTAATTTTCAAGTCTTCATTTTTCCTTTGTAACTTATACATTCAGAAAAATTTTTAGGATTTCATTTCATTTTTTTAATAATTTGTTTAGCTTTGTCAAATTCATTATAATAATTAGCAAAAATCTCATATTTTAAATCTTCAAATATTAAATAATCATCTAATAAAGTTATAACTTTACCAATATTTTTTTTATTCATTTTTTTAATAGCTTTTTTAATATATTCTCATATCAAATAATCTTTTTTTTGAATCATTATGTTTTTAAAATTATCATAATCACTTAAATATTCAATTATTTTTGTTTTATCTTTATCTATTTTAATTTTTTTATACCATTCATTATAATTTTCGTTTTCATATGATCAATCAAATCTCTGATTTCTTCTTTCTATTACATCTTTAGAAACAAGAATAATTAAAGGATGAAACTGATTTTTATCAAAAAAGTTTTCATCTAGTAAAATTATTATTTGTAAAATAAAATCTATAAGTGTTGTTAATCCATTTATGTTATGTTTTTGATTTAATAAACTTTTTAATTTTTTATAAAAAACGGATGCAATTAAATTGGAGTCTTCATTATTTTCTAATATTTTTATTTTTTTAATAGGCTTATAAAAAAAGTTTGCTTGAAAATTTTGATATTTTTCAATATGTTGTAAATTTTTATTTTGAAATGTTAATAAAACATCATTTTTTAAATCTGATAATTTAACATTAGTATTTTCTTTTATTTCTTTTTGTTTAGTTTTTCTAGTTGAAAAAATTTCTTTAAAGACATATCAATAATTAGTTTGATTAATTTCCTCTTTAATTTTTTCATATAAATTATTTCCAATTTTAATTTCTCATATTTTTCAATCAAAATCTTCTAAAATAGCAATATTCTCAATTATGTTTTTAATATCAATTTTTTTAATAAAAATATCATTTTTTTCAGAATTAAGTTTAGCCATTGAAATTATTTTTAAAATTTTGTGAATATTTTTCTTTTTTTCAATTAAAAAATTAATAAATCCATCTAGATTTATGTTTTTATCATATTTACTAGGAAGTATAAATTTTTCATATTTAAAATGTTTTATTAATTCAAATGCTTTTTCATAATCATAAGTAACTAAAAAGTTAATTGTGGTTTCTATTGGACCATAATAATTAATGTATTTTTTAGTTGAAATTTTTTCTAATTCTATTAGATTAAATGCATATAAAGTTGAATTATAATAATGATCTTGTGCTATATTTTCTTCTTTTAATTTGTTAATAATTTTTTTTGTTTCATCATTTTTTATTAACTTTATTTTTTCTTTATACAATTTTTTATTGTTAACACATTGGTTTTTAAAATTATTTAAAAACATTAATAAAGCAAGATATTTTTTTTGTGAATCTTTTATTGCATAATTTATTAAAGACATATACTCATTAAAATCAATTTTTTTAAGAAGAATTTTACTATCTAAATTATAGTAAATTGAGCCATTAAAATCTTTATCATCGCAAGATATGATTTGAATTTTTGCTAGTTTTTCTGTTAAGTCTTTTTTACTAGATGATTTTGCTCCATATTTAAAAAATTGGTCTAAATCATTTGTTCTTCCATGTGTTTGAAGAAACATAAAAAAGAAATCATTATTTTTTATTAAATTTCATGCTAATTTTTCTCCTTCTTGACCCATTTTTAAAATCATTTGACTTGTTTCTTTAAATGAAACTTGAGAAGAAAAATTTTTAAATTTTGTTAAATAAGAGTATTTAATGTGAGCAAATTTTTTTAAAAATGCAATTACAAAAAAAGAAGGTATTGTTTTTGAAAAAAAATATATTTCATCATCATCATTATTAAATTCTTTAAATATTTTTTTATCTCTTAATGAAGAAATTGTTATTGAAGAAGAATTATTTATGTTATATTTTCTAATAAACTCCATTAAATCATATTTATTTATGTTTATTACACCTAAAGACATTAACTTAAATGATAATACAGATAAAAAATCAAATTCAATTTCATTAATTTCAAGATTTTCTAAAAAATATTTTTCAAATTCTTTATAAGTATTTTTTTTGATTTCAAATTTTTCATATCTTGGATTTATTTTTTCTTGGTTTGAAAAATATATTTTTGTAAATAATTTTTTTGGGAAAAATCTTTCTGGTCTTAAAAATATAATGATATTATCAATATTTTTTTTAGAAACAGTTTTTCTAGTTATTCAAGTTATAATTTCATTTGATTTTTCTAAAGATACTTCATCCAAATTATCAATAATTATTTTGTTTTTAACATCTTTTTCTCTTATAACTTGAGCTTTTATAAGTTTATAGTTTAATTTTTTTGATCATTTTTTAGCTAAGTAACTTTTTCCCATACCTGCATTAGCTAAAACAACATATAAATTTTTATTGTTTTTTAAATAATCAATAATTTCTTTATTATCCAAAATTCCAATTTTATCTTTAAATCAAAACTTTCTTTTTAATTCTTTATTATTTTTCATTAACTAATTATAGTTTATTTTTTGTTAATTTTTAAATCAATTAAACTATTTTGGTTTAAATGGTTTAAAATACATTATAATGTTAATAAAAGAGGGATAAATGAACTACATTAATCAAAAAAACTACATAAAAATAGATAAATTTTCTAAAACAATATCAAAAATTAGACTTACTGAAAACCAAAGAAAGTTAATTCAAGAAGCTTTGTTCGAAATTTTAGATTTACAAAAACAAATTGAAAGCATTTTTGATTTTAACAAAAACCTTTTTTTAATACCAATATTATTTTTAGAAGGAGAAAGTTCTTCATTAATTGAAGGGACAAGAACAATGATCGAAGACTTTGCTTATGATGTTAAAGAAATTAATAATATTCCCCAGTGAAATTCTAGAAATTTAATCAATATTTATGAACAATATATTTTAAGTGATTATTATTTTAAATTTTTTGAATTTTCTTCTAGTTCAATTAAACAAATACATTTAAAACTTTATGAAAATGATCCAAATTCTAAGTTTAAAATGATATTTGATACAACCCAAGAGTTAAAAAGAGTTAAGCCAGGACAAATAATATCGGATGATAAAAAACCTAATTTTATTGGAAATGATAATAATCTTCAAAATGCTAATTTAATAATGATTAGACCTTCAGAAAAAAAAGTTTACTTAGATGATTTGTTTTCAACAATTCAAAAAAAGATAAAAAACAATGCATTTCTTATCGATCACATAATTATTTCCCATGTAATTTTTGAAGGAATACACCCATTTAATGATGGTAACGGAAGAATAGGTAGATTATTACTTTCTTGACTTTTTAAAAAATTTTCTAAGCACATTAATATTCCCATATATTTATCTGAAGCTTTTTCAAAAGATAAAAATAAATATAAAGAAATTTTATTAAATGTTCAACTAAAAAATGATTACTCTTCATGAAATAAGTACATTAGTTATTTTATTGATTGTATTTTATTTACTAAAAAACAACTACAAAATCGTATTATCAAAATGATTATTTTATATAAAAAAGTAATAAGTAACAAAAAAGTTATTAATACTCCTATTAGAAAAAAAATTATTGAATATTTTTTTAAATACATAATCATTAATAAAGAATTAACAATAAAAAAGTTAAAAAAAGATTTTCCAAGCATTTCCATACAAACAATTTATAAAGATTGAAACATGATTGAAGAACATTTAAATATTTTTAATAATAATGATGGATATTATAAATTTTCTAAACTTTTAGAAATTTTAAGAGAGGTAGTTTAATTTTTTAAACATTATTTTTATAAAAATTTTGTTAATCCAAAGTAATAGATTTTACAGATTTATTTATTAATAGTTTAAATGATCTTATCTTTGTTTTTTCTCATATTAAATCTTTTTTATAATCAATTTTATAAGAAGTTAATTCTTTGGAAACAAATCTAAACTTATTGATTTTTTTATACAAAAAAAAAAAAAATAATATATTTTGAATAAAATGAATAATTATGATAAAATGATTATGTTATCAGGTGTAAATACTGAGGTAAGAGGGGGCATTTATGTTCCCTTTTATTTTCAAAAAAGCAATATACTTTCAATAAAGTTTTGTTAATCCAAAGCACTAAATTTCAATGTTTTATTATATTCATGTAGAAATTTCAAGAGAAATAATATTAAAACCAAATTTATTTATTTCTAGTATAAATTTTATATATTTCTTTATTAATGTAAACAATTTTATTTTTATTTTTTCTCACACTAACTTCTTTTATAATCAATTTTATGTGAAGTTACTGCTTTTAAAAAAACGGGAACTTATTGCTTTGTTTCAAAAAAGCAATATAGTTTCAATAAAATTTTTAAATAGTGATAAAATAATTATGTTATCAGATGTAAACACTGAGGTAAGAGGGGGCATTTATGTTCCCTTTTATTTTGGAGAAAGTAGTATATTTTGGACAAAATTTTTAAATTACTTAAAGAAAATAATGTTAAAGTAAAAATGGAAGATTTAAAACATAAATCTTCTGTTAGACCGGCAAAAAAAATATTAAATTTTGATATTAAAAATGTTATTAGTATGTCTCATTTTATTTTAAAAAACGAAAAAATAAAACAACTTGTAACAACACAAAAATTAATTGACTATTTAGAAGCAGATTACATTTTAAAATCTGCTAGTTGAATTTTAATTAGAAAAATTGAAGAAAAATTAACTTCGGCATTACAACAAAAAATTGCTTTTAATGATGATTTAGGAGAAGATTTTCATTTAAAAATTTCTAATTTTAAAAATGATTTTAAAGGTAGTAAAAATCAAATTAAAAATAAAAAAGATAAACTTTCTAAATTATTAAAAAACATTAAAAAAGAACAAAATAAAATTTTAAAATCTGATGAATCATTGTCTAAAAAATATGGTTATTTACCTTTTTCAAAATATCTAAGTGAAATTTCTTTAACAAAAAAAGTAAACATATTAAAATTTTTAAAAGCTGAAGAAGAAAAATTAGTTATGACTAAATTTAATAAAAAGAAAAACGAAAAATTAATTTGAATTTTTTCTGAGTTAGTTTTCTTTAGAAACTTTGTTGCTCATCATGATATTTTAATAAATAAAAAATTTAGAGTTATGAACAAAGAAAATGTTGGAATACAGACATTTTTAAAGTATTTATATAAACTAGCTTCTCCGATTGAAACAAATAAATTTAAATCTTTTTTAAAATTGATTCCAGAACTAGAATCAATTTTTGAAAAAATAAATTTAGATTTAGATTAGTTTTCACAACAAAAATATTTTTTTAGTAATTATTTTTTTTAAAATAAGTAATTAAAAAATTTTATAGTTCCAATTTTTAGATTAAATAAATCATTATTTACAAAACATTGTTATTTATCTTTTTTGTAATTGGTGCAAGGACATTCTTTTCTAAAAATTCTCATACTTCAATGGGGTTTAAAAACATCACATTCAATATTATGTAATGATTTTTTTAATTTTTTTGCTAGTAATTCAAGTTCTTTTTTAAATTAACTATACCTTGTTTTGTTTTATATGGATTTAAACTAAATATATCTCATTTACCAATAGAATAAATATAAAAATATTTATTTTGCTTTTTACATCAAAATAAAGTTTTTTGTGGATCTATAGTGATTATTTTTACTCCCCTTTTTTAAATTGTTTTTGTAGACACAAAGCAATAAGTTCCCCTTTGGTTCCAAAGCAGCAACTTCTCATAAAATTGATTATAAAAGAAGTTACTGTAAGAAAGAATAAAAATAATATTAATAACATGATATTTTAATTTGTCTTTTGCTCAATTGATCAAATTCTTACAACAACTCCTAAATATATTGGTGTAATAATTTCTAAATTTCCTAAAAGAAGTCCTTTTATTGAAAAAAATTTCAAGTAAAAAAAGCTTAAACAATAAGAGAAAAAATAAAATTATTTTTGATAAACTTTATAAGTTGATTCATAATAATCAATTCCATAATAAAAAAGAGTGATTATTTATTAAATAATAATTAATATCATTATGTTTTAAAATAGGTTAAACGTAATTTTAAAAATATTTTTAAATAAAATAAATTTTCTACACTTTTTCAATTTCTTTTTAAACTTTTTTGTGGGTTGTATGGGTTATTATATTTTTCACTAAAAAAATTTTAAAGTCTTTCAAATCAGCTTTTTATTTGTCAAAATAAACTTTTTTTTTTTTTTGAAAAGAACAATTTTATAATTTCACATATAAAGGAAATTATGAAATTAACAAAAACCAAAAAAATACTTTTATTAGGAACAATTATCGGAACCTTAGCAACTACCATTGTTGTTCCAGTTGTACTCCTTGGTGGTGATGAAAATAACCAAGAAAAGCAAAACCAAAAAGATGTTGAAAGTGTAGTTAAAATACTTGAAGAAAAAAGTGAAGAGGAAAAAATAATCACTTTACCAAGTGATGCACAAGGTAAAATCATTGCTGTTAATCAAGAAAAAATTATTGCAAAAATTAAAACTTTAATTGGAACTTCAAATTTAAAAGCAGTACAAATTGAAGTTGCAATGAACCAAGATGAAAATATTTTAGCCACTAAACAAGAAATTATCATAACAATTTCAAAAGGAAAATATTCAAAAACAATTGCTTCAGCAAAAGCTTATTTTGTTAAAAGAGAGCAAAATACTCAAGAAATTACTGCTGATATTAACAGCGTAAAAACCGCTTTAACTAATTTAACTTCAGAAGCTAAAGCTTTAAAACTTTTTATTGAAAAAACTGATAAAAGCATTAATGCTAATAAAGACGCTATTTTAGAAACGCTTAAAAAAGTAGAGGGCTATTTAGAAATTGATTTTAAAAAGGTAAAAATTAAAGTAAAAAATGATCCTAGAAACTTACCTTCAAGTAACCAAAGTCCGATAAACATTATTTTTATTCTTTCAAAAGGAAGTGTTACTCCGGTTGAAATTAATGTTTTTACAATTAAACAACTTGATAGTCAAGAAGTTCAAAGAATTAAAAATAAACTTAATGAAATAAAATTAAATTTAGAAGGTTTAAGTTCAAAAATAGTAAATGTTGATGCTCCTAGCTTAGATAAAACAATTACTCATAATAAAGTTGCAATTAAAAGTGCAGTTGAAAACTTAAGTGGTTATGGTGCAATTGAATTTAATGGAGCAACTTTAGAAATAAAAGATTCAAGCAATAACTTACCAAGTAATGATCAACCAGCAGTTGCAATCACCCTAGTTCTTTGAAAAAATAGTGTTAATCTTGAAGTTGAAGGCTTTAGTGCTAAGCAAATGTTATTTTCAACAACTATAAATAACGAAATTATTGCAATAAAAAAAATTCTTGATGGTAAAAGTGGACAAGATTTAATAATTACGCTTCCGAGTAATTCAGAGGGAAATATTATTGGAAATGCTGTTAATAAAAATGCAATTGAAAGAAAAATAAGAACGTTAATTGATCCTTTAAATTCTAACGGACAAAGTGATCATTCAAGTTTAAAAGGAACAACCATAGAAGTTTCGATGACTAATGATTTACCAATTTCAACAACTCTTCAAGATGTTATTGTATCAATTACTAAAAGTGGCGGGAGAACCCTTAGAACAATAAAAACCTTTCAAGTAAAAAGAGCTTTTACTAATGGTGAATTAGCAAATAAAGACATTGAATCAATAAAAAATGTTCTTGATGCTAAAACTGGAGAAGATTTAATAATTACTCTTCCGAGTAGTTCAACTGGAAACATTATTGAAAATGCTACTAATAAAAATGCAATTGAAAAAAAATTAAGAATATTAGTTGATTCTTCAAATACTAATGGAGAAGATAATCATTCAAGTTTAAAAGGAACAACAATAGAAGTTTCAATGAATGCTGATGCACCAATTTCAACAACTGCTCAAGATGTTATTGTATCAATTAGTAAAGCTAATGGAACAACTCTTAGCACAACCAAAATTTTCCAAGTAAAAAGAGCTTTTACTGCCGATGAAGACATAGCAGCAATAAAAGCAATTCTTGATGTTAAAGATAATAATGATAGTATGGATTTATGAATTACTCTCCCAAGAAATTCAAGCGGAAGTATAATTAATAAACCAAATAATAAAAATGCAGTTGAAAGA
Organism: Metamycoplasmataceae bacterium; assembly: GCA_965263245.1. Lineage (GTDB taxonomy): Bacteria > Bacillota_I > Bacilli_A > Mycoplasmatales > Metamycoplasmataceae > DT-68. Next base: position 1,010,442 of record CBDHHR010001146.1, on the reverse strand, counting down.
AAAATAAGACAAGTAATTGATCCTTCAAATAGAAGTGGGGATCCTAATCATCCAAGCTTGCGCGGAACAACAATTACTCTTGTAAGAGTAATAAGTTCAAGAGGTGATTCAATACATCGTATTTATGCAAAAAAAATTGTTATAACAATTAGTAAAAGTGGTGGAACTAGTCTATATTTTGGTGGTTTTGTTGTTAGAAAAAGTTAGAAATTAAAAAGATAAACTTCTTTGCTATTTTCTTAATAAAAATACTAGAACAAGATTAACCAAAAAATATATTTAATTTCTTTAAAAATGAAGAATTTTAGAGAAAATCTATAATAAAATTACAAAATATTATTAAACTTTTTATCATTATTTAAAATTATTTTATAACTTTTTTAATCTTTACTATTTAATAATTTTTAAAAGTATCATTAATGTTTAAAAACAAGGAAATTTAAAAATTAACATTAATAAAACTAATTTATTTAATAGTTTAATTCTAAACAATTTTTTAACCTAAAATCAACTGGTAATATTATTGCAAAAGTAACAAATAAAAATGCAGTTATAACAAAACTAAGAAAATTAATTGATTCCTCAAACACTAATGGAGAAGCTAATCATCCAAGTTTAAGAGGAACTTTTATACATATCTTTGATCTTAACCCAACTCTTACAACAATCCCTAAACATATTGATGTATTTATTCTTAAAGGTGGTGGAACAACTATTAAAATTGCGAGAATTTTTCAAGCAAAAAAAGAAGTAGTTTCTAAAAAATAAAATTCATTTATATAAAAATTGAAGTTTTAATAAAAAATAATAATAACATTTTTATTACTCCACAAAAAATTATTATTAAATTAACAAAAAAATAAAATTAGATTTAGATTAATTTTCTAATGATTTTTTTAATTGACTATATTTGTATCAAGCTTTACTTAAATCATCTTCAAACTCTCTTGTTAAATCTTCATAACCACTAATAGAATGAGCATATTCATGAATTAGTGTTTTTAATAATTTAGACCAATTTAATAAAATCTTTTTAATTATAAATATTTTTTCTGGTTCTTTAGGACGTCAAAAACCATAAGGATCTTCATTTAAAGAATTATTTTTTTTAACAATAATAATTTCTTTATTTTTATCAAGTAATTCTAAAATTTTTTCAATTTTTTCAAGATTTATTTTTTCTTGTTTAGATAATGATTTTTTTAAAATTTTTTCATATTTAAAATTAATTTCATATTCTTTAATAGCATCATTTTTATTGTATAAATTATTTATTAAATCTTGATCAACATCTTTAATAGTTTTTATTTTTTTACCAAGTGATTTAATAATTTCTTTTTCTCTTTCACTCATTTGTTTATGTTCTTCATTTGTCATAAAGACATATTCTTCATTTTTATTAATAATTTCATAAATAATTTTTCTAATTTTTTTGATTGTAAATTCTCCTGAATTTTCATAATCATCAATAAAATAGTTAATAATTTCAGTAGGAACTTTAGGTGTTATAATTTTAGAAATTAATTGAGAGTATGCATCTCTTCCTAGACTTTTTCTTTCCCGGTTCATTTTGGATAAAAGTTTTTTACTAGCTTTTGTAATGTTGTAAGAAAAAGTGTATTTTTCATCTTCTGAAATTTGCATGCCGTTAAAATAAATTTTGGAATTTTCACCATCATTAGATTTTATTATTTCTCCAAAATCATTTTTAAAAAGAACTTGTAGATCTTTAAAAATTAAAAAATTATTTTCTGCATTTTCAATTTCAACATCATCAACATTTTCAAAAATAAATTTTGTTCCAATAATTTTTTGTTTAGTATTATCAATTTGCATGTGAATAGTTTGCTGATCAAATCCTTCTTTTTTGTGCATTTTAGGATAAGCAGTAAAGTCTTTAGTTTTAATTGAAAAATTAACTTGGTTTCTAAATAAAACTGCAATTGAATCTTTTAGTCCAACTCCAAATTTACCAATTATGTTTTTGTTATTTAGTTTTTCTTGATTTTCGTCTTGTAAAAAATCACTAATTTTTAATCCTCTTCCGTAATCTTCAATTATTCATTGGTTATTTTCTTTGTAAATTTCTGGAGATTTTGTTTTGGTAATGATTTTTTCATCTATTGCATTTGCTATTATTTCTCTAAGTGCATCAGCAATTTTTCATTCTTTTAATATCTTTTTTATGTTTAAATCAAAATAGTTCATACCATTATTATAATTTAATTAATAATGAATGTTTTTATTGCAAAACATTCTTTTAATAAAATGTTTATAAGAAACATTTATCATTAAATTTTTAAATAATTTTAAAATTTAAAATAGATTAATTTACTAGTTAAAAATATTAAGTTAAATTAAAACATTTTTTGTTTTTTTATTTTTAATGAAAAAGCATATTTAGAACAAAATTTTTAAAGTGTTTATGTAAATTAATTTTTTTATTAGTACAGCATTTTTTTAAAAAAAGTTTATAATTTAAAAGGTAAAAAAAGGAGATTGTTAAAAAATGAAATTAAAATTACTAAAAAGTAAAAAAATTATTTTCCTAGGTACAATTGGTGTTTTAGGAGTTGCAATAACTGCTCCTATTGCGATTTTAAATTGAAACAAAGATACTACTCAAGATAAAATAATGAAAATAGCATCAAAAATTACTAATAAAAATATTTTAATTGCTCCTAATGTTTCAACTGAAAACCAAAGTAAAATTCAAGATGCAATTAAAAATCAACTTCAAAAAGAAAATTCATCTTTAAGTGATAGTGATCTTTCCAAAATTAGTACTGATTTTTCATCATTAAATTTAGGTTTAAAAAATGAAGTAATGATTAATATTAATGTTAATTCTAAATTTTTACCATTAAAAATTTACGTTGAAAAAGTTAATTTATTAAAAAATTTAAATTTTAATCAAAGTCAATCAGGAAGACTTTTTAGTGATAAATTCAAAAATCTTTGAGCAATGGGTAAAGACATAGGCCTTAAAGTTCTTAGAGCAAATAATGCTAAAGATTGTTATGTAAGCACTGGTTGAAGTAGTGATACAACCAAAGGATTATTAAAAGATTTAAAAGTTGATAACGGATTAAGTACAACAATTTTTCAAGATCATTTTGGTAATCTTTGACTAATGACAAATAATTCAAAACTTCAAGTTCTTAAAGTAAATCAAAATGGTGATGGTTATGAAAATGCTTGAATAATTGATAGCGACAAGCAAACTGATGATGATTTATTAAAAAATTCAAACATTAATAATTCTCTTTTAAGTAAACGAGGAACATTTTTTCAAGATTCATTTAAAAACCTTTGAGCAATTGGATACGGGTCAAAACTCCAAGTTCTTAAAGTAAATTCAAGTGGGAATGGCTATGTAAATACAGGTTGAATTGATGATAATTCAGGTAGTGGTGATGCATTATTAAAAAATTCAAACATTGAAAATAATTGAACAACAACAATTTTCCAAGATCAATTTAAAAACCTTTGAACAATATCAAAAGCAAAAAAACTCCAAGTTCTTAAAGTAAATTCAAGTGGGAATGGTTATGTAGAAACAGGTTGAATTAATGATAATTCAGGTAGTGGTGATGCATTATTAAAAAATTCAAATGTTATTGATGGCGAAAACGGAACAATTTTCCAAGATGAATTTAAAAACCTTTGAGCAATGGGAAAAGAGACAGGTCTTCAAGTTCTTAGAGCAAATACAAGTAAAAATGGTTATGATGAAAGTACTGGTTGAACTAATGCTACTAATAGTGGATTATTAAAAGGTTCAAACATTACTAATGGTGAAAACGGAACAATTTTCCAAGATGAATTTAAAAACCTTTGAGCAATGGGAAAAGAGACAGGTCTTCAAGTTCTTAGAGCAAATACAATTAAAAATGGTTATGATGAAAGTATTGGTTGAACTAATGCTACTGATAGTGGATTATTAAAAGGTTCAAACATTACTAATGGTGAAAACGGAACAATTTTCCAAGATAAATTTAATAATCTTTGAGCACTAGCAAAGGATTCAAAATTGCAAGTTCTTAAAGTAAATACAAATAATGATGGATACGTTAATTCTTGAATTCATAATGATGGTAGAAATGATGAAAACCTATTAAAAGGTTCAAAAATTTTTAAAGGTAAACAAGGAAAAATTTTCCAAGATAATTTTGATAACCTTTGAGCAATGGGATTTATTTCAAAACTCCAGGTTCTTAAACTAAACACAGCTAAAGATGATTATGTAGATTCATGACAAAACTAAAATTTTAGAATAAGATTTTTATTACATTAAAGAACTTTTTAAAAAAAGCATTTTATAATTTATGATATAAAAAAGAAAAAATTATGAAATTATCAAAAACCCAGTAATTAATTATTTTATTATTTATATTCATTATTAATTTTTTAATCAAAAAAATCTCAAAGTCTTTAAAATAAGCTTTTTAGGTTACTAAATAAACTTTTTTTTTTTTTTGCAAGGAGACATTTTATAATTCCAAATATAGAGGAAATTATGAAATTATCAAAAACTAAAAAAATATTTTTATTAGGAACAACATTAGCAGTATTAACTACTTCGATAGTAACTCCAATTGTTCTTCTTAATAAAAATGAAAACAACATAGAAAATGATGTAGAAAAAATATTTAAAATTTTACAAGCAAAAATAACTAAAGAAAAAATTATTAAACTGTCAAGTAATGCAAGTGGTAAAATCATTGCTGATAATCAAGATAAGATTATTGAAAAAATAAAAATTTTAATTGGTAAAAGAAATTTAAATGATGTAAAAATTGAAGTTTTAATGCAAGATGACGCTAACATTTCAACTGCTTCCCAAAAAATTATTATTAAATTAAGCAAAAATAAAGTTTCAAAAGAAATTAAAGATTTTTTAGTTAAAAGAAAATTAACTCCTAATGAAGATATAGCAGCAATAAAAAAAGTTCTTGATGCTAAAACTAGTAATGATTTAATAATTACTCTTCCAAGTGATTCTAGCGGAAACATTATTGGAAATGCTATTAATAAAAATGCAATTATAAAAAAATTAAGAATATTAATTGATCCTTCAAATACTAGTGGAAAAGCTAATCATTTAAGTTTAAGAGGAACATCATTAGAAGTTTCAATGGATGTTGATGCACCAATTTCAACAACTCCTCAAAACATTATTGTATCAATTAGTAAAACTAACGGAACAACTCTTAGAACATCAAAAACTTTTCAAGTAAGAATTTTTACTCCTGATGAAGATATACGAGCAATAAAAGAAATTCTTGAAGCTAAAACTGGTCAAAATTTAATAATTATTCTTCCAAGTGATTCTAGCGGGACTATTATTAAACCTTCTAATGAAATTGCAATTGAAAAAAAGTTAATGATGTTGATTGATCCTTCAAATACAAATGGTAATCCTAATCATCCAAGTTTAAGAGGTGTTAGAATAGATATCTTAGCACTTGGTAATACAACTCTTACAACAACTCCTAAATACATTAATATAATAATTACTAAACGTCCTGGGAGAACTCTTTTCATAGAAAACAAATTTCAAGTAAAAAAATCTTAAAGTCTTTCAAATAAGCTTTTTAGCTTACTAAATAAGCTTTTTTTTTTTTTTGCAAAGAACAATTTTATAATTCCAAATATAAGGAAAAACTATGAAATTATCAAAAACTAAAAAAATACTTTTATTAGGAACAACACTAGTAGGATTAACTACTTCAATAGCAGTTCCAATTGTTCTTCTTAATAAAGATGAAAAAAATGAAGAAAATGATGCAGAAAAAATATTCAAAATTTTAAAAGCAAAAACAACTAAAGAAAAAATTATTGAACTTTTAAATAGTGCTAGTGGTAAAATCATTGCTGATAATCAAGCAAAAATTATTGAAAAAATTAAAACTTTAATTGGTCAAGCAAATTTAAAAGATGTAAAAATTGAAGTTTTAATGCAAGAAGATGCTAACATTTCAACTAATGCACAAAAAATTATTATTAAATTAACTAAAAATGAAGTTTCCAAAGAAATTGAAGATTTTTCAGTTAAAAAACAATCAATCATTAATGTTAATAAAGACATAGAATCAATAAAGAAAATTCTTGATGCTAAAACTGGAAATGATTTAATAATTATTCTTCCAAGTGACTCTAGTGGAAACATTGTTGGAAATTCTACCAATAAAAATGCAATTGAAAAAGAGTTGAGAATATTAATTGATTCTTCAAATACAAGTGGTGATTCTGATCATCCAAGCTTAAGTGAAACAACAATAGAAGTTTCAAAAAGTCCTGATGCAGCAATTTCAACAACTCCTCAAGACATTATTGTTTCAATTAGTAAAACTGGTGGAAAAACTGTTACTACTACAAAAACCTTCCAAGTAAGAATTTTTACTCCTGATGAAGATATACAAGCAATAAAAGAAATTCTTGATTCTAAAACTGGTCAAGATTTAATAATTACTCTTCCGAGTGATTCAACCGGAAAGATTTTAGATAACCAAAATGCAATCAAAAAAAAATTAAGAATATTAGTCGATCCTTTAAATATTAATGGAGAAGTTAATCATGAAAGTTTAAGAGGAACTTTTATGATAATCACTATTGATGTTAATGGATTAATTTCAACAACTCCTGAATATATTAATATATTAATTGTTAAACGTCCTGGAAAAAGTCTTTGAATAGAAGAAAATTTTCAAGTAAAAAAAGATTAAAAAATAAGACAAAATTTTCTATACTCTAAATTGACTTCTAATTATACTAATTATTAATTTTTAGTTTAAAAAAATCTTGAAGTCTTTAAAATAAGCTTTTTAACTTACTAAATAAGCTTTTTAACTTACTAAATAAGCTTTTTTTTTTTTTGCAAAGAGACATTTTATAATCTAAATTGTAAAGGAAATTATGAAATTATCAAAAATTAAAAAAATTATTTTATTAGGAGCAACACTAGTAGGATTAACTACTTCCATAGTAGTTCCAATTGTTCTTCTTGATAAAGATCAAAATAACAAGGAAAATGATGTAGAAAAAATATTTAAAATTTTAAAAACAAAAACAACTAAAGAAAAAATTATTGAACTTTCAAGTAATACTAGTGGTAAAATCATTGCTGATAATCAAGCAAAAATTATTGAAAAAATTAAAACTTTAATTGGTAAAGCAAATTTAAAAGAAGCAAAAATTAAAGTTTTAATGAAAGATGATGTTAACATTTCTACTACTTCCCAAAAAATTATTATTAAATTAATCAAAAATGAATTTTCTAAGAAAATTGAAGGTTTTTCAGTTAAAAAACAATCAGTCATGGATGTTAATAAAGATATAGTAGCAATAAAAAATATTCTTGATTCTAAAACTGGAAATGATTTAATAATTATTCTTTCAAGTAGCTCAACGGGGAACATTATTGGAGAAGCAGCTAATAAAAATGCAATTATAAAAAAATTAAGAATATTAATTGATACTTCAAATACAAGCGGTGAAGCTAATCATCAAAGTTTAAGAGGAACATCAATAGAAATTTCGATGAATGCTGATGCATCAATTTCAACAACTACTCAAAGTATCATTGTATCAATTAGTAAAACTAACGGAACAACTCTTAGAACAACAAAAACTTTCCAAGTAAGAATTTTTACTACTAATGAAGATATAGCAGCAATTAAAAAAATTCTTGAATCTAAAACTGGTAATGATTTAATAATTACTCTTCCAAGTGATTCAACTGGAAGAATTTTAGATAATCAAAACGCAATTATAAAAAAATTAAGAATACTAATTGATCCTTCAAATATTAGAGGAGAAGCTAATCATCCAAGTTTAAGAGGAACTAATTTTAATATTATTGCTGGTGGATTAATTTCAACAACTCCTAAGTATATTTATGTATTAATTTTTAAACGACCTGCAGCAAGTGTTCAAATAGAAATGACTTTCCAAGTAAAAAAGCTTAAATAACAAGATAAAAAAATAAAATTCTTTTTGATAAAATTCATAAATTAATTTCTGTTGGTAATTCATAGTAAAAAAGAATTATTATTTCTATTATAAATATATGCTTTAATAAATTACAATTTTTAAAAAACATAATCAAATTTTTTAAATTTTGTTTTAAATCATTTAAAAATAAATTTATGAATATAGTTTAAAAAATATTTTTAAGTAAAATAAATTTTACTTTTTTAAATTTTTTTGTTGATTATATTTACTATTATATTTTTAGTTCAAAAAAATCTTAAAGTCTTTAAAATAAGCTTTTTAGCTCACTAAATGAACTTTTTTTTTTTTTTGCAAGGAACAATTTTATAATTTCAAAATATAAAGGAAATTATGAAATTATCAAAAACTAAAAAAATACTTTTATTAGGAGCATCCATTGGATTTTTAGCAACTATTATTGTTACTCCAGTTGTATTGCTCAATAATAACAAAGATAATCAAGATGAGCAAAATGAAAAAGATGTTGAAAGTGTAGTTAAAATACTTGAAGAAAAAAATCAAAACGAAAGAATATTAAAATTTGTAGGTAGTTTAACAGGTAAAATTGTTGCTAATAATCAAGAAAAAATTGTTGCAAAAATAAAAACTTTAATTGGTTCTTCAAATTTAAAAGAAGTTAAAATTGAAGTTTTAATGAAAAACGATCGAGATATTTCACCTAATTTTGCAAAAATTCAAATTAAAATTTCAAAAGGAAAATATTCAAAAACAATTGATTCTGAAAAACCTTATTTTGTTGTAAGAGAGCAAAATCAGCAAGAAATAATTGCTGATGTTAATAGTGTAAAAACTGCTTTAACTAATTTAGGAACAAAAACTTTAAAACTTAAAGCTAAAGTTAATGATAAAAGTGTTAACGGTAATAAAGATGCGATTTTAAATACGCTTAAGCAAGTAGAAGGTTATTCAGATATTAAATTTAAAAAAGTAGAAATTAAAGTAAAAGAAAATTCTAATCAATTACCTTTACATAGTGCAACTCCTACAAGCATTATTTTTATTCTTTCAAAAGGTACTTATAATAGTCAGTTAACTGGTTTTAGTGCAAAACAACTTGCTAATCAACAAATTATTGATATTACAAGAGAACTTAATGAATTAAAATCAAGTTTAGAAAATTTAGAAACAAAAAAAGTAGAAGTTTATGCTCCAAGTACAAATAAAACAATTACTCATAATAAAGCTGCAATTAAAAGTGCAATTGAAAATTTAAATGGTTTTAATGCAATTAATTTTAATAGAGCATCTTTAGAAGTTAAAAATTCTAGTGATAATTTACCAACAAACGATCAACCAGCAACTAGTATTATTTTAATTCTTTCCAAAAATAATGTTGATGTTGAAGTTCAAGGTTTTAGTGCTAAACAATCTTTAACTATGACGCCTCAAGATAAAATAAACCAAATTAAAGAAAAAATTACTGATAAAGACATTTTAATTGCTCCTAATGTTTCAATGCAAAACCAAAGTGAAATTCAAAGTGCAATTAAAAATCAACTTCAAAAAGAAAACCCTTTTTTAAATAATGATGATCTTTCAAAAATAACTACTAATCTTTCATCTTTAAATATGGGCGTTAAAACTCAAACTAATCTTATTATTAATATTGATTCTATAATTTCAACATTAAGAATCAATGTTGAAAAAATTAATTTATTAAAAAATTCAAGTATTGTTAATGGTCAAGATGGAAGAATTTTTCAAGATGATTTTGGTAATCTTTGATCAATGAGTCGTTCAATAACTAAAGAAGTTGATAAATTTCAAAAAACTATTCATACAAAACTTCAAGTTCTTAAATCAAACCAAATTAAAGACGGTTATGTAAATTCTTGAACTAATGATGTTTTAAATGAAAATTTATTAAATGGTTCAAACATTATTGATGGTCAAGCTGGAACAATTTTTCAAGATGAATTTAAAAATCTTTGAACAATGGGAAGCGGAACACCTCTTCAAGTTCTTAGAGTAAATGATGATGATGATGATTATGTAAACACTGGTTGAACTAATGTTATTGATAGCGGATTAACAAAAAATTCAAATATTATTGATGGTTGACAAGGAACAATTTTTCAAGATAAATTTAAAAATCTCTGAGCAATGGGAAACAAAACAAGTCTTCAAGTTCTTAGAGTAAATGAAAATGGTGATGGTTATGATGAAACTACAGGTTGAACCAATGCTAATAGTGGATTAACAAAAAATTCAAATATTAATAGTGGTTTAACTGGAACAATTTTTCAAGATGAATTTAAAAACCTCTGAGCAATGGGAGCTTATACAAATCTTCAAGTTCTTAGAGTAAACGAAAATGGTGATGGTTATGATGAAGCTATTGTTTGAACCAATGCTAATAGTGGATTAACAAAAAATTCAAATATTGATCTTGGTTTATATGGTGTAATTTTTCAAGATGAATTTAAAAACCTTTGAACAATGGGATATAATCAAAAACTTCAAGTTCTTGAAGTAAATTCTTCTGAAAATGGTTATGTAACTACAGGTTGAACAAGTAATAACAATAATAGATTATTAGTAAATTCAAATATTTCAATTTTTGGTTCGGGCGGAACAATTTTCCAAGATCATTTCAATAATCTTTGGTCAATGACATATAAAAATAAACTTCAAGTTCTTAGAGTAAATGATGATGGTGATGATTATGTAAACACAGGTTGAATTAGTGACATTAATTCTGGATTAACAAAAGGTTCAAACATTATCGATGGTCAAAACGGAATAATTTTTCAGGATAAATTTAAAAATCTCTGAGCAATGGCAAACAGCACAAGTCTTCAAGTTCTTAAAGCAAATTTACAAAAGGATGGTTATGTAAATACAGGATGAACTAGTGCTAATAACAATGGTTTAACAAACGGTTCAAATATTGTTGATGGTAATAGAGGAATAATTTTTCAAGATGATTATTATAATCTTTGAACAATGAGTTCTTCAATAACAAAAGATGTCAACAAAATTGAAAAAACTTTTCATACCAAACTTCAAGTTTTAAAATCAAACATAGCTAAAAATGATTATGTAAATTCATGACAAAAACCTAGTGATTAATTATTTCATTATTTATTTATATTGATTATTATTTTTTTAACTAAAAAAATCTTAAAGTCTTTAAAATAAGCTTTTTAGCTTACTAAATAAACTTTTTTTTTTTTTTGCAAGGAACAATTTTATAATTTCAAAATATAAAGGAAATTATGAAATTATCAAAAACAAAAAAATTTATTTTATTAGGAGCTTCGATTGGAATTTTAGTAACTATGATTGTTACTCCCATTGTATTGCTTAATAATAACGAAGATAATCAAGATGAACAAAACCAAAAAGATGTTGAAAGTGTAGTTAAAATTCTTGAAGAAAAAAATGATGAAGAAAAAATAATTACTTTACCTAGTGATGCAAAAAGTAAAATTATTGCTAATAATCAAGCAAAAATCATTGCAAAAATTAAAACTTTAATTGGTAAAACAAATTTAAAAGAAGTTAAAATTGAAATTTTAATGGAAAATGATCAAGATATTTCACCTAATTTTGCAAAAATTCAAATTAAAGTTTCAAAAGGAAAATATTCAAAAACAGTTAATTCTGAAAAATCTTATTTTGTTATAAGAGAACAAAACGAGCAAGAAATCATTGCTGATGTTAATAGTGTTAAAAGTGCTTTAACTAATTTAGGAACAAAAACTTTAGAACTTAAAGCTAAAGTTGATGATAAAAGTGTTAATGGCAATAAAGATGCAATTTTAAATACCCTTAAACAAATAAAAGGTTATTCAGAGATTGATTTTAAAGAAAAAGAAGTAAAAATTAAAGTAAAAGAAAATTCTAACCAATTACCTTTACATAGTGCAACTCCTACAAGCATTATTTTTATTCTTTCAAAAGGTACTTATAATACTGAGCTAACTGGTTTTATTGCTAAGCAACTCGCTCCTAATCAAGTTAATATTATTACAAGAGAACTTAATCAATTAAAATCAAGTTTAGAAAATTTAGAAACAAAAGAAGTAGAAGTTTATGCTCCAAGTGAAGATAAAACAATTACTCATAATAAAAATTCAATTAAAAGTTCAATTGAAAATTTAGATGGTTATGATGAAATTGATTTAGATGGAGCATCTTTAGAAGTAAAAAATTCTAGTGATAATTTACCAAATAATGATGAATTAGCAACTAGTATTATTTTAATTCTTTCCAAAAATAATGTTAATGTTGAAGTTCAAGGTTTTAGCGCTAAACAATCTTTAACTATTACTCCTCAAGATAAAATAAACCAAATTAAAGAAAAAATAACTGATAAAGACATTTTAATTGCTCCTAATGTTTCAACGCAAAACCAAAACGAAATTCAAAGTGCAATTAAAAACCAACTTCAAAAAGAAACCCCCTTTTTAAATAATGATGATCTTTCAAAAATTAGCACTAATCTTTCATCTTTGACTTTAGGAGTTAAAACTCAAACTAATCTTATTTTTAATGTTGATTCTATAATCTCAACATTAAGAATTGATGTTGAAAAAATTAATTTATTAAAAAATTCAAATATTATTAATGGTTATCAAGGAAGAATTTTTCAAGATGAATTTAAAAACCTTTGATCAATGGGATTTAAACAAAAATTACAAGTTCTTAAAACAAATCAAAATAGTGATAATTATGCAAATGTAGGTTGAATTAATGATAATTCAATTGGTGGTGATTCATTATTAAAAGGTTCAAACATTACTAATGGAACTGCTGGAGTAATCTTCCAAGATGAATTTAAAAACCTTTGAACAATGGGAAATAATACAAGTCTTCAAGTTCTTAAGGTAAATAATGCTAAAAATGGTTATGTAAATACAGGTTGAACAAGTGCTAATGATAGCGGATTAACAAATGGTTCAAACATTACTAATGGATCTAGCGGAGTAATCTTCCAAGATGAATTTAAAAACCTTTGAACAATGGGAAATAATACAAGTCTTCAAGTTCTTAAGGTAAATAATGCTAAAAATGGTTATGTAAATACAGGTTGAACAAGTGCTAATGATAGCGGATTAACAAATGGTTCAAACATTACTAATGGATCTGGTGGAGTAATCTTCCAAGATGAATTTAAAAACCTTTGGGCAATGGGAGCTTATACAAATCTTCAAGTTCTTAGAGTGAATGAAAATGGTGACGACTATGATGAAACTACAGCTTGAACCAATGTTAACAATGGATTAACAAATGGTTCAAATATTACTGATGGTAATTATGGAGTAATCTTTCAAGATGAATTTAAAAATCTTTGAGCATTGGGAGCTGGAACAAGTCTTCAAGTTCTTGAGGTAAATCAAGCTGGTGATGATTATGTAAATACAGGTTGAACAAGTGCTAATGATAGCGGATTAACAAATGGTTCAAACATTACTAATGGAACTGCTGGAGTAATCTTCCAAGATGAATTTAAAAACCTTTGAACAATGGGAAATAATACAAGTCTTCAAGTTCTTAAGGTAAATAATGCTAAAAATGGTTATGTAAATACAGGTTGGACAAGTGCTAATGATAGCGGATTAACAAATGGTTCAAACATTATTAATGGTAGTTATGGAACAATTTTTCAAGATGAATTTAAAAATCTTTGATCTATGGGAAATAATACAAGTCTTCAAGTTCTTAAGGTAAATAATGCTAAAAATGGTTATGTAAATACAGGTTGAACTAATGATAATAATAGCGGATTAACAAATGGTTCAAGCATTCTTAATGGTACACTTGGAATAATTTTCCAAGATGAATTTAAAAATCTTTGAGCAATGAGTACCACAAAATCTAAAAAAATTAATAATGTTTTAAAATATTTTTTTGCAAAACTCCAAGTTCTTAAAGTAAATCAAAATGGTGATGGTTATGTAAATTCATGACAAAAACCTAGTGATTAATTTTTTCATTATTTGCTTACATTACTTGCTAATTTTTTAATCAAAAAAATCTTAAAGTCTTTAAAATAAGCTTCTTAGGTTATTAAATAACCTTTTTTTTTTTTTGTGAAGAGCATATTTTATAATTCCAAATATAAAGGATTTTAAATAAAAAAATGAAAAAAAAATTGTCAAAAACTAAAAAAATTATTTTATTAGGAGCATCTATCGGAATTTTAACTGCAATTGTTACTCCAGTTACAATAATTAATGTTAATGAAAATAATCAAGAAAAACAAAACAAAAAAAATGAAGAAAAAATAAAAAAAATTAAAGAAAAAATAATAGATAAAGATATTTTAATTGCTCCTAATGTTTCAACTCAAAACCAAAGTGAAATTCAAATTGCAATTAGAAATCAACTTCAAAAAGAAAATTCTTTATTAAGTAATAATGATCTTTTAAAAATTAGTACAAATCTTTCATCATTAGGTATAGGAGTTAAAACTCAAGTCATTCTTACTATTAGTATTGATTCTATAAGTTCAACATTAAGCATTGATATTGAAAAAGCTAATTTATTAAAAGGTTCAAATATTGTTGATGGTTATTTAGGAAGAATTTTTCAGGATAAATTTAAAAACCTTTGAGCTATGGGAAAAGATCAAAAACTTCAGGTTCTTAGAGTAAATCAAAACGGTGATGGCTATGATGAAACTACTGGTTGAACTGATGATAATAGCGGATTAACAAAAGGTTCAAACATTCTTAGTGGTAATAGCGGAGTAATTTTTCAAGATGAATTTAAAAACCTTTGAATAATGGGAATTAGAACACCTCTTCAAGTTCTTAGAGTAAATGAAGACGGTGATGGCTATGATGAAGCTACTGGTTGAACTAGTGCCAATAATAGCGGATTAACAAAAGGTTCAAACATTACTGATGGTTATTTAGGAGCAATTTTTCAAGATAAATTTAAAAATCTTTGAACAATATCACCAGGTAAAAAACTTCAAGTTCTTAGAGTAAATGAAGACGGTGATGGCTATGATGAAACTACTGGCTGAACTAGTGCTAATAATAGCGGATTAACAAATGGTTCAAACATTACTGATGGTCAACAAGGAGCAATTTTTCAAGATAAATTTAAAAATCTTTGATCAATGGGTTCTTATACAAGTCTTCAAGTTCTTAAAGTAAATGAAGATGGTGATGGTTATGTAAATTCTTGAACTAATGATAATAGTGAAGATGGTGAAGCATTATTAAAAGGTTCAAACATTACTGATGGTGGAACTGGAGTAATTTTTCAAGATGAATTTAAAAATCTTTGATCAATGGGATATGGAAAACCTCTTCAAGTTCTTAAAGTAAATGAAAATAATGATGGTTATGATGAAGCTATTGGTTGAACTAGTGCTAATAATAGTGGATTAACAAATGGTTCAAATATTAATAGACATTATTACGGAACAATTTTCCAAGATAAATTTAAAAATCTTTGATCAACAGCATATGCAAGACCTATTCAAGTTCTTAAAGTAAATGAAGACGGTGATGGTTACGTAGATTCTTGAACTAATGATAATAGTGAAGATGGAGAAGCATTATTAAAAGGTTCAAATATTACTAATGGTCATAGTGGAGTAATTTTCCAAGATGAATTTAAAAACCTTTGATCAACAGCACATAAAAAATCTCTTCAAGTTCTTAAAGTAAATGAAAATAATGATGGTTATGATGAAGCTACTGGTTGAACTAATGCTAATAATAGCGGATTAACAAATGGTTTAAATATTGATAATGGTAAAAGTGCAGTAATTTTTCAAGATGAATTTAAAAACCTTTGATTAATGGCGGCCCCAATAACTAAAACTCTTGAAGATGGAACTAAAGAAATTATTTATACAAAACTCCAAGTTCTTAAAGTAAATCAAAATGGTGATGGTTATGTAAATTCATGACAAAAACCTAGTGATTAATTGTTTTATTATTTACTTATATTCAATATTAATTTTTTAGTTCAAAAAAATCTTAAAGTCTTTAAAATAAGCTTTTTAGTTCACTAAATGAACTTTTTTTTTTTTTTGCAAGGAACAATTTTATAATTTCAAAATATAAAGGAAATTATGAAATTATCAAAAACTAAAAAAATACTTTTATTAGGAGCATCCATTGGATTTTTAGCAACTATTATTGTTACACCAATTGTGTTGTTAAATACTAATAAAGATAATCAAGATGAGCAAAACCAAAAAGATGTTGAAAGTGTAGTTAAAATACTTGAAGAAAAAAATCAAGATGAAAGAATATTAAAATTTGCAAGTACTTTAATAGGTAAAATTGTTGCTAATAATCAAGAAAAAATTGTTACAAAAATTAAAACTTTAATTGGCAAAACAAATTTAAAAGAAGTTAAAATTGAAATTTTAATGAAAAACGATCAAGATATTTTACCCAACTTTACAAAAATTCAAATTAAAGTTTCAAAAGGAAAATATTCAAAAACACTTGATTCTGAAAAACCTTATTTTGTTATAAGAGAGCAAAATCAGCAAGAAATTATTGCTGATGTTAAAAGTGTAAAAACCGCTTTAACTAATTTAGTAACAAAAACTTTAGAACTTAAAGCTAAAGTTGGCGACAAAAGTGTTAATGGTAATAAAGATGCAATTTTAAATACGCTTAAGCAAGTAGAAGGTTATTCAGAAATTGATTTTAAAGTAAAAGAAGTAGAAATTAAAGTAAAAGAAAATTCTAATAACTTACCTTCAAGTGAACAAAGTCCCATAAACATTATTTTTATTCTTTCAAAAGGTACTTATAATAGTGAGTTAACTGGTTTTAGTGCTAAGCAACTTGATAGTGATCAAGTTAATGAAATTACAGAAGAACTTAATCAATTAAAATCAAGTTTAGAAAATTTAGAAACTAAAGAAGTAGAAGTTTATGCTCCAAGCGAAGATAAAACAATTACTCATAACAAAGATTCAATTAAAAGTGCAATTGAAAATTTAGATGGTTATGATGAAATTGATTTAGATGGAGCTTCTTTAGAAGTTAAAAATTCTAGTGATAATTTACCAACAAACGATCAACCACCAACTGGTATTATTTTAATTCTTTCCAAAAATAATGTTGATGTTGAAGTTCAAGGTTTTAGTGCAAAACAATCTTTAACTATCACTCCTCAAGATAAAATAAACCAAATTAAAGAAAAAATCACTGATAAAGATATTTTAATTGCTCCTAATGTTTCAACTGAAAACCAAGGTGAAATTCAAAGTGCAATTAAAAATCAACTTCAAAAAGAAAACCCTTTTTTAACTAATGATGATCTTTCAAAAATTAGTACTAGTCTTTCAACTTTAGATATGGGAGTTAAAACTCAAACTACCCTTATTATTACTATTGACTCTACAACTTCAATATTAAACATTGATGTTGAAAAAATTAATTTATTAAAAAATTCAAATATTATCAATGGTTATCAAGGAACAATTTTTCAAGATGAATTTAAAAACCTTTGATCAATGGGATTTAATCAAAAATTACAAGTTCTTAAAGCAAATCAAAATAGTGATAATTATGCAAATTTAGGTTGAATTAATGATAATTCAATTGGTGGTGATGTATTATTAAATGGTTCAAATATTACTAATGGTCAAGGTGGAGTAGTCTTCCAAGATGAATTTAAAAACCTTTGAACAATGGGAAATAATACAAGTCTTCAAGTTCTTAAGGTGAATGAAGTTGGTGATGATTATGTAAATACAGGTTGAACTAGTGCTAATGATAGTGGATTAACAAATGGTTCAAACATTACTAATGGAAATAATGGAGTAATCTTCCAAGATGAATTTAAAAACCTTTGATCAATGGGAAACGGAACAAGTCTTCAAGTTCTTAAGGTAAATAATTCTAAAAATGGTTATGTAAGTACAGGTTGAACTAGCGCTAATGATAGTGGATTAACAAATGGTTCAAACATTACTAGTGGAAAAGGTGGAGTAGTCTTTCAAGATGAATTTAAAAACCTTTGAACAATGGGGGTTAGTACAAGACTCCAAGTTCTTGAGGTAAATCAAGTTGGTGATGATTATGTAAATACAGGTTGAACAAGTGCTAATGATAGCGGATTATTAAATGGTTCAAACATCATTGATGGTTTATTTGGAAAAATTTTCCAAGATGAATTTAAAAACCTTTGAGCAATGGGAAATAATACAAGTCTTCAAGTTCTTGAGGCAAATAATGCTAAAAATGGTTATGTAAATACAGGTTGAACAAGTGTTAATGATAGTGGATTAACAAATGGTTCAAATATTATTGATGGAACTGGTGGAGTAATCTTCCAAGATGAATTTAAAAACCTTTGATCAATGGGAAACGGAACAAGTCTTCAAGTTCTTGAGGCAAATAATGCTAAAAATGATTATGTAAGTACAGGTTGAACTAGTGCTAATGATAGCGGATTAACAAATGGTTCAAATATTACTGATGGTAATTATGGAGTAATCTTCCAAGATGAATTTAAAAACCTTTGAGCAATAGGAAATAATACAAGTCTTCAAGTTCTTGAGGTAAATAATTCTAAAAATGGTTATGTAAGTACAGGTTGAACTAGTGCTAATAATAGTGGATTAATAAATGATTCAAGTGTTCTTAATGGTACACATGGAATAATTTTCCAAGATGAATTTAAAAATCTTTGAGTAATGAGTAATACAAAATCTAAAAAAATTAATAATGTTTGAAAATATTTTTTTACAAAACTTCAAGTTCTTAAAGCAAATCAAAACGGTGATGGTTATGTAAATTCATGACAAAAACCTAGTGATTAATTGTTTTAATATTTACATTTATTATTAATTTTTAAATTTAAAAATCAAGATAATAATTTCTCTTGATTTTTTTACTTTTATTTATAATTTATCTATGAATAAATACATAGACACCCATGGTCATTTAAACTCTAAAGAGTTTATTAATGATTTAGAAAAAAACATTAATGAAGCTTTAGAAAAAAATGTAGACAAAATAATTGTTCCTGGAACTACTAAAAAAGATTCTTTGTTAGCAATAAAAATGTCAAAAAAATATTCAAATGTTTATGCTTTAGTAGCGCTTCATCCTAGCTATTCTAAATCTTTAAATTTAATTAATTGACTAGAAAACATTAATCCTAAAGACATAATTGGTGTTGGTGAGTGCGGAATTGATTTATATTGAAAAAATAATCCACCATTAAAAATTCAACAAGAAATATTTAAAAAACACCTTGATTATGCTAAAAAATATCATCTTCCTGTCGTGGTTCATACTCGTAATGCCGAACAAGAAACATTTGATTTTATTGCTGATAAAAAATACCAAAATTTAACTTTTATAATTCATTGCAACACGATGAATAAAGAATGAACTAAAAAGTTTGTAGATCTTGGTTGTTATGTTTCTTTTTCGGGAATAATAACGTTTAAAAAAAGTAGTGATTTAAGAGAGTCATTAAAAGTTGTTCCGCTAGAAAAACTTTTAACTGAAACTGATGCTCCTTACCTTGCACCTGAACCAGTTAGAGGGAAGATGAATAAACCAAAAAACGTTAAGTATGTGACTGATTTTGTAGCAAGTTTTTTAGATCAAAACAACAAAGAAAAAATTGTTAAAAAAATATATGAAAATGCTTTAGAAGTATTTAATATTAAATAGATTATTTTAACTTTTTTGTAAATAACTATTCATTAAAAATATATTTATTATAATTTTAAAAGGAGAATTATATGCAATACAAAAATATAAAAATTAGTGATGTTTTAGCTTTATTTTCGAATTTATCTAATAATAATTCATTTGAAGTTTTAAACAAATTAAAAAATCCATTTGTAATTAAAGATCAAAATGAAGAAATTAAGTTTAATCAAAAAGATAAATTTGTAAATAATAAAAACTTTAAAATAAAAGAAATAAGTGAAAAAAATAAAAATAAAGATTTGCTAGATTTAAAATACTTTTTTATAACATTAGATCAAAAAATAAATGAACATACAAGAAAATCTTCAATTGAAAAAAAGAACATACTAAAAGCTAATAAAATTAGTTCAAAATTACATATTTTCTTTTTGTTAATTGATTTAATAAGAAATATTTATTCTCATAAAAATTTTGATACAAACGAAATATATTTAAACAATTTATTTGAAGCAAATAGTGATTTTTTTAAATTTATTATAGAAATTTTAAGTGATAATAAATTTTCAATTGACTTTTTAAAAGACCAAAATAAAAAAGAGTTTATTTATTTGTTATTTGTAATTCCGTTTTTAAAAAAACATGAATATAAGTTGTTTTTAAAAATAATAAATGAAATTAAAAAATCAAAAGATTATCTCAAAAATGATATTCCTGAAGATTTTTATTCAATTTTATTTAATAAAGAAAAGATATTATTTAAATTTGAAAAAAAAGATAAAAATAAAATAGATTTTCAAGATAAAAAAATTCATCTCCTTTTAAATTTAATAAATAATTTTTATAAAATAAATTCTGTTGAAAAATTTAAAGATGATAAAAAATGAAAAAAACATCAAATATATTACACTTTTTATTGTTTATTAGAACTAACTTTTAGTGGTGATAAAGAATATAAAGTTATTAATATGTATAAAAATAACCTAAATAATCTAACTAATTTTTTTGGAGAAAAAGATAAAAATATTAAAAAATGAAAAAATTTAAATCAAAAATATTTAAATGAACTTAAATCTTTAATTATTAAAAAAAATGACTTAAAAGACAAAAAAGATTGATCTAATTTAGAGAAAAAAATATTAAAAATTAAAGATAAACAACAAGAAATAAATAAAAATTTGAAATTAATTCAATTTAAAACAAATGATTTTTATTTAATTAATAAAGATTTAAAACAATTTCAAAAGAAAAAAAATATTATTTATCCCAAAAGATATATTGCAATTTTAAAAAAAGATAATAATGAGATTAAACTAATTAATTCAAATAAAATATTAAAATTTTTAGATTGAGAAAAAAATATTAATAAAGAAAATGTTATTAAATTCTTTTTTGATGATCGAAAAAATATGGGGAAGAAAAATTTTGAATATAAAGAATATGACTTAATAAAATGTTATAAAAACAATTATGATAGTCCAAATTTAACAGAAAAACAACTACTAAAATTTATTTTTAAAGTGTTATCTTTTTCAAAAAAATATAAATTAAAAAATCTTAAAAGTTTAAAAAATGATCAAAACAAAAACACTTTAAAAAATGATGATTTAAAAAATGAACTAAAAAATAATTATTGATTATTAATAAAATGCATTAAAGAAAATAATTTTGATCAATTCATTGAAATAATTAAAGAATGATTTATAAGAAAAAAAGAAAATTTAAATGATTTAAATAGAGAAGATAAATTTATTCAAAAAATTTTAGATTTAAAAAATGAATATTTAAATTTTAATCGACCAAATTTTAAAAATTTAATACAAAAAGAAATAAAAAAATATTTAAGATCTAAAAAATCAAAAATGATTGACAAAATGTTAGAAAAAGTAAAAAATTCCAAACATAAAAAAGGAATTAAAATTACTATTGATAGTTCTTATAAAAGTAATAAGAGTAAGTTAAAAAAAGAATATGATTTAAATAAAATTTTTAAAAATTTATTTAATTTTTATAAAAATGAAATTAAAGATAAAAAAATGTTGGATAAAAATTCTAAAGAAGACTATCAAAGAAATATAAATATTATTAATAATACTAAAGAAAATAACATATTTGATTTTGAATCATCTTGAAATAAAGAAATAATTGATTTTTATAAAAATGAATTTGATTCTATTCATCAATATGTCGGAAATAAAATTATTACAAGTAAAAATAAGTGAATAAATTCTAGATTTAATCCACACGAATATAAAACTCATACTTATAAATCAATGGAAAAATTTTGTGAAAACAAAAACAAAAAAGAAGATTTACATAAATTTTTAACAAATTTTAAAGAATATGCAATATTTTTTATTTCATTATTTAGAAAAGATTTAATTGATAAATTTGAAGAAGTAAAAATTCAAAATAATAAATTAAGAGAAATAAGAAATGGAGTAATCCATTTAGATCCTAAAAAATTAATTGATTATGTAGAAAACTTTGAAAGTGATTGGTATTTAAAATTAATCAAAAAATTTGAAAAAGAATTAAATTTAAAATAAATAGTATTTTTTTTGAAATTGAAATAATTTTTATTAATGATAAAATTAGAGTAATTTATGCATTTCAAAATTAGATTAGCACCAGTGTAAAATAACACTGGACTAAAACTGTTTAAAAAGGAGGTTAATAAACAAATAAGATTAGCACCAGTGTAAAATAACACTGGACTAAAACTAATAACGGAACTATTTGAACATACAGAACGATTAGCACCAGTGTAAAATAACACTGGATTAAAACTAGGAATACTTTCTAGATAAGCAATAATTTGATTAGCACTAGTGTAAAATAACACTGGACTAAAACTTCAAATATAAAAAAATCAGCTTTTGCTGATTTTTTCATTAATTTAAAATATGTTTTTTATAAAAATAAATTTAAGTAAAATATATTTATATTTTTTAAATAACTAAATTAATAAATTTAAATGATTAATTTATACTAATTAAATATTTTAAAAATTTAATATTTATTTAAATTATAATTATTTTAAAGTTTATAAAAGGAATTACATCAAAATGGCAAAAAGAACATATCATTTTACTTGTAAAAAATGTGGTCATGAATATTTACATGATAATGATTATATTTGAAAATGTCCAAAGTGTGGAACTATAAATCAAACAGATGGAAAAATTTAATTAATAATTTAATTTTATGTTATTATTTTATTGTAATACAGAAGCCATGGGGTAGACGGGAAGAACACATTAAAAATGTGTTTTTTTTATTTATAATTAGTATAAATGAAAAATTCTATGAAAAAAGATTTTAAAAATTTAGATGAACAAATAGAAATTCTTAAAAGTAGAAATATGATTATTTCTAAAGAAGATAAGAAAAATTTATTGCATTTTAATTATGCTTACATTATTTATAATTATTCTAAATTTTTTCTTTCAAAAGATAAAATTAATTATGAAGAAAACACAAAGTTAAAAGATTTAATAGAATTTTGAAAATTTGAAAGAGAATTAATGTCTTGAATAATGCCTTATATTTATAGATTTGAACACATTTTTAAATCTACAATTTCTTACATTATTGCAAAAATAGGTCCTTTTTCTCATTATGGTGAAGAAATTTATAATGAAAAAAAATATGAACAAACTTTAAAAATTAAAAAAGAAATTATTGGTAAAGAAATAGTTTATATTAGATTTTCAAATTATATAAAAAACAAAACTCCTATATGAATACTTATAAATGAATTAACATTTAATCAATTAATAAAATTATATGAATGTTTAAAAAATGAATATCAAGATGATTTTTTAGAAAAAATAGAATACAAATCTAGAAAAAATTATTTTACCAAATATTGTAGAACAATTAATGAGTTTAGAAATAGAGAAAGTCATAATGGTGTAATACACAAGATTTTCAAATTAAAAAATAGTGAAAATGAGCGTTATTTAAATAATTGTGTTTTAGGTTTATCATCAATTTTAGAAAATAAAAGTATAAAAATTAGTTTAGCAAAAAAATTTTATGAAAAATTTAAAGATGACAATTATTATAAAAAAATAAATTGGTTAGAAAATATTTATAAAATAATGATAAGAAGAGAAATAGAAGAAATAAAAAATAACTAAATTGAAAGTTTAAAATATTTTTTGTAAACATTCTTAATCAATATTTCAAAATCCAATAATTATTAAAAGGATATTTTTTATTAAATTAAATGGTTTTACCTGTTTATTTTTTATTTATTGACTAATTAAAAAATTTATAAAAAATTATGTTTTTTAAACTTTGTTTTTTTCTTTTTTAATTTCTTTTTCAAAACTTCATATTATGGCATTTTTAATTTCTTTTTTTCCTTTAGGAATTGAAAAATTAAATTTATATTTTGGACTTTTGAAAATTTCGTGTGCTCCGTTAAACCGACCGGTCGATTCAAAAGAATATTTTTTTATATATTCAATAAATTCTTTTCTATCCATTTTTACTTCCTTTTATTTTTGATTTTAAAAAATAGAAACCACAATTAAACTTGCAAACTAATTCTCCATAGATTTGAATAGAAATGAATCATTAGCATTTTTTATTTATTAAATTTTATTTTAACATAACAATATTTGCATACGGTTTTTATATTTACTTACACTAAAAGTTTTTATTCTTCTTCTTTTTTTTCTTCTACTTCTTGTTTTTTGGTTGTTGGTTCTTTTACTTCCTTTAAAATTTCTTTTATTCTTAAAATATTGTTGTTTAATAAATCTAAATAAAGTCTTTGTAAATTTCTTGAAAGTCTAGGCCTTAAATTGTTAACTTGTTTTATACTGTCATTTAATAATGTATTTATAAGTTCAGTATTGACGTTAATAGCCTTGCTAATATCTTTACTTTTTTCTAAAGTTTCTTTTAATTTTTCTAAATTTTCATCATTTAATTGGTTTTCTTTTTCTAAATTTTCAATTGTATTTTGAAAATTTGTTAATTTAGTGTTTATTAAATCTAAATTATTTTTTAAATTAGTTTTTTCATTTTTTGTTTTTTCAAAATCTTTGTTTAAATTGTACAACAAAAAATTAGGTATAGCTATTGCAGAAACAACAAGTGTACCCACCATTAATTTAAATATAATTTTTTTGTTTTTCGATGTTTTAGTATTCTTTTTCATTTTTAAAATCACCTACAATTTAAATTATAAAATCACTCTTTTACAAAAAAAAAAAAAAGTTGTTTTGACAAATTGAAAAGCTTTATTTTAAAGACTTTAATTTTTTTAATTATTTATTTCAAAGTTTTTAAAATCAGCTATTAAAAAACAAAAAAATCAACTAAAAAACACTCATTAAAAAAAGTAAAAAAACGAAAAAAAATTAAATTTTCAAACTTTTAATTTTATAAATTTTATTAGTGTTATATAATTAATTTTCAGTGTCTAAAAACAAAAAAATAAACAGATGGAAAAGTTAAAAAATATATGTTAGCAAAAGAAGTAAAAAAAATTTTAATTAGTGAAAAAGAAATCAAATCTTTAATTAAAAAATTTGCACCAACTCTCAATCAGTATTATAAAAACAAGGAAAAACCGGTAATTTTAGGTGTTTTAAAAGGTTGTGTTTTGTTTCAAGCAAATTTAGTTATATATTTAGATTTTGATAGTCATTATGAGTTTGTTTCAATAACGATTGACAAAAAGCAAAAAACAAACAAATTTGAACTCGAATGACTAACAAGTGGTGATGTCAAAAACCGAAACGTTTTAATTGTTGAAAACGTTGATTATTTAGGAATTACGCTTAAAAAATTAAAAAAATATTTACTTGAAACTAAAAAGGCTAAGGAAGTAAAAATAGTAACTTTAATTGAAAAACCAAATGGTCAAAAAACAAGTTTTAAACCCGATTGAACCATTATAAAACTTGATACCAAAGATTACATTATTGGTTGAAGTTTTGACTATCAGCAACGACTAAGAAATTTACCTTATATTGCCATCATAAAGGATGAATATAAAAATGGATAAAAGAATTAAAAAAGTTTTATACACCAAAGAAGAAGTTTTAAAAAAAATTGAAAATGTTACTATAAACATTAATAAATATTACAAAAATGAAAAAAAACCAGTTGTTGCTCTTGGCTTACTAAAAGGTTGTATTAATTTTTTTGGGAACATTATCACAAAATTTAATTTTGATCTTGTCACAGAATTTATTAAAACTTCAGTGACAAGAGGAGCTTATTCAAGAGAAGAAGTATCAATTGATTACGGTTTAGAATCAATATCAATTAAAAATAAAAAAGTTTTAATTTTAGAAGATGTTGTTGATTCAGCCATTACACTAAAAGGAGTAATTAAAATTTTAAAATCTAGGGGTGCAAAAGAAATAAAAGTTGTAACCTTGCTCGATAAAGTTAACTGTAGAAAAGTTGATTTTAAGCCTGATTGAACAGTCATTGAAAGTCAAACTAAAGATTGACTTGTTGGTTGAGGGCTTGATGTTAACGAATGAGGAAGAAGGTTTTCCTTTATTGCATCCATCAAAGATCAGTATAAATAAATTTAAGGAGATTAACATGGTAGTAGACATCATAATGGGAGCACTATGAGGCGATGAAGGAAAAGGAAAAATTTCTGATTTTTTTGCTAGCAAAGCCAAAGCAGTTGTTCGTTGAAGCGGAGGAAATAACGCTGGTCATACGGTTGTTGTTGGAAAAAACAAATACAAGTTACATTTAATGCCTTCTGGCGTTGTTCACAAAGATACTTATGCAGTGGTCGCTAATGGTTGTGTTTTAAATCCAAAAGCTTTTATTAAAGAAATTGAATATGCAAACAAAAATAATTTATACACAAAAAACATTATTATTTCAGATAGAGCACACGTTATTATGCCTTATCATTTACTACTTGATAAGTATCAAGAAGAAGCTAAAAAAGAAAACAAAATTGGTACAACACAAAAAGGAATTGGACCAGCTTACACCGATAAAGTAAGTAGAAACGGAATTAGAATGGCTGATTTTATTAGAGAAGATGTTTTAGAAAAAAAGCTTAAAGTAAATGTTGATTATTACAATAAGTTATTTAAAAACATTTATCAAAAAAAAGTTATTAGTTTTGAAAAAATTTTTAATGAAGCAAAAAACCAATCCAAAATTTTAAAACCATTTGTTAAAAACACAAGTAAATTTTTAAATAACCTTGCTAAAAATGGAGAAAAAATTGTTTATGAGGGAGCTCAAGGAGCACTACTTGATTTAGATCACGGAACATATCCGTTTGTTACGTCTTCAAATCCAATTGCTTCTGCAGCTTTTGTTGGATCAGGAATTAATATAAAATATGTTAAAAACGTTTATGGTGTTACAAAAGCTTATTGTTCAAGAGTTGGTGCTGGTCCAATGCCAACAATTATTAAAGGTAAAATTGCAAAGCACATTCAAACTATTGGAAATGAGTTTGGAACAACAACCGGAAGAGCAAGGGATGTAGGTTGACTTGATTTGGTTGCCCTTAAACATTCAATTAGAAACTCATCAATGACAAGTCTTGTTATTACATTGTTAGACGTTTTAACCGGAATTGAAAAAATTAAAATTTGCATTTCATACCAAATTAACGGTCAAAAAAACGTTCAAGAATTTCCAGCAGTTGAAAGTGATTTATCAATCGCAAAGCCAGAATACATTATTCTTCCTGGATGAAAAGAAGATATTACCAAAGTTAAATCATTTGGCGAACTACCAATTAATGCTCAAAATTACATTAATAAAATTGAAAAAATTTCCGGATTAAAAGTTTCAATTTTTTCAGTTGGACCTAAACGAAAACAAACAATTGTTAGGTAAATAAGGAGTTAAAATGTTAAAAAGATATTCAACAAAAAAAATGCAATTAGTATGGTCTTTAGAAAATAAACTAGCTAAATGATTAGAGGTTGAAATTTTATCATTAGAAGCATTTTCTAAAAAAAATTTAATACCAAAAAACATTGCAACAAAAATTAAAGAAAATGCCAAAATTGATGCACAATTAATGCTTGAAATTGAAAAAGAAACTAAACATGATGTTATTGCTTTTACAAGAATGATTTCCAATTCTCTTAAAGAAGAAAAAAAATGATTTCATTACGGGTTAACTTCTTCAGACGTTGTTGATACAGGTTATGGCTCATTATACAAAGAAGCAAATGATTTAATTTCAATCCAAATTGAAAAACTATTAGAAGTTTTACGAGATCAAGCTAAAAAATATATGAATATTCCTTGCATCGGTAGAACCCACGGAATTCATGCTGAAGTTACGAGTTTTGGTCTTAAGTTTGCACTTTGGTTTGACGAAACAAAAAGAAATCAAGAGCGTTTTAAAATTTCAAGATTAAAGGTTGAACAGGGTAAAATTTCTGGTGCAGTGGGAAATTTTGCAAACATAAAACCATTTGTTCAAGATTATGTTTGTAAAAAATTAAAGTTAAACTCTTCAAAAATTTCAACGCAAGTTTTACAAAGAGATAATCATGTTGAGTATTTTTCTACACTTGCAATTATTGGAACAACACTAGAAAAAATTGCTACAGAAATTAGGTTATTACAACAAACTGAAATAGGTGAAGTTTTTGAAAGTTTTGCAACAAAGCAAAAAGGTTCTTCAGCAATGCCACATAAAAAAAATCCCGTTGGTTTAGAAAATATTTGTGGTCAAGCAAGACTTTTAAAAGCTTATGCTCAAGCATCATTTGATAATAACTCGCTTTGACACGAAAGAGACATTTCTCACTCTTCTGTAGAAAGAGTAATTGCTCCCAATGCTACTTCAACACTTGAATATAGTTTAAAAAGAATGACTTTAATTCTTAAAAACCTTGTAATAGATGAAAAACAAATGCTTAAAAACATTAATTTAACTAACGGAATTATTTTTAGTCAAAAAGTTCTTAATTATTTAATTGAAACAAAAAACTTTTCAAGAGAAAAAGCATATGATTTAGTTCAAAAAATTGCTCAAGAATCTCTTGAGAAAAACATACCATTTAAAGACCTTATTGTTAAAGAAAAAGAAATTAAGATCTTAAAAGAAGAACTAGATGAATTATTTGATTTAGAATACTACTTAAAAGAAGTAAGTACAATTTACAAAAGAGTTGGTATAAAATAGTTTGAATATTTAGATTAAACTTATGTTCAAACAAAATAATTTAATAAAAAAATTTTAAAGAAATAGAAATAATAATGATTATTTTAGACAAAATTACTAGTTTTGTTTTTTCGTTTTTTTCATTTAATCAAACTGATTTACTTAACAATATTTTAAAATTATTTTGGACCTTTGGTCCAAAAAACCAAGTATTAAAAATAACAATATGGGATGAAAAGTAGTCGAAATTAACACAGATGAGTTTTTCAAGCTTTATCTAAATAACTTGCTTTTAGATAGAGAAAACGAAAAAATACTAATTAATATTAAAGATATTGATACATTAATAATTCACAATTCAAGGGCAAACATAAGTTTAAAATTATTAAACAGGCTTTCACAAGAAAATGTTAACGTTATCATTTTTAACGAAAGTCATGAACCACAATCAGTTATTTTTCCTTACAACGGAAATTACAATTCATTTAAAACTTTTAATAGACAATTAATGTGAACTAAAATTTATAAAGCTAATTGTTGAAAAGACATCATTAAGCTTAAAATTTTTAACCAGATTCATTTATTGGAAAAAGAAAACATTGTTTCTAAGAGTAACAAAAAACTTTTATATTCTTACACAAGAAAGATTAGACCTTTTGACATTACAAACCGGGAAGGACATGCTTCTAAAGTATATTGGAATTCCTTGATGGGAATGAATTTTATTAGAGACCGCAATTTAGAAAAATTTCCAACTATAAACTTAATGTTAAACTATGGATACGCAATTTTGCGTTCTTTAGTTATAAGGTCAATTGTTAAAAAAGGTTTAGATCCAAGAATAAGTTTTTTTCATAAATCTTGAACTAATTATTTTGCTTTAGCTTCAGATTTAATGGAGCCTTTTAGACCTTTAGTGGACAAAATAGCTTTTAAGAACAAAGACATCGAAATGTTTTCTTATAAAATCAAAGACGAAATGATTAACATCATTAACACAAAAGTTTTATACGGCGGAAATTGACATTATTTAAACAAAGTGGTTGACATGTACATTGATTCAATTGTAAGACAGGAAAAATGAGAAGAATTAAAGTTATGAGAATAATTTTAATGTACGACTTAGATTTTACCAGCGAAGAATCTAGAAGACAATACAGTCAATTTCACAAAAATTTAATTAAAAACGGTTACATTATGCTTCAATTTTCAGTTTACATGCGGATTGTAACTTCTGAATCAATTGCAAAAAACGAAATTAGATTAATCGAAAAAAAGGTTCCTAAAAACGGGAACATTAGAATATTTAAAATTACCAATTTACAATATTCTAAAATGATTTTACTAAGGGGAAATAAAAAAATTAACGAAACAGTAAACACAGAAAGTAGGCACATAAAAATAGATTATGATCAACAAAATTAACAACAACAAAGTTATTCAAACCAGCGATGTTTTTAGAACCATTAAAGAAATTAAAAAATCAAATTCTTTAATCATAACACCATTAACAAAAGTAGAAAATATTTTTAGTTTTAGCACTAATAATTTAATTTTTAAAATGTTAAACGAAAAGTATCCAAACGTTGCTGAAGAAATAATTGTAAAAGAGAAAATTTTTGAAATTATTAACAAGATAAATCAAGAGATTAAAGAAGATTTAATTGATTTTGATTTTTCACATGATAAATTAATCAAAAGTTTTTTTCACATCAACAAAGAAATCAAAATCGAGAAAGTAATTAACTTTATTTTTGATTTATATAACCAGTATTCATTAAAAGTGATTAACATTTATTTAATTGGTTTTGATGAGTACTTAAAAAAAGAAATTTTAAACGAAAACAAAAACATTAATTTAATTGCCATTACCAATAATTTTAAAAACATTATTGGTTGAAATAACATTGAACAATTAATAATTCACAAAGAACAAGAGTTTATAGAAATTCATGATGAAAATATGCTTTTGTCTTACCTTGAACACGAAGTAAAAACTCCTCTAAAACTTCAAGACTTAAATAATTACTTTAATGACGATAATTCATTTAATTCTTTTTTAATTGATAGGGCAATTCGTAATATATAATTTTAATATTAAGGAGTCAAAATGAAAAAGGATATAATACTTGGTTTAGACGTAGGAATTGCATCAGTTGGATGATGCATTACCGATAAAAACGATAATTCCATTGTAAAACACGGAGTTAGACTTTTTGATACCGTTGATCACCCAAGAGATTCAAAATTACTAAACGATACTAGAAGACAAAAAAGAAGTGAAAGGAGAATGAATAAAAGAAAATTCACCTTAAAAAGAGATTTTATAAAATTTTTAATTGAAAATAAGTACGTTAAAGATATCAAAATTAAAGATAAAAAAGATAATTCTTTTGTTAATGAGTTTAGAGAAAAATATTTAATTCCGATGGACAAAAGAATGAATGAAGAATTTAAAAATGAAAAAATGTATTGAATACATGTTTTAAGAAAAAAAGCTTTAACTAAAAAGATAGAGTTTAACCAAATTCTTTCTTTACTTTATTGATATTTATCTAATCGGGGATTTAAATATGAAGAATTTGATCCTAAAGAAACTAGTGGTTGAAAAATTAAAACTAAAGATAAAGAAAATAAGTTTCCAATTGATTTACAAATTGAAAATTTTAAAAAAACTGGTAGGTTCAAATCATTTTTTAACCGAAATTTTCATAAAAATGATTATGTTAAAGAATTAAAAACAATTTTTAAAACTCAAAATTTAGATCAAAAATTAACTGATGCATTTTTAAATGAATCAAATGATTATAAAAAGAGAGGATTTTTTATAAGACAAAGAGATTTTGAAATTGGTCCAGGTTCAGAAAAAAGTCCAAGTCCTTATGGTCTTTATGCAATAGATGAAAATAATAAAGTATTTAAAAAATATGACAACATTTGACAAAAAACAGTTGGTAAATGTTCTTTATACCCTAATGAATATAGAGCACCTAAAGGTTCTTTTAGTGCTGAAGTTTTTAATCTTTTAAATGATTTAAATAATTTAACAATTGGTCTTGAAAATAAAAAATTAACATTAGAAGATAAGTTAGAAATTTTAAAAATTTCATTTGAGACTAAAGCAAATTTAAATAAAACCATTAAATACATTGTTAATAAATATAATATTTCACGAGAAAATATTTCTGGTTTTAGAGTTGATAAAAAAAGACAATTATTGTTAACTAAAATAGAAAGTTATCCAGTTTTTAAAACTTTATTTGGAGAAATGGATTTTGATTTTAATAATTTTGAAAATTTTATAAATCAAATTATTAATAATAAAATAGATAGTTTTGTTG
Organism: Metamycoplasmataceae bacterium; assembly: GCA_965263245.1. Taxonomy (GTDB): domain Bacteria; phylum Bacillota_I; class Bacilli_A; order Mycoplasmatales; family Metamycoplasmataceae; genus DT-68. Next base: position 978,346 of record CBDHHR010001146.1, on the reverse strand, counting down.
ATATTTTAAATAAGACAAAAGAAACTGAAAAAAGAAATGATAAAATTCAAGAAATCTTTAAAGTTTCAATTGATAATGAAAGACTGTTTAAAGAAGCTAAAAAAATTAAATCTTCTCAAACTCATTCACTAAGTTATAAAGCTTTAAGAGAATATATTCCAGAGCTTTTAAAACAAGATAAAAACTATTCAACTTTAAGTTATGAACAAAGAATTAATAGAAATATTAATTCTATTCAAGAAAAACGTTTAAATAAAAAATTAATTAAAGATTGAATTAATGAAGAATTAGTTGCTTCACCAAGTGTTAAAAGATCTTTAAACCAAACATTTTTACTATTAAATGCAATAATAAAATATTGTGAAAATAAAAAATTAAATATTTCGAAAATAGTTGTTGAAATGACAAGAGAAACAAACAACCAAAGAAAAAGAGAAAATATAGAAAACTTTCAAAAACATCTTGAAGAAAAAAATAAAAAAGTTTTTGAAATTTTACAAAAAGAATTTAAAACTACAAGCGCACCAAGAAAAAACGGTTTATTTAATAAAATTTATTTATGAGTTGAACAAGATCATTTTGATGTTTATGATGGAAAACAAATTGACATCAATGATTTACGAAAAAATCCTAACAAATATGATATTGACCACATACTACCAAAATCTAAAAGTTTTGATAATAGCATTAATAATAAAGTTTTAACAAAAAGCGAAAATAACAGTGATAAAGGAAATAAAACACCTCATAAATGACTTTCAGATGAAAAGTTTTTAAAGTTATCAAAATTATGACAAAGACTTTATGGTCTTGAAAATAGAGATCCAAAAAATTTAAAAAAATTAAAATATAAAAATAAAAAGAAATTGGAAAATTTATTATCTATTAAAAATTTTGATGATCCAAATGAACAACTTGGTTTTATTCAAAGAAATTTTGTTGACACTAGTTATGTTGCAAAAGCTACAATTAATAAATTAGAAGAATTTTTTAAAAGAAAAAATACAATCATTCAAACAATCAATGGTAAAATGACTAATTTTGCAAGAAAAAATATTGAATCATTTAATGAAGGACTTTTAAGACCTAAAGAAGCTGGTGATTCAATTGATAAAAATAATATGAAAAGTAGAGTTTGACATGGACATCATGCTGAAGATGCTTATTTAATTACGTTACTTTCTCAAACATATAAAGATAATAAAATAATTGAAAAATATGCTTATGTACATAAATTACCTAAAAGTGAAAAATTTAATTTTAAATGAAAAGAAGAATATAAAAATTTATTTTATAATCTTAAAACAGGACAAAAAGAACTTAACAATAAAATGAATGATGTATTTTTTTCAAGAAAACTTGAATTAAATACACAACTAAAAGGTTCTGAAGAAAATCTTACAGGTGCTAAAATACTTGAAGATAAAAATGGTGAAAAAAAATTAGAATCTTTTAAATACATTTATTTATTTGATTTACCAAAAGATAAATGTGAAAAATATTTTGGTTCAACTAGTAAAAATATAAATGATGTTTTTCTTAAAGGTAACAAAAATTTATATGATTCATTATGTAAAGCTTATCAAACTTATAAAGAATCTAAATATCCTTTTAAAGAATATTTTTTAAAAGATAAAGATTTCACTAAAAAATATTCAAAATATAATGTACCAATAAAATTTATTTATAAAAATAAAAAAAGAGAAGATATTGCTATAATAATTAAAAAAATAAAAGTAAAAGATTCTAAAAAAGATATTGAAGATATATTTTTTGGAAATAGAAATAATGTTAGTAAAAATAAAATGAGTTTTTATTCAGGTTTAAATTGATTAGAAATTCATGTTTATAAAAATAAAAAAGAAAATTATCAACTTATTCCAATTAATTTAAATAATTCTATTTTTAAAAAAGATAGTTTTCAAATTATTGATAAAAAATTAAACGAAACAAAAGAAAAATACAATATAGATGTCAATCAAAAACCATTAAATATTTTAAAAAGAAATGATATTATTTTAAAAGATAATATTGAATATTTTGTTTGTGGTTTAGAAAAAAATTCAAATAAATTAGAATTAAAATTTCTTAGTAAAAATTTTGATAAAAGAATTTATAAGGCAGTTAACTCTTCAATTTCAAATTCTTTATTAATAAAAAAAGATTTTTTAGGAAACATAATATCAAGATCAAAAATTTTTGTTAAATAAATTTTATGTATTTTTTTGTTAATGTCATTAATATTATCTTTATTCTTCTTGATAGTAACTCCTTTTATAATCAATTTTGTGAGAAGTTACCGCTTTGTTTTTGCGGTTAGTTTAAACTACAAATTGTATAAATTATTTTTATGTTATAATGGAGACATTAACATTTAAATTTTGCTAAAATTAGTTTTGTTTTGTTTTGGTGTGTTGTTGTTTGAGTATTTATTTTTAGCATGATAATTTAAATCATTAATTTTGTTGATTTTGCAATATTTTATTTTTTTCAAAATTTTTGTTAAATAGATTTTATATATCTAAATTATCATGTTATAATTGTTTTGCTATTGATAGTTGCAAATATCATTAGCAGTAATAGTCAATTATTACAACACATTAAGATAAGCCTTTACGGCTAGAATGGCTTACTTTGTAAGTCTTTTCTTTTTTTGCAAACCATATCAAAATTTTCATTTGAGGTTTTGGTGTGGTGTTATAATTGACTATTATTAAACCACATTTAAATGTATTTATTGAAAATGTTAGTTTTGGTGTGGTGTTATAATTGACTATTATTAAACTTTCAAAAGAGCAAGATTTAAGCACTTTAAGTTTTGGTGTGGTGTTATAATTGACTATTATTAAACAATAAAGAAAGATTATTCGTTTGAGGTTCAGTTTTGGTGTGGTGTTATAATTGACTATTATTAAACAGCTGCCGTTTGCATTTTGATAATGCTATGGTTTTGGTGTGGTGTTATAATTGACTATTATTAAACTATCCGCACCCACCATTTCTTAATGAGACGGTTTTGGTGTGGTGTTATAATTGACTATTATTAAACAATATAAAAAAAATTAAATTAAGTGCTGAAGTTTTGGTGTGGTGTTATAATTGACTATTATTAAACAACTACAATATAAAATTAATAATATTATTGGTTTTGGTGTGGTGTTATAATTGACTATTATTAAACCGTGGATTATTCCACCATGAGCGGAGCCTCGGTTTTGGTGTGGTGTTATAATTGACTATTATTAAACCATCAACATTAACGGGAATACCCATATAGTGTTTTGGTGTGGTGTTATAATTGACTATTATTAAACCTCGGTGGATTACTTTTATTCCTGGGTGCTGTTTTGGTGTGGTGTTATAATTGACTATTATTAAACTATTAAAGTATATAATAGTATCGTATTTTAGTTTTGGTGTGGTGTTATAATTGACTATTATTAAACCATCACACTTCTTTATAAGTACGCGGTTTGGTTTTGGTGTGGTGTTATAATTGACTATTATTAAACTTAAAGTTTAATTTAACTCTTACCGTATTAGTTTTGGTGTGGTGTTATAATTGACTATTATTAAACTTATAGGTGTGTCGTTATTGCTGTGTTCAAGTTTTGGTGTGGTGTTATAATTGACTATTATTAAACCTATGGTTGTATAGACAACACCGTAGCCTGGTTTTGGTGTGGTGTTATAATTGACTATTATTAAACGAGCGACCAATTAGGCGGATCCGGAACTGCGTTTTGGTGTGGTGTTATAATTGACTATTATTAAACGACACTATGCTATTCTTAACGGAGGAAATAGTTTTGGTGTGGTGTTATAATTGACTATTATTAAACTTCTTACGGTTATTTTTCTTTTAATCCCTCGTTTTGGTGTGGTGTTATAATTGACTATTATTAAACTTCTTAATTGTTGTTAATCTATGGTGCGAAGTTTTGGTGTGGTGTTATAATTGACTATTATTAAACTAAATGAAATATAAGCGTGAATAATGTTAAGTTTTGGTGTGGTGTTATAATTGACTATTATTAAACTTATCTTTTTTAAATAGCTAATGTCGCCCGGTTTTGGTGTGGTGTTATAATTGACTATTATTAAACTTTCGTTAATATCGTAAATTCTGCCTTTTAGTTTTGGTGTGGTGTTATAATTGACTATTATTAAACATGGAACCGAAGTTTTAACATTGCCTACTAGTTTTGGTGTGGTGTTATAATTGACTATTATTAAACTTTGGCTCATGTATTGTTTTGCATGGTCTCGTTTTGGTGTGGTGTTATAATTGACTATTATTAAACTGGGTCTTGGTTGTATGTGCTGTTCTATTGGTTTTGGTGTGGTGTTATAATTGACTATTATTAAACTACCTCTTTGTTAGTCAGCGATCCAAGTATGTTTTGGTGTGGTGTTATAATTGACTATTATTAAACTTTAAAAAATATACCGTTTTAATGTGTTTGGTTTTGGTGTGGTGTTATAATTGACTATTATTAAACAAAAACAACATCAACATTATTATATTTTTCGTTTTGGTGTGGTGTTATAATTGACTATTATTAAACATCACCTTTTTTTACTAATTTTTTTAATAGGTTTTGGTGTGGTGTTATAATTGACTATTATTAAACCTCATTCAAGTAAAAACGACAAAGAAATCGGTTTTGGTGTGGTGTTATAATTGACTATTATTAAACTATTACAACAGAGACAACATTTGCAATTGCGTTTTGGTGTGGTGTTATAATTGACTATTATTAAACAAACACTTGAAATAGGTAAGTTTAACACCGGTTTTGGTGTGGTGTTATAATTGACTATTATTAAACATATAAAGGCAGCCAATACTGCAGCTATGAGTTTTGGTGTGGTGTTATAATTGACTATTATTAAACAAAAGCAAAGATGAATTAGATAGTGAGTATGTTTTGGTGTGGTGTTATAATTGACTATTATTAAACTTAACTGCTCGGTTTCTTTTATGGCGTATTGTTTTGGTGTGGTGTTATAATTGACTATTATTAAACAGTTTCTTTAATTATACCAATTATAACCTTGTTTTGGTGTGGTGTTATAATTGACTATTATTAAACTTGAGTTGAAGGTACAAATATCAACTTACCGTTTTGGTGTGGTGTTATAATTGACTATTATTAAACTTGTATGAATTGGATTGATTGGTTATACACGTTTTGGTGTGGTGTTATAATTGACTATTATTAAACGGCTTTTCATACGTCGAATATTACTTCATTGTTTTGGTGTGGTGTTATAATTGACTATTATTAAACACAAAAACGATGAAGAAATGCAAGAATTAGGTTTTGGTGTGGTGTTATAATTGACTATTATTAAACTTATACAACAAGAAAGGGCTTCCATGGTTAGTTTTGGTGTGGTGTTATAATTGACTATTATTAAACCTAAAGATGAAAGAACTAAAGTATTAAGTAGTTTTGGTGTGGTGTTATAATTGACTATTATTAAACGATTACAGTTAAGGTGCTTACCTTGTGAATGTTTTGGTGTGGTGTTATAATTGACTATTATTAAACTTGGTAGACTATCACCTATTACGTCATTCTGTTTTGGTGTGGTGTTATAATTGACTATTATTAAACTTAAATTAGCACCATAATTATCAGCACCAAGTTTTGGTGTGGTGTTATAATTGACTATTATTAAACGTAAAATGAAAAGTATTAAAGGTGCATATTGTTTTGGTGTGGTGTTATAATTGACTATTATTAAACTATTTTGGTCGTTAGGTTTCTCATGCTAGCGTTTTAGTGTGGTGTTATAATTGACTATTATTAAACTAAACATTGTATATTACAATCAATTATTAAGTTTTGGTGTGGTGTTATAATTGACTATTATTAAACTTAACTATACTCAATATATAGAATGATTAAGTTTTGGTGTGGTGTTATAATTGACTATTATTAAACTAATATTTGATTATGATTATTAATAATTTCGTTTTGGTGTGGTGTTATAATTGACTATTATTAAACTTTTTGATTGTCTTATTCCTATAAAAGATAGTTTTGGTGTGGTGTTATAATTGACTATTATTAAACCCTACATCCTTAACTTCAATACTGCCATCGGTTTTGGTGTGGTGTTATAATTGACTATTATTAAACTATTTTCATCTTCAAATACATTATAATCTAGTTTTGGTGTGGTGTTATAATTGACTATTATTAAACTGAAAGAATTAAGCACCTTTTAGATTGAGAGTTTTGGTGTGGTGTTATAATTGACTATTATTAAACAGAACTTACGCACTCTTTCATGAGTATATGGTTTTGGTGTGGTGTTATAATTGACTATTATTAAACTAGGGTTAGCAAAGTCCAGCATTCAGTCACGTTTTGGTGTGGTGTTATAATTGACTATTATTAAACGCTCGCACTTGCTTAATGACCCGTCGTATTGTTTTGGTGTGGTGTTATAATTGACTATTATTAAACGACAACCCTAACAAGCACAACATAGCCCTCGTTTTGGTGTGGTGTTATAATTGACTATTATTAAACCTTTTTGGGATACAATAGGCGATGCCCTTGGTTTTGGTGTGGTGTTATAATTGACTATTATTAAACCATTAACATCTATTATGAACGATGCTGATGGTTTTGGTGTGGTGTTATAATTGACTATTATTAAACGTGGCGGTTATGGTTGGAGCAATTACCGCCGTTTTGGTGTGGTGTTATAATTGACTATTATTAAACATTAATTATTTTTTTATTATGACCGGTCAAGTTTTGGTGTGGTGTTATAATTGACTATTATTAAACTTTTTTCCATTTTTTAATCCTTTTTATATAGTTTTGGTGTGGTGTTATAATTGACTATTATTAAACTTGTTATTAACAAAATGAATAGAGGTATTAGTTTTGGTGTGGTGTTATAATTGACTATTATTAAACGTTTAGATATGAATAAGAATGTGTTAATTGGTTTTGGTGTGGTGTTATAATTGACTATTATTAAACAAATTTTAATCTTTTGTTACTCCGGAAACTTGTTTTGGTGTGGTGTTATAATTGACTATTATTAAACAATATTCTTGGGTTTATCTTTTAAAGTCTTGTTTTGGTGTGGTGTTATAATTGACTATTATTAAACAAGCCTTCTCAATTCCAATTACTAGCTTTGGTTTTGGTGTGGTGTTATAATTGACTATTATTAAACAATTCACTAATCAACATAAACAGCATTTAAGTTTTGGTGTGGTGTTATAATTGACTATTATTAAACCTTTAGCTTTTGCTCTAGCAATAATTTCAGGTTTTGGTGTGGTGTTATAATTGACTATTATTAAACTTGCCCCCTTTATATCTTTTTTAGCTCTTTGTTTTGGTGTGGTGTTATAATTGACTATTATTAAACCAAAGGCATCTTTGGCAACATGAGTATGCGGTTTTGGTGTGGTGTTATAATTGACTATTATTAAACATTTTTTTTAAAAATTCCTAACATTCCTCGGTTTTGGTGTGGTGTTATAATTGACTATTATTAAACGATTAATTGTAACATCGGCAGCGGTCGTGAGTTTTGGTGTGGTGTTATAATTGACTATTATTAAACTTGTCTTACGCGCATTAGTTTTTTCTTTTTCAATTCAAAGATTAAGAACAAAATCAGTAAAAGCATCAACAGCAAAATATAAACAATATTTTTCATTTTTAAATCAAACATCAAAATAGTCATCAATTTCAATTCTAAAACTAGAAGCTCGAGATTTACTATTGTAAATATGATTTTTATTAACTATTTTTAATTTTTCGTTTTGTATCGTTTGAAAATAATATTTTATGAACATATTTAAAATATTTAATGTTTGAAAGTCATATACTTTTTTTCTTGAATCACCAAATCTTTTTTCAAATGATTCAAAACGTTCTAGGTATAGCTTTAAAATTTAGTGATTATATTCTTCTGAATATTTCTTAATTGAAATATTTTTTTACAACTAAAAAATCCTTGTTTAATAAATTTATGATATCACTTATTAACTATTTTTCTAGAGACACTACTTAATCTAGCAATATCTATAATTTTTTTCTTTTCAACATGAATTTTATGTAGTTTTTTGTTAATGTAATCAATATTATTTTATTGTTTCTCACAATAACTTTTTTTATAATCAATTTTATCGAAAGTTGCTACTTTGGAACCAAATGGGAACTTATTGATTTGTTTCTACATTTAAGAAAATATTTTTTTTATTTCTTTATTTTTTTCATATATAATTTTTATATGAAATTTTTGTAAGTTGAATAGTTGATATATACTGATTTAAAATATATTTAAGTATCTTAAAACAAAACTATTTAGCAATTATCTTTATTTTGTTAATAAAAAATAAAAAAATTGTTATAATAATTTTAAGGAGGCAAAAAATGTCAAAATTCGAAAAAATTTTATTTTTACTTAAGAAATATGATGAATACTTTGTTATGCATATAATAATGTTGAATTTTACCATCGAAATAGTATTTGAATACACAAAAAAACTAGTTCAGTGAAAAAAATCACAAAAAAACTAGAAAAATAACGTGTTTTAAAGTTTTTTCAATATTTAGATATTAAATTTATGAAAAAAATTTATCAGAAAATTAAAAAAATAAGAAAACTAGTATCTAAATTTGTATTATTGCTTTCAAAACTATTATTACTTTAGTTATTTTGTGTTTCTTAAAAAACAGAAAAGGAGAAAATAATGATTTGATGAAAAATGTTAGTTAAATATTTCTTAAAATTAGTTACATCATCAATATTTATTTTTCAATGAAAAAAAATATTATAATTGGAAACGGTGTAAACATTCAATTTGATAAATCAAATAATGATTGAACTAAACTAGGTATTATTTGTCAAGAAGAATTTAAAGATCATGTATATAAATTAAACAAAAATAATGTTATATTAAATCAAATATATAAAACTTTTCAACTAATTGAAAAGTATATTGATAAAGAAAAATTTATTAATTTAGAAGATTATGTTAAATTTTTTAATATCTTTCATTATAAAGAAATAATGAGTGAAATTAGATTTAAAATATTTTTTTGTATTTTATGAAATTTATTAAATGATATTTTTGATCAAAAGGTTATTACTGAATCAAGTGAATGTCCTAATATATCATCTGCTTCAATAGTGAAATCAATAGCTTTTTTAAATACATTAGAAAATGTTTATAAAAAGATTTTTAAAAATGTGATTATTAATATTTATCAAATAAACCAAATAAAAATTGATAAAAAATTTATAAAATACATCAATAAAAATTTTGAAATTAAAATTACTTTAAATTACGATAATAATTTAAAAGATGTAAAAAACTTAATTCATTTGCATGGTAAATTTGATCATTCATTAATAAAATGAAGTGGAAATTTAGAAAAACATCAAAAAAATATAATTAATCTTTCAGGTAAAAATATTAATCCAAAACATATGAAAGATTATTTAGAATGATCAAATAAAAATGTGATTCATGAAGATTTAATTCTAAGAAATAAATCTTCATTAAAAAGTGTTGAATTATCCCTATTATCATATATTAAAGAAAATGGATTTGAAAATTTACTTTCTAATTTTGGATTAGAAAATGAAAATATTGATTTTACTAAAGTAAAAATAGATAATTCAATAAAAAATTATGAAGAAAATTTAAATTTAAAAGGAAAAGTGATTTTAATTGGTATTAATCCAAATAATGATGAATTAATATTAGAAATATTAAAGCAGAACACAAATATTAAAAAAATAATTATTTATGGTGAAAAAGATTATATATTCAATGATCGAATTGAATATAAACATTTTTCTAAATTTTGAAAAATTATAGAAAAATATAATACAAAAAATTAATAATTATTTTTATATAAAAATCTTAAATTTAGTATCAAAAATTTAAAATTTAACATTCAAAATTAACTTGTGTTTCATTTAAATAAATTATGATAAAATGAATATGTAAGAATTGTAAAACTCTAGCAAATAGTACTACTTAAGTTATGTGTGTCATAACATTTGTTAAAAGTATTTCTTACTTTTTTTATAATTAATTGTTTTAATATTTTCTTTAATTCCAAAAAATGAAATTATTAAAATATACCATGATAATCTCATAGTAAATGTATCAAAATATAATGACTTTCAAACAAATATTAAAAGTAAATTTAATATTAACTAAAAAACATAAAGACAAATTTTTTATTTTGTAGGTTTTATTTAAAAAATAGATTATTTATTTACTAATCTTTTATAAAGTATAAAAGTATAATATTTAAATGTTAATTGAAATTATTTTAAAGGAGCTATATTGTCCCAAAAACCTTTAAATAAAAGAAAAATATCATCATGATCTAGATATCAACTATGAATTGATACTAAAAATAAATGTCCTTTATGTGAATCAGAACTTATTTTACCAATTGGAGAGATTAAAGATTTTAATAAAGAACAAAAAAGGATATTTAAATCGTGAAGTAAAAATCATCAAGACCAAAAACACGTTGGTGTTATTTCCCACATTGTTTCTTATAGTAATTTAGAGTATATAAAAGCTTATAAAAATGTTGTTTCTGAAGTAATGATAAGATCTAGATTTACTAAACATAAATCTTTTGACAAATTTATTAAAGAAAAAACTAAATTTAAAAAGTTACAAGATGAAAATAATCCTAAAAGTTATAAAGATAGCATTATTGAACATTATTGAAACAAAATTATTCTTTGTTATTATTGTTCACAAAAAATTGATGGTAAATTGTTTAAAAATTTAGAAAATTTTTCAAATTTTGAGAATAAATTTCATCAAAAAACCCCAGATGAACAAATACAATTTCTTATTAATCTTAAAAATAATAATTTTAAAAAAGATTTTAATAAAAATAATTTTAATTATGATTTTTTTTCAATAAAAATTTCAACTCAAGAGGAATTTATTTTTATTAAAAATACAATAAATGCAGTATTTCCAAATATTGAAATTGAAAAAATTAAATTTTATGTTGATAAAAATGTTTTTAGCAACCAATTAGAAAATGATGTTTGAGAAATATTTGATTTTTTAAATAATGAAAAAATTAATAATATGGGAAATTTTATTGAAAATAAGAATTTAAAAGAAAAAATCAAAAAAATTCTTCCAGAAAGTTTTAAATCTTTAAATAAATCTTTAAGATTAAGAAATGATGTTTATACTCTTAAATTTGACTTTAATTCTTTAAATTCAAATGATGAAAACATAATTTTATTTTTTAGTATTATTAATGAAAATAATTTACCTTTAAAAGATCATAAAAACTTTGATGATTTTAAAAAATTATTAAAAGAAAATAAAGATTATAAAAAAGCTATTAGTTCTTTGTGAATTTCAGATCTTGATTCTACAAATATTAATTGAGATGAAAAATCTGAATATGTTTCATTTAGAAATTTATTAATTAAAAAATTAGATGATTTTCAAAAAAATAATCAAAAATCTTCAAAAATAAAAAAATTTCCATCTTTTTCAATAGCATATATGGCACGTTGAGGAACTGGTAAAACAACCATTGTTAGAGAATTAGCTCAAGATTTAGAAAAATTTTATAACACAGTTGAAATTAATCTTTGACACATTTCTAATTCTCTTTCTAAAGAAAATAATGTATATAATGAGGATAGTTTTTTTGTAAGATCAATTATTAAAGAAGCAATAACTCAACTTTCAAATAATCGTGATTTAACAATTAATTATATTGATTCTTCAAGAAGATTAGAAGAGTTTAAACATCAAAATGATGTAAAAGAAGAAATGCTTAATTCTTTATTAAAAGTTTCGATTAACACCAAACCTGAAACTATTTTTAGAGAAAGATCAAAATTTTTAGACCAACACATTTCTTCTTTAACAAGAGTAACTGAAACAATTTTTAATAATACATTTAAACCTACAATATTTATTTTTGATGATTTAGACCGAATAGATGACGAAAATAATATTGTTCAATTACTTGATGCATTAGTAGCATTTCTTAATATACCAAATTCTGTCTATATAATTCCGATGGATGAAGCTAAAATTATGAAGGCAATTTCTAATGTTAAAATTGGTAAAGATCCATATTCATTTATTAATAAATATTTTAACTTTTCAATTAGAGCACCTTTTATTCCTAGATTAAATACTTTTACAACAATTATCGAAATTGTAAAAAAATTAAAAATGAATAAAATTTTTGTTAAAAATAATAAAAATTTAGGAAAAAGTCAATTATTATCAAAATGTGCTTCAATATTTCCTTTATCATATAGGTCTATAAAGGATTATTTAAATGTATATCAAAACAATATTTTTATTCTTGAAAAAAATAAATTTGTTAAAGATTTAACTAAAAGTGCTCAAATTAATAATGAAACAATTAATGATAGTCAATTAAAAGAATTAATTATGATGGCTACAATTTTACAAATTCAAGCACCACTATTATCAGATTATTTATCTCATGATATAAACCGTAAAGAAGATTTATTTGACATATTTTCTTATAAAAAACCAAATTATGATTTATTTAATATTTTAGAATTATTAAAAAAGTGAAATTTAAATATTGAAGAACTGGAACAAGAAAATCAAAGTTATGAATTAAAAATAAAAAATTCAGAATTTTGAAGTTCGCTTTTGAATATTGAAATCCCCATAAAAGAATATAAAAATGTTGAAGAACTTGTTGAAAAAATTATTTTTTCAATTAAAAATAATGATAATAATGATAAAAATAAAGAAATAATTAAAAATTTTATTGTGGAAAAAATTGAAAAAATTATAAAAATATTTAAAATTTTTAATTTACAAGGTAATAAAAATTCAACATATAAACTTCTTTTTTGAACTTTATTTACTCTTGCAGAAATTGATAATCCTGAAGCTATTAATTTTGCTAAGGATGTTGATTTATATTCTACATTATCTATTTTAAATCAAGAAAAATGTAAAGAAGAATTTGAAAAAATTAAAAATGATTTTGAAAAAATTGATGATAAAAATCAAGATTTTAAAGAAAAATTAGAAAGTTTTTTTGATAAATTATTTTCATATAAAGAAAAAGGATTTGTTAACATTAATGAATATAACTCAATAATTAAAAATTTTATTTCAAAAAATATAGAACTTAATTTTACTATTGACTTCACTCAAGATAAATTTATTAAAGATGTTATTGATAAATTATTAAATGAAAATAAAAATGGATTAATATATGATTTTTTCAAAAAGATTAGTAAAAAAACTAGAGAAAAAATTTTAGAATTTTTAAATAAAAGAAAATGAAAACATGAATATGATAATCAAGATGAACAAAAAAACAAAGTTATTATAAACATAGAACAAATTAAAGAAATAGTAGAGTCAAACAATGACATTATAATTAATGAATTTGAATTTTTAAATCAAAAAATTAATTTAGAAGAAAAATTTTTATTTGAGTTTTTACTTAAAAATGAGAAAAAATTTGACTTTTGAAATCTCATACCTTTAGATATAGAAAAATTTAAAAAAAATAAGAAAAAATTTGAAAAATTATTATCATTTTATTTTGAAATAAACCAAAAAATAGATTTAAAAGAAGTTATAAAAAATCTTAATTTAAGCTTTATTAGTAATAATAAATTACAAAAATATACATTTAAAAACATTGATAATTTTTGTTATTTTATTTTAAATAATAATGATTTTAAAAATATTGATAAATTTAGTCAAGCAATTATTGAAAAATTATTTCAAGAAGATTATTTTATTTTTGAAAATATTAAAAAATTATTAAAAAATTCGGCAAAAGTATTTAACAAAAAAATTATTGATTCTTCAAATGAACTTATTTTAATGAATCATGAAAAAATTATTAAAAATTTTATTGAAGCTAAATCTTTTTTAAATAAAAAAAGTAAAACAGACATTATTTTTGAACATAAAAATAGTTTTTTAAATTCAAATGCTAAATCTATTTTACAAGAAATCATTTTACAAGAAATCGAATTATGAAATAAAAACAAAGATGAAGAAAAATTAATTGAAATAGTTAGAATTTTTGATGATAAAAATGATAAATTAAAACTTCAATGTCAAGTTAAATTAGGATTTAAAAAAGAATTTTCATTTAAAAATGAACCTTTGTTAAAATCAACACCTATTTCAGAAATTCTTAATGGTAATTGTTTTTTAGAAAATGAAAATAAAATCAAAATTAAAAAATTAGAATTAATTGAAAAAATTGATCAAAGTTCTGAAAATGAAATTAATGAGCTGTTTAATCTAAATAATTCAAGCTCAATTTATGTTTCATTATTAACAATTTTTAAATTTCTTAATTCTGAAGATAAATATAGATTTTATAAATTACCTAATAAAGATTCAACTAATTTTGATTTAGAAAAAGAAAAAAATAGTAAAAATTTAATTATTCATAACATTAATAAAACTTTAAGTTTTCAAAACTTAAAATCTTTATCAGAAAAATCTATGCCAAAATATAGAATTTATCAAATAATAACTCAATTAGAAAAATTTGAATTTGCAATAGAAAAATATAAAAAATTTGGTCATAAATATAATTTAGAAAGCTTTAATAAAATTAATCAATCAAATATAAAAGATGAAAAAAATATAAAAAATTCAAAACCATTTTTAGAAAAATGATTTTTTGGTGAAATAATTGAATTTCCAATTTTTGAATTTAATAAACAAAAAGAAATTGCTAAAGAAAATGAAAAAGAATACAAAGATAAAATTAAAGACATTACTTTTATTAACAATGTATACAAAATTTTTCAAATGGTAGATCAAATAAAAAATATTTCTGATAATTCAGAAAATAAAGACTTTAAATATAATCAAAACTTCAAAAACAATTTATTTAAAAAACATAAAAATTTTGTCACAAAATTCAATAACATTAATAAATTAGAAATTATCAAAAAAATTGATATTATTAATAAAGAAGAAATTGATGAAAAAATAATTAAAGTTGAATATCAATTAAAACTTATTGATGATAATTTTTCAAGAATTAAAAACAATTTATCATTAATGTTAGATAAATTGAAAAATAAAAGACAAAAGTTAATTAATTCTCAAAAGAAAAGATCTAAAAAAAATAAAAGAAAAAAATCTAAAAAAAATGATTTAAGTAAAAAAATCAAGTATACAAATTAATTAAATTAGAATATATAATTTTTCTATGAAAAATAAAAAAAATAACAATGCATTAAATGACTCTAAAAAAATTGAGACTAAAAATAAAGTAAAAGACAATAGTAGTAATGACAACATAACAAACGCTGCTAAAAAAATTGCTCTTAGAATAATTAAACCTATAAAAAATAAAAAATTTGCTTTTTTATTTGGTTCTGGAATTAACAATAATATTGCTCAAAAAAAAGATTTAAATTGAGAAAATTTATCTAAAAAAATTATTTTTGATTTTTTGGACTTAAATAATGAAGAATTAAAAAATAGGTCTAAATGAGAAAAAAATCTTTTATCTAAAGAAATTAGTGAAGAAATAAATGACAATAAAGTTTCTTGTTCTTTTTCAGACAAGGTAGAAATTAAAATACATTCTAAACCTAGAGAAGAAAATTCATGATTCCAAGAAGGTTTTGATTTAATTCAAGAAATCTTTTTTTATGAAATTATAGTAATGACACTAAATTATGATAGAGTAATAAGTCAAAATTTAAAAGAACGTGAAGCAAGAAATTTTTTTCTTGATGGTTCTATTAATGCCAAAAAAGAAGTTTTACATTTACATGGTTTAGTAAATGAAAAAAATTATGTAAAAGATGAAAAACGAATTTTAAGTTTAGAAGATTATGTTAAAAATTCTTTAGAATTTGAAAAAAAATTTTTTAAATTTTTATGTGAAAATGTTGAAAAAGATTTTGATTTTACATTATTAATAATAGGTACATCATTAAAAGAACAACATTTACTAAATTCAATATATAAATTTTGTAAAAAATATAATATTGAAAAAATTAAAGTATTTTGAATAATAAATAAAAAATGAAATAATTCTATTTTGGACAAGTATAAAAAAATATATGAAAAAATATTTATAGAAATAATTAATATAAATTCAGAAAACGGAAATGATTCAGAAAACGGAAATGATTCAGAAAACGGAAATGATTCAGAAAACGGAAATGATTCAGAAAACGGAAATACTTATGAAGAAGATTTTAAACTTTTCTGGGAAAAATTAATAGTTGAAATTCAAAAAAAAGATTTTGATTTTGAAAAAACAAAGTTTGAAGAAAAAGATATTTTTTTAGATAATTATTGATATGAGATTTTAAAAAATAAATTTAAAAATCAAAAAAGTATTTCTATAGATCAAATATTAGATTATATAAAACCTAAATTTAAATTAAAAAATTTATTAATAAGACCTATTTATTGATTAGAAAAAAATGATCAAATTGTTAAAAATGGAACATTAAAAAATTATGTTCTAATGCAAGATAATTCTAATCAATTTGATGAAATACCAATTAATCAAATTATTTGAATTAAAAATGAAAAATTTTCAGAACAAGAAATAAATTTAATTTTAAAAGAAATTGAAAATATTTTAAAAGATAAAAATAATATTTTAAACTATGAAATTCAAGAATTTATATCATTTTATTATAAAAAAATAAATTTTGAAAAATATGTAAATATTCATATATTTTTAATAAATAAAATCTTAAAAAAAGAATTTTCAAAAGAAATTGAAGAATATATTTTAAATAAAACTTATTTTTCTAAAGATTTAATTAAGCATTTGAATAAAAGTTTATATTCATTAGAACTAATTTTTTATTCATCAAGAAATTATTTTAGTAGTAAAAATCCAATTACAAAAATTATAGAAAATACTCTTGAAAATAATCCAAATTGACTTCAATTTAAAACTCCACAATCTTTAGAAGATGTTTTTAAAATTACACAACAATGAAGAGAACACCACATAAAACCATTATTATTCTATTTTTTCTGTATTGAAGAATATAAAAAAATAATATTTAATAATTTAGATTTTAGTTTAAATATATTAATAAAAAATATAAAGGAAAAAAACATAAATAAAAATAATTGATTATTTTTTACTTTGTTATGTTCAATATTTTTAAATTCAAATAAAGAAGAAAAATTTATAGAAGCTTTATTAAAACTAAAAGAAATTAATAATTTTTTTGATTCTTTTCCAAGATTAATAGATTATTTTGGTTTTTCAAGTTCTACAATGACTCCTTTTTCTAAACACGATGGAACTTCAATAGATAAAAATATAAATTTAAATTTATTTGATTCATTTGATAAAATCTTAAATCATTTAAAAAAATATGATTCTATAAGTGAAGATAAAAAACAAGTTATTTATGATTTTTTATATAAAGAATTAAATGATTATTCGAAAAAAGATAGAAACTTAAAATGAATAAAAAAATTAAATAATATTGAATTTAGTATTTTCTTTCCAACAATTACAATAAACACTCCAAATTGAGAAACATATTTAGAACATTTAAAAAAAGTAGATATAAAATTAGCTGATTGATATATTGGAGTTAAACCTCCTTATGAAATTTCTCAAAGATTAGATTATTTATTAAATAAATTTGAAAAAGAGCATAATGAGAAAATTTTTGAAGAAATATTATTAATTACAAAAATAAAATTTATTTTAAAACGTTATTCAATTTATATTCTTGTTTTTGATAAAGAAATTAATTTTTTATTAGAATTTTCAAGAAAAAAAGAATGAGATTCTAAATTAAAAGTAAAAACAAAAAAACTTTTAAATCAAATTTTTTCTAAACAATTTAATTGATTAAAAAATATGAATTATGAAGAATATTTAGAAAAATTAGAAAAAAGAGAAATTCCAGAAAGATTAGATCAATTATTATTTATTTATTCATTTAGTAAAAACAAAAAAATATCACATAAAGTAAATTTATTAATTAATTTAATGAAAGAAGATTTAAAAAATAAAAAGCTTTTAGAAAAAAGAATTATTTTTGATTATTTTTTAGAAATTTTAAAATCTAATATTAAAAATTTAAAAGAAAATTCTCAAAAAATAGATTATTTTATAATTTTAATAAATGAGATAAAAAATATAGATGATAAAATAGATGATAAAGAAATAGACTCCTGTGTTAATCATTTAAAAAGTTTAATTATTTATCATGAATTATTTAAAAGATTAGAAATTAAACATAGAAAATCAAACAAAATAACAATATTTACTTCAGATATAATTAGAGCACTTTCATATTATCAAGTTGTTTTAAGTGACAACTTATTTGAAAAAAAAGATAAAGAAATAGCAAAATATTTAGATCAAAAAGGACATGATGATAAATTTTTAAAAATTTATATTGAACTTATTAAATTAAAAGAAAATATTAAATATTTAGGTCAAAAAACTTTAAAAGTTTTAATTGATGATATTTTTAAACGTTTTGAAGAAAAAGGTGAAAGTTCATATCTTTATTTATTAGAAACAAACGAAAAATTCATTTCTATTAAAAAAGAAATTGAAAAGTATTTGAAAAAATAAAATTGTTAAAACTTCTTAAAATTTTATTTAAATATGGCTAATGATATAATGAAAAAAGAAAGATAAAATAATTTCTCTAAATCATCATGATTAAAAAATATGACGTTAAAAACCAAAGTATAAAAGTTAATTTTTTTGTTTCAGCAATTAGTTTTTTCTTTCACATTGAACATAAATTTATGCTTAATAATAGCATGTATCAAGACAATAAAAACGTATACAAAATTAAGTACACTGCTTATCAAGTTGACAAATGAAAAATCGCTGTCAGTAACACCTTAATAACCGATGTAAAACAAGTTATTAACTATTTAAATAATGATTTAGATTTAAAAAAGTTAGAACAAAATTGAACTCAAGAAAAAAAGCTTAATGCTAAAAGATATTTAAATTGAATCATTGATAACTTAAAAGCAAGTTAACACCTTATTTAAATAGTTATCAATAAAAAATTTTGATTATTTTAACTAGTTATTTAAATCTATTAAATAAATTAATCAAGCATTTTTAATTTTAAAGCTTGATATTAAAAAAATTTTAAAAATTTTGTTTTTAAAGTTAAAAAAATGTAATTTAAATACTTTGAAAAATAAAAGATGAAAAAGAAACCGAGATCCTAAAACAAAGGTAAGACTTTCTGATCTTGATAAAAACGATCAACAAGTTTATCAAGAAATAATGGAGCATATTTTAAAAAGTCGTAACATTGCTATTGAAGAAGTTTTTAAGAGAATGAAGAAGAAAAAAGAAGAACTTAAAAATAAAAAGTAGATTTGTTTTATTTTTTAATAATACAAAAAAAGTTTATTTTAAATATAGATCTATTTTTTTTCTAAAAAAATTATGAAAATAACTTGAAAATCTATAAAATAAAACTTTAATAATATTTATTAAAAAACTTTATTTTAAACATACATAAAAAAACTTAAAGTTTTTAAAATAAGTCTTTAAAATTGTTAAACAAACTTTTTTTTGTAAGAGAGATTTTTTATAATTAGTAAAAAAGTTAAAGGATTTTTAAAAATGAAAATAAAAGGTTCAAAAAAGAAAAAATATTTAATTTTAGGAACAATGTGAGGTGCAATTTTAACTGTTTCAGCTGTTACGCCAATTATTATTTTAAACAATAAAATTGATCAAATAAAAAAAGACGATGAATCTGTAAAAAAAGACGATGAATCTGTAAAAAAAGACGATGAATCTGTAAAAAAAGACGATGAAACAATTAATAAAATAGCTGAAATTTTAAAAAATAAATCTAATGAAGAAAAAATAATTGTTTTACCTAGTGGTGTAAAAGGTAAAATCATTGCTGATAATCAAGATAAAATTATTCCAAAAATTAAAACTTTAATTGGTGAAGAAAATTTAAAAGAAACAAAAATGGAAATTTTGATGAGCACTGATTTACCAGTTTCAACAACTCTTCAAAACATTATTGTATCAATTAGTAAAAGTGATGAAAGTAACATTAAAACAACAAGCATTTTTAAAGTAAAAAGAGAATTTACAAGTAATGAATTAGCAAATAATGATATTGAATCTATAAAAACAATTTTAGATTCTAAAACTGGAAATGATTTAACAATTAATCTTCCAAGTGATTCAAGCGAAAAAATTGTTTCAAAAGTAGTTAATAAAAATGCTGTTGAAAAAGAATTAAGAATATTAATTGATCCTTCAAATACTAACGGAGAAGCTAATCATGTAAGCTTAAAAGGAACAACAATAAGTGTTTCAATGAAAGTGGATGCACCAATTTCAACAACCTCTCAAAGCATTATTGTATCAATTAGCAAAAGCGGAGGAAAAACTCTTAAAACAACAAAAATTTTTCAAGTAAAAAGAGAATTTACCAATGTTGAATTTATAAAAAATATTTTTGATAATAAAACTGGAGATGATTTAATAATTAATCTTCCGAGTGATTCAAACGGAAACATTATTTCAAAAGTAGTTAATAAAAATGCAATTGAAAAAGAGTTAAGAAAACTAATTGATCCTTCAAATGTTGATGGACAAGTTAATCATCAAAGTTTAAGAGGAACATCATTAAGTGTTTCAATGGACGTTGATGCACCAATTTCAACAACTCCTCAAAGTGTTATTGTTTCAATTAGTAAAAGTGGTGAAAAAACTCTTAATACAAGAAAAATTTTCCAAGTAAAAAGAGAATTTACCAATACTGAATTAATAGATAAAGATATTGAATCGATAAAAACAATTCTAGAAGCTAAAACTAGAGATGATTTAATAATTAATCTTCCAAGTGATTCTAGTGGAAATATTGTTGGAAAAATAGCAAATAAAAATGCAATTGAAAGAGAATTAAGAAAATTAATTGATCCTTCAAATGTTGATGGACAAGTTAATCATCCAAGTTTAAGAGGAACAACAATTGAAATTTCGATGGATTCTGATGCACCAATTTCAACAACTGCTCAAAACATTATTGTCTCAATTGGTAAAATTGGTGCAACAACTCTTAAAACAATAAACACTTTCCAAGTGAAAAGAAAACTCACTATTGAAGAAATTAATGAAGATATACAAGCAATAAAAACAATTCTTGATGCTAAAAGTGGAGATGATTTAATAATTTCTATTCCAAGTTATTCAAATGGAAACATTATTAAAAATGTTGTTAATAAAAATGAAATTAAACAAAAATTAAGAAAGTTAATCGATTCTTCAAATCTTTATGGTGAAGCAAATCATCCAAGCTTAAGGGGAACAACAATAGAAGTTTCGATGGATTCTGATGCACCAATTTCAACAACTGCTCAAAACATTATTGTATCAATTAGTAAAACTAGTGGGACAACTCTTAGAACAATCAAAACTTTCCAAGTAAAAAGAGAATTGACTAATACTGAATTAATAGATAAAGATATTGCATCAATAAAAACAGTTCTAGAAGCTAAAACTGGAAATGATTTAATAATTACTCTTCCAAGTGATTCTAGTGGAAATATTGTTGGAAAAATAGCAAATAAAAATGCAATTGAAAAAAAATTAAGAAAATTAATTGATCCTTCAAATACTAATGGAGATGTTAATCATTCAAGTTTAAGAGGAACCGAAATAGTAATTTATATGGATGTTGATGCACCAATTTCAACAAAACCTCAAAACATTATTGTAACAATTAAAAAACTAAATAGAAGTCATATTTTAACAAAAACTTTCCAAGTAAAAAGAGATTTTACTGCTAATGAAAATATAGAACTAATAAAAACAATTCTTGAAGCTAAAACTGGAAATGATTTAATAATTACTCTTCCAAGTGATTCAAACGGAAACATTATTAGTAAGATAGCTAATAAAAATGCCATTGAAAGAAAATTAAGAAAATTAATTGATCCTTTAAATACAAATGGTAATCCTAATCATCCAAGTTTAAAGGGAACAACAATAGAAGTTTCAATGAATGTTGATGCACCAATTTCAACCATTCCTCAAAACATTATTGTATCAATTGCAAAAGCTGGTGGAACAACTCTTAAAATAATCAATACTTTTCAAGTAAAAAGAGTGTTTACTGATTTTGAAGATGTATTAGCAATACAAAAAATTCTTGATTCTAAAACTGGAAATGATTTAATAATTACTCTTCCAAGCGATTCAAGTGGAGATATTATTGGTAATTTTGATAATAAAAATGCGGTTGAAAAAAAATTAAGAAAATTAATCGATCCTTCAAATGTTGATGGAGATGTTAATCATCCAAGTTTAAGAGGAACTACAATAGAAGCTACAAATAGTTCTGGTGGACCAATTTCAACAACTCCTCAAAACATTATTGTATTTGTTAGAAAAAATAGTAGAGGGGTTATAACAGCAAAAACTTTCCAAGTTAATAAGTATGATGATATTAATCAAGATATAGTATCAATACAAAAAATTCTTGATGCTAAAACTGGAAATGATTTAATAATTACTCTTCCAAGTGATTCAACTGGAAGTATTTTAGATAATCGAAATGCAATTTTAAAAAAATTAAGAATCTTAGTTGATTCTTCAAATACTAGTGGAGATGTTAATCATCCAAGTTTAAGAGGAACTGATTTTAATATTTTTACTAGTGGATCAATTTCAACAACTCCTCAAAACATTATTGTTTTAATTAGTAAAAGTGGTGCAACAACTATTAGCACAACCAAAAATTTCCAAGTAAAAAAAGATTTTACTCCAGATGAAGATATAGTAGCAATAAAGAAAATTCTTGATTCTAAAATTGGTAATGATTTAATAATTACTCTTCCAAGTGATTCAGGTGGAAACATTATTGGAGAAGCATCTAATAAAGACGCAATTATAAAAGAGTTAAGAAAATTAATTGACCCTTTAAATGATGATGGAAATGCTATTCATCCGAGTTTAAGAGGAACAACAATAAAAGTTTCAATGGAAGATGATGAACCAATTTCAACGACTTTACAAAACATCATCGTGTCAATTATTAAAGCTGGTGGAACAACTCTTAGCACAACCAAAACTTTTCAAGTAAAAAGAGCATTTACTAATGCTGAAAAAATAACAAATTATTTTGCAAACAATGCTAAAAAAAGATTTACAATTTTTGGTGGTAAAGCTTTAAACACAAAAGTAAAAATTCTTGCTGCTATTAAAAAACATTTAGCACAAGATGATCCTAATTTATGAACAAATGTAGTTCAATCATTAATTAGAGTTGATAATGATGAAACAACTAATGAAATTGTAAAAGAAAATTATGATGAAACATCATTTTCAATTGTTTATGAAAATGATGGTGGAATGACTCAAAATGTAGAACTTAGATTTAGACATTTAAGAACCAAAATAGAAAATAGAATAATTGTTAATAATTTATATGATTATTACAAAAATAAATGAAACACAAGAGCAAAAGCATTAATTTTAACTACTATACGTTTTTTTAGAGATTGAGATGGTACAGAAATCAAAAATGCAGTAAATGATGCAACAAAAAATATTTATCTTGAAAATAAAGTTCTTTTTGACGTAAAAAGAATTTTTCATGTTGATTGACATAACAAGGAATTTTTTATAATTAGAGCTAACACAAGAAATAGTTGACATTCTTATAGTAATAATTTAGAAAAAGGTTGAAGATTTGAAGTTACACTTTATTCTGGAAGAGGAAAAAAAGTTTCATCAAGAAATATGATTATTTTTATAAAAGCGATTAAAAAAACAAGACTTACTACTAGTTAAATAAATACTAATAAAGATATAATAGCAATAAAAAAAATTCTTGATGCTAAAAGTGGAGATGATTTAATAATTACTCTTCCGAGTGATTCAAACAGGAATATTATTAAAAAATGCAATTGAAAAAAAAGTAAGAATTTTAATTGATCCTTCAAACACAAACTGTAATTCTAATCATCCAAGTTTAGGAAGAACAACAATTACTCTTACAAGAGTACAAGCAACACCTGATTTAATTTCTAATATTGAAAAACCTATTGAAATAACAATTAGTAAAACTGGTGGAATTAGTTCAAAAATTTATAGAATTCGAGTTAAAAAAAATTAATAATTAAAAACAAAAACATCTAAAGAAGGGTTTATTTTACAAATGTAAACTTTTTTACTATTTTTTCAATGTTTAATAATGCTATAATGTGAACTAAGTTTAATATTTAACATCTTGTTAATGGAAAGTTTTACAAAACTCTATAAAAACTATAAAATATTATTATTAAATTAAAAAATAAATTTATCAAGCAAATTATTGAAAAAATTAAAACATTTCCTTTACTAGTTTTGAAACATGTTAAAAAAATCTTAAAGGTTTCTAAAATAAGTCTTTAAAGTTGTTAAACAAACTTTTTTTTTTTTTTGCAAAGGAATTTTTTTATAATGGGTAAAAAAGCTAAAAGATTAAAGGATTATTCAAAAATGAACTCAAAAATATCAAAAAATACAAAATATTTAATTATTGGAGCACTAGGAACTGGAGCTTTAGCCGCTTCAGTTGTTACGCCAATTATTATTTTAAACAATAAAATTGACCAAGCAAAAAAAGAAAATGAATCTATAAAAAAAGAAGATGAAACAATTAGTAAAATAGCCAAAATTTTAAAAAATAAATCTGTTAAGGAAAAAACAATCATTTTATCTAGTGATGCTAGTGGTAAAATTATTGCTGATAACCAAGATAAAATTATTCCAAAAGTTAAAACTTTAATTGGTGAAGCAAATTTAAAAGAAACAAAAATAGAAATTTTAATGAGCACTGATTTACCAATTTCAACAACTCTTCAAAACATTTTTGTATCAATTAGTAAAAAAAATGAAAGCAACATTAAAACAACAAGCATATTTCAAGTAAAAAGAGAATTTAGCAGTGCTGAATTAGCAAATAAAGATATTGAATTTATAAAAACAATTTTAGATTCTAAAGTTGGAAATGATTTAATAATTACTCTTCCGAGTGATTCAACCGGAAACATTATTTCAAATGCAGCTAATAAAAATCCAATTTTAAAAAAATTAAGAGAATTAATTGATCCTTCAAATACTAATGGAGAAGCTAATCATCAAAGTTTAAAAGGAACAACAGTAAGTATTTCAATGCGTGTTGATAGACAAATTTCAACAACTGCCCAAAACATTATTGTATCAATTAGTAAAGCTGATGGAACAACTCTTAACACAACAAAAATTTTCCGAGTAAAGAGAGATTTTACTGCTAATGAAATCAGTGCTAATGAGGATATAGGAGCAATAAAAAAAATTCTTGATGCTAAAACTGATAATGATTTAATAATTACTCTTCCGAGTGATTCAATTGGAAATATTAATGATAAAAATAATAAAAATGCAATTGAAAAAGAATTAAGAAAATTAATTGATCTTTCTAATAATGATGGTGCAATTGATCATGCAAGTTTAAGAGGAACAAAAATAGAAGTTTCAATGCGTACTAATTCTCTAATTTCAACAACTCCGCAAAACATTGTTGTATCAATTAGTAAAGCTAATGGAAAAACTCTTAGAACAAGCAAAACTTTTCAAGTAAGAAAAGAATTTACTAATGCTCAAAAAATAGAAAATTATTTTGCTAATGAAGATAATAGACATCTTATTATTTTTAAAGGAGACCCTTTTAAAACAAATCCTTTAAACACACAACCAAAAATTCTTGCAGCTATTAAAAAACATTTAGCATCTAAGGATCCTGATTTATGAACTAATGAACTTCAAGATTTAATTACTACTCATAGATCTGAAGTTGAAACTGAAACTAGATGGGGCGTGACAGAAATAAATTATTCAATTGCTTATACTGATGATTTAGGTAATACTCAACGAAAAATAAATCTTGATATTTTACATTTAGTACCACCAGTACCACCAATAAAATGACCCTTAAAATAATTTAATTTTATGTTTTAATTAAATAATATTAATTATTAAACCATAATTTTTCTTTTAAAATGATAGCTTCAATTATTTTTAAGTGTGGATTTTTTGTTTTTTCCATATCAGCAATTATTTTTGAAAAATCTAGTTTTTCATTTTTATTAAAGTAGTTAACATTTTTAGCATAATTGTTAAATAAATATTGATTACTTTTTTTCATACTATTTTTAGGAAATCAATTTTTTGAATGGATTTTTTTATATAAATTTTCAAAACATAATCCTGTTTTTAATAAAAGCTCATTTTCAACTTCAAAAACGTTATTAAATTTATCTTCAATATGTTTTGTAATTGTATTTTTTGTTCTTTTTATGGATAAAATATCTTGATAACTATTTTCATCAGAAATAAAAAATAATTTATTTTTCTTATTTTTTTGATTTTAAAAATTTTTTAATGATTGAAGAGTTTTTTTATTTTATCTTTTATTAAACATATTATTTTTTCATCTTCTTACTTATTTTGTGTTTTTAGCATAATTACAGAATGGTTTATTTGTATTCATTTTCTCATTCTTAGGAGTAAGACATTTATCTCTCTTGGTTTACAACATTAAAAATAAAGATGTTTTTTAAATAGCTCTTGGTATTGGTTTTTTAACTTTAAAACTATTAGCAAAAGTTAAAATAATTATTAATTATCAAATTAATCAAAATAATGGTTTAAATTTAAAAATAAAAAATGTTTCTTATAATTTTACAAGTTATACATTATTTAAATTATTCATAATTATCAAAAACAAAAAAATTATGTTAAATCAACATTATTTAAACAACTCAATTTTACTAAAAAAATACTCCTTAAAATATACATAAAAAAACCATAAAACCTTTAAAATAAGTATTTAAAGTTGCTAAATACACTTTTTTTTTTTTTTGCAAAGAGATTTTTTTATAATAAATAAAAATGTTAAAGGAAAGGCTATTAAAAAAATGAAAATAAAAGGTTCAAGAAAGAAAAAATATTTAATTTTAGGAACAATCGGAAGTGGAGTTTTAGCTGTTTCAATTGTTACACCAGTTGTTATTCTAAATAACAAAAATGATAAAGTAAAAGAAGATGAGGATATCAACAAAATAGTTGAAATTTTAAAAAATAAATCTTCTAAAGAAAAAATTATTGAACTTTTAAGTAACACTAATGGTAAAATAGTTGCTAATAATCAAGATAAAATTATTGAAAAAATTAAAACTTTAATTGGTAAAGCAAATTTAAAAGGAGTAAAAATTAAAATTTTGATGCAAAAGGATACTAATATTTCGATTGTTGCACAGAAAATTATTATTAAATTAACCAAAAATGAAGTTTCAAAAGAAGTTAAAGACTTTTTTGTTAAAAAGAAAAATATTATTGATGAAGAAATAGCATCAATAAAAAAGGTTCTTGATGCTAAAACCGGAGAAGATTTAATAATTACTCTTTCGAGTAACTCAACCGGAAATATTATTTCAAAAGCGATTAATAAAAATGAAATTGAAAAAAAATTAAGAATATTAGTTGATCCTTCAAATACTAATGGAGAAGATAATCATGCAAGTTTAAAAGGAACAACAATTGAAGTTTCAATGAAACTTGATGCACCAATTTCAACAACTGCTCAAAACATTATTGTATCAATTAGTAAAAGCGGTGGACAAACTCTTAAAACAACAAAAACATTTTCAGTAAAAAGAGATTTTACTACTAGTGAATTAGCAAATAAAGACATTGCATTTATAAAAAATATTTTTGATGCTAAAACTGGAGATGATTTAATAATTACTCTTCCAAGTGATTCAGCTGGAAACATTATTAGAAGAGGAGTTAATAAAAACGCAATTGAAAAACAACTAAGAAAATTAATTGATCCTTCAAATACAAATGGAGAAGATAATCATGCAAGTTTAAAAGGAACAACAATAGAAGTTTCAATGAGTGTTGATGCACCAATTTCAACAACTCCTCAAAAAATCATTGTATCAATTAGTAAAACTGACGGAACAACCCTTACAACAACAAAAACATTTTCAGTAAAAAGAGATTTTACTACTAGTGAATTAGCAGATAAGGATATTGCATCTATAAAAACAATTTTAGATTCTAAAGTTGGAAATGATTTAATAATTAATCTTCCAAGTAGTTCAACTGGAAAAATTATTGAAAATGCAATCAATAAAAATGCAATTGAAAAACAATTAAGAAAATTAATTGATCCTTCAAATAATGATGGACAAACTAATCATCCAAGTTTAAAAGGAACAACAATAGAAGTTTCAATGAAACCTGATGCACCAATTTCAACAACTTCTCAAAACATCATTGTATCAATTAGCAAAACTAGTGGAACAACTATTACAACAACAAAAACATTTTCAGTAAAAAGAGATTTTACTAATATTGAATTAACAGATAAAGATATTGCATCTATAAAAAATATTCTTGATGCTAAAACCGGAGAAGATTTAATAATTACTCTTCCAAATGATTCAACCGGAAATATTGTTGGAGAAACAGTTAATAAAAACGCAATTGAAAAACAATTGAGAATATTAGTTGATCCTTCAAATACTAATGGTGAAGCAAATCATCCAAGTTTAAAAGGAACAGTAATAAGTATTTCAATGAGTGTTGATGCACCAATTTCAACAACCGCTCAAAACATTATTGTATCAATTATTAAAACTGATGGAACAACTCTTGAAACAAGAAGTATATTTCAAGTAAAAAGAGATTTTACCACTAGTGAATTAGCAAATAAAGATATTGCATCTATAAAAAATATTCTTGATGCTAAAACTGGAGAAGATTTAATAATTACTCTTCCGGGTGATTCAATTGGAAACATTGTTGAAAAAACGGCAAATAAAAATGCAATTGAAAAAGAGTTAAGAAAATTAATTGACCCTTTAAATATTGATGGAAACGTTGATCATCCAAGTTTAAAAGGAACATCAATAGAAGTTTCAATGAATGCTGATGCAGCAATTTCGACAACTGCTCAAAACATTATTGTATCAATTATTAAAAATGATGGAACAACCCTTATAACAACAAAAATTTTCCAAGTAAAAAGAGAATTTAGCACTACTGAATTAGCAAATAAAGATATTGCATTTATAAAAAATGTTCTTGATACTAAAACCGGAGAAGATTTAATAATTACTCTTCCAAGTGACGCTAGTGGAAATATTATTGGAAAAGCAGCTAATAAAAACGCAATTGAAAAGCAATTAAGAAAATTAATTGACCCTTTAAATGATGATGGAGATGCCAATCATCAAAGTTTAAAAGGAACATCAATAGAAGTTTCAATGAGTATTGATGCGCCAATTTCAACGACTCTTCAAGATGTTATTGTATCAATTATTAAAAATGATGGAACAACCCTTGAAACAGCAAAAATTTTTCAAGTAAAAAGAGAATTAAATATTAAAGAAATTAATGAAGATATATTAGCAATAAAAAATATTCTTGATTCTAAAACTGAAGATGATTTAATAATTACTCTTCCAAGTGATTCAAGCGGAAACATTATTGGAGAAAATGCTAATAAAGATGCAATTATAAAAGAATTAAGAAAATTAATTGATTCTTCAAATAAAGATGGACAAATTGACCATCCAAGTTTAAGAGGAGTAACAATAGAAGTTTCAATGGATGTTGATGCACCAATTTCAACAACTTTACAAAACATTATTGTGTCAATTAGTAAAATTGGTGGAACAACTCTTAGAACAATAAATATTTTCCAAGTAAAAAGAGATTTTACAGTAGACGAAGATATTTCAGCAATAGAAAGAATTTTTGATACTAAAACTGAAGATGACTTAAAAATTATTCTCCCAAGTAGTTCAAATGGAAACATTATTGGAAAAACAGCTAATAAAAATGCAATTGAAAAAGAGTTAAGAAAATTAATTGATCCTTCAAACATTGATGGACAAGTTAATCATCCAAGCTTAAGAGGAACCAATATAATAATTTACATGGATGTTGATGCACCAATTTCAACAACTTTACAAAGTATTATTGTAACAATTAGAAAAGCAAATAGAAGTTTTATTTTGACAAAGACTTTCCAAGTAAAAAGAGAATTCACTAATAGTGAATTAGCAAATAAAGATATTGAATTTATAAAAAATGTTCTTGATACTAAAACTGGAGATGATTTAACAATTATTCTCCCAAGTAGTTCAAGCGGAAATATTATTGGAGAAGCAACTAATAAAAACGCAATTATAAAAGAGTTAAGAAAATTAATTGATCCTTCAAATATTGATGGACAAGCTAATCATCCAAGTTTAAAAGGAACAACAATAGAAGTTTCGATGGATGTTGATGCTCTAATTTTAGCAACTTTACAAAATATTATTGTGTCAATTAGTAAAATTGGCGGAACAACTATTACAACAACAAAAACTTTCCAAGTAAAAAGAGATTTTACTGCTAATGAATATATAATAGCAATTAGAGATATTTTTGATAATAAAATTGGAGAAGATTTAATAATTACTCTTCCGAGTGATTCAAGTGGAAACATTATTGGAGAAGCAACTAATAAAAACGCAATTATAAAAGAATTAAGAAAATTAATTGATTATTCAAATATTGATGGACAAGCTAATCATCCAAGTTTAAGAGGAGTAACAATAGAAGTTTCAATGGATGTTGATGCACCAATTTCAACAACTTTACAAAACATTATTGTGTCAATTAGTAAAACTGGCGGAACAACTCTTACAACAACAAAAATTTTTCAAGTTAATAGATATACCAGAACAAATGAAGATATAGTAGTAATAAAAAATATTCTTGATGCTAAAACTGAAGATGATTTAATAATTACTCTTCTGAGTGATTCAAGCGGAAATATTATTTCAGAAGCAACTAATAAAAACGCAGTTATAAAAGAGTTGAGAAAATTAATTGATTCTTCAAATATTGATGGACAAGCTAATCACCCAAGTTTAAGAGGAGTAACAATAGAAGTTTCAATGAATGTTGATGCTCCAATTTCAACAACTTTACAAAACATTATTGTGTCAATTAGTAAAACTGGCGGAACAACTCTTACAACAACAAAAACTTTCCAAGTAAAAAGAGCTTTTACTATTGATGAAGATATAGTAGCAATAAAAAATATTCTTGATTCTAAAACTGAAGATGATTTAATAATTACTCTTCCGAGTGATTCAAGCGGGAATATTATTTCAGAAGCAACTAATAAAAACGCAGTTATAAAAGAGTTAAGAAAATTAATTGATTCTTCAAATATTGATGGACAAGCTAATCATCCAAGTTTAAGAGGAGTAACAATAGAAGTTTCAATGGATGTTGATGCTCCAATTTCAACAACTTTACAAAACATTATTGTGTCAATTCGTAAAACTAGCGGAACAACTCTTACAACAACAAGTATTTTCAATGTAAAAAGAGCTTTTACTAATTCTGAAAAAATAACAAATTATTTTGTAGACAACGCTAAAAAAACATTTACAATCTTTGGTGGTGAAGCTTTAAATACAAAAGCAAAAATTCTTACTGCTATTAAAAAACATTTAGCAGAAGATGATCCTAATTTATGAACAAATACAATTCAATCATTAATTAGCGTTGATGATGATGAAACAATTAATCAAATCGTAAAGGAAAATTATGATGAAACATCATTTTCAATTGTTTATAATGATGGCGGAATGACTCAAAGTGTAGAACTTAAAATTAAACACTTAAGAACCAAAACAGAAAATAGGATAATTGTTAATAATTTATATGCTTATTATAATAGTAAATGAAACACAAGAAAAAAAGCTTTAGTTGTAACTTTAAAAAATGTAAATCGTTGAACTGGTCCGCAAGTAAAAAAAGCAGTAAATGATGCAACAAAAAATATTTACATTGAAAATAAAGTTAAATTTGGTTTAAATGGATATTTTTATAGAGATGATTACACATGAGCTGAAAATGTTACAAATAATCCAAGAGATAGTTGAAATTTTAGCTTAAATACACCTCGAAAATTTAGAGTTGTATTTCATTCAGGAAAAAATAAAAAAATTTTTCGAAAAAATATAAACATTTTTATAAGAGCAATCCGAGGATAATTTCTTTTGTTTAATCTACTTTATATACAATCAAGACATACTAAAATCTTTAAATATTAAAAATCAAGACATTACTGAAATAGGTCTAAGTCTTGACTTTTAACTTTAAGACTATTAAAAATAGTTAAAACACTTACTAGTTATGAAATAGATTAAGAAAACATTTTCTTTACTATTTTCGAGATATATTAAAAAAATATTTTTTATGATGTTAAATCAACATTCTTTAAACAACTCAATTTTGCTAAAAAAATACTCCTTAAAATATACATAAAAAAAACCGTAAAACCTTTAAAATAAGTATTTAAAGTTGCTAAATACACTTTTTTTTTTTTTGCAAATAGATTTTTTTATAATAAGTAAAAATGTTAAAGGAAGGGCTATTAAAAAAATGAAAATAAAAGGTTCAAGAAAGAAAAAATATTTAATTTTAGGAACAATCGGAAGTGGAGTTTTAGCTGTTTCAATTGTTACACCAGTTGTTATTCTAAATAACAAAAATGATAAAATAAAAGAAGATGAGGATATCAACAAAATAGTTGAAATTTTAAAAAATAAATCTTCTAAAGAAAAAATTATTGAACTAGCAAGTAGTGCTAGTGGCAAAATAGTTGCTAAAAATCAAGATAAAGTTGTTGAAAAAATTAAAACTTTAATTGGTAAAGTAAATCTAAAAGGAGTAAAAATTGAAATTTTGATGCAAAAGGATACTAATATTTCGATTGTTGCACAGAAAATTATTATTAAATTAACCAAAAATGAAGTTTCAAAAGAAGTTAAAGACTTTCTGGTTAAAAAGAAAAATATTATTGATGAAGAAATAGCATCTATAAAAAAGGTTCTTGATGCTAAAACTGGAGAAGATTTAGTAATTACTCTTCCGAGTAACTCAATCGGAAATATTATTTCAAAAGCAACTAATAAAAATGAAATTGAAAAAAAATTAAGAATATTAGTTGATCCTTTAAATACTAATGGAGAAGATAATCATGCAAGTTTAAAAGGAACAACAATTGAAGTTTCAATGAAACTTGATGCACCAATTTCAACAACTTTACAAAACATTATTGTATCAATTAGTAAAAGCGGTGGACAAACTCTTAAAACAACAAGTATTTTCCAAGTAAAAAGAAGTTTTACCACTAGTGAATTAGCAAATAAGGACATTGCATTTATAAAAAACGTTCTTGATGCTAAAACTGGAGATGATTTAATAATTACTCTTCCAAGTAATTCAACTGGAAACATTATCAGAAGAGGAGTTAATAAAAACGCAATTGAAAAACAATTGAGAAAATTAATTGATCCTTCAAATACAAGTGGAGAAGATAATCATGCAAGTTTAAAAGGAGCAACAATAGAAGTTTCAATGAAACCTGATGCACCAATTTCAACAACTCCTCAAAACATCATTGTATCAATTAGTAAAACTGACGGAACAACCCTTACAACAACAAAAACATTTTTAGTAAAAAGAGATTTTACCACTATTGAATTAGCAGATAAGGATATTGCATCTATAAAAAATGTTCTTGATGCTAAAATCGGAGAAGATTTAATAATTACTCTTCCAAATAATTCAACTGGAAACATTATTGAAAATGCAATCAATAAAAATGCAATTGAAAAACAATTAAGAAAATTAGTTGATTCTTCAAATAATGATGGACAAACTAATCATCCAAGTTTAAAAGGAACAGTAATAAGTATTTCAATGAGTGTTGATGCACCAATTTCAACAACTCCTCAAGATGTTATTGTATCAATTAGCAAAACTAGCGGAACAACTGTTAGAACAACAAAAACATTTTCAGTAAAAAGAGATTTTACTAATGTTGAATTAACAGATAAAGATATTGCATCTATAAAAAATATTCTTGATGCTAAAACCGGAGAAGATTTAATAATTACTCTTCCAAGTGATTCAACTGGAAATATTATTGGAGAAATAGTTAATAAAAACGCAATTGAAAAACAATTGAGAATATTAGTTGATTCTTCAAATAGTAATGGTGAAGCAAATCATGCAAGTTTAAAAGGAACAACAATAGAAGTTTCAATGAAACCTGATGCACCAATTTCAACAACTACTCAAAACATTATTGTATCAATTATTAAAACTGATGGAACAACTCTTGAAACAAGAAGTGTATTTCAAGTAAAAAGAGATTTTACTACTAGTGAATTAGCAAATGAAGATATTTCATCTATAAAAAATGTTCTTGATACTAAAACTGGAGATGATTTAATAATTACTCTTCCAGGTGATTCAACTGGAAACATTATTGAAAAAACAGCAAATAAAAATGCAATTGAAAAAGAGTTAAGAAAATTAATTGAGCCTTTAAATATTGATGGAGACATTGATCATCCAAGTTTAAAAGGAACATCAATAGAAGTTTCAATGAATGCTGATGCACCAATTTCAACAACTCCTCAAGATGTTATTGTATCAATTCGTAAAACTGATGGAACAACTCTTGAAACAAGAAGTATATTTCAAGTAAAAAGAGATTTTACCACTACTGAATTAGCAAATAAAGACATTACATTTATAAAAAATATTCTTGATGCTAAAACCGGAGAAGATTTAATAATTATTCTTCCAAGTGACTCTAGTGGAGATATTATTGGAAAAGTAGCTAATAAAAATGCAATTGAAAAACAATTAAGAAAATTAATTGACCCTTTAAATGATGATGGAGATGCCAATCATCGAAGTTTAAGAGGAACATCAATAGAAGTTTCAATGAATGCTGATGCGCCAATTTCAACAACTCCTCAAGATGTTATTGTATCAATTATTAAAACTGATGGAACAACTCTTAGAACAATAAATATTTTCCAAGTAAAAAGAGAATTAAATATTAAAGAAATTAATGAAGATATATTAGCAATAAAAAATATTCTTGATGCTAAAACTGAAGATGATTTAATAATTACTCTTTCAAGTGATTCAAGCGGAAACATTATTGGAGAAAATGCTAATAAAGATGCAATTATAAAAGAGTTAAGAAAATTAATTGATTCTTCAAATAAAGATGGACAAATTGATCATCCAAGCTTAAGAGGAGTAACAATAGAAGTTTCAATGGATGTTGATGCACCAATTTCAACAACTTTACAAAACATTATTTTGTCAATTAGCAAAATTGGTGGAACAACTCTTAGAACAACAAACACTTTCCAAGTAAAAAGAGATTTTACAGCAGATGAAGATATTTCAGCAATAAAAAGAATTTTTGATACTAAAACTGGAGATGATTTAATAATTACTCTTCCGAGTGATTCAAGTGGAAACATTATTGGAAATATTAATAATAAAAATGCAATCGAAAAAGAATTAAGAAAATTAATTGATCCTTCAAATATTGATGGACAAACTAATCATCCAAGCTTAAGAGGAACCAATATAATAATTTACATGAATGTTGATGCACCAATTTCAACAACTTTACAAAATATTATTGTAACAATTAAAAAAGCAAATAGAGTTTATAATTTAACAAAGATCTTCCAAGTAAAAAGAGAATTTACTAATAGCGAATTAGCAAATAAAGATATTGAATTTATAAAAAATGTTCTTGATACTAAAACTGGAGATGATTTAATAATTACTCTTCCGGATGATTCAATTGGAAACATTATTGGAGAAGCAACTAATAAAGATGCAATTGAAAAAGAGCTAAGAAAATTAATTGATTCTTCAAATATTGATGGACAAGCTAATCATCCAAGTTTAAAAGGAACAACAATAGAAGTTTCAATGGATGGTGATACTCCAATTTCAACAACTTTACAAAACATTATTGTGTCAATTAGTAAAACTAGCGGAACAACTGTTACAACAACAAAAACATTTTCAGTAAAAAGAGATTTTACTGCTAATGAAGATATAATAGCAATTAAAAATATTCTTGATTCTAAAACTGGAAATGATTTAATAATTACTCTTCCAAGTAATTCAATTGGAAACATTATTTCCGAAATAGCTAATAAAAACTCAATTATAAAAGAGTTAAGAAAATTAATTGATCCTTCAAATATTGATGGACAAACTAATCATCCAAGTTTAAGAGGAGTAACAATAGAAGTTTCAATGGATGTTGATGCACCAATTTCAACAACTTTACAAAACATTATTGTATCAATTAGTAAAACTGGCGGGACAACTCTTAAAACAACAAAAATTTTCCAAGTTAATAGATATACTGGAATAAACGAAGATATAGTAGCAATTAAAAATATTCTTGATTCTAAAACTAGAAATGATTTAATAATTACTCTTCCAAGTGATTCAAGCGGAAACATTATTTCAGAAGCAGCTAATAAAGACGCAATCATAAAAGAGTTAAGAAAATTAATTGATCCTTCAAATATTGATGGACAAGCTAATCATCAAAGTTTAAGAGGAGCAACAATAGAAGTTTCAATGGATGTTGATGCTCCAATTTCAACAACTTTACAAAACATTATTGTGTCAATTAGCAAAATTGGTGGAACAACTCTTAGAACAACAAAAACTTTCCAAGTAAAAAGAGATTTTATGGCAGATGAAGATATTTCAGCAATAAAAAGGATTTTTGATGCTAAAAGCGGAGATGATTTAATAATTACTCTTCCAAGTGATTCAAGCGGAAATATTATTTTAGAAGCAACTAATAAAAACGCAGTTATAAAAGAATTAAGAAAATTAATTGATTCTTCAAATATTGATGGACAAGCTAATCATCCAAGTTTAAGAGGAGTAACAATAGAAGTTTCAATGGATGTTGATACTCCAATTTCAACAACTTTACAAAACATTATTGTGTCAATTAGCAAAATTGGTGGAACAACTCTTAGAACAACAAGTATTTTCAATGTAAAAAGAGCGTTTACTAATTCTGAAAAAATAACAAATTATTTTGTAGACAATGCTAAAAAAACATTTACAATCTTTGGTGGTGAAGCTTTAAATACAAAAGCAAAAATTCTTACTGCTATTAAAAAACATTTAGCAGAAGATGATCCTAATTTATGAACAAATACAATTCAATCATTAATTAACGTTGATAGTGATGAAACAATTAATCAAATTGTAAAAGAAGATTATGATGAAACATTATTTTCAATTGTTTATAATGATGATGAAATGATTCAAAGTGTGGAACTTAAAATTAAACATTTAAGAACCAAAACGGAAAATAAAATAATTGTTAATAATTTATATGATTATTACAATAATAAATGAAACACAGGGAAAAAGGCATTAGTTATAACTTTAAAAGATGTCAATCGTTGAAATGGTGCGCAAGTAAAAAAAGGAGTAAATGATGCAACACAAAATATTTATTTTGAAAATAGAGTCAAGTTTAATGTAAACGGATTTTTCTATTTTCGAGAATTAATTACACCCGTTGCTAATAATACAAATCGTCATTGAAGGTTTCCTTTAAGTAGACCTCGAAAATTTAGAGTTGTATTTTATTCAGGAAGAAACGAAGAAGCTTTTGAAAGAACAATGAACATTTTTATAAGAGCAATCCGAGGATAATTTTCTTTGTTTAGTCTATTTTATATACAATCAAAACATGCTAAAATCTTTAAATATTAATTTATTGTACAAAAAATACAATGTCAAACATTCTAAAAAATTTGGATAAAATTTTTTAGTAAAGCAAAATGTTTTAGAAGAAATTTTTAACTTAATCAATATTAAAAACCAAGACGTTGCTGAAATATTTCTAGGTCTTAACTTTTAACTTTAAGACTATTAAAAATAGTTAAAACACTTACTAGTTATGAAATAGATTAAAGCATGATTCAAGTTGTTAAAAAAAGAAATTAATAATGATAAATTTACTTTAGTTAAAGGAAATTTTTAAATAAAGAATTTGAAAATATTTTTTATAACTTTAAAAGCGATATATTATTTAAATTGAACTATTGATAATTTAAAAAAGTTAATATATTGTTTTTTTCATAATTATTAAAAAAATCATAAAACC
The DNA here is from genome assembly GCA_965263245.1 of Metamycoplasmataceae bacterium. GTDB lineage: Bacteria > Bacillota_I > Bacilli_A > Mycoplasmatales > Metamycoplasmataceae > DT-68. Next base: position 940,210 of record CBDHHR010001146.1, on the reverse strand, counting down.
CTTAAAATAAGTATTTAAAGTTGTTAAATACACTTTTTTTTTTTTTTGCAAAGAGATTTTTTTATAATGAATAAAAATGTTAAAGGAATATTAAAAAAATGAAAATAAAAGGATCAAATAAGAAAAAATATTTAATTTTAGGAACAATCGGAAGTGGGATTTTAACTGCTTCAATTGTTACACCAGTTGTTATTTTAAATAACAAAAATGATAAAGTAAAAGAAGATGAAGATATCAATAAAATAGTTGAAATTTTAAAAAATAAATCTCCTAAAGAAAAAATTATTGAACTATCAAGTAATACTACTGGTAAAATGGTTGCTAATAATCAAGAAAAAATCATTGAAAAAATTAAAATTTTAATTGGTAAAGTAAATTTAAAAGAGGTAAAAATTGAAATTTCGATGCAAAAGGATACTAATATTTTAATTAGTGCGCAAAAAATTATTATTAAATTAACCAAAAATGAAGTTTCAAAAGAAGTTAAAGATTTTTCAGTTAAAAAGAAAAATATTATTGATGAAGAAATAGAATCAATAAAAAAGGTTCTTGATTCTAAAATTCAAGAAGATTTAGTAATTACTCTTCCGGGTGTTTCAACTGGAAACATTATTGGAAATGCTACTAATAAAAATGGAATTGAAAAACAATTAAAAATATTAGTTGATCCTTCAAATACTAATGGAGAAGATAATCACGCAAGTTTAAAAGGAACAACAATAGAAGTTTCAATGAAAGCTGATGCACTAATTTCAACAACTCCTCAAAACATCATTGTATCAATTAGTAAAAGTGGGGGAAAAACTCTTACAACAACAAAAATTTTTCAAGTAAAAAGAATTTTCACTAATGCTGAAAAAATAACGAATTATTTTGCAAATAGTTCTAAAAAAACATTTACAATTTCTGGTGGTGAAGCTTTAGACACAAAAGCAAAAATTCTTGCAGCTATTAAAAAACACTTAGCAAACGATGATAGTGCTTTATGAACTAATCAACTTCAAAATTTAATCACTACTCATAGCTCTGAAACTCAAACTTCTATTTCAAAAGATGAACTAGCAATAAATTATTCAATCGCTTATAATGATGATTCAGGCAATGCTCAAAAAGTAGATCTTACAATTAATCATTTATCTACTAATGCTGAAAAAATAACAAATTATTTTGCAAATAATGCTAAAAAAACATTTACAATTTCTGGTGATGAAGCTTTAGATACAAAAGCAAAAATTCTTGATGCTATTAAAAAACACTTAGCAAATGATGATAGTGCTTTATGAACTAATCAACTTCAAAATTTAATCACTACTCATAGTTCTGAAACTCAAACTTCTATTACAAAAGATGAACCAGCAATAACTTATTCAATCGCTTATAATGATGATTTAGGCAATGCTCAAAAAGTAGATCTTACAATTAATCATGTTTATACTAACGCTGAAAAAATAACAAATTATTTTGCAAATAATGCTAAAAAAACATTTACAATTTTTGGTGGTGAAGCTTTAGATACAGAAGCAAAAATTCTTGCAGCTATTAAAACTCACTTAGCAAATGATGATAGTGGTTTATGAACTAGTCAACTTCAAAATTTAATCACTATTCATAGCTCTGAAACTAAAACTTCTATTACAAAAGATGAACCAGCAATAACTTATTCAATTGCTTATAACGATGATTCAAGCAATGCTCAAAAAGTAGATCTTACAATTAATCATCTATCTACTAATGCTGAAAAAATAACAAATTATTTTGCAAATAGTTCTAAAAAAACATTTACAATTTCTGGTGGTGAAGCTTTAGATACAGAAGCAAAAATTCTTGCAGCTATTAAAACTCACTTAGCAAATGATGATAGTGTTTTATGAACTAGTCAACTTCAAAATTTAATCACTACTCATAGCTCTGAAACTAAAACTTCTATTACAAAAGATGAACCAGCAATAACTTATTCAATTGCTTATAACGATAATTTAGGTAATACACAAAAAATAGATCTTATAATTAATCATGTTTATACTAATGCTGAAAAAATAACAAATTATTTTGCAAATAGTTCTAAAAAAACATTTACAATTTTTGGTGGTGAAGCTTTAGATACAGAAGCAAAAATTCTTGCAGCTATTAAAACTCACTTAGCAAATGATGATAGTGCTTTATGAACTAATCAACTTCAAAATTTAATTACTACTCACAGCTCTGAAACTAAAACTTCTATTACAAAAGATGAACCAGCAATAACTTATTCAATTGCTTATAATGATGATTCAGACAATGCTCAAAAAGTAGATCTTACAATTAATCATGTTTATACTAACGCTGAAAAAATAACAAATTATTTTGTAAATAATGCTAAAAAAAGCATTACAATTTCTGTTGGTGAAGCTTTAGATACAGAAGCAAAAATTCTTGATGCTATTAAAACTCACTTAGCAAATGATGATAGTGCTTTATGAACTAATGAAATTCAAAATTTAATTACTACTCATAGCTCTGAAACTAAAACTTCTATTCTAAAAAATGGACCAGCAATAACTTATTCAATTGCTTATAATGATGATTTAGGAAATATTCAAAAAGTAGATCTTTTAGTTAACCAAATATACTATACTAATGCTGAAAAAATAACAAATTATTTTGCAAATAATGCTAAAAGAAGCATTACAATTTTTGGTGGAGATGCTTTAGACACAAAAGTAAAAATTCTTGCTGCTATTAAAAAATATTTAGCACAGGATGAACCTGATTTATGAACAAATGTACTTCAATCATTAATTAGTGTTGATAATGATGAAACTATTAATCAAATTGTAAAAGAAAATTATGATGAAACATCATTTTCAATTGTTTATAATGATGATGGTGGAATAATTCAAAATGTAGAACTTGAAATTAAACATTTAAGAACTAAAATTGAAAATCAAAATATTATTAATAATTTATATGATCAATATAATAATAAATGAAACACGAGAGCAAAAGCATTAGTTGTAGCTTTACCATACACAGATGAATGAAGTGGTGCAGAAATAAAAAAAGCAGTAAATGATGCAACAAAAAATATTTACCTTCAAAATAAAGTTAGATTTGATGTAAATGGATTTTTTTCAAATTGACCTGAACCTTCATTTATTAGTAATACTCATGATGAAGAAGATCTTTGAGAATATGAATTAAATAATACTCCTCGAAAATTTAGAGTTGTATTTTATTCAGGAAGAGGTAAACAAGCTTTTAGAAGAACTATGAATATTTTTATAAAAGCAATTGAAGATTAATTTTTTCTACTTAATCTAGTTTATATATAATTAAAACATGTTAAAACCTTTAAATATTAATTTATTGTACAAAAAATATAATATTAAACATTTTAAAAAATTTGGACAAAATTTTTTAGTAGACCAAAACGTTTTAGAAAAAATTGTTAACTTAATCAATATTAAAAACCAAGATGTTGTTGAAATTGGTCCGGGTCTTGGTTTTTTAACTTTAAAACTATTAGAAAAAGTTAAAACACTTACTAGTTACGAAATAGATTAAAGGATGATTCAAGTTGTGAAAAAAAGAAATTAATAATGATAAATTTACTTTAGTTAAAGGAAATTTTTAAATAAAGAATTTGAAAATATTTTTTATAACTTTAAAAGCAATATATTATTTAAATTGAACTATTGATAATTTAAAAAAGTTAATGTATTGTTTTTTTCATAATTATTAAAAAAATCAAAAAACCCTTAAAATTAGTATTTAAAGTTGTTAAATACACTTTTTTTTTTTTTTGCAAAGAGATTTTTTTATAATGAATAAAAATGTTAAAGGAATATTAAAAAAATGAAAATAAAAGGATCAAATAAGAAAAAATATTTAATTTTTGGAACAATCGGAAGTGGGATTTTAGCTGCTTCAATTGTTACACCAATTATCATTTTAAATAACAAAGATGATAAAGTAAAAGAAGATGAAGATATCAATAAAATAGTTGAAATTTTAAAAAATAAATCTTCTAAAGAAAAAATTATTGAACTAGCAAGTAATACTACTGGTAAAATCATTGCTAATAATCAAAGTAAAATTATTGAAAAAATTAAAATTTTAATTGGTAAAGTAAATTTAAAAGAGGTAAAAATTGAAATTTCGATGCAAAAGGATACTAATATTTTAATTAGTGCGCAAAAAATTATTATTAAATTAACCAAAAATGAAGTTTCAAAAGAAGTTAAAGATTTTTCAGTTAAAAAGAAAAATATTATTGATGAAGAAATAGCATCAATAAAAAAGATTCTTGATTCTAAAATTCAAGAAGATTTAGTAATTACTCTTCCGGGTGTTTCAACTGGAAACATTATTGGAAATGCTACTAATAAAAATGGAATTGAAAAACAATTAAAAATATTAGTTGATCCTTCAAATACTAATGGAGAAGATAATCACGCAAGTTTAAAAGGAACATCAATAGAAGTTTCAATGAAAGTTGATGCACTAATTTCAACAACTCCTCAAAACATCATTGTATCAATTATTAAAAGTGGGGGAAAAACTCTTACAACAACAAAAATTTTTCAAGTAAAAAGAATTTTCACTAATGCTGAAAAAATAACGAATTATTTTGCAAATAATGCTAAAAAAACATTTACAATTTCTGGTGGTGAAGCTTTAGACACAAAAGTAAAAATTCTTGATGCTATTAAAAAACACTTAGCAAATGATGATAGTGCTTTATGAACTAGTCAACTTCAAAATTTAATCACTACTCATAGCTCTGAAATTGAAACTTCTATTACAAAAGATGGACCAGCAATAACTTATTCAATTGCTTATAATGATGATTCAGGCAATGCTCAAAAAGTAGATCTTACAATTAATCATCTATCTACTAATGCTGAAAAAATAACGAATTATTTTGTAAATAGTTCTAAAAAAACATTTACAATTTTTGGTGGTGAAGCTTTAGACACAAAAGTAAAAATTCTTGATGCTATTAAAAAACACTTAGCAAACGATGATAGTGCTTTATGAACTAATCAACTTCAAAATTTAATCACTACTCATAGTTCTGAAACTAAAACTTCTATTACAAAAGATGAACCAGCAATAACTTATTCGATTGCTTATAACGATGATTTAGGCAATGCTCAAAAAGTAGATCTTACAATTAATTATGTATCTACTAACGCTGAAAAAATAACAAATTATTTTGTAAATAGTTCTAAAAAAACATTTACAATTTCTGGTGGTGAAGCTTTAGACACAAAAGTAAAAATTCTTGATGCTATTAAAAAACACTTAGCAAACGATGATAGTGCTTTATGAACTAGTCAACTTCAAAATTTAATCACTACTGATAGTTCTGAAACTGAAACTTCTATTACAAAAGATGAACCAGCAATAACTTATTCGATTGCTTATAACGATGATTTAGGTAATATTCAAAAAGTAGATCTTACAATTAATTATGTATCTACTAATGCTGAAAAAATAACAAATTATTTTGCAAATAATGCTAAAAAAAGCATCACAATTACTGGTGAAGATGTTTTAGACACAAAAGCAAAAATTCTTGATGCTATTAAAAAACACTTGGCAAATGATGATAGTGCTCTATGAACTAATCAACTTCAAAATTTAATTACTACTGATAGTTCTGAAACTGAAACTTCTATTACAAAAGATGAACCAGCAATAACTTATTCAATTGCTTATAACGATGATTTAGGTAATATTCAAAAAGTAGATCTTTTAATTGATCACATACCTTATACTAATGCTGAAAAAATAACAAATTATTTTGCTAACAATGCTAAAAAAAGCATTACTATTACTGGTGAAAATGTTTTAGACACAAAAGCAAAAATTCTTGATGCTATTAAAAAACACTTAGCAAATGATGATAGTGCTTTATGAACTAGCGAATTTCAAAATTTAATCACTACTCATAGTTCTGAAACTGAAACTTCTATTACAAAAGATGGACAAATAGTAATTTATTCAATTGCTTATAACGATGATTTAGGTAATATTCAAAAAGTAGATCTTACAATTAATCATGTATCTACTAATGCTGAAAAAATAACAAATTATTTTGCTAACAATGATAAAAAAACTTTTACAATTTTTGGTGGTGAAGCTTTAGATACAAAAGCAAAAATTCTTACAGCTATTAAAATTCATTTAGCAAATGATGATAGCGTTTTATGAACTAGCGAACTTCAAAATTTAATTACTACTCATAGTTCTGAAACTGAAACTTCTATTATTAAAGATGGACAAATAGTAACTTATTCAATTACTTATAACGATGATTCAGGTAATATTCAAAAAATAGATCTTACAATTAATCATGTATCTACTAATGCTGAAAAAATAACAAATTATTTTGCAAATAATGCTAAAAAAAGCATTACTATTACTGGTAAAAATGCTTTAGACACAAAAGCAAAAATTCTTGCAGCTATTAAAAAACACTTAGCAAATGATGATAGTGCTTTATGAACTAGTGAACTTCAAAGTTTAATCACTACTCATAGTTCTGAAACTGAAACTTCTATTATAAAAGGTGGACGAGCAATAACTTATTCAATTGCTTATAACGATGATTCAGGCAATCCTCAAAAAGTAGATCTTACAATTAATCATGGTTATACTAATGCTGAAAAAATAAAAAATTATTTTGATATAGAATTTAATAGAGAAATTTGATTAAGTGGATATAAAGAAGCAAGATTAAATACAAACGCAAAAATTCTTAAAGTTATTAGAAGTAATTTAGCACTTCAAGATCGTAATTTGTGAACTAGGGAACTTCAAAGTTTAATTACTACTCATAGTTCTCAGATTGAAACTTCTATTTCAGAAGATGCTGAAGAAACTTATTCAATTGCTTATAATGATGATTCAGGTAATATTCAAAAAGTAGATCTTGAAGTTATTAATGATTATAGTTAAAAATAAATTAATAAATTCTTATTTAAAAATTTTGATTATATAAAATTGCTTATTTAAACTATAATTTCTCTTAAATCAAAAAAATAAATGTCTCACTTAGTTTATCATTTTCGCTATTATTTAATCAAATAAATTATCTATTAATTAAAAAAATCTTCTAATGTTAAGTTTTAATTTTTAGTTAGAGCAATAATGTATTCATGAGCAAAAATATTTAAAAGTAAATTAGAAATTTTATAAGAATTTTAAATTCTTTTTAAATATTGATTCATTTTTGTTTTTAATTTTTTGACTTTACCAACATAAATAATGTTATTAGCTTTATCTTTTCATAAATAAATGTCTAACTTATTTGGAACACTATCTATATTTACCTTCAAAATAAAGTTAGATTTGATGTAAATGGATTTTTTCAAATTGATCTGAACCTTTATTTATTAACAATAACGATGATGAAGATGCTTAAGATTTTGAATTAAATAATAATCCTCGAAAATTTAGAGTTGTGTTTTACTTAGGAAAAAATTAACAAATTTTTAAAAGAACTATGAATATTTTTATAAAAGCAATTGAAAATTAATTTTTTCTGCTTAATCTAGTTTATATATAATTAAAACATGTTAAAACCTTTAAATATTAATTTATTGTATAAAAAATATAATATTAAACATTCTAAAAAATTTGGACAAAATTTTTTAGTAGACCAAAATGTTTTAGAAAAAATTGTTAACTTAATCAATATTAAAAATAAACATGTTGTTGAAATTGGTGCAGGTCTTGGTTTTTTAACTTTAAAACTATTAGAAAAAGTTAAAACACTTACTAGTTACGAAATTGACCAAAACATGATTAAAGTTTTAAAAAATGAAATAAATAATGATAAGTTTACTTTAGTTGAAGGAGATTTTTTAAAACAAGAGTTTAAATTTAAAAATAAAAAAATATTATTTGGAAACATTCCGTACAACATTACAAGTGATATATTATTTAAATTATTTAAAAATTCTAATAAATTTTCTAGTGCAATCATAATGGTTCAAAAAGAAGTTGCCCAAAGATTAACATCCAAAGTTGGTTCAAAAAATTACGGAAAACTTGCAATTAGCGCGAAACATTTTTGCGTTATAAAAAAGGAATTTAAAGTATCTTCAAAATCTTTTTTTCCTATACCAAAAGTTGACTCAACACTTATTTCTTTAAAGTTTAATAACAATGATTATGAAAGTTCAAAAAAGTTTTTAGAATTTATTAAAAATTGTTTTGCAATGCGAAGAAAAACTTTATTTAACAATTTAAAAAAATTTTTAAACAAAGAAAAAGCACAAGAAATATTGTTAAAAAATAATTTTAAACAAAGCATTAGACCACAAGAATTAAGCTATCAAAATTATTTTAAAATGTTTAATAATATTTAGCTTAATTATTAATGTAAAATATTTATGCATGAATAAAACAACAAAGATATTTGCAATGCCTAATAGTAAAATTTTAGGTCAAAAAATTGCTCAACATATGAATATTAAACTTTCAAATTATGAACACACAATGTATGCAGATGGTGAATCAATATTTGTTTCCAAAGAAACTATAAGGAATAAAAATGTTTTTATAATTGCTTCAACTTGTACGCCAGTAAACGAAAATCTTATGCAATTATTATTGTTTATTGACTCGTTAAAAAGAGCTTCAGCAAAAAGCATTACAGTGGTTTTAAGTTATTATGGCTATTCAAGACAAGATCGAAAAGATGCTGGAAGACAACCAATTGGAGCAAAGCTTGTTGCTGATCTTCTTGAAAAAGTGGGAATTACTAAGTTAATTACCCTTGATTTACATAATTCATCCATTCAAGGTTTTTTTAACTTACCGGTTGATGACTTAAAAGCACAGTACATTTTAGGTAAAAAAATTAAAGAGTTTGGAAGCTTTACAATTGTTTCTCCTGACCACGGTGGAGCTGTTAAAGCAAGAATTTTATCAGAAATTCTTTCTAACTCAATTGAAATTGCAATTGTGGATAAAAGAAGAACTGGACCTAATCAAGCTGAAACAATGGGCATTTTAGGTGATGTAAAAAACAAAAACGTAGTTATTTTAGATGATATTATTGATACTGGTGGAACAATTATTCAAGCTGCTAAATTTTTAAAAAAAGCAGGAGCTAAAAAAATTATTGTCGCAGCTACGCACGGAATTTTTACCAAAGGATTTGAAATTTTTGAAAAATCTAAAAACGTTGATAATGTTTTAGTTACTGATTCAATTGAAAAAGTTTATAAACTAGAAAAACAATATTCAAAACTTGAAGTGGTTAGTGCTTCAAAAATGTTTGCTAAAACAATTAAAGCTACGATTGATTCTTCTTCAGTTTCTTCAATATATAAAGATATGATTAAAGCAATTGATAATTCTAAAAAATAGATTGATTAATTTATAATTTAATGTATGTTATTAAATGAAAAAGAAAAAGAAAAAAATCAAAAAGAATATTTTTGTTTAATTAGTGAAATTTTTAAAAATGATTTCCAAATTGTTAGAAACAATTTTATTATAATCACTGGAGTTAACGGAATTGGTAAAAGTTATCTTTTAAATAAAATTAAAAATAATAATGTTTTATTTATTACTAAAAAAACAAGAAATGAGCAAAAAAATAATTCTTTAATTATTGTAGATCGTGAAAAAAATATTTTTGAAGAAGAATTTGATCTTCTTAAATTAGATTTTAAAGATAAAGAAAATTTAAAAAATGTGTTTAAAAAAATTATTGATAATTATATTTCAATATGATTAGATTATTTTGAAAAAGATCTTGATAATCCATTTCCTTCAGTTAAAAATTTAAATGAATTTACAAATTTAAAACATGGTGGTAAAACCATAAATTTAAATGATTATACTGGCAAGATAGTTGATTTAAATAAGTTAATTAAAAGTTCAAAAAATAATAATTTTAATGGTTTATTATTAAAATTTAAAGAAAGTTGTTCTTCCTATATTCAATTAAATATTAAACAAGATTTAAATAATGATTCAAAAAATAACAAAAACTCTAAAGTTATAAAAATGATTGATTTGTTAGACGATTATCTAGAAAATAAAAAAGTTTTAGGATTAAATGATGAACTAGAAAAAATTCAATTTGTTGATTTAAATAATTCTAATGAAGATCAAAAAGAATTAGAAATTAATAATTTAAGCGAAGGAGAAAAAATTCTTTTTGCACTTGCAAGTGAATTTTTAGAAACTAAACAAAAAAATAAAATTTACATTTGAGACGAAATGGAAAATCATCTTCATCCACAATGACAATCTAAAATTTTAAGTTTTATAAAAGAAGCCATTGATGATTCAATTTTTATTGGTTCAACTCATTCTCAAGTTATTATTCCCCAAGCATTTATTTATAAAGATGTTTCTTTATTAAAATTATCTAGAGAAAAAGGGAAAATCATTCTTTCTGAAACAAATTTAAAAGAAGATCAAGACTTAAAAAACGCATTTAATTTAAATTTAGATTTTTTTGATAAGTTGAAAAACATTGTTAATGATACAATTTTTGTTGAAGGAAAATCAGACAAAATATATTTAGAAAAATTTTTAGAAAATATAAACATTACTAATTTTAATGGTGGTAGTGAAAACGTTAAAATTCTTAAATCTATGAAACATATTAACCATATTTCAGGAAACATTTTATTTTTATTAGACAATGATTATCAAAAGTTTAAAGCTAAAATAGAAAGAAAAGAATTTTTTATTACAAAAGAAAGAATTCATTTCTTAAAAGATTTAAAATATGGTAATTCAATAGAATATTATTTTAAAGATTTGTTTAAAGATAATGAAAAAATTCAAATTAACAACAAAATTTACCAAATAGTAAAAGATTTTGATAAGTTTTGAGAAGAAAACAAAAATTTACTTGTGAAAAACAAAATTAATAAAGAAAAAATTAAAAATCAAATGAATAAATCAGGATTTCTTTTTTCTAATTCATTTAATACAAATAAGTTAAACCAAAAGTTTACTTATGTTCAAAAAGAAATACTTTTAATTTCAAAAGTTGATTTTGCTAATTATTTAATTGAAAATAGAAAAAAAGAAGTTAAAGAAAAACTAACACCACTTTTAGATTCTTTAAAAGAAAGTCTTAAAAAATAATTTAGTTTATTAAAAAATTTAATTTTTTTTAATTTTTTTTAAAACATCTTACATATATTAATGGATAGTAAAAAAAACTATCCAAAAAATCAAAATCAAAAAACAAACAAAATCAAGTTCGGGAATCTTATAAATTTTCCCACTAAAATACATAAAAGTAAGGTTCATAAATTTAATATCTTTTTCTACTTAAAATATTAAAACTAATAAGAATATTCCCTTTTTAAAAGGAAATATTCTTATTTTTTTAAATTATTACAAATTACACAAAAATGTAAAAAACAAATTAAAATGTCACCCTAGATGGTTAAAGTAGAAATGTCACCTTAGTATAACTTTTGGATAAAAAATTATGCACAAAGCAATGACATTTTAAAATAAATTACTAATTCAATAGGTGTTACCATTAGAATATTATCAAAGTGAAATAAACTTTTATCAGAAAATAAATTAAGTTTAGCTCACAGATTAAAAGGAAAAAAATCAAATTTTAAAATCACTATTAATAAAGAAAAAATAAACACCACTTTTAAAATCTTTAAAAGGAAATTTTTAAAAAATGATTTAGTTTATTAGAAAAATTTTTTTATTTTTTTAATTATTTTTAAAACTTTTTAAATATTTTAATGGATAGTAAAAAAAACTACCCAAAAACTTTGTAATGTTAATTTAAATAAAATCAAGTTCGGAAACCTTATAAGTTTTCTCACTAAAATATATAAAAATTAATAAGAACGTTTCATTTTTAAATCAAAATGTTCTTATTTTTTTTAATGATGAAATATTACACAAAATTCTTTAAAAATGGTATAATTTAAACATAATTAATGTTTTTTTACTTTAAGGAGTGTTAATGTCAGAATATAATGCTAGCAATATTCAAGTCCTTGAAGGACTTGAAGCCGTTAGAAAAAGGCCAGGAATGTACATTGGTACAACGGGAATTAGGGGACTTCATCATTTAGTTTGGGAGATTCTCGATAATTCAATAGATGAAGCAATGGCCGGCTATGCTTCTGATGTTTTTTTGACAATCAAAAAAGATGGTTCAATAATAATTGAAGATAACGGAAGAGGAATACCAGTGGGGAACCATCCTAAAACTAATAAATCAACTTTAGAAACTGTTTTAACACTACTTCATGCTGGTGGAAAGTTTGATAGTGATACTTATAAAGTCTCTGGTGGACTTCATGGTGTTGGTGCTTCAGTTGTTAATGCCCTTTCAGATAAACTTGAAGCTTGAGTTTCAAGAAATGGTAACATATACCATATTAAGTTTGAAAACGGGGGAAAATTAGTTTCAAATTTAAAAGTGATTGGTTCAACTAAAAAAACCGGAACAAAAATTATGTTTCACCCTGATTTTAGCATTATTGATAAAAATGAATTTGATTTTGAAATTATTGTTGATCACCTTAGACAAACTGCATACTTAAATAAAGGATTAAATATTTCTATTGTTGATGAAAGAATTAATGACAAAAGAAATTTTTGCTTTGAAGGCGGAATTATTGAATATATTCAAGAACTTAATCATTCAAAAGAAACAATCGGGACAAACATTGTTTATGCCGAAGGAACTTCAAAAGGAGATAGTGGAGAAATTATTGTTGAAGTTGCAATGCAATATAACACTAGTTTTCAACCAATTGTCTTTTCCTATGTAAACAACATTTTAACTAAAGAAGGTGGAACTCACGAACAAGGTTTTCAGGATTCACTTACACGTATTTTTAACTCTTATGCAGGAGATAATAAATTATTTAAGGATGAAAGCGAAAAGCTTTCTAGAATTGATGTTTTAGAAGGAATTACAGCAGTTATTTCAATTAAACACATCGACCCTATTTTTGAAGGACAAACAAAGGGTAAATTAGGTAATAAAGACGCCAGAATGGCAACTAATAAAGTAATTTCAGAATCACTTGAAAGATTTATGCTTGAAAATCCTGAAGAAGCTAGAACCATTATTGAAAAAACGCTTTTAGCCCAACGTGCTCGTTTTGCTGCTCAAAGCGCTAGAGAAGCAACGCTAAGAAAATCAGTTTTTGATATTGGTTCACTTCCGGGAAAACTTGCAGATTGTTCATCTAAAAATGCTGAATTAACAGAGCTTTACATTGTTGAGGGTGACTCAGCAGGTGGTTCAGCCAAGTTAGGAAGAAATCGAGAAATTCAGGCAATTCTTCCTTTAAGAGGTAAAGTGATTAATTCGGAAAAAGCAAGAATTGATAAAGTTTTTGCTAATGCGGAAATTGGTTCAATGATCACGGCTTTAGGAACAGGTGTTGGTGAAGAGTTAAACATTAATAAATTAAGGTATCAAAAAATAATTATTATGACCGATGCTGACGTTGATGGTTCACACATTAGAACCCTTTTATTAACGTTTTTTTACAGACATTTAAGACCTTTAATTGAATATGGTTTTATATACATTGCTCAACCTCCTTTATATAAAATAACCGAAGGTAAAAAGTTTATATACCTTTATACCGATGAAGAAAAAGAAAATTATTTAAACAAGTTAGAAAACCCACATAAAGTTTCAATTCAAAGGTATAAAGGTCTTGGGGAAATGGATCCTGAACAACTTTGGGAAACAACAATGAACCCAGATACTAGAAAAATGTTGCAAGTTCAAATTGAAGATGCTGCTAATGCTGATCTTACATTTTCAATTTTAATGGGCGATATTGTTGAACCAAGAAGAAATTTTATTAACGAAAATGCAAAGTATGTAGAAATTGATGTTTAAAGGGAAAAAATGAAAAAAATTAATAATAAAGAAAAAGAATTAGATAAAAAAGAAGATGATTCAAAATATTTTGTTGAGGAAGAAAAACTCGAAACGGTTTTTTCTAATGATAAAGTAGAAAAAACGGTTGAAGATGAAGAAGTTATTCCCCAAGATAAAGAAGATTATCAAGTAAAACCACAAATAATTTTAGAAGCAACTGATTATCTTGCTCCTATTTCGGTTTCTAAAGAAATGAAAAAATCATTTTTAGAATATGCGATGTCTGTGATTGTATCACGTGCGCTTCCCGATGCTAAAGATGGTCTTAAACCAGTTCATAGACGTATTTTATACGGCATGTTTGAACTTGGACTTTTTGCATCAGCCAAACATAAAAAATCAGCTCGTGTGGTTGGTGATGTACTGGGAAAATATCACCCTCATGGTGATTCTTCTGTTTACGAAGCAATGGTAAGGATGGCACAAGATTTTTCAATGAGATACCCCCTTGTAGATGGTCAAGGTAACTTTGGTTCAATCGATGGTGATTCAGCTGCTGCCATGCGTTATACAGAAGTTAGAATGTCTAAAATTGCCGGAACAATGGTTGAAGGAATTAGAAAAAACACAGTTAATTTTGTTGAAAATTACGATGGTTCAGATAAAGAACCAGCGGTTCTTCCATCAAGAATTCCCAACCTTTTAATTACTGGTGCAACCGGGATTGCTGTGGGTATGGCAACCAACATTCCACCCCATAATTTAAAAGAAGTAATTAACGGGGTGATTCATTTAGCAAAAAACCCCGAAACTACCATTAATAAGTTAATGCAATTTATTTCTGGACCAGATTTTCCAACCGGAGGAATTATTTTAGGTTCCTCGGAAATTAAAAAAGGGTATGAAACTGGTAAAGGATCAGTTCCTGTTAGATCTAAAACAAGAATTGAAGAACTTAAAAATGGTAAATCAAGAATTATTGTTGAAGAAATTCCTTACATGGTTAACAAGTCAAACATGATTGAAAAAATTGCCCAATTTGTTAAAGATAAAGTAATTGAAGGAATTACAGACCTTCGTGATGAATCTTCACGTGAAGGAATAAGAATTGTTATTGACCTTAAAAAGGGAGTTGTTCCTGAAGTTTTATTAAATAAGTTGTTTAAATTAACCCAGTTACAAACTAATTTTTCAATGAATGTTCTTGCTTTAGTGGACGGAATACCACAAACTTTAACGTTAAAAAAAGCTCTTGAAGTTTATTTGAAACACCAAAAAGAAGTTGTTAAAAAAAGAACCAAGTTTGATTTGGACAAAGCTTCATCAAGAAAACACATTTTAGATGGTTTAAAAATCGCAATTACTCGTATTGACCAAACAATTGAGATCATTAAATCTGCTAAAAACGACCAAGATGCTCAAAAGTTATTAATGAAAAATTTTGATTTTTCAGAAACTCAAGCCAAAGCAATTACAGAAATGAAACTAGGAAGACTTACGGGCCTTGCAATTGAAAAAATGAACCAAGAGCTTAAAGAACTTGAAAAAGTTATTAATAAATTAAAAAACATTTTAGAAAATAAAGACGTTTTATTAAACACAGTAATTAAAGAACTAAAAGAAATTAAAGAAAAGTTTGCAGACGAAAGAAGAAGTCAAATTGTTGAAGGAATTGGTTTAATTGATGATGAAGATTTAATTCCCCAAAAAGACATTGCCATTACAATGTCTTCTAAAAATTATGTAAAAAGAATTGCGCTTGAAGAGTACCAACTTCAAAATAGGGGTGGAATCGGTTCTAAATCAATGTCAACTTATGAAGATGATGACATTGAAAAAATTATTACAACTCATACTCACACTGATTTATTAATTTTTACTTCTTTAGGAAAAGTTTATAAAATTAGAGCACACCAAATTCCTGAACTTTCAAAACAAGCAAAGGGAATTCCGTTTTTAAACATAATTTCGGTTCAAAAAAACGAAAAAGTAATTTCACTTCTTCCGGTCGAAGACTATGAAGAAGATAAGTTTTTAATCACCATTACTAGAAAAGGAATAATTAAAAAAACCAAACTTGCTGAATATTCTCGAATTAACCGAAACGGTAAAATTGCTTTAAAACTAAAACCAAATGATCATTTATTTAAAGTAATCATTGCTAGTGATGAAGACGAAATTATCATTGGTAATTCGATTGGTAAAGTTGTTCGTTTTGATTGTTCTTTAGTAAGACCTTCAGGAAGAAGTTCAATGGGAGTTAAAGGAATGGATTTAAGTGATAACTCAAATGCAAAAGTTATTGGGGCCTCAATTGCAAACGATAAATCTTATATTTTTTCAATCGGTAAGCATGGATTTGGTAAAAAAACTTTAGTGAGTGAATACAGAAAAACTAAGCGTGGTGCCAAAGGTGTTAAATCACTTGATATCAAAAAAGCTGGTAAATTAATCTTTGTTGATGAAGTTGTTGGAAACGAAGACATTTTAGTGATTACCAAAAAAGGAATTACCATTAGAACATCTTTAAACCAAGTTGCAACTTCAAACCGAAGTACAAAGGGTGTAAAAGTAATTTCGTTAAAGGATAACAACATCATTAAATCAATTTCTGTAATTAATAATTCTGATATTGAAAGTAAGGTTGAAAAGGCAATTAGAAAAACCCAAGAAATTTTAATTAAAGACATTAAAAGTTCTAGTTTCGAATAATTATTTAAACGTTTTAAAAATTTTTTGAATAAATTTTGTCTTTTTTCAGTATTTTTTTGATAAAAGCTTTTCTTCTAATATTTTTTTATAAAAGTATTTTATTTTTTCTTTATCAAAAAAACCTTCTTTATTTTTTAGTTTCTGAAAAATTGTTTCGGTAGTTATTATAATTTTTTGAATTAAATTTTTTGGATAGTTTAAATTAACTTTGTTTTTGTCAAACTCTTTTTGATCAACAATTTTAATTTTAGTTTGTGGATACTTTTTAATGTCTAAATCATAGTCAATAAATTTTAGTGTGTTATTTTCAAATACGGGTGGACTAGCAAGGTTAATGTAATAATAAGGACCATTATCCCTTAGTAAAGAAGTTGAATTATAAAATTCATTTTTTCAAAATTTTCAAATAACCGGTTCTTTAATTGACCAAGTTTTTTGATTTTTTTCTTTAACTTTTGTTTTAAACATGTAAAGCACAAGTTCGTTAGGAGAACATTTTATAACCTTTACTCCGTTTCATTGTTTATACAGTGTTCCGTTATGCTTGTATGCTTGAACATTAATTATGAGTCCTTTTTTTAAATTCATTTTAATCTCTTTTGAAAAATATTTTTTTGATTAATATTTCCATTAACATTATATATAAGTTAATATATTAATATGAGATTAAGAAATAATCCAAACGCTCAAAAACAATTAGAACAATCTAATTATTTGGTACAAATTTTTCCTTACAAAGTTTTTTCAAACACAGTTATTGAACTTGGCATGGGTAAAGGAAAGATGATTACTGAGCTAGCAAAAAATAATTCTAAAGTTAATTATTTAGGTATTGAAAAATCACCAACAGTTGCTCTTAAAGCGGTTAAAAAAGCCGAAAGCAAAAATTTAAATAATTTTAAAATTATTTGTGCAGATATAAAAAATTTAAATAATTTAATTAAAGGAAAAGTCAAAAAAATATGACTAACATTTCCCGATCCTTGACCTAAAAAAAGACACGCAAAAAGACGTTTAACCCACGTTAATTTTATTAATTTATACAAAAACATTCTTTTTAAAAACGGAAAAATTCTTCTAAAAACCGATAATGATAAATTATTTAATTGAACAATTAACCACCTTAGCGAAAATAAAATCAAGATTAAAAACATAACAACTGATTTTCATAACCACCACGCTTCTCAAGACAACATAATGACCAGTTATGAAAAAAAATGATCCTTAGCTGGCAAAAAAATAAATTATTTAGAAATAAATTTTTAAATACTTTTTTATAATGTTTTTATGAAATTATTTATAGATACAGTTAATGAAGATTTATTTTTATCAATAATCAAAGATAATAAAACTCTTTCGTATGTTCATTTAAAAAAACATTTAAAAAAATCTGAAATTCTTCCACAAGTTTATAAAACTTTAATCAAAAACGCAAATGTTTTTACAAAAGATATTAAAAAAGTTTATTTAGTTAATGGTCCAGGATCATTTATGAGCATTCGAGCAGGAAGTGTTTTTGCTAAAACGCTTTGCTTAACTTTAAAAATTGATTTATTTTCAATTGATAATTTAACTTTTATTTCTAAAGGAATAGACGGAAATTATTATGTTGATGCTAAAAGTAAAAAATCTTTTATCGGAAGCGTTAAAAACGGTCAAACTAAAATAACACTTGGAGACTTTAAAGAAAATTCTTTAATCGATTATAAAACCTTGATTGATCAACCAGAAGTTTATTTAAAACTTTTTAAAAAAGTTAAAAACATTTTAAATTTTAAAGAAAATTATTGTAAAGAACCACAAATTGGAGGAATTTAGGATGAAAATTTTAGCAGTTGAAACTTCACACGATGATACTTCTGTTGCACTTTATGAAGACAGAAAAATAATTAAAGAAATTACGATTTCACAAACTAAGTTTCATAAAAAATTTGGTGGTACAGTTCCAGAATATGCTTCAAGACACCATGCTCAAACCATAATTAAAATTTTAAATACATTTCAAAATGAATTTGATTTAAGTACCATTGACCACATTGCTTATACAAAATCTCCGGGATTAATTGGTTCACTTCATGTTGGTCGAATATTTGCCAAAGCACTTGGATTTGCACTAAACAAAAAAGTTTTTCCGATTAATCATATGCACGGACATATTTTTGCTTGCTATTTTAATCATGATATTACTTATCCAGCTATTGCCTTAATTGTTTCAGGAGGTCATAGTCAAATTTGACACCTTAATTCCCATAAACCACAAGACATAAAACTTTTAGGAGAAACCAAAGATGATGCAATTGGAGAAGTTTTTGATAAAGTTGCAAGAAAATTAAACCTTGGTTTTCCCGGCGGACCACAAATAGATAAACTAGCAAAAAAAGGTCAACCATTAATTGATTTTTCAATTAAAAATAATTATACATATGATTTTTCATTTTCTGGTTTTAAAACCAAAGTGATAAATTATATTCATAATTTAGAACAAAAAAAAGAAAAACTAAATTTAGAAAATATATGTTCAAGTTTTCAAGAACATATATTTAAACCATTACTTTTAAAAACAAAAAAAGCGATCGAAGAGTTTAAACCTAAATCATTAATTTTAGGCGGTGGCGTATCTGCTAATTTAGAACTTAGAAGTAAAATTGCAAAGCTACATTCAAACACGTTAATTCCAGAAATGAAATATACAACTGATAATGCATCGATGATTGCAATAACTTCTCACCTTCAAAATAATGATTAGTAATATATAATGTTAATTGTATGGAAAGCAAAAAACTCTTAAATAAAGTAAAAATTATATTTGTTGATTTAGACGGAACACTTGTTGATACTATCGATGATGGTGTGCGTGATATTTCTAATAAAAATAAACAAGCAATTAATTTTCGCAATTTAAAAAAACACGTTATTGTCTCAACCGGTAGATCAGGTCTTCAGGCAGAAAGATATTTATCCAAGATTGATTATACTTATGCAGTAACTGGAAATGGTGCAATAATTTTAAAAAATAAAAAAATAATTAAAAAAATTAACATGAGTGTTAAAACAACACTGTTATTAATTCAGTATGTTAGGGAAAATAATTTATTAGTAAAAATTGATGCTGAAACTAATGCTTATGGATGTTATAGCTTAATTCATCGATTAATTGTCAAAATGATTAATTTTACGCCGTTTCCAAACTTTAATTTAGATCTTCAAAAAAAATATTATAAGTTCATTTTATGAGGCAAAACTAAAAAAAGAATGTTAGAAGTTCAAAACGAACTCAAAGAGCTTATTCCCAACATTTCAATTGTTTCTTCACATAAAGGTTGAATCCTTGAAATAAGTCATAAAGATGCTACAAAAGGTAAAGCAAATTCATATGTTGCTAAAAAATTTTACGGAATTAGTAAAAAAGAAGAAATGCTACACATTGGTGATTCAATGAATGATTCTACTTGCTTAGAATACATGAACGTTATAGCAATGAAAAATGCAACCAAAGATTTTTATAATTTAACAAAACTTAAAGGTCCTGATTATAAAAACGGTGGTGTTGCAAAAGTTCTATCCGGTGAATTTACCATTGAAGAAGAATTATCAAAATCTAAAAAAAATGATTTTTGAAAACAAAAATTTCAAAATTTAAAAACAAATTTATTAAAATTGAAAGATAATTTAATAGAAAAATTAAAAAAAGAAAAATAAGTATATGTGAGTAGGTTGATATTTAATTGCTTGATTAAGCAAAAATAATAATAAAAAATTACAAGAAGACAAGTTAGGAGTTAAGTTAACATTTATTTTTGTTAGTTTTTTTTATTTCTTTGTTTTTGTTTTTATGGCACTTTGACTATTTAACGATTTACCTAAAGTTTTAATAAAAGGAGGTGATGGTATGGATTGGTTAATATGGTTGTTTCTCGGAATAATTGTTTTATTTACAACATTAACATTAATATGAGTTTTTATTTTAAATCGTAAAGTAACAAAAATATTGTTAGAAAACGAAAAGAAAGAGAAGATAAATAATAAGTAAAAGTCAAATGTTTTAATAATGATATTTTGCTAAATAAACAAGTTTTAAATAACGTGAAAAAAATCTTAAAGTCTTTAAAATAAGCTTTTTAGCTTGCTAAATAAACTTTTTTTTTTTTTGCAAAGAGACATTTTATAATCTAAATTGTAAAGGAAATTATGAAATTATCAAAAACTAAAAAAATACTTTTATTAGGAACAACACTAGCAATATTAACTACTTCCATAGCAGTTCCGATTGTTCTTCTTAATAAAGATGAGAAAAATGAAAAAAATGATGTAGAAAAAATATTTAAAATTTTACAAGCAAAAACAAATGAAGAAAAAATTATTGAACTTTCAAATAATGCTAGTGGTAAAATCATTGCTGATAATCAAGAAAAAATTATTGAAAAATTAAAAATTTTAATTGGTAAAGTAAATTTAAAAGAAGTAAAAATTGAAGTTTTAATGGAAAATGACACTAACATTTCTACCACTCCCCAAAAAATTATTATTAAACTAATTAAAAATGAAATTTCCAAAAAAATTCAAGATTTTTTAGTTAAAAGACAATCAATCATTGATGTTGATAAAGATATATCAGCAATAAGGAATATTCTTGATTCTAAAACTAGTAATGATTTAATAATTACTCTTTCGAGTAGTTCAACTGGAAACATTGTCGGAAATATTGCTAATAGAAATGCAATTATAAAAAGATTAAGAATATTAGTTGATCCTTCAAACACTAATGGAGAAATTAATCATCAAAGTTTAAGAGGAACATCAATAGAAATTTCAATGAACGCTGATGCACCAATTTCAACAACTTTACAAAACATCATTGTAAAAATTAGTAAAGCTGGTGGAACAACTCTTAGAACAACAAAAAAATTTCAAGTAAGAATTTTTACTGCTAATGAAGATATAGCAGCAATAAAAGAAATTCTTGAATCTAAAACTGGTCAAGATTTAATAATTACTCTTCCAAGTGATTCAACTGGATATATTTATTCAAAATTAACTAATAGGATTTTAATTGAAAAAAAATTAAGAATATTAGTTGATCCTTCAAATACTAACGGAGAAGATAATCATTCAAGTTTAAGAGGAGTAGGAATATTTATTATTGTACAAAGTGATAAAATAATTTCAACAACTCCACAATATATTGATTTAAGAATTAGTAAACGTCCTGGAAGAAGTGTTGAAATAGCAAGAACTTTCCGAGTAAAAAAGCTTAAATAACAATGTAAAAAATAAAATTATTTTTGATAAATTAAATCCTGATAAATAACTTCATAGTAAAAAAGAATGATTATTTGTTTAATTCAAAAAAATCTCAAAGTCTTTAAAATAAGCTTTTTAGCTTGCTAAATAAACTTTTTTTTTTTTTGCAAGGAGACATTTTATAATCTAAATTGTAAGGAAAAATATGAAATTATCAAAAACTAAAAAAATGCTTTTATTAGGAACAACACTAGCAATATTAACTACTTCCATAGCAATTCCAATTGTTCTTCTTAATAAAGATCAAAATAACAAGGAAAATGATGTAGAAAAAATATTTAAAATTTTACAAGCAAAAACAACTACACAAAAAATTATTAAACTACCAAGTAATGCTAGTGGCAAAATCATTGCTAATAATCAAGAAAAAATCATTGAAAAAATTAAAACTTTAATTGGTAAAGCAAATTTAAAAGATGTAAAAATTGAAGTTTTAATGAAAAATGATGCTAACATTTCTACTATCTCCCAAAAAATTATTATTAAATTAAGCAAAAATGAAGTTTCAAAAGAAATCAAAGATTTTTCAGTTAAAAAACAATCAATTAAGGATGTTAATAAAGATATAGTAGCAATAAAAAATATTCTTAATGCTAAAACCGGAAATGATTTAATAATTATTCTTCCAAGCAGTTCAACGGGAAACATTATTGAAAATGCTACTAATAAAAATGCAATTCTAAAAAAACTAAGAATATTAATTGATTCTTCAAATATTAATGGAGAAGCTAATCATGAAAGCTTAAGAGGAACATCAATAGAAGTTTCAAAAAGTCCTGATGCACCAATTTCAACAACTCCTCAAGATATTATTGTTTCAATTAGTAAAACAGGTGGAACAACTATTATTACTACAAAAACATTTCAAGTAAAAAGAGAATCTACTCCAGATGAAGATATAGCAGCAATAAAAAATATTCTTGATGCTAAAACTGGTCAAGATTTAATAATTACTCTTCCGAGTGGTTCAACTGGATATATTAATGATAATGATAATGAAATTAATAAAAAACTAAGAATATTAATTGATTCTTCAAATACTAGTGGTAATGCTAATCATTCAAGTTTAAAAGGAACTGAAGTATGAGGTTTAACACGTTTTTATAGAACACCAATTTCAACAACTCCTCAAGACATTATTGTTTCAATTAGTAAAACAGGTGGAACAACTATTATTACTACAAAAACATTTCAAGTAAAAAAATTAACTTAATAATTAATAATTTAATTGATAAAAATGTAATCTAAAGAAAAATAAGACAATTAATTTACTCTCCAAATATCTAGTGGTAACGCTAATTATTCAAATTTACATAGAACAACAATTACTTTTACAAAAATATGTCATCAAAGTGATTTAGTTTCTATTCTTCCTAAACTTATTACTATAAAAATTATTAAAAATGTCGGAAATAGTTTAGAACTTTATGATTTTTTAGTTAAAAAAAAACATAAAAAAGAGTCTATCTTAAAAAGATAAACTCTTTTACTATTTTCCCAATGCACATAGTAGTGTGATATGAACTAAGACCAATATTTAATGTTTTGGTAGTGGAGAGTTTTTGGAAAATTCTATAGATAACTATACAAAATTATTATTACATTTTTTATCAATGTTTAAAATCATTTTATAAATTTTTTTTCATTCAAAAAAATCTTAAAGTCTTTAAAATAAGCTTTTTAACTTACTAAATAAGCTTTTTTTTTTTTTGCAAAGAGACATTTTATAATCTAAATTGCAAAGGAAAATATGAAATTAACAAAAACTAAAAAAATACTTTTATTAGGAACAACACTAGCAATTTTAACTACTTCCATAGTAGTTCCAGTTGTTCTTCTTAATAAAGATGAAAAAAATGAAGAAAATGATGTAGAAAAATTATTTAAAATTTTACAAGCAAAAACAACTAAAGAAAAAATTATTGAACTTTCAAGTAATGCTACTGGAAAAATCATTGCTAATAATCAAGAAAAAATCATTGAAAAATTAAAAATTTTAATTGGTAAAGCAAATTTAAATGATGTAAAAATTGAAGTTTCAATGCAAAAAGACACTAACATCTCTACTACTCCCCAAAAAATTATTATTAAACTAACCAAAAATGAAGTTTCAAAAAAAATTGAAGATTTTTCAGTTAAAAAACAATCAATCATTGATGTTAATAAAGATATAGTAGCAATAAAAAATATTCTTGATGCTAAAACCGGAAATGATTTAATAATTATTCTTCCAAGTATTTCAACGGGAAACATTATTGAAAATGCTACTAATAAAAATGCAATTCTAAAAAAACTAAGAATATTAATTGATCCTTCAAATATTAATGGAGAAGCTAATCATGAAAGCTTAAGAGGAACATCAATAGAAGTTTCAATGAGTGTTGATGCTCCAATTTTAACAACTTTACAAAACATTATTGTGTCAATTAGTAAAACTGGCGGAACAACCCTTGGTACTACAAAAACATTTCAAGTAAAAAGAGATTTTACTCCAGATGAAGATATACAAGCAATAAAAGAAATTCTTGATGCTAAAACTGGTCAAGATTTAATAATTACTCTTCCGAGTGATTCAACTGGAAGAATTTTAGACAATCAAAATGCAATTAGAAAAAATTTAAGAATATTAATTGATTCTTCAAATACTAGCAGAGACCCTAATCATCCAAGTTTAAGAGGAACTCATATAGGATTCAATTCACTTTATCTTACTAATCCAATTTCAACAACCCCTAAATACATTAATGTAGAAATTGGTAAACGTCCTGGAAAAACTCTTTTCATAGAAAACAAATTTCAAGTAAAAAAAGGTTAAATAATAATTAAAATAAAAAAATATCATTATATTGGAAAAATATACTTAAATATATTAAAAATTTTGAATAAAAGTATAATTAACATTTTCAATTTTTGTTTTAATTTACTTGATATATTCATTATTAATTTTTTAGTTTAACAAAATCTTAAAGTCTTTAAAATAAGCTTTTTAGCTTACTAAATAAACTTTTTTTTTTTTTTGCAAGGAGACATTTTATAATCTAAATTGTAAAGGAAATTTATGAAATTATCAAAAACTAAAAAAATACTTTTATTAGGAATAACATTGGTAGCATTAAGCACTTCAATAGTAACTCCAATTGTTCTTCTTAACAAAAATAACAACAATGCCAAAAAAGATGTAGAAAAAATATTCAAAATTTTACAAACAAAAACAACCAAAGAAAAAATTATTGAACTTTCAAGTAATACTAGTGGTAAAATCATTGCTGACAATCAAGCAAAAATTATTGAAAAAATTAAAACTTTAATTGGTAAAGCAAATTTAAAAGAAGTAAAAATTGAAGTTTTAATGAAAGATGATTTTAACATTTCAATTACTCCCCAAAAAATTATTATTAAATTAACAAAAAATGAAGTTTCAAAAGAAATTGAAGATTTTTCAGTTAAAAAGAAAAAAGTTATTGATGAAGATATAGCAGCAATTAAAAAAATTCTTGAATCTAAAACTGGTAATGATTTAATAATTACTCTTCCAAGTAGCTCAACCGGAGATATTAGTGACACTAATAATAGAAATGAAATTTTAAAAAAATTAAGAATATTAATTGATTCTTCAAACACTAGTGGAAATTCTAATCATCCAAGTTTAAGAGGAACTTTTTTAACATTTTATGGACTTAGTCTTAAAAATCTAATTTCAACAACTCCTCAATATATCGATTTAAAAATTAGTAAAACTATTGGAGAAAGTTTTGAAATAAGAAGAACTTTTCAAGTAAAAAGAAATTTTACTCCAAATGAAGATATTTTAGCAATTAAAAAAATTCTTGATTCTAAAACTGGTAATGATTTAATAATTACTCTTCCAAGTAGCTCAACCGGAGATATTAATGACACTAATAATAGAAATGAAATTTTAAAAAAGTTAAGAATATTAATTGATTCTTCAAACACTAGTGGAAATTCTAATCATCCAAGTTTAAGAGGAACTTTTTTAACATTTTATGGACTTCGTCTTAAAAATCTAATTTCAACAAATCCTCAATATATTGATGTTAAAATTAGTAAAAATTTTGGAAAAACTCTTTCCATAAATCAAACTTTTCAAGTAAAAAAATTTTAAATAATAAGATAAAAAGCAAAATTATTTTTGATAAATTTTATAAATTAAATTCTAAAAAATAAATGCATAGCAAAAAAGAGTGACTTCATTATTATTTTTTCATTAAAAAAATCTCAAAGTCTTTAAAATAAGCTTTTTAGTTTGCTAAATAAACTTTTTTTTTTTTTTGCAAGGAGACATTTTATAATCTAAATTGTAAAGGAAATTATGAAATTAACAAAAACTAAAAAAATACTTTTATTAGGAACAACACTAGCAATATTAACTGCTTCCATAGCAGTTCCGATTGTTCTTCTTAATAAAGATCAAAATAACAAGGAAAATGATGTAGAAAAAATATTTAGAATTTTACAAGCAAAAACAACTAAAGAAAAAATTATTGAACTTTCAAATAGTGCTAGCGGTAAAATCATTGCTAATAATCAAGAAAAAATTGTTGAAAAAATTAAAACTTTAATTGGTAAAGAAAATTTAAATGATGTAAAAATTGAAGTTTTGATGGAAGATGATGCTAACATTTCAATTACTACCCAAAAAATTATTATTAAATTAAGCAAAAATGAAATTTCAAAAAAAATTGAAGATTTTTCAGTTAAAAAACAATCAATCGTTGATGTTAATAAAGATATAGTAGCAATAAAAAATATTCTTGATGCTAAAAGTGGTAATGATTTAATAATTATTCTTCCGAGTAGTTCAACCGGAAACATTATTGGAAATAGAATTAATAAAATTGCAATTATCAAAAAAATAATAATGTTAATTGATCCTTCAAATAAAAGTGGTGAAGGTAATCATCAAAGCTTAAGAGGAACATCAATACAAGTTTCAATGAATGTTGATACACCAATTTTAACAACTCCGCAAAACATTATTGTTTCAATTAGTAAAACTAGTGGAACAACACTTAGTACAAATAAAATTTTCCAGGTAAAAAGAGATTTTACGATAGATGAAGATTTAATGGCAATTAAAAATATTCTTGATGCTAAAACTGGTCAAGATTTAATTATTACTCTTCCGAGTGATTCAACCGGAAGAATTTTAGACAATCAAAATGCAATTATAAAAAAATTAACAATATTAGTTGATCCTTCAAATACTAGTGGAGATCCTAATCATCCAAGTTTAAGAGGAACTTATATAATAATTTTTGGACGTTATTTTACTAGACAAATTTCAACAACTCCTCAATATATTAATGTACAAATTGATAAAGGTCCTTCAAGAAGTCTTATAATAGAAAACAAATTCCAAGTAAAAAAAGATTAAACAAGAACATAATTAATTATATTATTTGCATTTTTTATTAAATTATATAGTTCATCACCAAAATCTTTTTTCATAATGAAAACATTTTTTAAATAATTATTTTAAGATAAACCAAGTTCTCTTTTCATTGTAGGAGTATTTTTCATAGCAGTAATGTCTTTTTTAATTTCAACAATGTCTTTTTCAACTTTTTCTTTAAAAGGAATGAAAGTTTTTTGATTTCAATCTTTAAATCATTTAGGAACTTTATTTTCAGAATTTTTTTCTCAATCTTTAAATCATTTGGGAACTTTATTTTCAGAATTTTTTTCTCAATCTTTAAACCATTTAGGAGTTTTATTTTCAAAATTTTCATTTGACTTAGTAATTTTAGTTTCAAGATCTTCTTTTAATTTAGTAATTTGAGTTTCAAAATTTTCATTTGACTTAGTAATTTTAGTTTCAAGATCTTCTTTTAATTTAGTAATTTTAGTTTCAACATTTTCATTTGACTTATTAATTTTAGTTTCAAGATCTTCTTTTAATTTAGTAATTTGAGTTTCAACATTTTCATCTAATTTAGTAATTTTTTGGTTGATTTTAGTTTCAAAAGCTTTAAATCACTTGGGAGGTTTTGACACATCTTCCTCTTTTCTTTCAAAAATTCCGTCAATTATTATTCTAACTTTAGAACCGTTTTCTAAATTTGATTTATTGATTGAATTAACTCTATTTTTTAAATTTTTCAATATTTTATTTGTTTTTGTATCTTTAATTATAAACATGAATTAGTTTCTTTCTTTTAGAAAACAATAATTTTTAACATAAATTTATTGTCTAAAAATTATTACTATTCTAACTAACATATAGTTAAAAATAAATAAACTGTTAAAAAAATTAAATTATTTTTTTTATCATAGTAACGTTTTGGTTTAAATAAATTCATTAATATAATTTAGAAAATAATTTTAAATGAAATAAATTTTATTTTTTAAATTTTTTTGTTGATCATATTCATTATTAATTTTTTAATTTAAAAAAATCTTAAAGTCTTTAAAATTAGGTTTTTAGCTTACTAAATGAACTTTTTTTTTTTTTTGCAAAGAGACATTTTATAATCTAAATTGTAAAGGAAACTATGAAATTAACAAAAACTAAAAAAATACTTTTATTGGGAACAACTTTAGCAGTATTAACTACTTCCATAGCAGTTCCAATTGTTCTTCTTAATAAAGATGAGAAAAACCAAGAAAATGATGTAGAAAAATTATTTAAAATTTTACAAGCAAAAAGAACTAAAGAAAAAATTATTGAACTATCAAATAATGCTAGCGGTAAAATTATTGCTAATAATCAAGCAAAAATTATTGAAAAAATTAAAACTTTAATTGGTAAAGCAAATTTAAAAGAAGTAAAAATTGAAGTTTTGATGAAAAATGATATTAACATTTCTACTACTAAACAAAAAATTATTATTAAATTAACAAAAAATGAAATTTCAAAAAAAATTGAAGATTTTTCAGTTAAAAAACAATCAATCACTGATGTTAATAAAGATATAGAAGCAATAAAAAATATTCTTGATGCTAAAAGTGGTAGTGATTTAATAATTACTCTTCCAAGTGTTTCAACTGGAAACATTATTGGAAATAGAATTAATAAAATCGCAATTATCAAAAAAATAATAATGTTAATTGATCCTTTAAATAAAAGTGGTGAAGGCAATCATGCTAGCTTAAGAGGAACATCAATACAAGTTTCAATTGGCAGTGATACACCAATTTCAACAACTCCTAAAGACATTATTATAAAAATTAGTAAAACTAGTGGAACAACTCTTAAAACAACTAAAACTTTCCAAGTAAAAAGAAATTTTACTGCGGATGAAGATATCCAAGCAATATTAAACATTTTACATGCTAAAAAATTCAATGATTTAAAAATTATTCTTCCAAGTAGTTCAACTGGAAGTATCATTAATAATCAAAAAAATAAAGAGGTAATTAAAAGAAAAATAAGAATGATAATTGATTCTTCAAATACTAATGGTGATCCTAATCATCCAAGTTTAAGAGGTACAACAATTACTCTTTATAGAACAAATGTTGTTGATGATTCGATTTCTATTGATTTTAAAGGTCTTTATATAAAAATTAATAAAACTAATGGAACTAGTTTAATTTTCCCGCATTTTCTTATTAAAAAATCAACATCATAGAAAATTTTTTGCAATCTCATTTTTCTTTATAAAAACTTCTTTAAGTAATCAATTTTATGAGAAGTTAATTTTTTGGAAACAAGTTAAAATTTATTGATGTGTTTCAACAAAAATTTTAAATATTAAATTTATTTTAATCTAAACTAAGTTCTCTTTTCATTTTTCGAGTATTATTCTAACTTTAGAACTGTTTTTTGATTCTAATTTATTTGATTGAATTAATTCTATTTTTTACATTTTTTAATATTTTGTTTAACTTTGCATTGCTAGTTATAATCATAAAAGTATCTTTTTTGATTTATAAAACAATAATTTTTAACATAAATTTAATTATGAATTAAAACTTTCTTTTTCTATTAATAAATGGTTAAAAATAAATAAATTAATTTTTTTATCATAATAATGTTTTGTTTTAAATTATTTGAATCTTTTTATTAATGTTTATTATCTTAAAAATTCTAATTATTAAATTATTTTAAGTTAGACCAAGTTCTTTTTTCATTGTGGGAGTATTTTTCATAGCAGTAATGTCTTTTTTCATATTTACAATGTCTTTTTTAATGCTGACAATGTCTTTCTCAACTTTTTCTTTAAAAGGAATGAAAGTTTTTTGATTTCAATCTTTAAATCATTTAGGAATTTTAGCGTCAAAATATTCTTTTAATTTAGTAATTTGTGTTTCAACATCTTTTTTTAATTTAGTAATTTTAGTTTCAACATTTTCATTTGACTTAGTAATTTTAGTTTCAAGATCTTCTTTTAATTTAGTAATTTTAGTTTCAAGATCTTCTTTTAATTTAGTAATTTGAGTTTCAACATTTTCATCTAATTTAGTAATTTTTTGATTGATTTTAGTTTCAAAAGCTTTAAATCACTTGGGAGGTTTTGACACATCTTCCTCTTTTCCTTTAAATTTTCCTTTAATTGTTATTTCAACATCATCATCTTTTTCTGGTTCTAGTTTATTGATTGAGTTAACTCTATTTTTTAAATTTTTCAATATTTTATTTGTTTTTGTATCTTTAATTATAAACATGAATTAGTTCCTTTCATTTAGAAAACAATAATTTTTAACATAAATTTACTTATGTAAAAATTTTTCTTCTACTAACATATAGTTAAAAATAAATAAGGTGTTTAAAAATTATTAAAATATTTTTTTATTATAGTAACGTTTTAATTTAAAAAAATCTTAAAGTCTTTAAAATAAGCTTTTTAGGTTACTAAATAAGCTTTTTTTTTTTTTTGCAAAGAGACATTTTATAATCTAAATTGTAAAGGAAATTATGAAATTATCAAAAACTAAAAAAATCATTTTATTAGGAACAACTTTAGCAGTATTAAGTGCTTCCATAGCAGTTCCAATTGTTCTTCTTAATAAAGATGAAAAAAAAGAAGAAAATGATGTAGAAAAATTATTTAAAATTTTAAAAGCAAAAACAAATAAAGAAAAAATTATTGAACTTTCAAATAATGCTAGTGGTAAAATCATTGCTAATAATCAAGAAAAAGTTATCGAAAAAATTAAAACTTTAATTGGTAAAGCAAATCTAAATGGTGTAAAAATTTAATTTTTAATGGAAGATGACGCTAACATTTCTACTGCTCCTCAAAAAATTATTATTAAACTAACAAAAGATGAAGTTTCAAAGGAAGTTAAAGATTTTTCAGTTAAAAAACAATCAATTACTAATGTTAATAAAGATATAGCATCAATAAGAAATATTCTTGATGCTAAAACTAGAAATGATTTAATAATTATTCTTCCGAGTAGTTCAACCGGAAACATTATTGGAAATGCTACCAATAAAAATGAAATTATAAAAAAATTAAGAATATTAATTGATCCTTCAAATACTAGTGGAAAAGCTAATCATTTAAGTTTAAGAGGAACATCATTAGAAGTTTCAATGAATGTTGATGCACCAATTTCAACAACTTCTCAAGATATTATTGTATCAATTAGTAAAAGTGGTGGAAGAACTCTTACCACAACCAAAACTTTTCGAGTAAAAAGAGATTTTACTGCTAGTGAGGATATATTAGCAGTTAAAAAAATTCTTGATTCTAAAAGTGGTAATGATTTAATAATTATTCTTCCAAGTAGTTCAACTGGTGGAACTGTTTCAAGAAATCGGGATGCAATTACAAAAAAATTAAGAATGTTAGTAGATTCTTCAAATACTAATGGAGTAGCTAATCATCCAAGTTTAAGAGGAACTACTTTTGCTATTATTGGTACTGGCGGAATAATTTCAACAACTCCTAAAAATATTGATGTATTAATTGCTAAAACTGGTGGAACAACTCTTAGCACAAACAAAACTTTTCAAGTAAAAAAATCAACTTAATAAATAGTAAAATTATTTTTGATAAATTTTATAAATTAAACTTTAAAAAATTATTCATTAGTAAAAAAGAATCATTATTTATTTCATTTAAAAAAATCTTAAAGTCTTTAAAATTAACTTTTTAGCTTACTAAATGAACTTTTTTTTTTTTTGCAAAGAGACATTTTATAATCTAAATTGTAAAGGAAAATATGCAATTATCAAAAACTAAAAAAATACTTTTATTAGGAACAACTTTAGCAATTTTAACTGCTTCCATAGTTACTCCCATTGTTCTTCTTAATAAAGATGAGAAAAACCAAGAAAATGATGTAGAAAAATTATTTAAAATTTTAAAAGCAAAAACAAATGAAGAAAAAGTTATTGAACTTTCAAATAATGCTAGTGGTAAAATCATTGCTGGCAACCAAGCAAAAATTATTGAAAAAATTAAAGCTTTAGTTGGTAAAGAAAATTTAAAAGAAGTAAAAATTGAAGTTTTAATGGAAAAAGACACTAATATTTCTACTACTCCACAAAAAATTATTATTAAATTAACAAAAAATGAAGTTTCAAAAGAAGTTAAAGATTTTTCTGTTAAAAGAATTTTTACTGCAGATGAAGATATAGCAGCAATTAAAAATATTCTTGATGCTAAAACAGGAGAAGATTTAATAATTACTCTTCCAAATAGTTCAACCGGAAACATTATTGGAGAAATAGCCAATAAAAATGAGATTATAAAAAAATTAAGAATATTAATTGATCCTTCAAACAATAATGGAGTAGCTAATCATTCAAGCTTAAAAGGAACATCAATAGAAGTTTCAATGAACGTTTATGCACCAATTTCAACAACTCCTCAAGATATTATTGTATCAATTATTAAAAGTGGTGGAAGAACTCTTACCACAAGAAAAACATTTCGAGTAAAAAGAGCTTTTACTGCAGATGAAGACATAGCAGCAATAAAACAAATTCTTGATTCTAAAACAGGAAATGATTTAATAATTACACTTCCAAGTGATTCAAGTGGACTTATTAATAAACTCAATAATAGAAATGCAATGGAAAAAAAATTAAGAATATTAATTGATCCTTCAAACATTGAAGGTGATCCTAATCATCCAAGTTTGAGGGGAACAACTGTATCAACTTTTACAGATAGTTTTAATGAACTAATTTCAATAACTCCTAAAAATATTGATGTAGTAATTGGTAAAACTGGTGGTAAAAGTGTTTATGCATCCAAAACTTTTCAAGTAAAAAAATCAACTTAATAAATAGTAAAATTATTTTTGATAAATTTTATAAATTAAACTTTAAAAAATTATTCATTAGTAAAAAAGAATCATTATTTATTTCATTCAAAAAAATCTTAAAATCTTTAAAATTAGCTTTTTAGCTTGCTAAATAAGCTTTTTTTTTTTTTTGCAAAGAGACATTTTATAATCTAAATTGTAAAGGAAATTATGAAATTATCAAAAACTAAAAAAATATTTTTATTAGGAACAACTTTAGCAATTTTAACTGCTTCCATAGTAGTTCCAATTGTTGTTCTTAATAAGGATGAAAAAAATGAAGAAAATGATTTAGAAAATTTATTTAAAATTTTAAAAGCAAAAACAAATGAAGAAAAAATTATTGAACTTTCAAATAGTGCTAGTGGTAAAATCATTGCTAATAATCAAGAAAAAATTATTGAAAAAATTAAAACTCTAATTGGTAAAGAAAATTTAAATGGTGTAAAAATTGAAGTTTTAATGCAAGATGATGCTAACATTTCTATTACTGCACAAAAAATTATTATTAAACTAACAAAAGATGAAGTTTCAAAAGAAATTAAAGATTTTTTAGTTAAAAAACAATCAGTCATGGATGCTAATAAAGATATAGCAGCAATAAAAGAAATTCTTGATGCTAAAAGTGGTAATGATTTAATAATTATTCTTCCAAGTAGCTCAACAGGGAACATTATTGGAAAAGTAGCTAATAAAAACGCAATTGAAAAAGAGTTGAGAATATTAATTGATCCTTCAAATAAAAGTGGTGAAGGTAATCATGCAAGTTTAAAAGGAGTAACAATAGAAGTTTCAAAAAGTCTTGATGCAGCAATTTCAACAACTCCGCAAGACATTATTGTATCAATTAGTAAAACTGGTGGAACAACTCTTAGCACAACAAAAACATTCCAGGTAAGAATTTTTACTGCTGATGAAGATATAGCAGCAATAAAAGAAATTCTTGATTCTAAAACTGGTCAAGATTTAATCATTACTCTTCCGAGTGACTCAAATGGAAATATTTTTAACAAAGTAGCTAATAGAAATGCAGTTGAAAAAAAACTAAGAATATTAATTGATCCTTCTAATACTAACGGAGAAGCTAATCATCCAAGCTTAAGAGGGACTAACATAAAATTCTATATTATTCCTGATAAAGCAATTTCAACAACTCCTCAATATATTGATGTAGTAATTAGAAAAAAACCTTCTATAGCTGTTACAATAGATGAAACTTTTCAAGTAAAAAAATATTAAATAGAAAGCTAAAAAATAAAATTATTTTTGATAAATTTTACAAATTAAAATTTAATAAATAAAACATAATTGAATTCTTGAAATTTTGTTTTAATTTACTTAAATTAATTATTCAAATTTTAATAGAATTTTTTAATAAAGAAATTTTTTAAATTTATAAACATAATTTAAAAGATAGTTTTAAGTTTTTTGCTATTTAAATTCATTACTATTTTTTAATGAAAAAAATCTTAAAGTCTTTAAAATAAGCTTTTTAGTTTAATTAAACAACCTTTTTTTTTTTTTTGCAAAGAGACATTTTATAATTAAAAATATAAGTAAATTATGAAATTATCAAAAATTAAAAAAATTATTTTAACAGGAGTAATTATAAGAATTTTAATAATTTTAATTGTTACTTTTATTTTACTTTTTAATATTTGTCAAAACAATAACAATGTCAAAAAAATTGTTCAAAATAGCAATGTTAAAAAAATTAATCAAAACACAAATAATTTTAAAAAAATTGATTTATTAAAAGGTTCAAACATTACTAATGGTTGAGGTGGAACAATTTTTCAAGATTCTTTTAAAAATCTTTGGTCAATAGGAAATAGAACTAGTCTTCAAGTACTTAAAGCAAATACAAATCAAAATGATTATGTAACTACAGGTTGAACCAATGTGAATAGTGGAAATGGATTATTAAAAGGTTTAAACATCAATGAAGGTTATGGAGCAACAATTTTTCAAGATTCTTTTAAAAACCTTTGATTAAAGGGTACTAATTCAAAACTTCAGGTTCTTAGGGTAAATTCACAAAAAAACGCTTACGATGAAACTACTAGTTGAAAAAGTAACATTAATAGTCGATTATTATTAAATTCAAATATTAAATCTGCAGCAAATTGAAGTGGAAAAATTTTCCAAGATGAATTTAAAAACCTTTGAACAATGGGTAGAAATTCTAATCTTCAAGTTCTTAAAGCAAATAAAAATCAAAATGATTATGTAAATACAGGTTGAGATAGTAATAATTCAAATTTGGTAAGCGGATTATTAAAAGGTTCAAATATTACTAATGGTCGAGACGGAATAATTTTTCAAGATGAATTTCAAAACCTTTGAACAATGGGTGAAAAAACAAAACTTCAAGTTCTAAGAGCAAATTCTTCTAAAAAAGATTATGTAAATACAGGTTGAAAAAGTGATACTGATAGCGGATTAACAAAAAATTCAAATATTACTAATGGAAGATATGGAACAATTTTCCAAGATGAATTTAAAAACCTTTGAGCAATGGGAAGATATACAAAACTCCAAGTTCTTAAAGCAAATCAAAATAAAGATGGTTATGATGAAAACATTGGTTGAACAAGTTTTAATAACAATGAATTACTAAAAGGTTCAAATATTAATCAAGGTCAAGGTGGAACAATTTTCCAAGATGAGTTTAAAAACCTTTGAGCAACAGGTTTTCAAGACATTGAGTTTATTAATGAAGTTTGAAAAGTAATTTATCCAAAACTTCAAGTTCTTAGAGCAAACGAGGACAAAAACGGCTATGTAAAAACTGGTTGAGATAGTAATAATTCAGGTTCAGCAACTGGATTATTAAAAAATTCAAGCATTTTTGATGGTAATGGTGCAACAATTTTCCAAGATTCATTTAAAAACCTTTGAGCAATGAGTGATTCAATAACTAAAGATGTTAACGGAGTTGAAAAAACTATTCATACAAAACTTCAAGTTCTCAAAGCAAACCAAAACAAAGATGGTTATGTAGCTTCATGGACTAATGATAATAGCGAAAATGGTGAACCATTATTAAAAAATTCAAACATTATTAATGGTAAAAACGGAATAATTTTCCAAGATGAATTTAAAAACCTTTGAGCAATGAGTAGAAATTCTAATTTACAAGTTCTTAGAGCAAACCAGAATAAAGATGGTTATGTAGATTCATGGGAAAAACTTAATGATTAATTATTTTATTATTTACTTATATTGATTATTATATTTTTCATTAAAAAAATCTTAAAGTCTTTAAAATAAGCTTTTTAGCTTACTAAATAAACTTTTTTTTTTTTTTGCAAGAAGACATTTTATAATCTAAATTGTAAAGGAAATTATGAAATTAACAAAAACTAAAAAAATACTTTTATTAGGAACAACTTTAGCAATATTAACTACTTCCTTAGCAATTCCAATTGTTCTTCTTAATAAAGATAAAAAAAATGAAGAAAATGATGTAGAAAAATTATTTAAGATTTTAAAAGCCAAAACAACTAAAGAAAAAATTATTGAACTTTCAAATAGTGCTAGCAGTAAAATCATTGCTAATAATCAAGAAAAAATTGTTGAAAAAATTAAAACTTTAATTGGTAAAGAAAATTTAAATGATGTAAAAATTGAAGTTTCAATGAAAAATGATAGCAATATCTCTACTACTACACAAAAAATTATTATTAAACTAACAAAAAATGAATTTTCTAAGGAAATTGAAGGTTTTTCAGTTAAAAAACAATCAATCATTGATGTTGATAAAGATATAGCAGCAATAAAGAATATTCTTGATTCTAAAATTGGAAATGATTTAATAATTATTCTTCCGAGTAGTTCAACCGGAAACATTATTGGAAATATTGTTAATAGAAATGCAATTATAAAAAAATTAAGAATATTAATTGATCCTTCAAATACTAATGGAGAAGCTAATCATTTAAGTTTAAGAGAAACATCATTAGAAATTTCAATGAATGCTGATACACCAATTTCAACAACTCCTCAGAATATTGTTGTGTCAATTAGTAAAGCTGGTGGAACAACTCTTAGCACAACAAAAACTTTCCAAGTAAGAATTTTTACTGCTAATGAAGATATAGCAGCAATAAAAAAAGTTCTTGAATCTAAAACTGGTCAAGATTTAATAATTACTCTTCCGAGTGACTCAACCGGAGGTGTTTTAAATAATCAAAATCAAATTGAGATTATAAAAAAATTAAGAATATTAATTGATCCTTCAAATATTAATGGTGATCCTAATCATCCAAGTTTAAGGGGAACTAATGTGGTAATCAATACTAGGATAAATAAATCAATTTCAAGAATTCCTCAATATATTGATGTATTTATTGGAAAAACATCTGGAACAACTCTTGCAATAGATCAAACTTTTCAAGTAAAAAAACATTAAACAAAAAAATAAAAAATAAAATCTTATTAAAAAAAAGAATGATTATTTTTCTTTATAAAGATATATTTAAATATTTTATAAATTTTGTTTTTTAAATCTTTTTATTATTTACATTCATTATTATTTTTTGATTAAAAAAAATCTTAAAAGCTTTAAAATAAGCTTTTTAGGTCACTAAATGAACTTTTTTTTTTTTTTGCAAAGAACAATTTTATAATTTCAAAATATAAAGGAAATTATGAAATTATCAAAAACAAAAAAGTTTATTTTATTAGGAGCTTCTATCGGAATTTTGGCAACTGCAGTTTTTATTCCTGTTGTATTGCTTAATACAAAAGAAGATAATCAAGATGAACAAAATCAAAAAGATGTTGAAAATGTAATTAAAATACTTGAAGAAAAAAATCAAAATCAAAGAATATTAAAATTTGCAAGTAGTTTAACCGGTAAAATTGTTGCTAATAATCAAGAAAAAATTGTTGCAAAAATTAAAACTTTAATTGGTGCTTCAAATTTAAAAGAAGTTAAAATTGAAATTTATATGAAAAACGATCGAGATATTTCACCTAATTTTGCAAAAATTCAAATTAAAATTTCAAAAGGAAAATATTCAAAAACAGTTGATTCTGAAAAACCTTATTTTGTTATAAGAGAACAAAATCAGCAAGAAATTATTGCTGATGTTAATAGTGTTAAAAATGCTTTAACTAAATTAACAACAAAAACTTTAGAACTTAAAGCTAAAGTTGATGATAAAAGTGTTAATGGCAATAAAGATGCGATTTTAAATACCCTTAAGCAAGTAGAAGGTTATTTAGAGATTGATTTTAAAGAAAAAGAAGTAAAAATTAAAGTAAAAGAAAATTCTAACCAATTACCTTTACATAGTGCAACTCCTACAAGCATTATTTTTATTCTTTCAAAAGGTACTTATAATACTGAAGTAAGTGGTTTTAGTGCTAAGCAACTTGCTCCTAATCAAGTCAATATTATTACAAGAGAACTTAATGAATTAAAATCAAGTTTAGAAAATTTAGAAACTAAAGAAGTAGAAGTTTATGCTCCAAGTGAAGATAAAACAATTACTCATAATAAAGCTGCAATTAAAAGTGCAATTGAAAATTTAGATGGTTATGACGAAATTGATTTAAACGGAGTTTCTTTAGAAGTTAAAAATTCTGGTAATAATTTACCTAATAATGATCAACCAGCAACTAGCATTATTTTAGTTCTTTCCAAAAATAATGTTGATGTTGAAGTTCAAGGTTTTAGTGCAAAGCAATCTTTAAATATCACATCTCAAGAAAAAATAAACCAAATTAAAGAAAAAATCATTGATAAAGATATTTTAATTGCTCCTAACGTTTCAACCCAAAACCAAAGTGAAATTCAAAATGCAATTAAAAATCAACTTCAAAAAGAAAACCCCTTTTTAAATAATGATGATCTTTCAAAAATTAGCATTAATCTTTCATCTTTAACTTTAGGAATTAGAACCGAAGTTATTCTTAGTATTAGCATTGATTCTACAACTTCATTATTAAATATTTATGTTGAAAAAGCTAATTTATTAAAAAGTTCAAACATTATTAATGGTAATGGCGGAACAATTTTCCAAGATGATTTTGGTAACCTTTGAGCAATGAGTTCTTCAATAACTAGAGATGTTGATGGAAACAAAGAAACTTTTAATACAAAACTCCAAGTTCTTAAATCAAATCAAAATAAAGATGGTTATGTAAATTCTTGAACTAACGATAATGATGATAATGGGGAGTCATTATTAAAAGGTTCAAATATTGTTGCTGGTACTGGTGGAACAATTTTTCAAGATAAATTTAAAAACCTTTGAGCAATGGGATACCAAACAAATCTCCAAGTTCTTAGAGCAAATGATCAAAAAGATGGTTATGATGAAATTACTGGTTGAACTAATGTTACAAATGATGGTGGATTAACAAAAAATTTAGATATTAATGGTTGAAAATTAATAATTTTCCAAGATGAATTTAAAAACCTTTGAGCAATGTCAAATGATAAAAAACTCCAAGTTCTTAGAGCAAATGATCAAAAAGATGGTTATGATGAAATTACTGGTTGAACTAGTGCTAATGATAGCGGATTAACAAATGGTTCAAATATAAGTGACGGTAGAGAAGGAACAATTTTCCAAGATGAATTTAAAAACCTTTGAACTATGGGCTACAATTCAAAACTTCAAGTTCTTAGGGTAAACCAGGATGAAGATGACTATGTTAATACAGGTTGAACTGATGATGTTTTAAACGAAAATTTACTAAAGGGTTCAAATATTATTGATGGTCTTAATGGAACAATTTTCCAAGATGAATTTAAAAACCTTTGAGCAATGGGAAGTAGAAAAAGTCTTCAAGTTCTTAGAGTAAATAGTAATGGAGATGGCTATGATGAAAGTACTGGTTGAACTAGTGTTAATAATAGTGGATTAACAAAGGGTTCAAAGATTATAAATGGTGAAGCCGGAACAATTTTTCAAGATGATTTTGGTAATCTTTGAGCAACGGCATTTGGTAAACCTTTTCAAGTTCTTAGGGTAAATAATAATAAAGATGGATATGATGAAGTTATAGGTTGAACCAATACTACTAATGGATTATTAAATGGTTCAAAAATTACTGATGGTACTAGTTCAACAATTTTTCAAGATGATTTTGGTAACCTTTGAGCAATGAGTATAAATTCTAATCTCCAAGTTCTTAGAGCAAACAATCAAAAAGATGGTTATGATGAAATTACTGGTTGAACTAGTGCTAATAATAGTGGTTTAACAAATGGTTCAAGTATCGAAAATGGTTCTAATGGAGTAATTTTTCAAGATAAATTTAAAAACCTTTGAGCAATGAGTTTTTCAAAAACTAAAACAATCAAAAACGTTCGAATAATTATTTACACAAAACTTCAAGTTCTTAAAGTAAATGTAAATAATGATGGTTATGTAGATTCATGACAAAAACCTAGTAATTAATTATTTCATTGTTTTAATGTTTGTAAATGTTTTTAAAAAATCTTTAAAAAGAAATTTTTTATTAAACAAAATGATTGTTTTTTGTAAAGACATATTTTATAATTTATAAATAATTTAAATATGAAGGAAAATGATGAAATTATCAAAAACTAAAAAAATTATTTTACTAGGATTAATTGTAGGAATTTTAGCTGCAATTATTACTCCCATTGTAATTCTTAATGCTAATCAAAATAAAAATAATGTTGAAAAAATTAACGAAAATAAAAATAATGTTGAAAAAATTGATTTATTAAAAAATTCAAACATTTTTGATGGTAATGGATCAACAATTTTTCAAGATTCTTTTAAAAACCTCTGAACAATGAGTGATTCAATAACTAAAGATGTTAACGGAACTAAAAAAACTATTCATACAAAACTGCAAGTTCTTAAAGCAAACCAAAATAAAGATGGTTATGTAGACACTGGTTGAACTAATGATGACAGCAACAATGGTGAAGTATTATTAAAAAATTCAAACATTATTAATGGTAAAAATGGAATAATTTTTCAAGATCAATTTAAAAATCTTTGAGCAATGAGTAAATATTCTAATCTTCAAGTTCTTAAAGCAAACCAAAATAAAGATGGCTACGTAACTACAGGCTGAGATAGTAATAATTCAGGTTCAGCAACCGGATTATTAAAAGGTTCAAATATTACTAATGGTTGAGGTGGAAAAATTTTTCAAGACAAATTTAAAAATCTTTGATCAATAGGAGATAGAACTGGTCTTCAAGTTCTTAAAGCAAACCAAAATAAAGATGGCTACGTAACTACGGGCTGAAATAGTAATAATTCAAGTTTGGCAACCGGATTATTAAAAGGTTCAAAAATTAGTGAAGGTTATGGCGGAATAATTTTTCAAGATCAATTTAAAAACCTTTGATCAAAAGGTACTAAATCAAAACTCCAAGTTCTTAAAGCAAATTCGCAAAAAAATACTTATGATGAAACCATTGGTTGAAAAAGTGATATTAATAGTGGATTATTACTAAATTCAAATATTAATAAAACGACAAATTGAGTTGGAAAAATTCTTCAAGATGAATTTAAAAACCTTTGAACAATGGCTGATTCAAAACTGCAAGTTCTTAGAGCAAACCAAAATAAAGATGATTATGTAACTACGGGCTGAGATAGTAATAATTCAAGTTCAGCAACTTGACTATTAAAAGGTTCAAATATTACTCATGGTTGAGACGGAGTAATTTTTAAAGATTCATTTAAAAACCTTTGATCAATGGGTACTAAAACAAAACTGCAAGTTCTTAGAGCAAACCAAAATAAAGATGATTATGTAACTACTAGTTGAAAAAGTGATACTGATAGTGGATTAACGAAAAATTCAAACATTACTAACGGAAGATACGGAACAATTTTTCAAGATTCATTTAAAAACCTTTGAGCAATGGGAAGATATACAAAACTCCAAGTTCTTAAAGCAAATGCAAATAAAGATGGTTATGATGAAGCTACTGGTTGAACAAGTGTTAATAACGTTGGATTATTAAAAAATTCAAGCATTAATCAAGGTCAAGGTGGAACAATCTTTCAAGATCAATTCAAAAATCTTTGAGTAACAGGTTTTCAAGAACTTAGATATGTTAATAAAGTTTTAAAAGTAATTTATCCAAAACTCCAAGTTCTTAGAGCAAATGAAAATAAAAGTGCTTATGTAGATTCATGAGAAAAACCTATTGATTAATTTTCCCTTTAATGTTTATTAATTTTTAAATTTTTAATTTAAAAGAAATAATAAAATTATTTTAATGATTTTAAAAGTAATTTTTTTACAGTTTAATTGTATCTTTTATTTTTTAAAATAATAGATGTTGTAGTTGATCCAAAAACTTATTTACATAAAAATTTTATATTCTATTTTTTAAAAAATAGTTACTAAAAATATTAATCATATTAATATTTTTTACATATAAGTTTAATTAAAAAAACACTAAAATGGAATAATATATCACAATAGATAAATTATACTTGTTATAATAATAATTATTAAAGACAAGTGGCGCTATGGCCAAATTGGTTAAGGCTGTGGTCTGCAACACCATGATTGCCGGTTCGAATCCGGTTAGCGCCTCCATTTGCACCTATAGCTCAACTGGATAGAGTGCTTGGTTACGGCCCAAGATGTTGAGGGTTCGAGTCCTTCTAGGTGCGCCATATGAATAAATTCACCATGAGAAATTTTTGAATAATTTAAAATTAGTTTTTTGCTAGTAGTTGTTTTATTTTCAAAATATTAAATTAATATATAATTTACTTGTTATGTTAGAACTAAAAAGCATTATTAATAATAAAGAAAAGGTTATTCAAAAATTAAAAACAAGAAATTTTGATGTTTCAAAAATAAAAAAAATTTTTATTTTATCGCAAAAAAGGTCAAAGTTAATGACTAATCTTCAAAATTTAAAATCACAAAAAAATTTAATATCTAAAAACATCGGACTTAAAAAACAAAAAAAACAATTTATCGAAAATGATTTAAATAAAATAAAAAAAATTGAAAAAGAAATTGAAAAAATTAGTGATGAAGAAAAAGATGTAAACGTTAAAATTGAAAAAATGCTTTTGTATATTCCGAATTTACCAAGTGATAACACTCCGGTTGGAAATGATGAAAATGATAATGTTGTTATCAAAGAATATGATAGTTTAGGAAAGGGTAAAATTACTAATGTAATTCCTCATTATGAAATTGGTCAAAAACTAGATATTGTTGATTTTAAAAGATCAGTTAAACTATCAGGTTCAAGATATTGGTCATACAAAGGTCTTGGTGCAAAATTAGTTAGAGCACTTCAAAATTTTATGTTAGATAAACATATTAAAAACGGTTATATTGAATGATTAGTTCCTTTAATTGTTAAATACGACATGTTAAAAGGAACCGGACAACTTCCAAAATTTGAAGAAGATTTATTTAAGATTCAAAATTCTCAATCTTACCTTATCCCCACTGCAGAAGTCCCTTTAACAAATTTATTTAATAATGAAATTATTGATTTATCTTCACCGGTTGCATACACAGCTTTTACTCCTTGTTTTAGATCAGAAGCTGGTTCAGGCGGTAAAGATACAAAAGGTTTAATTAGATCACACCAGTTTTATAAGGTTGAACTTGTTAAATTCACTTCAAAAGAAGATTATCAAAAAGAATTTATAAAAACAATTAATGATGCAAAACAAGTTTTATTAGATCTTGAACTTCCGTTTCAAGAAATTATGTTATGCACCGGAGATTTAGGATTTGCTGCTGAAGAAACAATTGATTTAGAAATTTGAATTCCTTCCGAAAAAAGGTATAGAGAAGTTTCTTCAATTTCAGGTTTTAGTACTTTTCAAGGTAAAAGAGCTTCAATTAGGTATAAAGACAAAAATAATCAAACCCAAATTTCTTACACTATTAATGGTTCTGGCCTTGCCATAGATAGAGTTATTGCTGCAATATTAGAAAATTATCAAAATAAAGATGGTTCAATAACAATTCCTAAAAAATTAGTTTCATACATGGATATTGAAAAAATAGCATAATTTTTTAATAAATTTTAAAATTATTAATTTTTTAGGAAATTCATCTTTGTTGTGTTTTATCAAATACTTGAAGTTTTGAACCATTTGCCATTGCTCAAAGGTTTCCGGAAGAGTCTTCAAAAATAAATCCATATTGACCATTATTAATTTTTGAACCTTTTAATAATGGTTCACCATTTTTGCTATTATCATCAGTTCATGAATCTCTAAATGAACCATCTTTA
Organism: Metamycoplasmataceae bacterium; assembly: GCA_965263245.1. GTDB lineage: Bacteria > Bacillota_I > Bacilli_A > Mycoplasmatales > Metamycoplasmataceae > DT-68. The sequence goes on along the minus strand of CBDHHR010001146.1, from coordinate 895,889 downwards.
TTTTTGACAAGAACTTGGAGTTTTGAACCATCTCCCATTGCTCAAAGATTTCCAGAAGAGTCTTCAAAAATAAATCCAAATCAACCATTATTAATTTTTGAATTTTTTAATAATGGTTCAATTTTTTTATTATTAGAATTATCATTATTTAAAGGTCTTCTACGAATATTTCATTTTCTTTTATCATTTTTATCACTTGTTTCTTCATTATTTAAACCATTATTATTAGTTCAAGAATCTACATAACCATCACCATTTTGGTTTGCTTTAAGAACTTGAAGTTTGGAATCTTTACTCATTATTCAAAGGTTTTTAGAAGAATCTTGGAAAATAAATATTCCTCCTTCGCTATTTTTTACATTAGAATCTTTTAATAATGGTTCATTATTGTTAGTTCAAGCGTTAGCAAAAGTACCATCTTGCTTTTTACGTAAAACTTGAAGTTTTGTGTTTTTTGCAATTGCCCAAAGATTTCCAAATGAATCTTCAAACATAATTCCTAATTCTCCATTATTAATGTTTGAACCACTTAATAATTTTCCTTTACTATTTCATCTATCTTCAAAAGTACCATCTTTCTTTTTAGCAAGAACTTGAAGTCTTGTTCCTTTAGCCATTGTTCAAATGTTTCCAGAGGAGTCTTCAAAAATAAAGCCTTTTTTTCCATTAATAATGTTTGAACCTCGTAGTAATTTTTCGCCTTTTTCACTATTATCATCAGTTCATGAATCAACAAAAGTGCCATCTTTTTGTTTTTTTAGAACTTTAAGTTTTGTATTTTCTGACATTGCCCAGATGTTTCCAGAGGAGTCTTCGAAAATAGCAGCCTCATCGTATCCGTTTTTTATGTTTGAACCTTTTAATAATTTTTCATTTGTATCAATTCACGAATCTGCCAAATTACCATCTTTATTTTTAATAAGAACTTGGAGTTTACCTTCTCTTAATTTTGATTTATCATATTCTCATTTACGACCCATTGCTCAAAGATTTCCAAAAGTGTCTTCAAAAAGAATTCCACTCATTCCGTATTCAATGTTAGATCCTTTTGTTAAACCACTTGTTGTGCTACTAGTTCATTGTGATGAATCTCTTTTAAGAACTTGAAGTCTTTTTTTGTAGGACATTATTCAAAGATTTCCAGAAGAGTCTTGAAAAATTCTTCCATTAACACCATCATCAACGTTAGAACCTTTTAAAATGGCAGAATTTTTGGTTCATAATTTTATATTTCTTTTTTTTGTTACAAAAATTTTAATTAATTCGCTTATATTTCCTGATTTAATTTTTAAAATTACAGGAATTTTCTTTTCGGGTTTTAAATTTATAATGTTATCTGCAATTTTTTCAAGTTCTTTATCATTTAATGAAGGATTTTCGACTTTAAGTTGGTTTCTAATTGCTAAAAGTATTTTTGCATCATTTGAAGTATCAACATTTTTTGGTATTATAAGAACTTTATCTTGAATTTTTGCTTTTATTCTTGAAACTATTTCTTGATTTGTTAAACTTCTTTTAACTGTATAAATTGAAGTAATTTCTTCAGTTATATCTCCTTTAGATATTAAAATTGTAAAAGGTATTCCGTTTAAAGTTAACTCAGTATCTTCTTCTTTAACTAAAACGTTTGTTTCATTTAAATCAATGTTTTTAGAACTAATTAATAATTTAAGAGCATCTAGTATAGCTTGTTTATTATTAGTAACTGTTCCAGAAGTTGCACTAATTGTAATTTCTTTTGGAGAAAGACTTTCAAGTTCTTTTTTAAGAGCTTTAACTGATTCAAGGTCAGTTAAAGATTTAATAACATTAATGTTAATAGTATCACTTTCTGTACCAATAGAAATTGTTAAAACCACGTTTGTTTTTACTCCTGGAGTAAGCGAATCAACATCATCAGTAATTTTTAAAAGATCTTGATTAGTTAATGAAGGATTTTGTTTTTTAAGTTGATTTTTAATTGCTAAAAGTATTTTTGCATCAGTTGAAGTATCAACATCTTTATCAATTATTAAGTTTTTATCTTTAATTTTATTTTTAATTTCATTAACTTTATCATTATTTATTTCCTGATTATTTTTACTTCTTTTAACTGTATAAATTGAAGTAATTTCTTGATTTATTAATCCCTTAGTAATTTTGATTGTAAACAGAACTCCTAATAAGGTTATTTTAGTATTTTCTTCTTTAACTAAAATGTTTGTTTCTTTTAAATCAATGTTTTTAGAACTAATTAATAGTTTAAGAGCATCTAGTATAGCTTGTTTATTATCAGTAATTGTTCCAGAAGTTGCACTAATTGTAATTTCTTTTGGAGAAAGTTTTTCAAGTTCATTTTTAAGTTCATCAACTATTTCAATGTCACTTAAAGCTCTAAAAACTTCAACATTAATGTTATCGGATTGAGTACCAACTGAAATTGTTAAAACAACGTTTGTTCTTACTCCAGGAGTAAGTGAATCAATACTATCATTAATTTTTAAAAGATCTTGATCAGTTAATGAAGGATTTTGTTTTTTAAGTTGGTTTTTAATTGCTAAAAGGATTTTTGCATCGTTTGAAGTATCAACATCTTTATCAATTATTAAGTTTTTATCTTTAATTTTATCTTTAATTTCATTAACTTTATCATTATTTATTTCCTGATTATTTTTACTTCTTTTAACTGTATAAATTGAAATAATTTCTTTTGTTGTGGTTCCTTTAGTAATTTTGATTGTAAACGGAACTCCATTTAAAGTTAACTCAGTATTTTCTTCTTTAACTAAAACGTTTGTTCCTTTTAAATTAATGTCTTTAGAACTAATTAATAGTTTAAGACCATTAATAATATATGGTTTATTGTCAGTAATTGTTCCAGAAGTTGTAATAATTGTAATTTCTTTTGGAGAAAGATTTTCAAGTTCTTTTTTAACTTCATCAACTGATTCAAGATCACTTAAAGGTCTAATGATTTCAATGTTAACAGTATCACTTTCTGTATCAATAGAAATTGTTAAAACCACATTTGTTTTTACTCCAGGAGTAAGCGAAGAAACATCATCAGTAATTTTTAAAAGATCTTGATTAGTTAATGAAGGATTTTGTTTTTTAAGTTGGTTTTTAATTGCTAAAAGTATTTTTGCATCATTTGAAGTATCAACATCTTTATCAATTATTAAGTTTTTATCTTTAATTTTATTTTTAATTTCATTAATTTTATCATTATTTATTTCCTGATTATTTTTACTTCTTTTAACTGTATAAATTGAAGTAATTTCTTTAGTTATATCTCCTTTAGATATTAAAATTGTAAAAGGTATTCCATTTAAAGTTAACTCAGTATCTTTTTCTTTAACCAAAATGTTTGTTTCTTTTAAATCAATGTTTTTAGAACTAATTAATAGTTTAAGAGCATCTAGTATAGCTTGTTTATTATCAGTAATTGTTCCAGAAGTTGCACTAATTGTAATTTCTTTTGGAGAAAGACTTTCAAGTTCTTTTTTAGCAGCATTAACTGATTCAAGGTCAGTTAAAGATTTAATAACATTAATGTTAATAGTATCACTTTCTGTATCAATAGAAATTGTTAAAACAACATTTGTTTTTACTCCAGGAGTAAGCGAAGAAACATCATCAGTAATTTTTAAAAGATCTTCATCACTCAATGAAGAATTTTGAGTTTTAAGTTGATTTTTAATTGCTAAAAGGATTTTTGCATCATCTGAGGTATCAATGTTTTTATCAATTATTAATTCTTTATTCTTAATTTTATCTTTAATTGCATTAATTTTATCATTATTTATTTCTTGAATGTTTTTACTTCTTTTAACTTTTCAATTAGTAATTTCTTTAGTTATATCTCCTTTAGATATTAAAATTGTAAAAGGTACTCCGTTTAAAGTTAACTCAGTATCTTCTTCTTTAACTAAAACTTTTGTTCCTTTTAAATCAATTTTTTTAGAACTAATTAATAATTTAAGAGCATCTAGTACAGCTTGTTTATTATTAGTAACTGTTCCAGAAGTTGCATCAATATTAATTTCTTTTGGAGCAAGATTTTCAAGTTCATTTTTAACTTCATCAACTAATTCAAGATCATTTAAAGGTCTAGTAATTTCAATGTCAATAGTATCACTTTCTGTATCAATAGAAATTGTTAAAATCACGTTTGTTTTTACTCCAGGAATAAGTGAATCAATACTATCAGTAATTTTTAAAAGATCTTGACTAGTTAATGAAAGATTTTGTTTTTTAAGTTGATTTTTAATTGCTAAAAGGATTTTTGCATCAGTTGAAGTATCAACATCTTTATCAATTATTAAGTTTTTATCTTTAATTTTATTTTTAATTTCATTAACTTTATCATTATTTATTTCTTGAGTATTTTTACTTCTTTTAACTTTAAATAAACTAATTTCTTTGCTAGAACCTCATATAGTAGAAGCTAAAATTGTAAAAGGAACCCCGCTTAAAGTTAATTTTGTATCTTGTGATTTGATTGAAATAGTTGCTCCTTTTAAATCAATCTCTTTAGAATTAATTAATGAATCAAGAGCATTTTTTATAGCTCGTTTATTATTATTAATTGTTCCAGAAGTTGCATTAATTGTAATTTCTTTTGGAGAAATTTTTTCAAGTTCCTCTTTAATATGATTAAATGTTTCAAGCTCACTCAAAGGTCTAAAAACATTAATGTTAATAGTATCAAATTGAGTACCAACTGAAATTTTTAAAATAACAGGTAATCATTTTTCTGGAGTAAGAGAAGAAATATTATCACTAATTTTTTCAAGATCTTCATCATTTAATAAAGGATTTTCAACTTTAAGTTGATTTTTAATGGCTAAAAGGATTTTTGCATCATTTGAAGTATCAACATCTTTATCAATTATTAATTCTTTATCTTTAATTTTATCTTTAATTGCATTAACTTTATCATTATTTATTTCTTGAGTATTTTTACTTCTTTTAACTGTATAAATTGAGGTAATTTCTTTTGTTGCGGTTCCTTTAGATATTAGAACTATAAAAGGTACCCCGCTTAAAGTTAACTCAGTATCTTCTTCTTTAATTGAAATCTTTGTACCTTTTAAATCAATTTTTTTAGAAATAATTAATGAATCAAGAGCATTTTTTATAGCTTGTTTATTATCAGTAATTGTTCCGGAATTTGCATCAATATTAATTTCTTTTGGAGCAAGATTTTCAATTTCATTTTTAACTTCATCAACTAATTCAAGATCATTTAATGGTCTAGTAATTTCAATGTCAATAGTATCACTTTCTGTATCAATAGAGATTGTTAAAATCACGTTTGTTTTTATTCCAGGAATAAGTGAATCAATACTATCAGTAATTTTTAAAAGATCTTGACTAGTTAATGAAGGATTTTGTTTTTTAAGTTGATTTTTAATTGCTAAAAGGATTTTTGCATCATTTGAAGTATCAACATCTTTATTAATTATTAAATCTTTATTTTTAATTTTATCTTTAATTGTATTAATTTTATCATTATTTATTTCTTGAGTATTTTTACTTCTTTTAACTTTAAATGAAACAATTTCTTTTGTTGTGGCTCCTTTAGATATTAGAACTATAAAAGGTACTCCGCTTAAAGTTAACTCAGTATCTTCTTCTTTAATTGAAATGTTTGTTCCTTTTAAACCAATGTTTGAAGATTTAATTAATGAATTAAGAGCAACAAATATAGCTTGTTTATTATCAGTAATTGTTCCAGAAGTTGCACTAATTTGAATTTCTTTTGAAACAAGCTTTTCAAGTTCATTTTTAACTTCATCAACTGATTCAAAATCACTTAAAGGTCTAGTGACTTCAATGTTAATAGTATCACTTTCTGTATCAATAGAGATTGTTAAAACCACGTTTGTTTTTACTCCTGGAGTAAGTGAATCAATACTATCATTAATTTTTAAAAGATCTTGATTAGTTAATGAAGGATTTTGAATTTTAAGTTGATTTTTAATTGCTAAAAGGATTTTTGCATCATTTGAATTATCAATGTTTTTTGGTATTGTAAGAATTTTGATTTTAATTTTTGATTTTATTTTTGAAATTATTTCTTGATTTGTTAAACTTCTCTTAACAATAAATGTTGAAGTAATTTCTTTTGTTGTGATTCCTTTAGTAATTTTGATTGTAAAAGGTACTCCATTTAAAGTTAACTCAGTATCTTCTTCTTTAATTGCAATGTTTGTTCCTTTTAAACCAATGTTTGAAGATTTAATTAATGAATTAAGAGCAACAAATATAGCTTGTTTATTATCAGTAATTGTTCCAGAAGTTGCACTAATTTGAATTTCTTTTGAAACAAGCTTTTCAAGTTCATTTTTAACTTCATCAACTGATTCAAAATCACTTAAAGGTCTAGTGACTTCAATGTTAATAGTATCACTTTCTATATCAACTAAAATTGTTAAAACCACGTTTGTTTTTACTCCAGGAGTAAGCGAATCAATACTATCATTAATTTTTAAAAGATCTTGACTAGTTAATGAAGGATTTTGAATTTTAAGTTGATTTTTAATTGCTAAAAGGATTTTAGCATCATTAAAAGTATCAACATCTTTATCAATTATTAAGTTTTTATCTACAATTTTGTTTTTAATTGCATTAATTTTATCATTATTTATTTCTTGAGTATTTTTACTTCTTTTAACTTTAAATGAACTAATTTCTTTTGTTATAGCTCCTTTAGTAATTTTAATTGTAAACGGAGTTCCTAATAATGTTATTTGAGTATCTTCTTCTTTAATAGCAATGTTTGTTCCTTTTAAACCAATGCTTGAAGATTTAATTAACGAATTAAGAGCAGCAAATATAGCTTGTTTATTATTAGTAATTGTTCCAGAAGTTGCACTAATTTGAATTTCTTTTGGAGAAAGCTTTTCAAGTTCCTTTTTAACAATATTGACTGATTCAAGATCGCTTAAAGGTCTTGTAATTCAAATTTTGACTGTATCACTTTCAGTGCCAACTAAAATTGTTAAAATAACAGGTGTTCTTTTTTCTGGAACAAGGGAAGAAATATTATCAGTAATTTTTGAAAGTTCTTCATTAGTTAATGGAAGATTTTCAACATTAAGTTGATTTTTAATTGCTTGAAGCAATGCTGCATCATTTGAAGTATTAACATTTTTACCAATTACTAAATTTTTATTTATAATTTTGTTTTTAATTTTTGCAACTTTATATTTATTCTCTTCTTCATTAGTTCTACTTCTTTTAACTATATATAATGAAGAAATTTCTTTTGTTAAAGCTCCTTTAGAAACTAAAATTGTAAAAGGTACTCCTTGCAGAGTTAATCTAGTATTTTCTTCTTTAATTGCAATACTTGTTCTATATTTACCTAAAATTATTGAAAATCAATAATTTTTTTTAAGAGTTTTTACTATAAGATCTTTATTATCGGTAATTGTTCCGGAAGTTGCACTAACTGTAATTTCTTTTTGATAAAAATCTTCAAGTTGATTTTTAGTAAAATTAACTGATTCAAGGTCGCTATAACTTCTTTCGATTGAAATTTTGACTGTATCACTTTCAGAACCAATAGAAATTATTAAAGTTACAGATGTTTTTTTATTAGGAGCAAGCAAAGTAATATTGTCATCAATTTTTGAAAGATCTTCACTAGTTAATAAAGGATTTTCAACTTTAAGTTGGTTTTTAATTGCTAAAAGAGTTTTTACATCATTTGAAGTATCAACATTTTTGTCTATGTCAAAGGTTCTAACTTTGATTTTTGATTTAATTAAAGCAATTCTTTTTTTATTTTTTTCGACATTATTTTTAACTCTTTTAACCATAAATTCTGAACCAATTTCTTGAGTTATAGTTCCTTTAGAAATTAAAATTGTAAAAGGTACTCCTTTTAGAGTTAATTCGGTATCTTCTTCTTTAATTGCAATGTTTGTTCCTTTTAAATCAATCTTTGAAGATTTAATTAATAAATTAAGATCATTAATTATGGCTTCTTTATTATCAGTAATTGTTCCAAAAGTTGCAACAATTGTAACTGTTTTAAAGGAAAGGTTTTTAAGAGCAGTTTTAACAGCACTAACTGATTCAAGATCACTTAAAGGTCTTATAATTTTAATATTAATAGTGTTAGATTTATTATCAATCAAAATTGTTAAAACCACATTTGTTTTTACTCCAGGAGTAAGCGAAGTGATATTATCACTAACATTTAAAAGATCTTTATTACTCAATAAAGGATTTTCAACTTTAAGTTGGTTTTTAATTGCTAAAAGTATTTTTGCATCACTTGAAGTATCAACATTTTTATCAATTATTAAATCTTTATCTTTAATTTTTTCAATTAATGTTTGGAAGTTATTTTTTTGAGATTTAACACTAATTTTTGCTTTTCTATTATTTCAAAATATTGCTGTTACTCCAACAGAAACACTTGTAACAAAACCTATTAAAGTAAATTTTTTAATTCTTTTTCATTTTTTAATTTTCTCATTTTTTTGTTTTTTCATTATTTTTTTCCTTTTTTAATATTTAAAATTTTTAATTTAAATTTATTTAAACAATATTTACTTATTACTAAAAACAATTGTTTTATTAATAAAATTTAATCATTTTTTAATTTGTCATAAAAACCTATTTATAAATAATATTTGAATTTTTTGTAGTATTTTGTTCCGCTTATTTAAAAAAACTAAAAAACAAAAAAATAATTTAGGAAATTAACAATTTTTAATTTTTTTTTATAAAAGTTATTAACCATTAAAAAATTTCTTTGTTTTTTAAAAAATTTAATTTTATCTTTGTATTTTTTTCTTCAAAAACCTTGTTTTAATGATTTTTTGGAACCGGTTAAAAAATCTTTAGTTTTTAATTTTTTATTATGATCAAAATTTTTCTTTTTAAAATTATTATAAATTTGATCATAAAAAATAACTGGAAGAACCCAATATTTTAATAATTTTAAAATAAAATAATTACCATTAACATCATTTAAAATTTTTGTTTGTGAATTAGTTCTCACAATTATTTCAAACATTCTTATAAACCATTTTTCTTTATTTTATTTTTCGCTTTGTCAAATTAATTATATCCAATAAAAGTTTTTTTCAAAACTTTTTAATAATGAGTGAAAGACAAGATAAAATGTTATGTTATTAACTGTCACCATATTAACATCATAAACTATTTTTTAAGGTATCTTCTTAAGTTCTTAGAATTATGTAAATACAACATAAATACTTTATATCCTCACGGATGATAATCTGGTGTAGAAAAATTTGCTTTTACTATCTTTTTATTTAAATATTGTTCTTTTTGAGAATGAGTAAAATTATCAAATTTTGTTTTTACTAATTTAATTTTTTCATTATGAAATTTTGCAATTATTTGATTATTAAATGTTTTTAAAATTAATATTGCACTTTTTTCTTTGAACTATAATCTTTGGTTATTTGAGTTATAAAGTGAATAAAGTGTGTTTTTATAGCTAATTGAATTTCCTTTATCAGTTTTTCTAAAAGTTCTAATTGATAAAAGTTCATTGATTTGTTCTTCTGAAAAATTAGTTTTAATAAACTTTAGTTTGTTTTCTATTGGTTCAATGTCATATTGCTTGTTGTATCAAATTCTATAATTTTCAAGATAAATGTTTGCTTTTTCAAAAGTGGTAATGTTTCTTTCTCTAAATTCAGCTTTTAATGGATTTTGGCATGTTCTAAAAAATCTTTTAAAACCACCTTTAAAAGTTGGTTTGCTACTATTTTCACTTTTAACATTTAAAATATTTAAAACAAATCCGTATCAAGTATTAACATCTTTATGAGCCATTGCCCCTACATCTTTTTTGTTTATTACAAATGAAGATCGACAATCAGCCTTAAATTTTTGTGGTAATTTATTGTCTCTTATTAATTTATTTAAAATGTGAAAATATTCTTTAGTAGTCTCTTCTTTTTCAAGATGTATAGCAAGAATTTTTCTAGTTGCAGGATCATATGAAACATATAAGTGACTATATGTATTACCAAGTCAATAATCTTTTGAAGCATCTATTTCTTGGATTAAACCTTCATTTTTAACCCTTGCTTTTCTAAAATAAATTTTTTTGTTGATTTCGGTTATTTCTTTAACTAAATTACTCACTTCTTTACTTTTTAGCTCTTTATTTTTTTGTTTTAAAATTTTGTTATATCCTTTTTTAGTTGATTTTCTAGCTCATGGTGAAGCTATTAAATTTTTTTTCATAATGTTTTTAAATGTTGATAATGAACATTTATTTTTTTGTTTATTTTTGACAAAACAACTTAATTTATAAGGTTTAGCTTTTTTATCTTTTTTTACTAATCTAAAACTATCTAAATACTCTTGAAGAATTTCTTCTTCTTTAATAGTGCTTTTAAAATTTGATTTTTTTCCTTTCAGTCTGTGGGTTAAACTTAATTTAACTTGTTTTAAATCTTTGTTTCACCTTGATAATGTTTTAACAGTAACACTTATTGAATTAGAGATTTGTACTAAGTTGTTATTTTTTTCTTTTAATTCTTTAAATAATATTCTATTGGATAAAAAAATGTCATTCTTTTCCATATAATTTTTAATTCAAAAATTATACTAAGATGACATTTTTACTTTAACCATCTAGGACAAAATTTTAACTTGTCTTTTACAAATATTTTTAAAAAAATCATTTAATTTAATTTATTAGTTGTTTTTAATAAGTTAAAACTAAAAATATTTTTTAATTATTTTTCTGTATTTAAAAAATGTAAATTGAATTTATATTTGATTATCAAAAAATAAAATAAATATTAAAATGTTTTAAATTTTTTCTGTTATTTTAGATATTTTTTTAGTTTGTTTTAATCCATTATTATTTATTCAAGAACTTTCATAACCGTTTTTCTTTTCATTAACTTTAAGAACCTGAAGTTTTGAATTAGTGCCCATTGCTCAAAGGTTTTTAAATTCATCTTGAAAAATTGTACCTTTTCAACCATTTTTAATGATTGAATTTTTTAATAATCCATCAACAGAATTATCATCAGTTCAGGAACTTACATAACCATTTTTGTCTTCATTTACTTTAAGAACTTGAAGTTTTTGAGTATTTCCAACTTCCCCCATTGCTCAAAGGTTTTTAAATTGATCTTGGAAAATTACTGCTCCAACACCATCGTTAATGTTTGAATTTTTTAATAATCCATCAACAGAATTATCATTAGTTCAAGAACTTACATAACCATTTTTATCTTCATTTACTTTAAGAACTTGAAGTTTTTGATTAAGACCAGTTACTCAAAGATTTCCGAATTCGTCTTGAAAAATAGTTCCGTTATCACCATAATTAGTATCTGCATTTTTTAATAATCCATCAACAGAATTATTATCATTTCAAGAACTTACATAACCATTTTTGTCTTCATTTGCCTTAAGAACTTGGAATCTTTCTCCGTGACCTACTATTCAAAGGTTTTTAAATTGATCTTGGAAAATTACTGCTCCAACACCATCGTTAATGTTTGAATTTTTTAATAATCCATCAACAGAATTATCATTAGTTCAAGAACTTACATAACCATTTTTATCTTCATTTGCCTTAAGAACTTGAAGTTTTGAATCTGCACCCATTGCTCAAAGGTTTTTGAATTGATCTTGAAAAATTGCTCCAGCTTGACCATGAATAATGTTTGAACCATTTAGTAAACTTTCGTTTAAAACATCATTAGTTCAACCACTAGTAACATAGCCATCTTTATTTTGGTTTGCTTTAAGAACTTGCAGTTTTGAATCAGCCATTGTTCAAAGGTTTTTAAATTGATCTTGAAAAATTGTTCCTTCAAAACCATTAGTAATGTTTGAATTTTTTAGTAAACTTTCTTTTAAAACATCATTAGTTCAACCAGTAGCAACATAACCATCTTTATTTTGGTTTGCTTTAAGAACTTGGAGTTTTGTATGAATAATTTTTTTAGTTCCATCAACATCTTTAGTTATTGAATCACTCATTGCTCAAAGGTTTTTAAATGAATCTTGAAAAATTACTCCACCTCAACCATCATTAATGTTTGAACCTTTTAGTAGATTTTCGTTTAAAACATCATTAGTTCAACCTGTGCTTTTATCATAACCATCTTTATTTTGGTTTGCTTTAAGAACTTGTAGTTTTGAGTTGTATCCCATTGCCCAAAGGTTTTTAAATGAATCTTGAAAAACTGTTCCACCTGCACCTTGTCAAATGTTTGAATTTCTTAACAAATTAAAATTTTGTTTATTTTCTTCATTGTTAAGCAATACGGCTGGTGTAACCACTGAAGCTGTTAATATTCCTAATCCTGTTGTTCCAAATAATATATTTTTTTTAATAATCATATTTTCTCCTTTGGAGCTAAAATTTTTTTAACTCTCTATTATTAAAATAATTATAAAACTTTTAACACAAAAAAAAAAAAAAGGTAAAAAACTTAAAATACTTAAGACACCAATATTTTTAAATTACATTAAATTACAGCTAAAAAAACTACAAATATTTAGTGTTTTAAGCTTTTTATAGAGTAATTTTCAAGTGTAAATTTTTAAATTTAAATAGTTAAATTATTCTTTAACAAATTTATAACCTTTATCAATTAATATTTTTTTAAGGGGTTCTTTAACTTTTAATAAAATGGGGTTTGTTTCTCTTTTTGTGTAGTAAATTAAAGCATTTTGATAAACAATATCATTTAAGCTTAAGGCACTAATCAAATAATCTTTTTTAACTTGAGATGAAAAATCAGAATCTTCAAATGTTAATTTTTCATCTTTGAAAATTGGCATTAATCCTTTAATAAATCGAACACTAACTTTTTTGGAATTTTCAGGAATAACCGTCATTTTTTCTTCGTTTCTTTCACCACTATCAGCTTTATTATTAATAAATTTATTATCAAAAATAAATCCTTCTCATAATTTTTTGTTTTTAACTCTTTTGAATTTATTAGCTTCAAAATCCAGAATTCCGTTACCAACTTTACTTTGTTTTTTTATTCCTTCATAACCACCATAAATTTTATATGCATTGTATTCAGCTTGGTCTAAAAGTTTTTTAAGTAAAATCTTTTTGTCTAAATTTTTAAGTGGTTGTTTTGTAAGTAAATCACCCTTTGCACCATTATTTTTAATTGAGATTAATTCTTTAACTTCATCGTAATTTTTTTCAACATTAGATTTTATTCCAAAGTAATCAACCGAATCATATTCACTCAGTTCTATGTTTCAATTTATAAATATTTTTTGGTTAACAGTTTCGTTTAATAAAGCAAATTCTTCAGGTTTAAATAATTCTTGTAGTTCGGTAAAAACATCATTTTCATCCATAAAAATCTTTTTATAAGTTTCTTTATTTAAAGATTTTTTTAAATACCTTCTAGCGATTGTAAACTTATATAATTTTTTTCTAAATTCTTTTAAATTAACAACAATAAATTTTTTGGCATCTAGAGTTAAACCAGTACTTTCGTCAATAACAGCTTCAATATCTTCAGATTTTTTTTCAGAAAGTTCTTTATTATAAAAACCTCATTCGTTTAGTTTTACTTCTGGTGCTTTATCACCTTCATTTTTTAATATTTCGAGAAATTTAGCATTTTCTGATATTTGAATTGAAAGATTGTATAAATAAGAAGGATCATTGTAAATTTCGTTTTGTATTAAATAATCAAAGTTTTCTTTAATTTCGTTAGATTTTAGTAAATCATTTTTATCAAAATTTTCAATTTTTTCATCTTTAATAACATGGTTTCATCAATCTTCTTGAACCTTATTAATTATAAAATTAGATCCTAAGTTTTTTAAAGCTTTTACTTGTGTTTCGCTTGCTTTGTTGACACCACAAGAAACAACAGCAATTATTGGTGTTGAAAATGTTAAAAACGCTCCTAGTTTAATTAATTTATTTTTCATCATTCACCACCTTTTTGATTCCGGCAAGTAAAAGAGCTTTTTCGTAAATTGCTTGAACAGTAGTGCTTGCAGTTGCTTCATAAATTTTATCAACTCTTTTTTCATTAAGAGTTTCACCAAGTTTGGCTTCAAACCAAACTTTTTTTAAGTTTTTTAAAGCTTTTGTTTTTTCAAAACTATCATTTTCTTGTTTAATTTTTTCTAAAACTTTTGTTCAACTTTTTTTACTTTTATCATTATTTAGAAAATCAATTAAATCATAAGTTTCTTTTTCGCTTTCCTTTTTTTCATACCCGTCTTTTAAGTATTTTTCGTATTGAGAATCTTTAAGCATTTCTTTAATGATGTTATTATCAGAAAATAAGTCATTAAATAAAATGTCGTATTTTAATTTTGACTTAGACTTTGATTGTTCTTTAATGATGTTTTTAATATCATCATCAATTGCGTTTTTAATTTCTAAATTTGTACTATAAATTTCTAAGTTTATGATGTGAATTCCGAATTTTGAAATCGCAAGGTAAGAGTTATTTCCTAAATCATAGGAAATTTCTGAACCAGTTTCATCATATTTAAATAATTTTTTAAATAATTTTCCAAACTTTTCATCAAATTTTTCTTTTTCCATAGAATCAATGTATTCATGCATTTTTTTTAAAGATTTTCTTTCTGTTGGTCAATTACCACCAGCATCTTTTTGACCCCAAACTAATGTTTTTAATTCATCTTTCATTGAATTTAAAACTTGTACTGCTTCATTTTGATCTTGAGTACTATCATAACCATCGATTATTCCTAAAACAAAACCGGGTACTTTGTCACTTAGTAAATTCATTATTGAATCAGTTCCTAAAGCACCATCTTTTTCAGCAGTATCAGAATCATCAGAAACATTTTCAATAAAAAAGTTTGTTTTTTCTTCGTTACTTGTTGTAAATAAATTTTCATCTAAAAGATCAATTAAATATTTTTTGTTACCAGAATTATCAGTGTATTCTCTAAATAAATTTTTAATTGTTTTCTTTTCCACAACTCAATTTAACGTAGCACCTTTTTCGTTTGGTTTTGCACCAATTAATAAATGTCTCATTTTAGCAACTTTTTTGTTTTTTAAAGCAGTAATGATTTCGCTATTTTCGGTTAAATCAGATTTTATATAATTTATATTATTTGAATTTGAACCTATAAAATAAAGGGTTTTAAATTTATCATCTTCTGGATCTAAATTATTTTTAGCAGTCATGCCGTCTAAAAAAGGATAAATGTTTGTAGTTTCTTGTTTATACTTTGTATTTTCCATTTCAACATTATATTTATCAATGATTGATAATTTATACCTTTTTAAGGAATCTTCTTTAATGGTTTTATAAATTAATTTTGCAATTGCTTCTTTTCTTGAAGTTGCTCCTTCATAGTCACTTTTTATTTTTTCAATTCATTCAGCTTCGCCTTCAGCAACGGTTCTAAAACTTTGAACATAAGCATTTTTTTTATCATCATAAATTTTTCCTTCTTTAGTTTCTAACGATTTTATTGAAGGTAAAAGTCTCGGGTATTTTTCCCTAAATTCTGAAGAATTATAGTCAATATCCTGGTTGGTTTTATTATCTTTTAACCAATTAATTTTTTCTTCTAAGTCAGATAGTTTTTTGTTAAGTTCCTTAACTTCTTTTTCTTCATCTTTACTAAGAGAGTCTTTTTCTTCAATTTTCTTTTTAATTTTATTTTTTTTAAACCAATCGTATTTAAATTCTCTTATTTGTTCTTCAAAAGAGTTTTCTTGTTCATCTTTATATAAGTAATAAGCAGTTGATTTAATAACGTCTTTAATTAATGAAACGTTTATTTTTTCTTCTTCTTTTTGTTTTTCAATTAATTGGTTAAAAGTTAATTCATTACCATCAACATCAGAATAAGCAACGTCATCTAAATTTATTTTTTCTAAAACATCAGTTTTACTATTTACTAAATTTGAAACGGGAATTCCGATTCCGGTACCAATACCACCAAGTATTAAAGTGGTAATAAGGTATTTTAATATTGTCTTTTTGTCTCTAATTTTAGATATTTTTTTTTTACTATTTTGAATTTTATTTGAATTTTTCATTATAAACCTTGCTTTAATTGTTTTGTTATTTGAATTATTTGCTTACCAAATTATACCTAAAAAGATTAAAAATAATTTCAAGTGTTATAATATTTTTATGTTGGAAAAAAGAAGCAAATTAAAAAAAATTTTAATGAATTTTCAAAGCGTTTGTCACTTTAATAACATTTGATACGCAATGGACGGCGAAAGCTTATTAGGTGTTGTAAGACACTCCGGTTTTATTCCTTGAGAAGAAAAAATACAGGTGATGATGACCATTGAATCTTTTGAAAAATTAAAAAAAGTTAGCTCAGAAAACGTTGTTGATATGAGCTTTTACACTAAAAACAAAAATTTAACTGCATCTTTTGTTTATGATAAAGATGATATTTCTTCACCCCAACCATACATTCAAATTAGAATTCTTATACCAACAAGTGTAAAAAAAGTTTACAAGTATAAATCAATTTTGTTTCGGTTAAAAAACAAGTTACAAAATAAAAGTTTAAATTTAAAAAATTCTATTAACAATTTGTATTACAAAGAATTTCAGGGTTATTATTTATTTTCAACGAGAAAAAAAAGAATTGAATACGGATGAATACAAGCAATGAATTTTAAACTAGAAACAAGATACTTAAACGACATAAAAGTTCCCATACCAGTTGAGTATAAAAGAATATTAAAAAAATGATACGGAGATTATGAAAAAATAAAATATCCTAAATATAGAAAATTTTACATATCCCCTTTAACGATCAAGACGGAGATTTTTTAATGAACATTGGAGACATAATAATTGGTAAAATAAAAAAAATTCAAAAAAATCATTTGATAGTTTTAATTAAAAATGATTTAATTGTTAAAGTTTACATTTCAGACATTTCGGATTACTTTGTTAAAAACTTAAAAACAATGTTTGAAATAAACCAAGAATATGAATTTTTAATATTAAAAATAACTAATAAAAAAGATATTAAGTTAAGTTGAAAGCTGATTCATCCTTTGTTTATGAAAAACCCTTTTTCTTATAAAATCAAAGAAACCAAAAAAGGTTTTGAAAAATTATTTAAAAACACAAGTAAAAAAATTGATAATAAAATCTAAAATTTTGTTTTTAGAATGTATAATTTGAAAATATAGTTCTAAAGGAAAAATTTAATGCCACAAAACAAACAAAATAACCCTAACGTTGGTAATAGTTTTAATTGAAAAAAGTTTATTGTTACAATTTTACTTATTTCGGCAATAGGTGTTTTATTGTGATGATATTTTTTCGGTTTTACGACAGTTGATTATAAATACATTAGTTATGAAGAATTTATGAATAAAGTTCGGGGTGTTGATAAAGATTCAATTGGTTCAGCCGGATTCAAAGAAATTAAAACTAATTTTAACGAACATTTAATTACTGGTATTTATCGGGATTCAAAAGGAACCATTCATAATTATGCAGTTTTAATTAACCAAATTACTTTATCAAATGAATTAAAAATTATGGAGCCTACAAGTATTGGTTATTATGTAACAAATTCAGATAAAGTTGCTTGAGCTGATGGTGCAGAAAATTACATTAAAGATATTGGAATTGTTAAAACTTCTGAGTCAAGATCATTTTTAAAATCCCTTGTTATTAGTTTGCTTCCAACCTTCTTATTCTTATTCTTATTATTTTACCTAATGAGAAGATCTGGAGCTGGAGCTGGTGGTTCATTTATGAACATTGGAAAAAGTCCAGCAACCAAAATCATTTCTAAAAAAAGTTTTCTTGATGTTGCTGGTCAAGAAGAGGTAAAAGAAGAAGTTAGAGAAATTATTGATTTTTTAAAAAGACCTCATAAATATAGAGCAGCTGGGGCAAGAATTCCTAAGGGAATTATGCTTGGTGGACCACCCGGAACTGGTAAAACACTTATGGCTAAAGCAGTAGCAGGTGAAGCTAACGTTCCTTTTTTCTTCATTTCAGCTTCTAATTTTGTTGAAATGTTTACAGGTTTAGGTGCTAAACGTGTTAGAGAAATGTTTAAAGAAGCACGTAAAAGTGCTCCGGCAATTTTATTTATTGACGAAATGGATGCAATCGGTAGAAAAAGGGGTTCTTCGTTTTCTAGTAACGACGAAAGAGAACAAACACTTAACCAAATTTTAGTTGAATTAGACGGTATGGTTGAATCTGTTGGTTTATTAGTGATGGCAGCAACAAACCGTCCTGATGTTTTAGATCCGGCGTTAATGAGACCAGGTAGGTTTGACAGAGTAGTTACCATTAATTATCCTGACATAAAAGAAAGAGAGTTGATATTAAGACTTCACGCAAAGGGGAAAAGACTTTCTAAAAATATTGATTTTAAAAACATTGCCAAAAGAACTCCGCGTTATTCAGGAGCTCAGCTCGAGAGTGTTATTAACGAAGCAACGCTTTTATCAGTTAGGGAAAATAGTTCTTTAATCAACATTGAACACATCGATGAAGCCATTGATAGAGTTATGGCTGGTCCTTCTAAAAAACACAGAATTATTACCGAAGAGGAAAATAAACTAGTTGCAATCCATGAAGCTGGACATGCTGTTATTGGTTTAAAAGCAAAAGATGCTGACATTGTTCAAAAAATTACGATTATTCCCCGTGGTGATGCTGGAGGTTATACGTTATCTACCCCTAAAAAGGAAAGATATAATTATAAAAAATCACAGTTTGAAGCTAAAATCATGGGTCTTCTTGGTGGTAGAGCAGCAGAACAAGTTTACTACGGTAAAGGTGAAGTAACCACAGGAGCTTATGACGATATTCAAAAAGCAACCAGCATTGCAAGAGCAATGGTTACGCAATACGGAATGTCAATACTAGGTCCGATTGCCTACGAAAAACCTCAAGGTTCAAAATACTTAGGTTATGATACAATCCAAAAAGACTACTCTGATTCACTTGCTGAAAGAATTGATGAAGCCATTAGAGAATTAATTGAAGAAGCTGAAAAAAAGGCAATTATATTAATTGAAAAAAACCGTAAGCTTTTAGATTTAATAGTGGAAGAGCTTATTGAAAAAGAAACAATTGTTATCGAAGAAATTAACTACATTAATAAAAATTTAAAAAGACCACCCAAAAAAGAAAAAATCAAAAAAGACATTCAAGATAAATCGTTAAAAGAAATTATTGAAGAAGTTAAAGAAGAAAGTAAAAAAAAGTTTAAAGAATCAAAATAATTTAAAATGAAGTGCAGACTTCATTTTTATTTATAATTATTTAATGGATTTTAAAAAAAAGGTAAAACTTTTAGTTTCAAAAAAAGCTTTTGAAAATTTATGTAAATACGTTGGTTTAATTGAGCAAAAAAACAAAGTGGTTAATTTAACTGGTTTTTCTGGTAACAGGCTTTGAAAAGAAGGAATTTATGAATCAATTTTTTTATTAAATTATTTAATTTCTCAAAAAAGTAATTTAAAAATTTTAGACATTGGTTCAGGCGTTGGCTTTCCTTTAGTTCCCTATTTAATTGCTAATCCCAATAATCAAGCAACAATTTATGAACCAATGCAAAAAAGAGCTTCTTTTTTAAACGAAATAAAAAAAGTTTTAAAACTAAATCTTAACGTAAAAAGAATTAGATCAGAAGAAGCTACTGAAAATGAATTTTTTGACTTTATCACCGCAAGAGCCGTTGCACCTTTTAAAATTCTTGCAGAAATATCGCACCACCTTTTAAAAATTAATGGTACTTTTATTTTTTTAAAAGGTCCAAAAGCAAAGGCAGAAATTAAAGAAGCAAGCTGAATCATTAACCAATTAAAAATTAAACCCAAAGTTAAACAAATTAAAACTATGCAAAAAGAAAGCTTAATTATAACTTATGTTAAAGAAGATCAAACACCTGCTAATTTTCCGCGAAAATGAAAAAAAATTAAATCTTTTTATTCATAATTTTTAATTTGTATATAATCTTTTTATGAATAAATATTATTTAAACAAAAATGATATTTTTAAAAAGTTAAATTATTTATTAAAAGAAAGTAATTTATCTTTATATGATATTCAGTTTTTTTCATTAAGAAAAATTTATAAGCTTTTAAAAATGCTTTCAAAGTTTGATGATAAATATAAACTTCCGAGAAAAAAATTAAAACAAATTGCCATTGCCCTTTTTGAGTATGTAAATTTAAACAGTGTTAATAACGAAATTGAAGTTTTAATTAATTTAGAAATTAAAGAAAATTTTGTTTCAAAAGTTATTTCGTCTTTTACATTAATAATTTCTTCTTTTGTAGAGTATTTCTTTGATAAAAAACAAATCATAAGATACTAATTTATTTTTTATTTACTTAATTTTTTTTATGTTAAAAAAAGGAGTTTTTAATATGAAAACGAACGATAAATTAAAAAATAATTTAGACCAAAAAAATATTAATAAAAAGTTTAAAAAAATTAAATCAGCAATCAAAGATGCTAAAGCTACAAAAAAAGATGTATCACGTTTTGAGAAAAAAATTAGAAGAAGAAGCAAAAAATATAAAACATATGATAAATTTTCTATACTTAGAAACGGTGTTACAAACAATTATGATCAGAGTTATGACATTTTAATGAACAGTCGTAAAGAATTAAAAAAATTAAAAAAAACTTGAAAAAAAGAAAAATCAAAAAAAGAAAAAGAAATTTTAAAAAATAAAGTTAAAAAACATAAAAAAGAATTAAAAAAATTAATTAAAAACACTAAACTTGAAAAAAAACAACTTAAAAGCGAAATTCAACAAATTAACATTTTAAACGGAAAACCTAAAGGTCCAAAACTAATTGAAAATAAAGAAGGTAATGCGATTGAAGTAAAAAATGTTTCAAAAATTTATACCACACAATCGGTAATTTTTCACGCTTTAAAAAACGTTAATTTGTCAATTAAAAAAGGGACATTTAACGTTATATTAGGTCCTTCTGGTTCAGGAAAAACAACCCTTTTGAACATAATTTCAGGACTTGATCGAGTAACAACGGGGAGTGTTTCGATAAACGGATATAACATTCAAGGACTTTCAACTTCACAAATGACACTTTTTAGAAAAGAAAAATTAGGATTTGTTTTTCAATCTTACAACTTACTTTCTTCGCTTAACGTTAGAGATAACATTGATGTTGGTAGATCACTGCAAAAAAACCGAAATAAAAGAATGAACATAAAAAAACTCCTTGTGAGTATGAGTATGGAAAATAATCGAAAAAAAATGACTTATGAACTTTCCGGAGGTCAACAACAAAGAGTTTCAATCGGAAGAGCACTTTCTAAAACCCCAGACATTTTAATTGGTGATGAACCTACTGGTGCACTTGATCAAGATACTTCAATCAAAATTTTTGAATTATTTCAAGAAATTAATAAAAAAAATAAAGCAACAGTGATTATTGTTACACATAACCATAATTTTGCCAAGCTTGCCGATTTAATTATCAAAATTAAAGATGGTAAAATCGAAAAACTAATTAATAACGAAAAACCAATTAAAGCAATTAAACTAAAGGAAATATAAAATGAGAAATCTTTTTAAAAACGCATTTAAATCATTTTTAAAATCAAAATTAACGATTTTTTTAGTTTCGTTTATTGTTTTTGTTACCATAAATATTTTTACAATACTAACAAATTCATTAATTGCTTTTAGATATTCTTATGACTCAGTAATTAAGGATAATAAACTGCATGATTTTACTTCAAAAGAAAAATATGATCTTTCGGGAGAGCTTCGTTTTGATAAAGGAACATACGAAAATGTTGACGGAAAAAGAGTTTTTACTAGCGGTAAAACTTCACGTGAAGATTTTGTAAAAGAAAATTTAGATCGAAATTCTTTTTCAACTGATGCTCAATACATTTATCTAGATTATGCAAACGGTAAAACTACTGATTCAAATGAAATTATTAAAGATGGATTTTTAGATGTTTATGAAGAAGAAATTAAATGAAGAAATCAATCTTATTTTGGTGTAGATTGAAAAAAGGTATCAACAAAAATTGAAAAAGCTAAAAACGTTATTATTCGTTTAAAAAAAGATGATTTAATATTTGGTTATGATAATAAAAAAGTCGGTAAAGATGTTGATAATTTAGTAGTTCAAATAATTTTTCCAAAAAATGATTTTATTTCATTTGACATTTTATATAAAAACGGAAGTTTTGATAAAGAAGAATTATATGCTAATGAATTTTCGCATAATGAAGCTGATTATTCTTCTTTAGGACTTGCAAATTACATTGAAAATAAAATAAAATCTGAAGATTACTCATGAGTTTCAAATAATGATTTTAAAATTGAAGTTAAAGACGAAAAAACTGAATTAAAAGCAATTTATAAATCTGATGATTTAACACCATTTTATGAAAAAGGACCTTGAAACACTAAAGAAGAATTTACGCATATTAAAACAAAAAATAAAAAAGATGGTTTTAAAAATTGACTAATAAGTAAAATGAACAATGATAAATATTTTTCAGTTGACAAAAACGTTGAAGTTTATCAAATAGCACCAAGTTCTGAAAATTCAACTGGTGTTTTTAAAACTTTATTAAAAGAAATTCCGGGTGAAAATGTTGAAAATAGCACTAAACAAAAAATTGAAAACTGAATTTTTAGTAATGGTTTAAATTCTCAAATTAGAGAAAATGATCCAGTTCTTTTAAGTCAAATTAATGAGAAAAAAATAAGATTAAGAACCTTTATTGAATCTTTTGTTATTGAAGCTAAAAGAGAAAATTATTTAAACAGAATAAATTCTTTATATTCAAAACTTTTAGACTATAGAGTTTCTAAATCAATAAATATTTTTGATAAAACTAATAATTTTAAAGTTGTAGAATCTAATAAAAATGACAAAATTAATAAATTAAAAATCTTTGAAGGTTATAAAATGCCTAATCAATATTCTGACCAAAAAATGCAAAATTTAATTAATGAACAACTTGAAAAAAATAATGTTTCTACAAGTGAAGAAAAAATTGTTAAAACAGAGAAATATTATAATTTAGGTATTGCTACTTCAGAAGATGAAACAAAAAATAGTGTTGCAAAAATTTATAAAGACAAAAAATTTAAATGAGTTGCTAAATGAGATGAAACATACACTTGAAAAGTTATATTAACTGGTACTACACTTACTCAAATTGTTACTCCTAAAAATACTTTTGTTTCTGATCCTTCTTCATATTTTGCTTATGTTTCACCAGGATATGCTAATCAAAATAATATTGAATTTATTGATCCTAATAAAATTATGAATAATTCTGAAGAAGTTAAGAAAATGGTTTTTGATCCAAAATATATTTATGATAAATACCCTAAATCTACCATTACCATGGGTAATGTTAAATTTTTAGTTATTGGTTCTGCTATTCAACCAGATTATTCATTCCCCATAATTTCTTCATCGCACCCAATTCCTAATGTTAAAAAAGAAGCAATTGTTTTTGCAAACACAAACGGATATTTAAAAGTAGAAGATTCTTACAGAGGTAACGAAAGAGAAAATTATATTTCTTTTAAGTGAAAGGATCAATTTAATCTTTCAGAATCACAAAAAGACACGATTCTTTATAAATCTCCAAAAATGGAAAATGATCAGGGCGAATTAGTTGAAACTTCAATTGAAGGTATTTCTAAAGAATTAATGAATTGACCTAAAAATATTAGAATAATTTCTAAAAATGATGATACAACTGAACAAGTTATTTTAGCTCCGCATAGAACAATTTTTCTAGCAAAACTTAAAAACATGATTGAATTAATTTCGTTTATGACCATCACATTATTATTAATTTCAACAATAATTTTAATTGGTATATTTATTAAAAAACACATTAATTCAAATAAAAAACAGTTTGCCATTCTTTTAGCAAATGGTTATTCAAAACACCAAATTGCTTTATCAAACATTATATTTTCTATCATCGTGATGGTTATTCCTTCCATTATTGGTTATTTAATCGGTTTTGCTTTTCAAATTGAATTTATTAATTTATTTCAAAATTATTGAACAATTCCAATTAAAATTGAAACTTACTCATTAATTTCAAGTATTTTATACGTTGGATTACCATTTACAATAGCAGTTTTATTTTCATATTTTATTTCACGATGAGAATTAAGAAATTCAATTGTAAGCATTCTTAATGATGCTAGTTCTAAAAAAACTTCATTTATTTCAAATTTATTTATTAATTTATTTTCATGAATAAACATTAAAAATAAAATTTCCATATCTTTATTCTTTGCTAATTTTTCAAAAATGTTAATGATTATTGTCGTGGCATCCATATCGATTATTACTTTATCAATTGGTTTTACAAATATAGGTAAATTTAGTTATGCCAAAAATACATCCGAGAGAATGAACAATTATAATTTTGCAATTCACCTTGTTACTCCTACAAATGAAGGCGGACTTTTCAAAAGACTAAATTCAAAAAATTTAGGTTTTGACAACAAAGAATCAACTACCGAAATTTCTAAGGTGCTTTATGAAAAAGCTCGTAAACCACTTGCAAATGAGCCAACTTGAATGGTTCCAAATCCTTCTGATCAAGAAAATTCAAAAAAAATAAAATATTTGGATAATAAAATTCAATTTCAATCACTTCTAAATACAGAACTTGGTCAAGGATATTCAAACACTAATCCGTGAGAATCTTCAGCTGAACCTTTGATGCCAGAGGGTCAAAAACTTCTTTCGGATAAGCAAAGAAAAATTTTTAATCAATACGGAATAACTTTAACTATAAATGAAAAATTTAAAAATGAGAATTGATACAAAGAAATTCAAAATTCAAAAATTGGAGTTCCAAACGCTAAAAGTACCGGTGGACTTACTTCAATGAACGAAAATTATTTAAAATTTGTTATTAATACATTCAAAGACATTACAAATAATTTTGAATCAAAAGAAAAATACCTTCCAACTTTATTAACGTATAAAAGTGTTTTAATGAACCCTAAAGATGAAACATACACCTATTTAGACGCAACTTTTAACGGAAAAAATATTGCTGGAAATGATGAAGTTGATAGGATTAAAGTTTATGGTTTAAAAACAAATACCGAAATGGTAAACATTGATCACGAAAAACTTAAAATAATTGATAGTTATTCTTCATCAAAATATAACGAAATTCCAATTTTAATTAATTCATATTTCTCTGATATTTATGAAATTAATAAAAATGATGTTATAAAAATGAAAATAAGTAATAAAGCAAACAGAAATTTTGCTAAAAAAAATGAAGAAAATTATTTTAAAGTTTTAGGAATAGTTGAATCATATGATAATTCAAAAATTTATACAACCCAAAGGTTTGCAAATAAATTATTAGGTCTTGATAAATTAAAATTTAATAACGAAATTTCTGAACCTTTTAACGGAGTATTTTCTAAATCTAGTTCACCTGCATTGTTAAAATCAATTCCGCTTTATTCTGAATCTGGATATTATCCTGCAGTCGATGTTTTAAATAAAACTGATGCATTAACCACAAAGATAGTTGATGATATTCAAAAAAATGGTTTTGAAGAACAAAAAGAAAAAATCAAAAATAACCTTTCATACATAAATTTATATTCTAAATCACCTTATGTTGCAGCTTATTCTACGGTTGACTGGTCGAAAATGAGTCAACATGCATTTGATTCAACCCTTGATTTATCAGTTAAAATTATTTGAATAATCGAAACGCTTGCAATTTTATTTTCAATCATTATCATCATTATTGTCACAATGATGATAATAGCTGATAACAAAAGATTTATTGCTACACTTAAAGTCATGGGTTATAAAACAAGAAACATTAATAAAATATTTTTCAAATCCATTTTTCCGTCTTTAATTTTTGCGATTTTAATTTCAATACCAATAATCTTTGCCATTTTAATTGCAATGAAATTATTAATCGTAAGTTTTGGTTCCATATTAATACCTTTAAACATGAGTGGTTGGGAAATAATTACCGCAATAATGATTACAATAGCACTTTCAGGTTGAGTTTATTATTCATCAACAAAAGAATTAAAAAACCAATCAATGTTGGAAGCTTTTTCAAACTAGAAAAAATTAGGAATTATTAAATAATTTAAAATTGTATAATTGAAATATGATTAACCACATTAAAAGACATTTTTATAACGGAATAGATTATATAGTTAATAAAGAAGAAAAAATAGTGCAACTTTTACCTAATTTTTACCAAAAATTAGTAAACAAAAAACTTTGGGACAATTTTGGTTTTAAAAAAATTGGAGGTTCATCCATCGGTGATGTTTTACTAGTGGATAAATTTAAATCTAATTTTGCTGCTTATTGTAGAATGGCATGAATTGGAGTTCCAATTTTAGATCTAAAATATGTTAACGCTGGTACAATAATCGAACCAAAAGTTATAAAAGCAATTGAAAAAGTTACCAATAAAAAAGTTCAAACATTTAAACCTGAAGATTATGAATTTGATTATTTTAAAAACAAGGATGATGTTGTCGGTGGACTTCCAGATGGTTATATTGAAGAAGATAATAAAATTTTAGAAATTAAAACAACTAATGAAAAAAACTTTAAAAAATGAATAAAATTTGGTATTCCAGCAGCTTATCACAAACAAGCACAACTTTATTCGTACTTAATGAACGCAACTCATTATTCAATTGTGGCAACATTTTTAAAAGATGAAGATTATGAAAATCCAAAAAAATACCCGATCGAAAAAAGAAAGATCAAAAACTGAAATTTTAAAGTTAATTTTTTACAAGCAAAGGATGATATTAAAAAAGTTAAAGATTGATATTATAAATTTACTAGTTCAAACGTTTCTCCAAAATATGATGAAATGTTGGACGCCGAACTTTTAGAATGACTTGAACCACACAACGAAAAAGAGTGAGAAACATTAAAAAACAAATGAATTAAAGAGGGTAAAATTAAATAATGATCAAAAAATACATTAGCATCATTCACTTTATTAAATATTTAACCTGTCAACCTTTTTTTGTTTGAAATTCACTCAAAAATAAAGAAAATTTTGAAATTGATGAAGATAATGATCTTTGGGACATTTTAAAAGATGAAGTATTAGAAATAAAACCAAAAAGTTACGGACAAATAATTGCAAAATCATTTTATAAAATTGATAAGCATTTATTTGATCATTTAAAAAAAACTTATGATTGTGTTTTTATTACCGGAAAAACCATAGAAGAAAAAATTAGAAAAACTAGGCAAAATTTAAATTCAGAAAAAATGTTAATTAAACCTGTTTTTATTTATGAAAACGCCGTTGCTTGTCCAACAGCTTTTGACGCAAAAGAAAAAACGTTAATAAATTTAAAATATTCTAAAAAAACCCGGTTAGATTATTTAATTGATTTTAAATGACAAAGTGAAATTGTTGCAAAATCTACAGAAGTAAAAAATTTTAAACTTTTTATTTTAAGAGAAAAACTTTATGAAAAAAACGAAATTAGTTTAGTTTCAACAGATAAAATTCATCCGACTAAAACCGGTAGTACATTTAAAATTAATTTTCATAAATTAAAAAAAATAAGTTTTTTAATTAATAGAAAAATGTATTTTAACAATGAAAAAATTGAAGAAATCATTAAAAATATCAACGCGTACCAAAAAATTAAAACGTTTGATTTAAAAATCGATAAAGACATAACTAATTTTGGCGAAAATAAAGAAATCGATCTTATCTTAGAAAAGAAAAATTTTGAATTTGCTCAATTTAGTGGGAAAGTAATTAAAAAAAAGGCCATTAAAACATTTTTAAACCAAACAAACTCAGATGCAAAAAGTTTTTTTAGTTCAAAAGTTTTAGATCAGTTTTTAGATTTAAAAAAACAAAATTTAATCAATTATTTATTTTTAGATTCTAAACAAAATTTAAATACTTTTAACTCTACAATAAAAAAGATTCAAAATGCTAATAAAGTTATTTGGTATGATTTTGAAGGTTTCTCATTACCCTTTTCACCACTAACAGGTTATGGTCCATACGATCAAGTTATTTTTCAAGTTTCTATCATTAAAACTGTTAAAAATGTTGAAAATGGCGAACCCATAAACATTGTTTTTGATCCACAAAATATTTCTTATGAAGATTTTTTTGAAATTGTTAAAAACATTTATTCAGAAGATGGAGATTGTTATGTTGTTTATAATAGATCTTACGAAATTAAAAAAATGAAAAAAATGTTAGAAGTTTTAAGAAAACAAAATTATGAAAAAACTTCTGAATTTGAAAAAATGTTCAACCACATTGAGCAAAAAACAGTTGATTTAATGGATTTATTTAAAATTTTGGGTAAAAATAAAGTTCCACCCGTAATGCTAAGCGACCAAAAATTAAAATATTCAATAAAAAACATCGAAAAACACATTTCTCAAAATAACATTCATCTTCCAAGAAAAATTCAAGAATATAAAAATTTAGAAATTCAAAATGGTTTAATAGCAATGGAAATCGCCATAAAAAGGTCCATAAACATTATTGGTGATTTGGAATGAAAATCATATGAAAAAAAATTAAAAAAATATTGTGAAAATGATGTTAGAGCGATGATAATGGTTTATGATTTTGTTTTAAGTTTAAAAAATAAGTACTACAAAAATGGAGAAACAAAGCAATAAGTTCCCATTTTTTTAAATTAATAATTTATTATAAATTTGATTACATAAAGAATTTTTTATAACAAAAAGTAAGGATAATATGATTTTCATCAATAAATAATTACATAAATTTTGTGATAAAAATATATTAAGTTAATTTAATATTATTTTTCTTGTTATTTTTACATGAGTATAATAAAAAAATATTTTAATAATTTTTTAATACCTTCTTTATTTTTAAACATATATTAATAGAAGAAAAGTTTTTACATAAGTAAGTTTATGTTAAAAATTATTATCTTTTTAAAAGAAAGGAGCAACTTTTATGTTTATAATTAACTTTAGTAAACTAATTAAAATATGAAGAAATTCAAAAAACAGAATTGTTTCAGTCAACAAACTAGAACATGAAAAAGATGATGATGTTGAAATAAAAATTAAAGGAAAATTTAAAGGAGAAGAAGAAGATATGTCAAAACCTCCAAAGTGATTTAAAGAATTTGAAACTAAAATCAATAAAAAAATTACTAGATTAAATGAAAATTTTGAAAATAAAACTCCTAAATGATTTAAAGATTGAAATCAAAAAACTTTCATTCCTTTTAAAGAAAAAGTTGAAAAAGACATTATTATTATGAAACAAGAAATTGTTGAAATTAAAAAAGACATTGTAGTTATGAAAAAAGACATTGTTAACATTAAAAAAGACATTGTAGTTATGAAAAAAGACATTACTGTTATGAAAAAAGACATTGTAGTTATGAAAAAAGACATTGTTAACATTAAAAAAGACATTACTGCTATGAAAAATACTCCCACAATGAAAAAAGAACTTGGTTTATCTTAAAATAATTTTAACAACTAGAATTTTTATTGAAACACATTAATAATGTTTCCATTTGTTTTTGAAGTGTAAAAACAAAGCAATAAGTTTCCATAAAATTTATTATAGAAAGATTTACTATGAGGAAAAATAAAAATAATATTGATAACATTAACAAAAAACTAGATAAAATCCGTAATAAAAATAAATAAATTCTATTTTAATATTATTGCCTTTAATATTTCTACATAAATATAATAAAATGTGTGAAATTATTACTTTAGTCTAACATAAGTTTAAAAAATAAATATTATTAAAAGTTTTTTTGAATATAATTCTATTACCATTAGAATAATAACCTTGTAACTTGGTCAGGACAGGAATGTAGCAGCCACATCAAGAAGTGTTATGTCTAGTGGTTTTTTATTTAATAATTTTGTTATTTTGATAAATATTAATATTTATCATTAATTATATTTTTTAAATTTACTATTCTACATTTTTCTTTGCAATCTTCTACAATAATATTATATGCATCATAAGAAAATATCTGAGCAAATGCAAATGCAAAAATAGTTTTACCAATAAACTGAATTTTTATTTCTTTATTTTTATTTTTAGTAGCAACTTCATTAGCTATCTTTTTTATTTCAAAAATATATTCAAGAGATTCAGGATGTTCATTTTCAGTAGAAATATCTATTATTTCTTTAGATTTAGTATTTTTAAAACTTTTTTTATTTTGTAAAATTATTAATTCTTTTTCTTTAAAAGAATTTTCACTTAATTTTTTAATATTGAACCTATCATTTTTAAAAACCATTTTTTTTATTTGTGAATTTTGAGTAAGATAAAAAACTGTTGTTTCCTTTTTTGAACTCATTATTCCAATAAAAAATGCATATTCAATTTTAGCATAACCAGCTATTGAAACATCATTTGCTTTTTTTAAATATTTTTTAATTTTTTTTCAATTGTTTTTATTATTTTGGTTTTTGATTCTTATTATTTTATAACCATCTTGTTTGAATATTTTTCAATAATTTCTTCATCTAAGTTCCATATGTTGGTGTTTTTCAAAAACAAAAACAATTTTTTGATTGTTTTTGAAAAAATTTAAAAATCTATAAAAAATACTTATTAAACCAAAAAAATAAAACAAAATATTAATAATAAAAGTAGCAATCAAAGTTGCTAAAGTTGCATAAAAAACACTAAAAAATAATTTCATTTTTGATTTCCTTTTTTAAATTGTCATAAATCATAAAATTTGTTTTGTTTAATGTTGTAATTATATTTAATGAAAATCTTAAATTAGATTTTTTTGAAATTCTTTTATAAAGATATAAATCATCTATTGATGGTTTTAGAACAGTTTTTGGATGTGTATGTCATGTTCCGATTACAATTAAATTTTTATGAGAATTTTTCAAATATTGATTAACAATTTTTTTATGTTTTTTGCTTATTTGAAAATGAACATTGCTAGAATCATCTTCTTTAACTGGAAGCGACATTCACTTAATAGTAAATTCTTCAACGTCTTTTATTTTATAACCAATTAAAAAACCACCCTTTTCAAAATCTTCTTCTCTTGCTTTTTTTATAAAACTTATTATTTTTTTAGAAATGTTGTAGATTGTGTCATTGTATAAAATTTTTTGATATTTACTTGTTTCAAAATATTTTATATTATTTAATGTCAATTTCATTTGTAACATTATTTTTATTTTTTTTATAATATTCACTTCACTCCTCTTTTTTATCATTAATTAATTTAGTTAAAAGATTTATTTTAATATAATCTTTTTGATTTTTTTGATGTAGTAAATGTGTTGAATCAATCGTTAGTTTTTTAGTTGAATTTTGTGAATAAATCTGGGTTTCCCCAACACATCCTTGCTCAAAAATATAGTTTTTATTGAATTTTAAAATTTTATTTTCTTTTCATGTTTCAGAAAAGCTTTTTAATTCATTGCTATAAGAAAAATATTCATGAAAATTATTATTATAATAATTAACTGAAAATGTATGGAGTGCTAATCCATGATCTTCTAAAAATGTTAGTTTATATGTAGATTGATTAAAATTGTATTTTTTAGAAAGTTCATATCACAATTTAAGCGAGATCATTTCACTACTTTTTTTGGCAGTTGCATCAATGAAAATTAGTTTATTTATTTCATTTTTAAATTTACTTAAATCAATTTCTTTAATATTCATCTCTTCTACATGTTTTTTAAAAGTAATGATGTTTAAATAATTAAAATATGCTTTAATTATTTCAACTTTAAATTTTTTATTAGGGTTTATAAGAAAAGTAGGATATGCCCAACGATAATCATTGTTAGGTTTTAATCAATCAAAATCAATAAGTATAAAGTTAATATTTCCAGCTAATTTAAATCTTTCAAAAATTTCACTTCCAAGTGATCCAAGACCCACAATTACAATTAAGTTATTTTCTTTAACTTTTGCTCCTGTTTTATACATTAATGTTTGAGGATCACAAACGTTTTCTACAAAGTAAATTATGTTTGACATTTTAGAATCTTTTGGAATAAAAATTCATTTTTTAAGATCATTGAATTTAAAAATTATTAAATTATCTTGATTTCAATCAATTTTTTCTTTTTTAAGACATCTTGCAAGTTGTTCATAATTTCTAAATCTAAATCCTTTTCATTCAATTTCTAATATTTTTATATTATCTAATTTATAATTTTTAAAATAAAATTGACTAATAAATAATATTTCTTCATCATTTATTTTACGATATAAACATTTTTCAAAAGGAGATGGTTCTATTTGATTTTCTAATTCATTAAATGAATTTTCTATATGATTTTTTTCAAGAATAATTTCTTTAATTATGTTCAAATAATTAGCTTTAAAACAATAAACATGATAAAGATTTATATTATTGTCTAAACAAATTTGTCCTCTTCTTTCATTTTTGATATTAAAAATATGACAAAATGGAGTTAAACCATTATAACCAAGAATCGAAGTTATAATTTTTTTACCTTTAAATTCTATTTTGATCTTTCTATTTAAAATTCTAAAACGAAATTCATTATTTTTTTCTTTAAATTTTATTCTTTTTTTATTTAAAATATTCCTAATTTTATCCAGCTCTTCCGTCATTTGCACCTGCTTCTGAGTCTTCATCAATAACTACTTTAAGTTGATCAAAAAATTTTTTAAGTATTGAAATAGCTTCTTCAATTGAATTATTATTTAAAGATTTTTCAAAAGCATCTATTGAAGATTTAATTAAATTTTCGCTTTGATTTAATTGTTCATCATTCATTTTTCTTAAGTAATCCCATTTTGGTTCAAAATCTGAACAAAAAGGTTCATTTTCATCTTTTTTTGCTTTTATAATTGAATGCATTTCTTCTAATGAAGAAATCATTAGGTCAACAACCGAAGAATCTGATTTTTTTATAACAATTTCGTTTATGAGTGATGATGGTAGTTTAGTATTTTTTGTTAAATTTTTAGTTTTATTATCATTTCATCATTTTAGTAAAACAATGCTTTTTTGAACATCAGAATTTTTATTTACAATGTTTTTAAAATGTTCTAACATTTCAACTGATTCATTTTTAATTAAATCATAATTTTTTTTGTTTGAAGGTTTATCAGAATAAACAAATTTTGTATCATTACCATTTTTTGTTGCAAAAACAAAATCAATGTGGAATTTATCATTACCATCTTTACTTAAAAATCTAATTGAAACAACAGGTTTTTTGTTATGAACTTTAACTTTTTGATAATTTTGTTTTCCGTATTCTCGAAATATTTCAATCATTTGAAATTTTATATCAACAAGTTGTTCCTTTGAAATATTATTTCATATTAACATTGCATCAACATCAAAACCTTTATCTTTATAATTTATAGATAAATTACTTGGTACAGACCCAATGAATTTTACTTCACTCATTTTTTCATCTTTAGCAAGGTCAATAAAATTGTAAGTAGTTTTAAGAATGTAATCATTTTGACTTTTAGTTCTTCTTACTTCATTAAAAAGTTGATTTAAAGAGTTTTCAACACCTTTTTTTGTTTTTTGATTCATTTTTTAGCTCCTTTTTATTTTTGTATGAACGTATCATTTATGAAATAAATGATATCATAGAAAAAATATTAGAGATGTTATAATTAAATAACAATAATCATTTAAAGAACAAATTGACAAATTTGTTAAAGTGAAAAAATTGATTCATTTTAATAATCAATTTAAAACAAAATACTTTATTTAATAATTATTCTTTAATCTTTCAAAATTAACTTTGTTTTTTAATAAATAATGTTTTTCAACTTCGCTTCAGTTAAAATCAAGACTTTTTCCAATTACTAAAAATATCTCGAAAGATTCATGTAAAGTTTTTTGGTTTAAGTTTTTGTGCATTTTTGTAATCGATTGATAAAGATCTAAAGTCATTTTGTCAAAATCACTTTCAATTTTTGATGGTTCAATAATTTCTTGTTTTACATTTTTGAATATAAAAAGTGTTAAATAAAAATGCAAGCAATCAACATACTCCTCTAAGACTTTATCTTTAGAAATGTTTTTGTTGCTTTTTCAATATTTAAAATTTGCTACTTCATTAGTAAATTCACCCACTTCAACATAAAGCGCAATAATTTTTTGGTTTACAATTTCACTCGCTTTAACGTTGTGTTTTTTTTCAATTGCTTGGTCTAGCTCTTTTTGAATTTTTAATAATTTAGTTATTTTCATTTTTTTCCTTTTTTATTTTTAAGCTAAAGTATTGGTTTTTAATTTTTTAAGATTTTTATAATCTTTATCTAATTATTCTATCATTTTATCAATGTCTAAAAGTAGTTTTTTAAAACTATATTTTAAATTAATATTAAAAATGATTTAATTTTTCTAAAAGTCTTATTAATAAGTTTTATTAATGACTTTATTATTTATTTTAAAATTACTTATTTTAGACATTTTTTAATACAAATTTTTAAAATATATTTTCACAAATTCAAAACTTTATGTTGGTATAATGTATTTTATGTCATACAAAGCACTTTATAGAACTTACAGACCTAATCATTTTAAAGAAGTAATAGGTCAAGAACACATTGTTTTAACATTGCAAAACATAATTTCGCAAAATAAAATTGGTCATGCTTATTTATTTGCTGGTCCAAGGGGTACTGGTAAAACTTCGGTGGCTCATATTTTTGCAAGAGCAGTTAACAAAATTGAAGAAATTACTTACTTGTCTGAAGAACTAGACATTATTGAAATTGATGCAGCTTCTCATAACGGGGTTGCAGAAGTTAGAAACATCATTGCAAACATTAATTATGCGCCGACCAAAGGAAAGTATAAAGTTTACATTATTGATGAAGTTCACATGTTAACAAAGGGTGCTTTTAACGCTTTATTAAAAACATTAGAAGAACCACCAGAGCACGTTATTTTTATTTTAGCAACAACCGAACCACACAAAATACCCATTACAATTCTTTCAAGAACCCAGCGGTTTAACTTTCGAAGAATTGAAGAAAACATTATCGGTAAACAACTTAGAGAGATTTTAAAAAAGGAAAATATTTCGTTTGATGATGAATCAATAAAGTTTATTTCTAAGCTTTCTCAAGGTGGAATGCGTGATGCGCTTTCGATTGCTGATCAAGCTTCTGCTTTTGGGAATAATAACGTTACGTTTGAATCAATCTCACAAGTGTTTGGAATCATTTCGATTGAAAACCAAATCAAATTATTAAACAGTGCTTATTCTGGTGATTCAAAATTATTAATGAACCTTATAAATAAATTTTTAGACAACGGAATTGATATTGAAAAATTAACCACATCACTTTTAGAAATAATTAAAGATTACATTATTTTGCAAAAAACAAACGATATAAATTTAGTTACTTTTTTATCCGAAAAAGAACTTGAAACTATAAAAATTGACGTTGACTTTGCATACAAGTCTTTAAAAATTTTTATGGATTTATTAACTAATTTAAGATATACCTTAATTCCTCGACAACTGATTGAACTTGCGATGTTAAAAATTTTAAAAAAATCTCCTGATGCAAAAAATGAAAAATTAACAAAAAAAGATAATTTTGAAAAAATAAGTTCGGACGAAATTTTAGAAAAAACAGATCTTTTTGACAAAAAAGAAACAAGCAGTTTAAAAGAAAATGATAATGAAATTGAAGAAAATTTATTTGAAGATAACAAAGAAAATGAACAATTAGATGAATTAGAAAACGAAGAAAATTTATTTGAAAATAATGATGAAAATGAGCAATTAGAGCAAAAACAAGAACTAGAAAAAAAATCAGAGTTTGACGAAAAACAAGAATTAGAGCAAAAACAAGAATTTGATGAAAATTTAAAATCAAGTGAAGAATTAGAAGATAGTTTAAATAAAATTGAAGAAGATTCAACAACTACAACTCAAATAGATGCTAAAGATGATCAATTTGGTCAAACTTTAGAATCAATTTCTAAAAATGAAGATACTTTTAAAGAAGATGAAAAAGAAGAAGAAGAAATAATGAAACTTTTTGATAATGAAAACGAAGCAAATGAAGCTCAAGAAATTAACAAAGAAAACATTATTAACCTTTTTATTCAAGCCAATAGAGCAGAAATTGAAAAGGATAAAATAAACTGAAACAACATTCAAAAATACATTTCTAAAGAAAAATATAAAACGTTTGTTGAACTTTTAGTAAAAACCAAAATTATTTCTTCAGGAGAAACCTTTTTACTAATTTTTTCTGATCAAGAATATGTTTTAGATGCGATCAACATTGAAAGAAAAAGTGAAAAATTTATAAAGTTTATTAACGAAATTTTAGGTAAACCAAAATTAATATTTGCCATTGATAAAAACATGTTTGAAGAAGCTAAAAACGAATGAATGACTTTAAAAAATGAAAATAATTTACCAAGTGCCAAAAAAATTGTTGTTCCTAAAATTAATTTAGAATCAAAAACAATAGAAGAAAAAGTTGGTGAAGAACTTTTTAACGAAGTTTTTTCAGTAAATGAGGATTAAACTATGAATATGAAAAAAATGATGTCTGAAGCAAGAAAAATGCAATCGCAAATGGAAAAAAGAAAAAACGAAATTTATCAGAAAGAATTTTTAGTTGAAAAACAAGGCATAAAAATAGTTTTAAACGGAAATAAAAAAATTAAATCAATTGATTTAAACAAAGCATTAATTGATCCAGAAGATAAAGAAATTTTAGAAGATTTAATTATTATTGCAGTTAATGAAGCGATTGAAAATATTGATTTAGAATTAGAAAAAATCCATCAGTTTTAAAAAAATTTTTAAAATTTTATGAACAAAATTTTTAATACAATTTTATAGTGTTATAATTTTCTATGCGATAAAAAAAATATTTAAAAAGGAGGTCAATTAGAGTAATTAAAAAAACATAAAATTAAAAAAATCATTATAAAAAAATTCAGGGAGAAAAATGAAAATAAATGTAAATAGTGAAATAGGCAAACTAAGAAAAATATTAGTTCACAGGCCAGGTAAAGAAGTGGAAAGGATTTATCCAGAAATTTTTGAAAAACTTCTATTCGATGACATTATGTACTTAGAAAAAGCGCAAGAAGAACACGATGCTTTTACAAAAGTTCTAAGAGATCAGGGAATAGAAGTTTTTTATATTGAAAAAATTCTTGCAGAAGCTTTAGATACTAGCGACGAAATTAGAAAAAAATTTATAGATAAATTTTTAGACCAAGCAAACATTGATAACGAAACTGTTTTTGAGGCTTGTAAAAAATATTTTTATTCAATTAAAAACAATCATGAATTAGTAATGGCAGCAATTGCTGGTGTTAAAAAAAGTGAGATTGATCCTAAATTTAAAAACACTTTAGAAGATCATTGTAAAAAAGAAGATGAATATCCATTTTACATAGATCCCATTTTAAATGTTTTATTCCAAAGGGATGCAATGATTTCAATTTTTAATCATACAAAAATAAACAACATGTTTTTCGAAACAAGAAAAAGAGAAGCAATTTTTACACAATTTGCTTATAAATATCATCCTGCTTTTAAAGATATTCCTATTTTACAAGATTCAAATTCAAAAGGAACACTTGAAGGTGGAGATGTTCTTGTACTAAACAAAGAAACAGTATTTGCTGGTATATCTCAAAGAACAAGTGCAGAAGGAATTCAAGGAATGACAGACAGATTGTTTGAAGAATATCCAAACTTTAAAAATTTAATTGCTATTCAAATTCCTAAAGGTCGTGGGACAATGCACATAGATACTATATTAACCCAAATGGATCATGAAAAATTTTCGGTTGATGTAGATACAGAAAAATTAAATTATGAATTTTTCAAAATTACTAGAGAAAAAACAACAAAACACGAAGGAAAAATTATTGATTTATTAAAAGAGTATATTTCTCCAAATGTTGAACTTATTCCGGTTGCAGGTGGTGATCCAGTAGCAGCAAAAAGCGAACAATGAAACGATGGTGCTAATTGTTTAGCAATTAGACCAGGAACTATTGTAGTTTATGATAGAAACACTGTTACAAACAAAGTGTTAAGAAAACACGGAATTAACGTAATTGAAGTTCCTTCATCAGAACTATCAAGGGGTAGAGGTGGACCTAGATGTATGTCAATGCCACTTGATAGAGAAGAAATTTAATTATTAAAAACAAAAAAAAAAAAATAAGGAGGTTATATGAAAAACATTAAATCAAAAAACTTTTTGAAGATTATTGATTTTACTACTGATGAAATCAATCACCTTTTAGAATTATCACATAATCTAAAAGCACAAAAATATAATGGAGTTGTTGATAAACCTTTAGAAGGTAAATCAATTGTTTTATTATTTCAAAAAGATTCAACAAGAACAAGGTGTGCATTTGAAGTTGCAGCCGCTGATCTTGGAATGAAAACAGTATATATCGGTCCTTCAGGTTCTCAATTTGGGAAAAAAGAATCGGTAGAAGATTCAGCTAAAGTTTTAGGAAGAATGTTTGACGGAATCCAATTTAGAGGATACAAACAATCTGATGTAGAAATTTTAGCTAAACACTCAGGTGTGCCGGTGTGAAATGGTTTAACTGACGAGTGACACCCAACACAAATGATTGCTGACTTTATGACAATCCAAGAAAAATTTGGTAAAGATTTAAGAGGCAAAAAAATGGTTTATGTTGGTGATGGTAGAAATAATGTTGCTAATTCATTAATGGTTACGGCAAGTAAACTAGGATTAAATTATGTAACATTAGCTCCCAAAGAATTAATGCCTGAAGCTGATTTAGTTTCTAAATGTAGAAAATTCGCAAAAGAAAGCGGAGGAGGTGTTGAATTAGAAACTAATTGAGAAATTGCAACTAAAAATGCAGACATTATTTACACTGATGTTTGAGTGTCAATGGGCGAAACTGATTGAACAGGTCGTTTAGAGATTCTTCACAATTATCAAGTAAATATGAAAATGTTAAAAAATGCTTCAAAAGATGTTATTTTTTTACATTGTCTTCCAGCGTTTCATGACATGGAGACAAAAATCGGAGCTGAAAAAGCTCAAGAGTATGGTTCAAAGTTTAAAAATGTTGCTAAAGGTGAGTTTGAAGTTACTGATGAAGTAATCAGATCAAAACACTCACTTGTATTTGAAGAAGCAGAAAATAGACTTCATTCAATTAAAGCAATTATTCTTGCTACAATTGGACAATAAAATGCTCTTAAAATGGTAGATAGTTATTGTATAATAATTATCTATAAACTAAAAAGTTTATAAAAAAAAGAAAGGTTTATAAAAAAATTATGGATAATAATTTAACAAAGAAAAAAAGATGACAAATGCCAACATCTTACACAATTATTTTACTATTGATGTTCGTATTTATCATTTTATCTTGAATTTTACAGTTATCAGGTGTTACAACAGATGTTGACGGTGAATCTAAAGAACTAGTAGGTTTAGGTTTACTAGATACAATGACAGCTATATGACTTGGTTTTTCAAGTAAAGTGGATATTATTCTATTTATTTTAGCACTTGGTGGTTTACTTGGTGTAATGAATAGGATTAAATCAATTGATGCTGGTATTGCAGCAATTGTAAAAAAACTTAAAGGAAAAGAAGTTCTAATAATTCCGGTATTAATGATGATATTTGGTCTTGGTGGAACAACTTATGGTATGTGAGAAGAAACATTAGCATTCTTACCAATACTAATTCCTGTGTTTATTAAAATGGGATACGGAGCATTTACAGCTGTACTTGTAGTTCTAGTTGGAGCAGGAACTGGTGTAATGGCTTCAACAATTAACCCATTTGCAGTTGGAGCAGCAGCTGCTCAAATAGAGAATTTCTCACAAAGTACTATGCAAGGTACAAGATGATTAACATGAGTTTTATTCATGGCAATCGCAATCGCATTTGTAATGTGAGTTGGTATTAGAACTAAAAGTGGTAAATTTAGTTTAAAAGGAATTGATGAATCAAAAATTGTTAATAAATTTACAAAAAAAGAAATTGTTAAATTTACAACAAGAAGAAAAATTTCATTAGGTTTATTCTTTGGTGGATTTCTAATTATGATTTTAGCATATCTTCCTTGATATGATTGATTAGGCGATGCAAAAATAGCAGATTCTGCTGCTGATGCAGATAAAAGTATTTTCTGATTAGCTAGATCAAGCATGTGAGAAGGTGGATGAGGAAACTGATACTTTGTTTCAATAGCTGGAGTTTTCACTTTAGTTACAATTTTAGTTTTCTTAATTAATCATAAAGATTTTGTTGAAAAAGAAGAAAATAAAGAAAGAGTGTTTATTAACACATATATGGAAGGTGCAAAAGACTTATTACCAGTTTCTATTCTAATTGCAGTAGCTGCTGGATTAGGTCAAATACTTGATAAATCATTAATTGGACCATGAATTGCAAATTCAAGTGAATCATTTAAAGATTTAGGACTAATTGGATTCGCAGTGGTAATTTTCTTATTATCACTTGTGTTATCATTCTTTGTTCCATCAACAAGTGGATTCGCAGCTGCATTTATTGGAATTTTTGCCAGCATTGGAGCAAAAGCATTTGCTTCAAACGTTGATGCAGCTTACGGATTAATTATCATGGCGTTTATACTTGCTTCTGGAATAATTAATTTAATTTCTCCTACATCAGCAGTTTTAATGGCTTATACAGGTTATGCAGAAATTCCATATGCATACTGAGTTAAGAAAGCTGGTCCATACGTAGCAGTAATGTCAGTTGTTTCAATTTTATTTATTGTTATTTTTGCGGCAATTGCAGATGCAGGAACAATATTCTAATTTATGTCAAAAAGAATAGTTATAGCTTTAGGCGGAAATGCTTTAGGTTCAAAACCTTCAGAACAAATTAAAGCATTAAAAACAACATCTAAAGTTATTGTTGACTTATATGAGCAAGGTAATAATGTGTTAGTGTGTCATGGTAACGGGCCACAAGTTGGGATGATATTTAACTCATTTTCTGAATCATATAAAAACAAAAAAATAGCAGAACCAATGTCTTTATTTAATTCTGGTGCAATGTCACAAGGTTATATTGGTTTAGACATTCAAAATGCTGTTTATAATGAATTAAAATCTAGGTCAATTAAAGGAAATGTTGCTTCAATTGTAACACAAACTTTAGTTGATAAAAACGATGAAGCTTTTAATAATCCTACAAAACCCATTGGAGCATTTTATTCCAAAGAAGAAGCAGAAAAAATTGCTAATTTAAACGGATGAATTGTTAAAGAGGATTCAGGTAGAGGTTATAGAAGAGTGGTTGCTTCTCCAAAACCATTAGAAATTATTGAAAAAAACGTTGTTAAAAGTTTACTTGAAAACAACATTGTGATAGCTGGTGGTGGTGGCGGAATTCCTGTTTATAAAGATGATCAAGGAAAAATCCATCCGGTTGATGCAGTTATTGACAAAGATTTTACCGCGAGTAAAATGGCTGAGCTTATTAACGCTGATAACTTCATTATCCTTACCGCAGTGGATAAAATAATTCTAAATTTTGGAACAGATAATCAAATATTTATTGATAAAATAAATGTTCAAGATTTACAAAAGCACATTGATAACGATGAATTTCCAGCTGGTTCAATGAAACCAAAAGTTGAAGCAGTTATTAAATTTACTTCATCAACGGGTAAAGATTCATACATAGCAGATTTAAAATTTGCTAACAAAGTTCTTAGTGGCGAAAAAGGAACAAAAATTTATAAATAAAAACTTTTGTTCTTACAAAAAAAATAAAAAATATATTTTCTTAAAATATATTTTTTTATTATTTATAATTACTATTAGTGATAAATCTAAGGAGGATATTTTTTTAAATGTTTATAAGTTTTGAAGGACAAGATGGTTCCGGAAAATCATCCTTAATTAAAAAAATTGAAAAGTTTTTAAAGAAAAATAAAATTAAATTTGTTTCTACAAGAGAACCTGGTAATCCCCATTCAAAAGAATCAAAGCAAATAAGAAACATTCTTATTAAAAAAGAGAATAATTTACCACCAATCACAGAAGCACTTCTTTTTGCTGCCGATCGAAGATTGCATTTAGATGAAGTTATACTTCCGAGTTTAAAAGCTAATAAAATTGTTTTATGTGATCGATACGTTGATTCTTCACTTGCATACCAAGGTTCTGGTCGACAAATTGGTATTGAAAAAGTAAAAGCTATTAACGAAATTGCTACAAAAGGAAAGTATCCAGATTTAACTTTTTTTTTAAAAGTCTCACGAGCAAATGCTCTTAAAAGAATGAAAAAACGTCAGTTAAAAGATCGTATTGAAGTTGCAAAAAATGGTTTTCAACAAAGGGTTTTTAAAGGATATAAAGAAATAGCAAAAATGTTTCCTCAAAGATTTAAAATCATTGACGCTAACCAGTCTCGAGAAAAAGTTTATGAAGATACAATAAAAATTATTAAAAAACTATTAAATATTTAATAGTTTTTAAACTAAGGGGCATTTATCTCTCTTGGTTTTTATTTAATATATTCTATAATTAAAATATGAATTACAAAAATTGATTAAAAAATAACAACATTGTTACTTATAAAATATTAAATAATTCTTTTAATAACAATAAAGTTTCTCACGCGTATCTTTTTTCATCACAACACGGTCAAAATATTGAAAACGAATACATTTATTTAATTCAAAAGTTAATTCCTGAGTCTAAAAAAAATAATCCGCTTAATTATTCTGATTTAATTTTTATCGATGGTTCAAAAAACTTTATAAAAAAAGAACAAATAATTAATGCCACAAACAAACTTCAGCAAACAGCATTAGACTCTTCAGGAATAAAAATTTTAGTCATAAAAAACATTGAAAACTCTAATCATTATTCTTTAAATTCACTTTTAAAATTTATTGAAGAACCTACTAAAAATACTTATATATTAATGACAACAAACAATATTGTTTCGATTTTACCAACTATTAAATCAAGAGCACAAATTATAAACATTCTTCCTCTTAATATTAATAGTTGAATTAGTGAAATAAAAGAATGAGGTTATTCAAATAAATTTGCAAGTTTACTTGGCAATCTTTATAAAACCAAAAAAGAAATAGAAAAAAATTTTAATGATAATTTTAAAATAATTTATAACAATGTTATCCAAATTTTAAATAAATCATTAAGTAATAAAAATGACTTTATTATTGATTTAAAAAACTTAGTTGATTTTCAAAACTGAAAAATTGTTTTTTCGTTATTAAATTTATTTTTTAATGATATTTGAAAACTAAATGAATTATTAGATT
Source organism: Metamycoplasmataceae bacterium (assembly GCA_965263245.1). Taxonomy (GTDB): domain Bacteria; phylum Bacillota_I; class Bacilli_A; order Mycoplasmatales; family Metamycoplasmataceae; genus DT-68. Next base: position 852,589 of record CBDHHR010001146.1, on the reverse strand, counting down.
TATGTTTTCCAAAGGAAAAAGTATTAATTAAAAAATATATTAGTTCAAATTTTAATTTTAAAAAAGCAATTGAAGATATCAATGAATTTTTCTTGTTTAAAGAAAAAAACTTAAATTTTGAATTAACAAAAAATAATTTAATTTTAAAAATAGGTGATTGTTATGATTAAATTATTTATTATCGGAACCCCAATTGGTAACATTAAAGACATAACTTTAAGAGCCATTGAAACCCTAAAAAAAGTTGACATAATTGCGTGTGAAGATACAAGAGTTACGAGAAAATTATTATCACATTATAAAATTCAAAATAAAAAATTAATTTCGTACCACAACAATAATGAAAAAAAATCTACAAAGGGAATTATAAAGCTTTTAAGTGAAAATAAAACTGTTGGGTTAGTTTCTGATGCAGGAATGCCAGTAATTAGTGATCCTGGATTTGAAATTATTAAAGAAGTTATTAAAAATAATTTTGAATTTGAATTAATACCAGGCGTTTCGGCATTAACACACGCTTTAGTTTTAGCAAACATGGACGTAAATTTTAAGTTTTTAGGTTTTTTAAAACCAAAAAGTATCCAAAGACAAAACCAATTAAAAAAACTAGAACCAGGAACATACATAACTTTTGTTTCACCACATAAACTAAAAAAACAATTATTTGATATGGAAAATGTTTTTGGCAACAACGTAGATATTTTTTTAGGTAAAGAATTAACTAAAAAATTTGAAAATCATTACCGGGGAACACCAAATGAAATATTAAAAAAATTACAAAGTAATGTTAAAGGTGAATTTACAATGGTATTTAAAATTAAAAAAAGCAAAAAGGTTTTAAAATATGGTTAAAAACAGTGATTATCAAATTGGTTCAATTGTACAATTAAAAAAACCTCATCCTTCTAAAACGACTGAATGAGAAGTTATTAGAGTAGGTGCAGATATAAAAATTAAATCAAACATTCAAAAAGGTTTATTTATTATGATGAAAAGAAGCTATTTTAATAAAAAAGTTCTTAAAGTTCTTAAAAAGTAAAATTATGTTTAAATAATGTTTTTAAATCTTATATAATATTTTTATTAATTAGACAGGGGCACCTACTTTTGGTTGAGAAGCACTCTTATTAGTTGAACAGGTTAAGACCTGCGTAACAAGTCTGGTAAGTTTAACTCTCTGTTTTTATTAATAATAGGAGAGTTTTTTATGAAAAATTTATTAAAAGTTGGTTTTATTTCAACCATTTTGCTACCGTTAGCAACATTAATTTCTTGTTCTAATAGTGCAAATAAATTAGATAACAACAATAACTGGTATGATTCAAACGTTACAATTCAGGTAAATCCCGGTTGAGCTTGAGACGTTAATGGTCCAGCGTTTAAAAATGCAGCAAAAATTTTAGAAAAAAAGGTTAATGAACTTAAAAATAGTGAAGATTATGATAAATACACTTTTAAAAATCTACCCGATATGAAAGTATCATTTGATTGATCTTCTTCTGATAATTATGTAATTGTTAAAAACATCGAAAATAAAAAACATGATTTAGGTTTTGCTTCAATTACTGCAACTATGAGAGCAAATCAAGAAAAGATTCAACCTTTAATTCAAACCAAAACAAAAGCGTTTAAATTTGACTTAGAATGAAAAGTTTATAATTCTTCAGACACAAATAATGAAGATGCTGATTTAAAAAACATTGCTCAAGAAACAAATACTTTATTTACTTCTTTATATAATGATTCAAATGATACTTGAGACGGAGCTGTTTATCAAAATTTTTACCATGATTCTGAAAAAGTAGATTTTTATAGAGGTGTTATTTGAATTTATGGTAATAAAAAAACACAAGCAAAAAATGCTTGAAACAATAAAAATTGAGCAAATTTTAGAGATGCCGGAATTTTACACGGTGGTCCAAAATCTGGTGGTCGTTTTCAATTACAAGAAAAACTACTTAAAAAACATTTTGGTGAAAAAGCGTTTTCAACTTTAGAAGAAGAAATGATTAATCATCCTTCAAAATTTAAAAAAGCATACGCAAGTCAAATGAAAGATGATGGTTTTAGCATTGCGTTTGATGATGAAGGTTCATTTGTTTGAACAAAAAGAACAGCTTCAACTTTTGTTGCAACTGCTCCAGAAGTTTTAGTAGCAACAGAACCATTAAAATATGATGTTGGCTCTTTTAGAAATAATTTTGACCCAAGACAAGGTAAATTAATTGCTGATGCGTTTAACAGCTTGGTTAAAGATGCAGAAGATAAATCTACTAGTAAAGAAAAAGCAGAAGCACTTGCAAAAATTTATGGACCAAATTATGGTTATTATGATTATGTATTAATCAATGATAGAAAATCAGAACTAGAAGATAAATTTGTTTCTGTATTAGGTGATTTATAAAAAAATGATTGACTTTAAAAATGTTTTTATCAAAAGAGATAAAAAAATAATTTTAAAAAACATAAACTTAAAAATTAACCAAAACGAAAAAGTTTTTGTTATTGGTTCTTCTGGTGCTGGAAAAACAACTTTAATAAACTCTTTTTTAGAACCCAGAACAATTGCAAAAGGAAAAATTTTGGTTAATGACTTTAACATTTTAAAATTTTCAAAAAAAAGCTTACGAAAACAAAATTCTACTTACGGTTTTATTTCGCAAAAAGATTTTTTTATTAATTGAGAATCAGTTTATTTTAACATTAAAAATTTTTATCCTAATTACAAAAACATTTTTTTTAAATTTTTTAACATCTTTTTTAAAAAAGATAAAGAAAAAATTTTGCTTTTGAGTAAAAAATTAAAAATTCAGGATATTTTATATAAAAACATTTCTGATATTTCCGGGGGAGAAAAACAAAGGGTAAAAATTTTGCTTTTATTATTAAAAAATCCTTCCATAATTTTTGCTGATGAGCCAACTTCTTCACTTGATATTAAAATTTCCAAAGAAATAATTAGCGAAATTTATTTTTTAAAAAATTCCTTGTTAATTTTAAACATTCACAAGTTAGATTTAATTCCAGATAATGCAAAAAGAATAATCGGTATAAGTAAAGGAAAAATTATTTTTGACGGACCAAAAAAAGCTTTAACAACAAAAATAATTAAGGAAATTTATGAATAAATTTTTATTTGAATATTCTTCCAAAAGCTTAAATGCTTCGAAAAGAATTAGACCCCATTTTAAAATTTTTTTCATTTTGTTAATAATTTCATTAATAGTTTTTTCATTTTTTCAAATTTCGTTTTCTTTAAATTACATTGCTTTTGAATCAACAATGGAAAATTTAAAGAAAACTTTTGAATTTAAAAACCAAGATTTAAGATTTCCCAGTAACACCATTTTTGAAAATTCATTAAACTATTTATGAATTACCATAAGACTTACTCTAACCGGAACAACAATGGGGTTTTTGTTAGCAGTAATAACTTCTTTTTTATGTTCAAAAAAAGTTACTAATAATTATTTATCAATATTATTAAAATTATTTATTTTATTTTTAAGAGCTTTTCCAGCAATTATATTTATTAATATTTCCAAGAGTCTTTTTCATTTAGAATTTGCGGCTATTTTAATTTTTGCTTGATTTTCTTGAATTTGGTGTAATAAATATTTATTAGAAATAATTTCAAACATTGACACTAGACCATATAATTGAAGTTTAAAAAACGGTACAGGAAGATTTTACTCTTTTAAAAACCAAGTATATTTAAGGTGTAAAAATAAATTTATAGCTGTTTTTCTTTATTCATTTGAATCTAATTTTAGGTGAACAACTCTTCTTGCAACAGTGGGAGTTATTGGAATTGGTTTTTTTATTGAACAAAATATTCCTAATAATTTTGAACTTATAGGAATACCACTTGTTTTAATTTTAGTTTCAATTTTGTTTTTAGAATTTTTATCTTTATTTGTTAAAAAAGTTTTGCTAGTAAATAAATCAAAACCAAAAAAAACGTTTAATTGAAAAAAATTAACCAATTATTTATTTTTATTTTTAATCTTGTCAATAGTTACTTATTCAATAGTTATTTTAAAATTTAATAAATTTGATAAAAATCTTTTAAATGAAAAAATTAGTTCTTTATTTAATCCGGATTTTTCATTGTGGTTTAAAAGCGAATCAAGACAAAACCCTTGACTTGGTATTTTAGAATTATTTTATCAATGTGTTTGTGCAATTTTTATTGCAACCATTTATTCTTTTTTTATGGCTGTATTAACTTCAGAAAAAATTCAAAAACCTTATGTTTATGTTCCTGCAAAAATATTAAACACTTTTTTAAGAATATTTCCGATAATTATTTTATTTTACATTTTAAATCCGTTATTTTTTAGTCCGATAGCTTTAGGACTAATACTATTCGGGATTCATTCGGGAACAATTATTTCAAAAAATTTAAGTGAATCAATTAATTCACTAGAAGATGAAATAATTGATTTTTATAAAAAGCAGGGCTATTCAAAAATTTTTATCATTAAAATTTATGTTTGACCGAAAATTAAAAAAGATTTTAAATCTTTTGCTTACATTAGATTAGAAGTTATTTTTAGAGGTATGATCATCCTTGGCGGACTTGGTTTTTCAATTTTAGGCGCAAGGTTAGAATCATTTGAAATAAGAAATCAACTTGAGTATACTTCGGCTTTTATGTGACCAATTTTAATTACAATTTTTGCTTATAACATAATACCAACTATAATAAAAACACTAAAGAGAAAAATAATATGAAAAAAATAATCAAAACGTTTAATTCACCATATTTTAAAAATGAAAAAAGAAAAATTGTAATTTGGAAACCAAAAAACATTAATAAAACCACATCAGTTTTATTTTTCTTTGATGGTCAAATATTAAAAACTCAAGAAAAAGAATTTAACCAATTAGACGGTATTGACATTTTTTCTAAAATAAAAAAAATTGATAATTTTATTGTTATTGCGGTTAACTCGATGAATGCAAATGATCTTTTTAAATATAAAAAAAGAACAAAGGAATTGTTAAATAAAGACCAAAATAAGAATTATTTGTTTTTTGAAAAAGTTAAAGAAAAAATTCTTGATCTTAAAAATAAATATCAGGGAAAATGATTTGGTTTTGGTTTTTCATTATCAGGATTAATAATTGCTAATAGTAAAAAATTATTTGATCAAACAATTTTAATATCTCCGTATTTTAAAAACCAAATTTTTAAATTACCAACAAACTCAATTGTTTTTTACGGTACAAAAGAATATAAATTTTTTTCAAAAAGAAAAATTAATTACCCTATATTAAAAATTAAAACAAAAAATAAAAATGTTAATTTTATTGAAATTTATAACTTAAAACACACTTTTGCTTCTTGAGATAAATATTTTTTATTCATTTTAAAATGTTCAGTAAAACCATTTTTACATTTTGATAAATTAAACCAAAATGGAGTTGGAAAATATTTAAAAGGTAATTCTAACATATCATTTTTAAATGCAAATTTGCATTTAAAAATAAAAGCAAACAACATTGATAATATTAATTTAGAAAAAAAATTCATTGAAAAAACCCATTATAAAAATGATTATACATTTTTAGATAACATTACTTATTTTAAAAAATTTTATAAAGGTACTAAAGTTAAAAAATTAAGCAAAAATAAGATTATTGCTCTTGCTAAAGAATTAAAAAAACTTCATTTAATAAAAATTAGTAAAACTATTCCTGTTTATAAAAACATGCCTTTTAATGACAAACTTGTTATGTCGCATGGTGATTTGAATTCAAAAAATGTTATATTCTCTAAAAACAAAGCTTTTTTTATTGATTTTGAATGAGCAAGATTAAATTCTAAGTATTGAGATATATGCTATATATTTTTATCTTTTAATTTAAATAAGCAAGAAAAAAAATTATTTTATAGTTGGTATGGAATAAAACCTAATGAAAAAAAAGAGTTAAAAATGATTAAACATTTAACAAAAATATTAAAAAATTTTCCTAAAGATTTTCCAAATTATTTTACAACTAAGTAGTTTTTGTTGAGTATGTATAATTTTTATAAATGAGTTTTTGAATGATTTTTTCATAATCTTTTTATTATTAAGAAAATCATTAGAAATGACAAATATGGCAATTAAAATTCTAATAAAAACTCATAATAAAGTAATTTTTTGAGTTTTTCATAATTTCATAGTTTTTCTTTATATTTTGAATTATAAAATGTCTCCTTGTAAAAAAAGCTTGTTTGGTAAACTAAAAAACTTATTTTAAAGACTTCAAGATTTTTTTAACAAAAAAATTAATAATAAAATAATTAATCAATAGGTTTTTGTCATGAATTTACATAACCATCACCATTTAGATTTACTTTAAGAACTTGGAGTTTTGTGTCAATAATTTTTCCGATAGTAATAAGTTCCCCATCACTCATTGCTCAAAGATTTTTAAATTCATCTTGATAAATTACTCCTTCATAACCATTACCGATATTTGAACCATTTGTTAATCCACTATCTTTAGCACTAGTTCAACCAGTTTTTTCATCATAACCATTACCATCTTGATTTACTCTAAGAACTTGAAGAGATGTTCTTCATCCCATTGCTCAAAGGTTTTTAAATTTATCTTGAAAAATTATTCCCATTCCACCACCATCAATAATGTTTGAACCATTTGTTAATCCACTATTTTTAGCATTAGTTCAACCAGTTTTTTCATCATAACCATTTCCATCTTGATTTACTCTAAGAACTTGAAGAGGTGTTCATCTTCCCATTGTTCAAAGGTTTTTAAATTCATCTTGGAAAATTGTTCCACTTTTACCATTAGTAATGTTTGAACCATTTGTTAACCCGCTATTTTTAAAACTTTTTCAACCAGTTTTTTCATCATAACCGTTACCATCTTGATTTACTCTAAGAACTTGAAGAGGTGTTCCTCATCCCATTGCCCAAAGGTTTTTAAATTTATCTTGGAAAATTGTTCCTTTTCCACCTCTAATAATATTTGAACCATTTGTTAACCCGTTATCTTTAGCACTAGTTCAACCAGTTTTTTCATCATAACCATTACCATCTTGATTTACTCTAAGAACTTGAAGAGGTTTTCCTCTACTCATTGCCCAAAGGTTTTTAAATTTATCTTGAAAAATTGTTCCATAAAAATCAATAGTAATATTTGAACCATTTGTTAACCCACTATCTTTAGCACTTTTTCAACCAGTTTTTTCATCATAACCATTTCCAGTAGAATTTACTCTAAGAACTTGAAGAGGTGTTCCTCTACTCATTGCTCAAAGGTTTTTAAATTCATCTTGAAAAATAATTCCGCCTTCACCATTAGTAATATTTGAACCATTTGTTAATCCGCTATCTTTAGCATTAGTTCAACCAGTTTTTTCATCATAACCATTACCATCTTGATTTACTCTAAGAACTTGAAGATTTCCTGAACCTCCCATTGCTCAAAGGTTTTTAAATTTATCTTGAAAAATTGTTCCATTAAAATTACGAATAATATTTGAATTTTTTAATAATGGATCATTATTATCACTAGTTCAACCTTCAGCTACATAACCATCCTTATTTTTATTTGCTTTAAGAACTTGAAGTTTTTTATGATTTCCCATTGCTCAAAGGTTTTTAAATTTATCTTGAAAAACTACTCCACCTTCACCATTAACAATATTTGAACCTTTTAATAAATTAGCTTTTTCCACATAAATATTTAATGATAAACTTGTAGAATCAATACTAATAATAAGAGTAACTTTGGTTCTAGTTCCTAAAGTTAAAGTTGAAAGATTAGTGCTAATTTTTAAAAGATCATCATTATTTAATAAAGGATTTTCTTTTTGAAGTTGATTTTTAATTGCATTTTGAATTTCGCTTTGGTTTTTAGTTGAAAGATTAGGAGCAATTAAAATATTTTTATCAATTATTTTATTTTTAATTTTATTGATTTTAGCATTTTTAATTTGTAAATTAGACATTTGTCTAGCACTAAATCCTTCTATTTCAATATTATTTGGTGAAGCATTAGTTTTTGATAAAACAAGAGTAAATGCAACTGGATTTTGATCATTTGAAGGTAAAAGTGTTTCAGAATCTTTAACTTCAACATTTACGTTTCTAAAATTAATGTTTGAATAGCCACTCAATTTTGTAATTTCTTCTAAAATTTTAACTTTATTAGTAGTAATTTTTTGATCATCTGATTCACTACTATCAACTTCTACTATTTTTATATTTAAAGATTCTAAGTCTTTTTTAACTAAATTGAAGTCAATATTTGCAGTTTGCAAAGGAGACATTTGTTTAGCACTAAATCCACTTATTTCAACAGAAACACCAGGTTTTGAAACTACAAGAGTAATTGCAATTGGACTTTGATCATTATTAGGTAAAAGCTCTTCAGAATTTTTTACTTCTAATGTTGCTCCATTAAAATTAATCGCATCAAAACCACTTATTTTTTTAATTGATTTTAATATTTCTAATTTATTAGTTGTAATTTTTTGGTCAATTGCTCCTCCAGTGTAAACATCTACTGTTTCTGGTGTTAAAGCTTCTAAACTTGATTTAATTAAATTAACTGCTTGAGTATTTTCAAAAATTTGTTGACTAGATAATGATTTAGCTTTAAATCCACTTACTTCAACTTTGTTTCCATCTTTTGCAAGAATTAGAGTAATAGGAATTGGTTCTTGATTATTAGGAGGTAAAACATCTTCAGAGTCTTTAACTTTGATGCTAACACCTTTAAAATAAATTGTTGAATAACCATTTAATTTTTGAATTTCTTTTAAAATTTCAACTTTATTATTAATGATTTTATGATCAATCGCACTAGTTGTATTAACTTGTACTATTTTTGAATCTAACGATTCTAAATTAGTTTTAATATAATTAAGATCAACATTTGCAATTTGTGAAGGAGACATTTGTTTAGCACTAAATCCACTTACTTCAACAGAAACACCAGGTTTTGAAACTACAAGAGTAATTGCAACTGGTGGTTGATTATTTTTAGGTAAAACATCTTCAGAGTCTTTAACTTTAACTAACGCATCACCAAGATTAATGTTTGAATAACCACTTATTTTTTGAATAGTTTTTAATATTTCTGATTTGTTAGTTTTAATTTTTTGATCAATGGCTCCGCTAGTATAAACATCTACTACTTTTTTTTCTAAACTTTCTAAAGAATTTTTAATTCGGTTAAGTTCTATTAAAGATAGTTCTAAAATTGTTTTACTTCTTTTAACAGATATTGTTTTATCATTGTTAATTGTTTGAGAATAATTACATTTTGAAATTTTGACTACAATTTTTTGAAAACTAGTAGAAATTTCTTGATCTTGTTGCATTGAAATTTCTATTTTTACTCCTTTTAAATTTGCTTCACCAATTAATTTTTTGATTTTATTAATAATTTCTTGTTGATTATTAGCAATAATTTTACCTTTTGAATCATTATTTAATCCAATTTGTCTTTCGGAATTTGATTTTTCTTCAAGTATTTTAATTACTTTTAAAACATCTTTTTTATTTTTTTCTTCTTGGTTATCATTTTGATTATTTAAAACAACCGGAGTAACTATTGAAGGAACTAATACTACTAATGCTACACCTAATAAAATAATTTTTTTAGTTTTTGATAATTTCATAATTTACCTTTACATTTTAAATTATAAAATATTTATTTTTTTTTATAAAAACCAGAAAAAGTTTTTTGGTTTAATAAAAATTTTATTATAAAGATTTTAAAAACTATTTTGTTAATTTCTTTTATTTTAAATAGTCTTTAAACTAACATTTTATTTATTTTTAATCGATAGATTAGTTTATGAATTTTCAAAACATAAATTTAAAATCTTAAAAAATTTTCTTAAAAATTTTATAGATTATTTTACAACCAAATAATTTTTATTGAGTATAAATAATTTTTATAATTGGTTTTTTGAATGATTTTTCTCTAACTAAATTTTTAACATTTTTTTGTTTTTTTTAACCATTTTTATTATTAAGCAAAACAATAAAGATAGCAAGAATGACTATTAAAATTCCAGTAGAAATTTCTAATAAAATAATTTTATAGTTTTTCTTTATATTTTGAATTATATAAAGTGTCTTTTTGCAAAAAAACTTATTTAAAAAACTCTAAGATTTTTTTAACAAAAAAATTAATAATGAATATAAATAATAAAATAATTAACCAATAGGTTTTTGTCATGAATTTACATAACCATCACCATTTAGATTTGCTTTAAGAACTTGGAGTTTTGTGTCAATACTTTTTCCTTCGCTAATAAATTTTCCATCACTCATTGCTCAAAGATTTTTAAATTCATCTTGATAAATTACTCCTTCATAACCATTAGAAATATTTGAACCATTTGTTAATCCGCTATCATTGGCACTAGTTCAACCAGTTTTTTCATCATAGCCGTCTCCAGCAGAATTTACTTTAAGAACTTGAAGTGATGTTGCTCATCCCATTGCTCAAAGATTTTTAAATTTATCTTGAAAAATTACTCCTTTTCCACCACCATCATTAATATTTGAACCATTTGTTAATCCGTTATCATTAGCACTAGTTCAACCAGTTTTTTCATCATAGCCGTCTCCAGCAGAATTTACTTTAAGAAATTGAAGTGACGTTCGTTCTCCCATACTTCAAAGATTTTTAAATTCATCTTGGAAAATTGTTCCACCTTTACCATTAGTAATATTTGAACCATTTGTTAATCCACTATCATCGGCACTAGTTCAACCAGTTTTTTCATCATAGCCATTATCATCTTGATTTACTCTAAGAACTTGAAGTGATGTTCCTTCTCCCATACTTCAAAGGTTTTTAAATTGATCTTGAAAAATTATTCCTTTTTTACCATTATTAATATTTGAACCATTTGTTAATCCGCTATCATTGGCACTAGTTCAACCAGTTTTTTCATCATAGCCGTCTCCAGTAGAATTTACTCTAAGAACTTGAAGTGATGTTTCTCTTCCCATTGCTCAAAGATTTTTAAATTCATCTTGGAAAATTGTTCCATAATAGTCACTAGTAATATTTGAACCATTTGTTAATCCGCTATCTTTGACACTAGTTCAACCAGTTTTTTCATCATAACCATTACCATCCTGATTAACTCTAAGAACTTGAAGTGGTGTTTCTCTTCCCATTGATCAAAGGTTTTTAAATTCATCTTGGAAAATTATCCCACCAGTACCATTAAAAATAATTGAACCTTTTGTTAATCCGCTATCTTTAGCATTAGTTCAACCAGTTTTTTCATCATAGCCGTCTCCAGCAGAATTTGCTTTAAGAACTTGAAGACTTCCTAGACCTCCCATTGCTCAAAGGTTTTTAAATTCATCTTGAAAAATTGTTCCACTAGTACCATTAAAAATATTTGAACCTTTTGTTAATCCGCTATTAGCACTAGTTCAAGTATCTACATAACCATCTTCATTTTTATTTGATCTAAGAACTTGAAGTTTTTTATAATTTCCCATTGATCAAAGATTTTTAAATTTATCTTGAAAAACTACTCCGCCTTTACCACTAACAATATTTGAACCTTTTAATAAATTAGCTTTTTCCACATAAATATTTAATGATAAACTTGTAGAATCAATACTAATAATAAGAATAACTTCGGTTCTAGTTCCTAAAGTTAAATTTGGAAGATTAGTGTTAATTTTTGAAAGATCATCATTATTTAATGAAGGATTTTCTTTTTGAAGTTGATTTTTAATTGCATTTTGAATTTCACTTTGATTTTGGGTTGAAACATTAGGAGCAATTAAAATGTTTTTATCAGTTATTTTATCTTTAATTTTATTAATTTTAGCATTTTTAATTTGTAAAGCAGACATTTGTCTAGCACTAAATCCTTCTATTTCAATATTATTTGGTGAAGCATTAGTTTTTGATAAAACAAGAGTAATTGGAACTGGATCTTGATCATTAGAAGGTAAAAGTGTCTCAGAATTTTTAACTTGAACATTTACATTTCTAAGATTAATGTTTGAATAACCATTTAATTTTGTAATTTCTTCTAAAATTTTATCTTTATTAGTAGTAATTTTTAAATTAGATGATTCACTAGTATCAACTTCTATTATTTTTACACTTAAAGATTTTAAATCTTTTTTGACCAAATTAAGATCAACGCTTGCAATTTGTGAAACAGACATTTGTTTAGCACTAAATCCAGTTACTTCAGTAGAAAAACCAGGTTTTGAAACTACAAGAGTAATTGCAATTGGACTTTGATCATTATCAGGCAAAAGATCTTCAGAATTTTTAACTTCTAATGTTGCTCTATTAAAATTAATTGCATTATAACCACTTATTTTTTTAATTGATTTTAATATTTCTACTTTATTAGTTGTAATTTTTTGATCAATAGCTCCACTAGTATAAACATCTACTGTTTCTGGTGTTAAAGCTTCTAAACTTGATTTAACTAAATTAACTGTTTGAGTATTTTCAAAAATTTGTTGACTAGATAATGATTTAGCTTTAAATCCAGTTACTTCAACTTCGTTTCCACCTTTTGCAAGAATTAGAGTAATTGGAATTGCTTCTTGATTATTAGGAGGTAAAAGATCTTCAGAGTCTTTAACTTTGATGCTAACACCTTTAAAATAAATAGTTGAATAACCATTTAATTTTTGAATTTCTTTTAAAATTTCAATTTTATTATTAATGATTTTATGATCTATTGCACTGCTTGTATTAACTTGCACTATTTTTGAATCTAATGATTCTAAATTAGCTTTAACATAATTAAGATCAACATTTGCAATTTGTGAAGGAGACATTTGTTTTGCTTTAAACCCAGTTACTTCAATAGAACCATTAGGTTTTGTAACAACAAGAGTAATTGCAACTGGTGGTTGATTATTTTCAGGTAAAACATCTTCAGAATCTTTAATTTTAACTGATGCTTCATCAAGATTAATCTTTGAATAACCACTTATTTTTTGAATAGCTTTTAATATTTTTGACTTATTAGTTGTAACTTTTTGATCAATGGCTCCACTAGTATAAACATCTACTACTTTTTTTCCTAAACTTTCTAGAGAATTTTTAATTCGGTTAAGTTCTATTAAAGATAATTCTGAAAGTGTTTTGCTTCTTCTAACAAATATTGTTTTATCATTGTTAACTGTTTGAGAATAATCACCTTTTGAAATTTTAACTACAATTTTTTGAAAACTAGTAGAAATTTCTTGATCTTGTGGCATTGAAATTTCTAATTTAACCTCTTTTAAATTGTCATTACCAATTAATGCTTTGATTTTTTTGATAATTTCTTCTTGATTATTAGCAATAATTTTACCTTTTGAGTTACTATTTAATTCAATTTGTCTTGTAGAATTTGATTTTTCTTCAAGTATTTTAATTACTTTTAAAACATCTTCTTTATTTTGAGCTTTTTTCTTTTTATTTTGATTAACTAAAACAACAGGAACAACTATTGAAGGAACTAATACTCCTAGTGTTGCACTTAATAAAATAATTTTTTTAGTCTTTGATAATTTCATAGTTTTCCTTTGCGTTTTAAATTATAAAATATTTCTTTTCTTTTCAGAAAACTAGAAAAAGTTTTTTGGTTTAATAAAAAGTTTATTTTAAAAATTATTTTGTTAATTTCTTCTATTTTAAATAATCTTTAAACTAACATTTTATTTTTTTTAATCGATAAATTAATTTATTAATTTTCAAAATATAAATTTAAAATTCTAGAAATTTTTTCTAAAGATTTTGTAGATTATTTTACAACCAAATAGTTTTTATATATAATAAAAAAATAACGTGGCAAATGTGGCGAAGTGGTTAACGCACTCGGTTGTGGTTCGAGCATTCATGGGTTCAAGTCCCATCATTTGCCCCATTTTTTTTATTTTTTTTATTGAGTATATATAATTTTTATATGAAATTAATCTCAAAATTTAAACCTAAGGGTGATCAACCGCACGCTATAAAAGAATTACTAAATGGTCTTAAAGAAAACCAGAAAAACCAAGTTTTACTTGGTGCAACCGGAACGGGTAAAACTTTTACCATTGCTAATGTGATTGAAAAAACTCAAAAAACAACAATTATTTTATCGCATAATAAAACTTTAGCCGGACAACTTTATTCAGAATTAAAAAATTTTTTTCCAAACGATAGAGTAGAATATTTTATTTCTAATTTTGATTATTATAGACCAGAAGCGTACATCCCTTCTTCTGATACTTACATAGATAAAACTTCAAAATCTAACTGGGATATTGAAGCAATGAGAATGGCCACAACTAATTCGTTAATTTCAACCGAAAAAACAATTGTTATTGCTTCAGTAGCATCAATTTACGGACAACTTGATCCGATTGAGTACGAAAAATCTTTTATGGAAATTTTTGTGGGGCAAGAATTTTTAAAAAAAGAATTTTTAATCAAACTTGTTAAAAGAGGCTATACAAGAAATAATCTTGAAAATAAAGCAGGAACTTTTAGAACTAAAGGTGACATTATCGAAATTTCTCCTAGTTATGATGATTCACACATTTTAAGAATTGAGGAAAACTGAAACAAAATTGAAAATATAAAAAAAATAGAGCGACTAACAGGAAAAATTTTAAAATCATTTAACCGAACAACAATTTATCCAGCTAAAGCATATACAATAAGGTTTAACGTTATTAAAAATGCGGTTGAAGAAATTAAGCTTGATCTTAAAAAAAGGTTAGAATATTTTAAAAAAAATAATAAGTTATTAGAAGCTCAAAGACTTGAACAAAGAGTTTTAGCAGATGTTGATTCTTTATTAGAGTACGGGACAACAACCGGAATTGAAAATTATTCTAGATATTTTAATAATAAAAAAGCGGGGGAAAAACCTTACACAATTTTAGATTATGTAGTGTTTAATGCAGAAAGAAGAGGTGAAAAACCTTTAATGATAATTGATGAATCGCACATGATGATACCACAATTAAACGCAATGTATAACGGCGATAGATCACGTAAAGAAAACCTTGTTAACTATGGTTTTAGACTTCCTTCAGCATATGATAATAGACCATTAAAATTTGAAGAGTTTGAAAATGAATTTTCAAGTTTTGATAGAATTTATGTTTCAGCTACACCAGCAAATTATGAATTAAATTTAACTAACGGGGAAATTATAAGTCAAGTAGTAAGACCAACAGGTCTTTTAGATCCAACCGTTGAAGTTCAATCTACAAAATTTCAAATAGAAAATATTTTTGACAGAATTCAAGAACAAATCAAGAAAAAAGAAAGAACTTTAATTTTAACAATTACAAAAAGAATGGCAGAAGAATTAACTTTATATTTACAAGGACGTAACCAAAAAGTTGCTTATATTCACTCAGAACATAAAACGTTCCAAAGGGATGAAATAATTCGTAAGTTACGTTTAGGAATTTATGATGTAATTGTTGGTATTAATTTATTAAAAGAAGGTATTGATATTCCAGAAGTTTCGTTAATATTGATTTTAGATGCAGATAAAGAATCATTTTTTAGATCCGAAAAATCATTAATTCAAATAATCGGTAGAGCTTCAAGAAATAAAAATGGTCATGTTGTTTTAT
The DNA here is from genome assembly GCA_965263245.1 of Metamycoplasmataceae bacterium. Classification (GTDB taxonomy): domain Bacteria; phylum Bacillota_I; class Bacilli_A; order Mycoplasmatales; family Metamycoplasmataceae; genus DT-68. Next base: position 836,987 of record CBDHHR010001146.1, on the reverse strand, counting down.
ACGCAGATAAAACAACTAGTTCAATGAAAAAAGCAATGCAAGAAACAAGAAGACGTAGAAAAATTCAAGAAGCACATAATCAAAAAAATAACATTGAACCAAAAACTATTTTCAAGGAAATACCAGAACCATTAAACCCAGAACAAGATTCAATATTAAACAAAATAATTAACTTTGGTTCTTTTGAAAATTCAAAAGATCTTGATTTAAAAGATGAACACGTTAAATCTATCAAAAAAGAAATTGAAAGAACAAGAGGAAAAATGTTTAAAGCGGCAAGAGAAATGGACTTTGAAAGAGCAGCTCAAATGAGAGATTTTATATTAGAATTAGAAATTTTAATTACAAAATAAGTTTTGCCAATAAAGTTTAATATATAATTTTTTTATGTTAAAAACAATCAAAAAAATTGATATAAGAATACTTTCAGCAATAGTATTAATACTAATAGTAGTTCCGATATTAATTATGAATTATTATTTAACTACAAAAGCTGGAAAAATTATTGGTTCAGTATTTTACATGATTGTTGGAATATGAGGAACATTTGAAATTATAAGATCATTTGGTTTTAATAGATTTAATGCTCTTTTAACCTCTTCTACTATAATCTTGTTTTTTTTAATTGGTTTTGAAGAGTATAAATTAATAACTGATTTTAACGTTCATCCAAGAGCTGGTTCAGCAAGTTTAAAATCATTATTATTAAAAGGTTTTGATTGAAAACCGTATTCATTAATTTTACTAACATCACTTATTCCGCTTGTACTTGAACCTAAAGTTTTAAAAAAATCTTTTAATTTACTTAAAGGTCAAATTTTAGTTACTTTAGTGATAATAATTTCCTTTACTTTTTTTAAAGGACTTTGAATAATAAATGTTTATAGGTTAGAATATGCTATTTTATTAATTTTAGCTGCTGTTTTTTCTGACACATTTAGCTTTTTTGGTGGTCGTTATTTTGGAGAAAAACTTTTTAAAGGTGCAAAATTTGCAAAAAACATTTCACCAAATAAAACTTGAGCAGGTTTTGTTATCGGATTTGTTTTTTCATTCATATATTTATTTATTATCGGAATACTTACTAATATTTGAATTGATTTAGATATTAATAAATATTTATTTTCATTTTTAGCAGCATTATTATTTAGTGTTGTTTCACCAATTGGTGATTTATTTTTTTCTTATGTTAAAAGACAAATTAACATAAAAGATTTCTCAAGTTTAATACCCCAACACGGAGGAATTTTTGATAGATTAGATTCTCTTTCTTTTGTTATTACTTTTGTAGTTTTAATTTTTATAATTATTTAATTTATGAATAATCAAATAATTAACTATTGGGTTTTTGTCACAAATTTACCTAATAGCAATTAAAAATCAACTTAAAATTCAAAATCCTTTATTAAATGATGAAGATCTTTCAAAAATTACTGATAATATTATTTTGCTTGTTCCCAGAGTAAAAACAAATGTAATTTTAACAATTTCAATTGGTACTCAATCTGATAATATTAATATTAAAGTTACTAAAATTAACAAATAATTGATTGGATATTAATAAGGAAATAATCATGAATAGTTCTAAAAAATATATTTTTATATTTTTAAATGATTTTAAAAATTGAATTAAAACTATTGAATGCATTTTTTTAAAATTTTGTTTTTATAAATGATTTATAAAATTATATTAATTAGTAAAAAACTATATTAAGTCATTTTAAAATATCTTATAAATTTTTGCATTCTCATTATTTATTTTCATGTAACTAACGGTTGTTTCGATATTGTTATGACCCATTGATAATGAAATATCATAAATGTTGATTCCGTTTTCATAACAGTATTTTGCATAACCCCTTCTAAACATGTGTGGAGATATCTTTTTTGTTTTATCTAAAATTGATATTTTATTGTATAAATTTTTATAACCAAACGGAAAAAGAATTTCACCACAATTTTCTAAGTACATTTCTAATTCATCTTTGAGTCATTTTGAAAGCAAAACTTTTCTTTGTCTTTTACCTTTACCAAAAATCTGAATTTTATTATTTTTAATGTTTTTCTTTTTAATGTTAAGTAACTCTGAAGAGCTAATACCAGTTTCAAATAAAAGTCTAATGATAATTCTTTTTTGAAAACCAGTTTTAGTTTTAAAGTTAATTTTTTTTAAATATTTTTTATACTCTTCATATTTAATAAAATCTTTAATTATGATTTCTTTTTTTGGAATTTCAAGTTCTTCATACCTTTTATCCTTTTTGAACTTGTAATAATTTTTAATTGCAGAAATCATTAACCTTCGGGAATTAGTCTTTATGTCTTTAGTATTTAAAAGTAATTTTTTGTAATCAAAATCATGTTTTTGAAGTTGGTAATAATGTTTAAGATATATTTCAATTGTTTTTGGTGAATAATTTTTCATTTTGGTTAAATATTCTATATATGTCATGTTAATAATCATAAATTAAAATAAAAAAAACAAATAAACATATTTTTATCTATTTTATTTTTCATTTTAGCGCTTAAATTATACCAATAAACTTTTTTAGTAGAACATTTAAATACTCAAAAATAGATAAAAATATGTTTATAACAATTTTTAAGGCACTTAAAAAAATCAATTTACAAAGAAAAATTTTAAATAAAATCAATGCTAATTATTCTATTTTAAATTTTTTTTATTAAGAAAAACAAAATATTATGAAAAAAAGTAACGTTAAAAATAAAAAAAATAGTCAAAAATGAAAGAAAATAGTCAAAATAGCAAAAAAAAGAAAAATTTTTATCTTAATAGGTTTTATGTCAAGTGGTTTAATTGCAGCAACAGCAATAATTTTAAATGATAAATTATCAAAAAATAATGTTAAACCCCCAAAAAAAGATTATCAATCATTAATTTCAAAAATTAAGCATAAAGATTTAATAATTGATAAAAACGTTGATACTTCAACTGATGCAAAAATACTTTTAGCAATTAAAAACCAACTTAAAGTTGAAAACCCTTTATTGAACAATAAAGATCTTTTAAATGTTAGTGACAATATCACTTCGCTTACTCCAGGAGTAAAAACAAATGTGGTTTTAACAATTTTAATTGATAATAAATCTAACACTATTAATGTTAAAATTATAAGACCTTTAAGTGATCTTGAATCAGTTAGTGCTGTTAAAATTGCTCTTAAAAACCTTTCCCTTAAAACAATTACAATTATTACGAGTTCTGGAACAATCACTGATAATAAAGAAGCCATAATTAATGATCTTAATTTATTAATTAAATCTTCAAAGATTGATTTAAAAGGAACAAACATTTTGGTTAAAGAAGAAGATACCGAATTAACTTTAAAGGGAGTACCTTTTACAATTTTAATTTCTAAAGAAGCTATAACTCAAGAAATTGGTTCAGAATTTATAGTTAAAAGAGTTAAAAATAATGTCGAAAAAAATAAAAAAAGAATTGCTTTAATTAAATCAAAAATCAAAGTTAGAACCTTTGACATAGACAAAAATGTTGATACTTCAAACGATGTAAAAACCCTTTTAGCAATTAAAAACCAACTTAAAGTTGAAAATCCTTTATTAACTAATGAAGATCTTTCAAAAATTGATGACAATATTACTTCACTTGGTCCTAATAAAAAAACACCTGTAAATTTAATAATTTCTATTGGTTCTGAAAGAGACACTGTTAAAATTTCAATTGAAAGATATTATAGCGATCTTGAATCAGTTAATTTTTCTAAAAATTGACTTGAAGGTTTTTCTCAAAAAGAAATTACAGTTAGTGCAACTTCTGGAACAATTACTGATAATAAAGATCTTATAGTAAAAACTCTTAAAAAAAATTATGGATTTTCACTAATTTTAGGTAAATATAGAACAAATATTTCAATCAAAGAAGAAGATACTAAATTAACTTTAGAAGGAGTACCTTTTACAATTTTAGTTTATAAAGGACTTATAACAAAAGAAATTACTTCATTATATATAGTTAAAAGAAGTAAAACTAATGAAGAAGAGAATAAATATAAAGTTGCAAGAATTAAAAACAAAATTATAAATAAAAATTTAGTAATTGGTAAAAATGTTGATACTTCAAATGATGCAGCATTGCTTCAAGCAATTAAAAATCAACTTAATGTTGAAAATCTTTCATTAACTAATGAAGAACTTTCAAAAATTACTGATAATATTTCTTCCCTTGTTCCAGAAAAAAGAACACCTGTTATTTTAACAATTTTAGTTGGCACTAAAAGTGATACAGTCAAAATTTGAATTACAAGACCTTTAAGCGATCTTGAATCAGTCAATATTGTTAAAAAAGAACTTGAAAAGCTTTCTCCAAAAGAAATTCAAATTAGTGCAACTTCTGGAACAATTACTAATAATAAACAAGCTATATTTGCTGCTCTTAATTCGTTAATTAAACCTTCAAACATTGATTTAAAAGGAACAAACATTGCTATTAAAGAAGAAGATACTGAGTTAACTTTAAATGGAGTACCTTTTACAATTAAAATTACTAAAGGAGCTATAACAAAAGAAATTACTTCAGTTTATAAAGTTAAAAGAAGTAAAACTAATCAAGAAATAAATAATGATAAAATTAATGCAATTAAAAACAAAATTGTAGATAAAAACTTAGTAATTGATAAAGATGTTGATACTTCTAATGATGTTAAAATCCTTTTAGCAATTAAAAATCAACTTAAAATTCAAAATCCTTCATTAACTAATCAAGATCTTTTAAAAATTAATGATAGTATTGATTCGCTTACTCCTGGAGTAAAAACAAACGCGGTTTTAACAATCTCTATTGATACAGAAAGTGATACTGTTAACATTGAAATCACTAGACCTTTAAGTAATTTTGAGTCAGTTGTTGATGTTAAAAATGAACTTGAAAAAATTTCTCCAAAAGAAATTACAATTAGTGCAACTTCCGGAACAATTACCAATAACAAAAAAGCTATATTTACTACTCTTAATTCATTAATTAAATCTTCAAACATTGATTTAAAAGGAACAAACATTTTAGTTAAAGAAGAAGATACAGAAATATCATTATTAGGAACTTTGTTTACAATTGAAATTACTAAAGGAACTATAAATCAAGAAATTACTTCAACATTTATTGTTAAAAGAAGTTTAAAAAATCAAGAAATAATTTTAAAAATAAAATCAAAAATTCAAAACAAAATTCTTACAATACCAAAAAACGTTGATACTTCAGATGATGCTAAGACACTTTTAGCAATTAAAAATCAACTTAAAATTCAAAATCCTTCATTGAGTGATGAAGATCTTTTAAAAATTGATGATAATATTGATTCACTTACTCCAGGAGTAAAAACAAATGTGGTTTTAAAAATTTTAGTTGGTTCTAAATCTGATACCATTAACATTAATGTTATTAGACCTTTAAGTGATCTTGAATCAGTTAATAAAGTTAAAAATCAACTTGTAAAACTTTCGCAAGTTACCACCCAAGTTAAAACAACTGGTGGAACAATTAGCGATAATAAAGAAGGTATAATGAATTTTCTTAATATAATGATTAAAATTAATAAAATTGATTTAAAAGGGACAAATGTTGCAATCAAAGAAGAAGATACTGAGTTAACTTTAAACGAAGTACCATTTACAATTTTAATTTTTAAAGGAGATATAATTGAAGAAATTACTGGTTGAAAAATTAAAAAGATTTTAACAGATCAAGAAGTAATTTTAAACATAAAATCCAAAATTAAAAACAAAATTCTTACAATACCAAAAAACGTTGATACTTCAAATGATGCAAAAACACTTTTAGCAATTAAAAACCAACTTAAAGTTGAAAATCCTTCATTAACTAATGAAGATCTTGCAACAATTACTGATAATGTTTCTTCACTTACTCCAGGATTAAAAACAAATGTAGTTTTAACAATTTCGATTCTTAGTGAAAGTGATACTATTAATGTTCAAGTTAATTAACTTTACAAATAATCAATTGAATATTAGCAAGGCATGGATGATCAATAATATTTTTTAAAAGTTTGTTTTTATAAATTTTTTATTAAAATGTATGTAATTAATAAAAATGACTATTTGAGTCATTTTAAAATATCTTATAAATTTCTACATCCTCGCTGTTTCTTTTGATATAACCGACGGTTGTTTCGATATTGCTATGACCCATTGATAATGAAATATCATAAATGTTGATTCCGTTTTCATAACAGTATTTTGCATAACCCCTTCTAAACATGTGTGGAGATATCTTTTTTGTTTTATCTAAAATTGATATTTTATTGTATAAATTTTTATAACCAAACGGAAAAAGAATTTCACCACAATTTTCTAAGTATGTTTCTAGTTCATCTTTAAGTCATTTTGAAAGCAAAACTTTTCTTTGTCTTTTACCCTTACCAAAAATATGAATTTTATTATTTTTAATGTTTTTCTTCTTGATGTTAAGTAACTCCGAAGATCTAATACCAGTTTCAAATAAAAGTCTAATGATAATTCTTTTTTGAAAACCAGTTTTAGTTTTAAAGTTAATTTTTTTTAAATATTTTTTATACTCTTCATATTTAATAAAATCTTTGATTATGATTTCTTTTTTTGGAATTTCAAGTTCTTCATACCTTTTATCCTTTTTGAACTTGTAATAATTTTTAATTGCAGAAATCATTAACCTCCGGGAATTAATTTTTATGTCTTTAGTATTTAAAAGTAATTTTTTGTAATCAAAATCATATTTTTGAAGTTGGTAATAATGTTTAAGATATATTTCAATTGTTTTTGGTGAATAATTTTTCATTTTGGTTAAATACTCTGTATATGTCACGTTAATAATCATAAATTAAAACAAAAAAAATTGAAATAAATTTATTTTTATCTATTTTATTCTTCATTTTACTACTTAAATTATACCAATAAAGTTTTTTAGCAGAACGTTTCAGTATCAAAAAGTAGATAAAAATAAATTTATAAGAATTTTTAAAGCATTTGAAAGAATTTATTCTCAAAGAAGAGTTTTAAATAAAATTAATGCTAGTTATTATATTTTAATTTTATGTTGAAGTTTTTTTTATCAAGAAAAACAAAACATTATGAAAAAAAATTTAAATACCTTTTTTATATTTTTATTAAAAATTGAAAAATTATTAGTTCATACTAATAAAAATAAGTTTTCTTGAATTCTTATTGGCGGAAAGTATTTTTACTTTTGGTTATGAAAAAAGATTTTTTTCTGGCATTAAATTAGTATCATTCAATTTAAATTTTTTAAATGTTTTTTAGAAAAAAAAGAAAAAGTAGTCAAACATGAAAATAAATAATCAAATATGAAAAAAAATAATCAAAAAATCAAAAAAAAGAAAAATTCTCATTTTAGCAGGTTTTATATCAGGTGGGTTAATCACAACAACAGCAATAGTTTTAAATGATCAATTATCAAAAAATAATGCTAAACCTCAAAAAAATAATCATCAATTATTAATTTCAAAAATTAAGGATAAAGATTTAATAATCAATAAAGATGTTGATACTTCAAGTGATGCAAAAATCCTTTTAGCAATCAAAAACCAACTTAAAGCTCAAAATCCTTTATTAAATGATGAAGATCTTGCAAAAATTACTGATAATATTACTTCACTTACTCCCGGAGTAAAAACAAATGTGGTTTTAACAATTTTGATTGATAATGAATCTAGCACCGTTAATATTAAAGTTACAAGACCTTTAAGCGATCTTGAATCAATCAACAATGTTAAAACGGCTCTTAAAAATCTTGCTCCAAAAGAAATTACAATTGTTGCAACTTCTGGAACAATTACTAATAATAAAAAAGCTATATTTGATGAACTTAATTTATTAATTAAATCTTCAAAAATTGATTTAAAAGGAACAAATATTGCAATTAAAAATGAAGATATTAGATTAACTTTAAAGGGAGTTCCTTTTACAATTTTAATTTCTAAAGGAGCAATAACTGAAGAAATTAGTTCTGAATTTATAGTTAAAAGAGTTAAAAGTAATGTTGAAAAAAATAAACGAAAAATTGCTTTAATTAAATCAAAAATTAAAGTTAGAACTTTTGACATAGAAAAAAATGTTGATACTTCAAATGATGAAAAAACACTTTTAGCAATCAAAAACCAACTTAAAGTTGAAAATCCTTTATTAACCGATGAAGATCTTGCAAAAATTGATGACAACATTACTTCTCTTGTTTCTTATAAAAAAACATCTGTAACTTTAATAATTTCTATTGGTTCTGAAAGAGATACTGTTAAAATTGCAATTGAAAGATATTATAGTGATCTTGAATCAGTTGATAAAACTAAATATGCACTTGAAAAAAAGGCTCCTAATGAAATTACAATTAGTGCAACTTCTGGAACAATTACTGATAATAAAGATCTTATAGTAAAAACTCTTAAAAAAGATTATTGATTATCAGTAATTTTAGGTACATATAGAACAAATATTTCAATTAAAGAAGAAAATACTAGATTAACTCTAGAAGGAGTACCTTTTACAATTTTAGTTTATAAAGGAGCTATAACAAAAGAAATTAGTTCATCACATATAGTTAAAAGAAGTAAAACCACTCAAGAAATAAATAATGATAAAGTTAATGCAATCAAAAATAAAATCGTGGATAAAGATTTAATAATTAACAAAGATGTTGATACTTCAAATGATGCAAAAATACTAACTGCAATCAAAAACCAAATTAAAATTCAAAATCCTTTATTAACTAATGAAGATCTTACAAAAATTACTGATAATATTTCTTCACTTACTCCTGGTGTAAAAACAAATGTGGATTTAACAATTTTGGTTGGTTCTAAAAGTGATACAGTTAAAATTTGAATTGAAAGAGCTTTAAATGACACTGAATCAGTTAATGTTGTTAAAAATAAGCTTGAAAATCTTGTTCCAAAAGAAATTACAATCAGTTCAGTTTCTGGAACAATTACTGAACATAAAATGGATATATTAAATGCTCTTAATTCTTTAATTAGTTCTTCAAACATTGATTTAAAAGAAACAATTATTTCAATTAAAAACGAAAATACCGAATTAACTTTAAACGGGGTATTTTTTACAATTTTAATTTCTAAAGGAAATATAACACAAGAAATTACTGATTGAAAAGTTAAAAGAAGTAAAACTATTCAAGAAAAAAATCAAGATAAAGTTAATGCAATCAAAAATAAAATTGTCAATAAAGATTTAATAATTAACAAAGATGTTGATACTTCAAATGATGCAAAAATACTAATAGCAATTAAAAATCAACTTAAAATTCAAAATCCTTTATTAAATGATGAAGATATTTTAAATATTACGGATAATATTACTTCACTTACTCCGGGAGTAAAAACAAATGTGATTTTAACATTTCCAATTGCTATTGAATTTAATACGATTAACATTCAAGTTACTAGACCTTTAACTGATCTTGAATCAGTTGTTGTTGTTAAAAACAAAATTATAAATAAAGATTTAATAATTAACAAAAATGTTGACACTTCAGATGATACAAAAATACTTGTAGCAATTAAACATCAACTTAAAGTTGAAAATCCTTCATTAAGTAATGAAGATCTTGAAAAAATTGCCGATAATATTACTTCTCTTGTTCCAGGAAAAATAACACCAGTTATTTTAAGAATTTCAGTTGGTACTGTATCAAATGAAATTAACATTAAAGTTGTTAAATCTTCAAATGATTTTGAATCAACTAACGTTCTTAAAAATGCTTTTGAAAGTCTTACTCCAAAAGAAATTCAAATTAGTGCAACTTCTGGGACAATTACTGATAATAAAGAAGCAATAATTAATGCTCTTCATCATTTTTTAACTCGTTACTCAAATCTTGATTATTTAGATGCAAATATTTCAGTTAAAGAAGAAGATACCGAGTTAACTTTAGAAGGAGTACCATTTACAATTTTAATTTCAAAAGGAAACACAACTCAAGAAATTACTGATTGAAAAGTTAAAAAAAGCAAAACTATCCAAGAAATAAATAATGATAAAGTTAATGCAATCAAAAATAAAATTGTAGATAAAGATTTAATAATTGATAAAAATGTTGATACTTCAGATGATGCAAAAATACTTGTAGCAATTAAACATCAACTTAGAGTTGAAAATCCTTCATTAAATGTTGAAGATCTTTCAAAAATTACTGATAACATTACTTCTCTTGTTCCTAAAAAAATAACACCGGTTATTTTAACAATTTCAGTTGGTAGTCAATCTGATAATATTAAGATTCAGGTTATTAGACATTTAAGTGATTTTGAATTAGTTAATGAAGTCAAAAATACACTACTTGCAGGATTTTCACAAAAAATCTTAGTTAAAGTAACTGGTGGAACAATCACTGATAATAAAGAAGTTATACTTGATGCTCTTAATTCGATAATTAAATTTTTAAATCTTGATTTAAAAGGAACAACTATTTCAATTAAAGAAGAAGACACTGAATTAACTTTAAGTGGAGTACCGTTTACAGTTTTAGTTTCTAAAGGAAGTACAACTCAAGAAGTCATTTCAAAATTTATAGTTGCTAGAATTGAATCTGTTCAAGAAATTAAAAATAAGATTACAGATAAAGAATTAATAATTAATAAAGATGTTGATACTTCAAATGGTGCAAAAATACTAATAGCAATTAAAAATCAGCTTAAACTTGAAAATCCTTCGTTAAGCAATGACAATCTTTTAAAAATTACTGATAATATAAATTCACTTGTTCCTGGACTTAAAACAAACGTAATTTTAACAATTTCAATTGGTAATAAATCTGATACAATTGATATCAAAGTTACTAAATCTTCAAATGATTTTGAATCAGTTAGCGCGGTTAAAAATGAACTTGAAAATCTTTCTCTAAAAGAAGTTACAATTAATGCAAATTCTGGAACAATCACTGATAATAAAAAAGCTATATTAAGTGCTCTTAAATTATTAATAAATCATTTAAAAGTTGATTTAAAAGGAACAACTATTGCAATTAAAGAAGAAAATACCCAATTAACTTCTACTAGAACACCTTTTACAATTTTAATTTCTAAAGGAATTGTAAATCAAGAAATTGTTTCAAAATTTATAGTTTTTAGAACTAAAAATAAACAAGAAATAGATAGAATTGGAGTCAATATAACTAAAAGAAAAATTGTAAATAAAGATTTAATAATTGATAAAAATGTTGATCCTATTATTGATGAAGAAATACTTGCAGCGATTAAACATGAACTTAAAGTTCAAAATCCTGCCTTACATAATAAAGATCTTTCAAAAATTACTGATGATATTTCTTATCTTAAACCCGGAGTAAAAACAGATGTAGTTTTAACAATTACAGATGGTAGTGCATCTGACACCGTTAATGTCAAAGTTACTAAACCAGCTTGTACTCCATCAAACAGATGTGACATTAAATAGTTTTTCAAAAATAGAATTTTACACTTTTAAATAATTTTAAAAATTGTGGGTTATTTTGTTTTAAATACTATTAAAACTAACGTTTTAATTTGTTTTTGATTAATCAATAAACTAATTTATGCATTATCAAAAAATAAATTTAAAACCTTAAAATTTTTACTAGTTTATTTTAATAATTTTTGAACAACTTTTTTAGTTTGATGTTTTTCAATATAAACATAATGGATTAAGCTAATATAAACATTTAATAAGTTAAAAAATAATTTATCTTGGATTATAATTATATTTTTGTATAATCTTTTTAACATGAAAGATTATTTTAAAAATTTTTGTAATAGAATTTCTTTTAAACCTAATGATGAGTTTGATGAAGCTAAAATTATTAAAGTTATTTTAAAAAAAGATGATGAAAATTTAAGATATTATGATTTTAAGTTTAAAATTAAAAAAATAATTGATCCTTTTGCAATGCACGCTTTTTTAAAAAAAATAAATGATAATTTTGGTTTTAAAATTAAGTTTAATTTTGAAGTTGAAAATTTAAAATTAGAAAAAAAAGTTATTGAAAAGTATTTGCAAATAGTTTTTATTAACTTTTTAGACAATGATTCTTTGTCAAAAATTTTTACAACTTCAGAAAAAAAATTAAACCATAATGATTTTTACGTGATGTTAAGTGATAATCTTAAACTTTCAAAGTTTATAACCATCAAAAAAGAAGTTAATAATTTAATAAAAAGATTTGGTTTTAAAGATTTAAAGATTATTTTTAAAGTTAATAATGTTGATGATTCATTTTTAGAAAACGAAAAATCTCAACTAATCATCAAATCAAACAAAATCGCCTATAACAATGAAATTAAAGAAAAAAAAGTTAAAAACTTTCAAAAAAATAATTATGTTGAAACAAAAATTTCCCAAATTACTAAACAAAATTTAGAAAATGTAATAATTGAGGGATACATTTTTAAAACTAGTGAAATAAAAACAAAAAAAGAGTGATACATCACAACACTTTCAATTACAGATTATTCAGAAGCAATTAACGTAAAACTTTTTGCTAAGACAAAAACTAACGTAGAAAAAAATAGAAATTATAAAGAAGGAGTTTTTGTTAAAGTAATGGGAAATTTAGAAAAAGATTCATTTAGAAACATTCCGTTTATTAATGGTAAAAAAATTTTTATTATCGAAAAACAACAAGATCAAGAAAAAATTGATACTTCTAAAAATAAAAGAGTTGAACTTTCTATTAGAACAAAAATGTCCACAATGGACGGTATTAAAGAACCAGTTGATTTTGTAAAAGTAGCGGAAAAATGAGGTCATAAAGCAATTGCAATAGTTGATGAAAATTCTGTTCAAGCATTTCCAGATTTTTATCACGCCACAAAAAACACTAACGTTAAACCTATTTATGGTGTTTCGTTGAGCACCATTACTAAAAATAATAATGCAATTTTTGGTAAAAAAAATGGTGTTTCCTTACTAGAAGATTCATATGTTGTTTTAGATTTAGAAACCACCGGACTTTCTCCAGAATATGAAGATATTATTGAATTTGGAGCAGTGCTAATAAAAAATGGACAAATTGTTGGCAAAAAACAATTTTTTGTAAAACCAACTAAAAAAATTCCTGAAGAAATTACCAAAATTACCAAAATTACTAATGAGCTTGTAGAAAATTCTGGTGCTAAGTTAGAATCAGAAGCTATTTTAGACATTAAAGATTATCTAAAAGATTACACTTTAGTTGCACATAATGCAAAGTTTGACATTAATTTTATCAATACAAAATTAGAAAAATATGGTCATTCAAGAATTGATAACCCTTTTATTGACACGGTTATTGTAGCAAAAATGGTCTTACCAAAAGCAAAAAAATTTAGTCTTAAGTTTGTTGCAAAAAAATTTAATATTTTTTACGATGAAGAAATTGCCCACCGTGCTGATTATGATGCAAACATTTTAGCGCGTATTTGAATTCAAATGACTTCAATGCTTTTGGAAATAAAAATTTCAAACCAAATTGAACTTTCAAATTTTGAAAACGACAAGATTAAATCAAACAAGTTTTCCAAAGAGATTACACTATTAGCAAAAAATCAAAGTGGAGTTAAAGAACTGTTTGAATATGTTTCTTTATCACTCACTGATAATTATTTTAAATCACCAAATTTTTATTTAGAAGATTTAGCAAATAGAAAAAATCTTTTATTGGGCTCAGGATCTTTAAAATCACATTTAGTAGATAAAATGATTTTAGGTACCAAGGCAGAAGTTGCAGAAGAAATTAGTAGGTATGATTTTATAGAAATTCAACCACTCAAAAATTTTAGTCATTTTATAAAAAGAGGATTTTTAGAAAAAGATTTAATCGACATGATTAAATTTGTTATCAAAGAAGCAAAAAAACAGAATAAAATTGTTGTTGCAACCGGTGATGTTAGATACATAAAAGAAAAAGAAAAAATTTATCATGAGGTTTATATAAACGCAAAAGGTTTAGGTGGAGTGAGACATTATTTATTTAAATATGATGAAGAAACACCAAATTATCCGACGCAAAATATTTTAACAACTGAAGAAATGGTTAAAAGTTTTAATTTTCTAGAAGATGCTAATTTAGTAAACGAAATTGTTATTGAAAATTCCAATAAAATTGCTGATATGATCGAAAATAACATACAAATAATTAAAGATAAATTATATACACCCAAACTGGATGATTCTAATAAAAAATTAACCAATCTTGTTTATTTTAACGCAAAAAAAAGGTATGGTGAAAATTTACCAGAAATTATTAAAAAAAGAATTGAAAAAGAACTTAAAGCGATTATAGAACACGGATATGCTGTTATATATTGGATTTCCCATAAACTTGTTTCAAAATCATTAGAAGAAGGTTATTTAGTTGGCTCAAGAGGTTCAGTTGGTTCTTCTTTTGTAGCAACAATGTCAGGAATTACCGAAGTAAACCCGTTAATTGCTCACTATGTTTGTCCAAAATGTCAAAAAACTATTTTTCCTGCAAATGCAGCAAAAATTAATTCAGGATACGATCTACCTAAAAAAAATTGTGAAAATTGTAATGTTATTTACGATAGAGAAGGACAAAACATTCCTTTTGAAACTTTTTTAGGTTTTGAAGGTGAAAAAATACCTGATATTGATTTAAATTTTTCAAGTGATAACCAATCAAAAATACATAACGAAGTAAAAAAAATATTTGGTGAAGATTATGTTTTTAGAGCAGGAACAATTTCTACTGTTGCTGAAAAAACAGCATTTGGTTATGTTAAAACTTGAATTGAAAATGAAGATAAAAAATTTTCAGATTTATTTATTGATTTTCTTGCAAAAGGAGTTACTGGAACTAAAAGAACAACCGGACAGCACCCCGGAGGAATTATTATTATTCCAAAAGAATTTAAGGTGGAAGATTTTACTCCTATTAATTTTCCAGCAAACAATACTACTTCGACATGAAAAACAACTCATTTTGATTTTCACTCCATTCACGACAATGTTCTTAAGTTAGATTTACTTGGACACGATGATCCGACTGCTATTAGAAAATTAGAAGAACTTACTGGTGTAAATGCTAAAAAAGATATTTCATTTTCAGATCCAAGAGTAATATCACTATTTTCTTCATTGAAAGAATTAAAAATAAATTCGGAGGATATTAACGGTGAAAAAACAGGTGCTATGGGAATTCCTGAGTTTGGAACAAAATTTGTAAGAGGGATGCTTGAAAAAGTAAATGTTCAATCTTTTGGAGATTTAATTTCACTTTCTGGACTTTCTCATGGTACTGATGTGTGAACTGGAAATGCTGAAAAAATGATTAAAAGCAAAAAAATAACGCTAGATGATTTAATTTCTTGTCGTGATGACATAATGACAGATTTAATTAACAAAGGTATTAAATCTTCAGTTGCTTTTAAAATTATGGAAAGTGTTAGAAGAGGAAAAGGTATTACTTTTGGTGAGGAAGCAAAATTAAAAGAAAAACATGTAGAAGATTGATACATTGATGCTCTTAAAAAAATAAAATACATGTTTCCAAAAGCACATGCCACTGCGTATGTAATGATGGCTTGAAGAATTGCTTGATTTAAGCTTTATCATCCTTTAGCTTATTATTCAACTTATTTTACAACAAGACCAGATGTTTTTGATTTAATAACGATATTAAAAGGAAAAAACGAAATTAAAGAAAAACTTAATGAATTTAAAAAAAGAAAATATTCTAATTCGAAAGAAAAGAAATTAACAACTAAAGAAATTTTATTAGTACCAATTTTTGAAATTTGTTTAGAACTTTTAGCTAGAGGTATAAAAATTTCAAACGTGCAAATTGATAAGTCAAAAGCAACAGATTGATTTTTTGAAAAAGAAACTAACACGTTAATTCCACCCTTTACTTCGATTGATGGATTAGGTGCAGCAGTTGCCAAAAAAATTGTTATTGCTAGAAACGATGCCCCTTTTATTTCTGTTGATGATTTAAAACTTAGAGGATCAATCAATACCACTTTAATTGAATTTTTTAAACAAATTGAAATAACCAAAGATCTTCCAGAAACAAATCAAATTTCATTTTTTAAAGATTTTAATATATAATTAAGTAGTCAATAACGAATAAAAATAAGAAGTCAAGAATTGACTTCTTATTGTTATAAAAAAGAGAAAATATGGAGATAAAAAAACTTTTAAAAAACAATTTTAAATACATTGAAGACGTTTTTTTCGAAAAGAAAAACAATGATTATTTTTTAAAAATTCAAGTTTTATTTAGAAGTTTAGATAAAATTAGCAACGCTTCTAAAGAAATTTCAGTTTTTTTAGATAAAAGTAATTTTACAAACAAAAACTATTTTTTAGATGTATTTTCTCCAGGAGCAGAAAAAGAAATAGATTTAAAAAATTTAAAAAAATTTATAGGAAAAAACATTTATGTTGAACTTCATAAAAAAATTAAAGATAAAATTAAATTTATAGGTGAATTATTTTCGCTTGAAAGTAACAAGATAATAATCAAGTGAAATTTAAAAGGACAAATTAAAAAAGAAAAAATAAATATTGACAACATTAAAAAAATTAAAAACTATATTAAAATAAATAATAAAAAGGAAAAACATGGAATTAAATAATAAATTATTTTTTGAAGCTATTAATGAAATTGCCGAAAGAAATTTATTAGAAAAAAACGAACTTAATAAAATAATTAAAAATGCTTTTTTTAAAACTTTTCATTCAAAAATTGATCCAGATGCTGAATTAGAATTATTAATCGACCCTAAAAACAAAAGATTTCAATTAATTAATCACTCTAAATTGGTAGTTTCTGATGAAGAATACGACCAAAAATATAGCTCTTCTGAAATATCACTTTCAAAAGCAAAAAAAATTAATAAAGATATAAAAACGGGTGGTAAAATTTCTCAAGAAGTTGATTTAGTTAAAAACAAAAAATTTTCAGCACAAGTTAGACAACTAATTACCCAAAATGTTAGAGAGAAAAGAAAAAAAGCAGTTTATGTTAAACACAAGTTATTAAAAGGTGAAATGATTAAGGTTGAAGTTGTTTCAATCGGCAAAAACGGTTATGTTATTTTTAAATTAGAAGATGACACAATGGCCTTTATGCCCGCTAAACTAAGAAACCAAAACATAAAATTAAAAATTGGTGAAAAAGTTAAAGTTTATGTTGAAGATGTTTTAGAAGAATCAAAAGATTCTCAAATAATTGTTTCTAATGGTTCACCGACATTAATAAAAAGAATTATTGAAGCAAACGTTCCAGAAGTAGAAGAAGGAATTGTTGAAATAGTAAACATTTCAAGAATTGCTGGTTTTAGATCAAAAGTTGCTGTTAAATCAAACAATGAAAACGTTGATCCAGTAGGTGCAATTATTGGTGCTAACGGTAGAAGAATTAAAAAAATAATTGAAAAATTAGAAAATGAAAAACTAGACATTATATTATGAAAAAGTAATTTAGAAGAATATATATGTAATACCCTTTCTCCATCAAGAGTAATTTCAATTTTAGAAAAAAAAGATAGTAGTAATAACGTCATTTCAGGTCAAAAAACCATTGTAACTCCTAACATTCACCAAACTCTTGCCATTGGAAAAAATGGTTTAAACGTTCGTTTAGCAGTTGAACTAACAAACACTAGACTTGACATTATTTCTTATGATCAAGCAAAAGAAAAAGGAATTGAAATAATTTGAAACGGTAATGTAAAAGAAGAAGAACTTGCAAATATTGAAGCAAATATTAAAACTCAAAAATCAAACTTCAAAAAAAGATTTAATAATAAATTTGAGTATAAAAAAGCTGATTTTAAAGAAATTTCTTCATTTTATGAAAACATGAATAATACTCAAGAAGAAATTGAAAATAATTCGTTCAACGACAATAATGATGTCAATTTATCAAATGAAGAATTAGAACAACTTTCTTCTAATTTTGATTTAGATGAATTAGATTCTGAGTTATTAAATTTTGGTTCTGAAAAAAAATCAAACAATAAAAAAAGTTAATTATTAAAAAGTATTAAGGAGTTGTTATGCATGATAATAGAAAATTAAACAAAAAAGAAATCCAAGATCAATTAGTGAGTATAAACACTGAAGTTAAAGATGGAGTTTTTATATTTAGTGGACCAATGGCAATTGTAGACTTTGCGCGTTCAATAAAAAAACCAGCTAACAAAATAATTTTGTATTTTTTTAAAAAAGGAAAAATGTATAACATTAATAAAACACTTGATGAAGAAGAAATTGCTGAATTATGTTTAGAATATGAATATGATTTTCGAAAAGAAAAAGAAATTAATGCTCAAAACTTTATGAACACAATTGAAATTAAAGATGAAAAAAAAGAATTAGTTGTAAGACCTCCTATTATTACAGTTATGGGTCATGTTGACCATGGTAAAACAACTTTAATTGATAAAATTAGGGGAACAAATATCGCTAAGGATGAAGTGGGTGGTATTACTCAATATACGGGTGCTTATCAAATTAAGTATAAAAAAAATAAAATTACATTTTTAGATACTCCTGGTCATGAATCGTTTACTTCAATGCGTTCAAGAGGAGCAAAAATTACTGATATAGTTGTACTAGTTATTGCAGCCGACGATGGTGTTATGCCACAAACTAAAGAAGCAATTGATCATGCTAGAGCAGCTCAAGTTCCTATAATAGTTTTTGTTAATAAAATGGATAGACCAAATGTTGATCTTAAAAAAATTAAACTTGAACTTTCTAATGTTAATGTTGTTAGCGAAGAATGAGGAGGAGATACTCAATTTGTTTATGGTTCGGCTTTAAAAGGTGATGGAATTGATAAATTATTTGAAGCAATTTTAATTCAAGCCGAAATTCTTGAATTAAAATCAAATCCAAATCGTTTACCAATTGGAACAGTTATAGACTCTTTTATTCATAAAGGAAAAGGAACAATGGCTACTTTAATAATTGAACACGGTACATTAATGAAAAAAGATTTTATTGTTGCTGGTTCTAAATACGGAAGAATTAGAACACTTGAAAATTATCTTGGAAAAAACATTGAAAAAGCAACTCCGGGGATGCCGGTAGTCATTACAGGATTAAATTATATTCCACAAGCCGGAGATAAATTTTTTGGTTTTAAAGACGAAAAATTTGCAAAAAATTTAGCTCAAGAAAAAGAATTTATTGATAAACAAAAAATTCTTAGAGCAAGAAATGTTGTTGAAGTTGAAGACGGAAGAAAAATTATTAATTTAATTATAAAATCAGATGTTCAAGGAACAGCAGAAGCAGTTAAATATTCTTTATCTCAACTAGAAAACGAAGAAGCAAAAATTAATATTGTTAGCGCAAATGTGGGAATTGTTTCTAAGTCAGACATTTTACTTGCGATTGCTTCAAATGCTTCTATTTATTGTTTTAATACACCTATAAGTTCTGAAATTAACAAAATTTCCGAAGAGAAAAAAATTGAAATTAAATCATATAAAATCATTTATAAAATGATTGAAGATGTTAAAAATCTTCTTAAAGGACAAAAAACCCCTAAATTTAAAAATGAATTCACCGGAAGAGCAGAAATTTTAGAAATATACTTTTATTCAAAAGTAGGTAATATTGGTGGCTGCAAAATGAAAACTGGTTATATAGACAATAATTCTAAAATTAAAGTTTTTAGAAATAAAAAAGAAATTTTTGATGGAAAAATTGATTCAATTCAAATTAAATCAAACCAAGTAAAAAAAGTAGAAGGCGGAAAAGAATTTGGAATTCACATTCATAAATTTAATGACATAAAAGTTGGTGACATTATCGAAGGATATAAAGAAACGGAGATTGTTTAAAATTGTCTATTCAAAACAAGCGAAAAGAAAAAATTTATTTTAAAGTTGTTGCTGAAACATTAACAAATAAAGTTAAAAATTCTAATATATCTTTTATAACAGTTACAGACGTTAAACTAAGTAAAGATGGTTCTTTTTTAACTATTTACGTTATTTTTGAAGATAAAAAAGAAAAATCTTTTGAAAATCTTTTAAAAATTAAACCTTTTGTAAGAAGGGAAATAGGAAAACTTTCAAAACAAAGAATTGTTCCAAAAATTATTTTTAAATATGATGAAACTATAGAATCAGCACGAAGAATTGAAAAAATTTTAAAAAACATTAAAAAATAAACATTAGTAAGATTTTTTTATATTAAAGTTTCATCTTCTTCTTTTTCCCAAATTTTGAATTTATTAATTCTATCCAAAAATAAGATTCCGTTTAAATGATCCTGTTCGTGTTGAATAATAATTGCGTGATAGCCGTTTTTTTTAATTTGAATTTCTTTTTTTGAAAAATATGAATAACCTTTTACAACAACTTCATAACTTCTGTGAACTAGTCCTTCTTGACCCGGAATTTCTTTATCAACTGACAAACAACCTTCACCTTCTTTAAGACAAGCTTTTTTACTTTTTTTTAAAATAACTGGGTTAATTAGAAATTCTTTTCAAGGCTTTTGACCATAAAAAGAGGGAGCATTAATGTAATACATTCGATCAAGATGACCAACTTGTACTGCTGCAATTCCAACACCTGATTTGTATTTTGAATTCATTTTTTGAGAATCATCAATGTATTTAATCATGTTTTCAATTAGCTTAATTTTTTCTTTTGATAAAGGAAAATTAACTTTTTTAGACTTTTTTCTTATTTTTTTATCAGGAAGTAATGTTAATTTCATATATTAATTTTATCATATGATATTATTTAAATATGTTAAGAGTTATTTCAGGAATTTATGGTGGAAGAAAATTAAAACAACCTGATTTAAACATTACTCGTTGTACAAAAGACATAGTTAAAGAATCAGTTTTTTCAATGATACAGTTTAAAATTAAAAATTCTATTTTTTTAGACCTTTTTTCAGGTTCAGGTTCAATTGCAATTGAAGCAGTTTCAAGAGGTTCAATGAAAGCAATTGCAATTGAAAAAAACGAAGATGCATTTGAAATTCTTAGTGAAAATGTTAACAATTTAAAAATCAATAACGTTGAAAAAATTAAAACTGACGCATTTTTTTATTTAAAAAAGGCTAAAGGTAAAGTTTTTGATTTTATTTATCTTGATCCACCTTTTGGTTCGAATTTGTATAATCAAGCACTAAATTTAATAGGCGAAAATAATTTGTTAAGTAATAAAGGCTACATTATAGTTGAGACATACGAACCAAAATTAATCAAAGTTCCTAAAAATTACTTAGTATTAAAAAATAGAAAATACGGTAAGTCAAACATACTTTTAATTAGTAAAAATATATAATGATATATAATAATTTTACATATGAAAAAGAAGCTTATTGTTTTTACTGGACCTTCTGGCGTTGGAAAACACACAATTGAAAAAGAATTATTAAAGGATAAAAACCTTAATATTCAATTTTCTATTTCGGCAACAACCAGAAAACCAAGAAGCGGTGAAAAAGACGGCATTGATTATCATTTTATTTCTCAAAAAGAATTTGATAATAAAATTAAAAATGATGATTTTATTGAGTGAAACCAACATTTTTCTCATAAATACGGAACTCTTAAAAGTGAAGTTCAAAAAATTTTTAATCAAAATAAAATACCGTTTATCGAAGTAGAAGTTATCGGAGCAAAAAACATAATTGAAAATTTCGGAAATAAAAATTTAGTATCAATTTTTATTTCTTCTCCTTCAAAAGAAGAAATTAAAAAAAGGATTTTAACAAGAAACACCGAAACAAAAGACCAAGTAAAACAAAGAATGTTAAGATTAGAAGAAGAAATGAAATACGTTAATCTATTTGACCATGTTATTGTGAATGATAAATTAGCTAATTGTGTTGAAAAAGTCAAAACAATAATTCAAGGAATTTTTTAATGAAATATTCAATTAAATCTAATATCGGTGTTGTTAGATCAGAAAACCAGGATAAAGCATCAGTTTTTTTTAACAAAAATTATCATTTAGCAATTTTATGTGACGGAATGGGGGGCCATGAAGGTGGTAGCTATGCCTCTTTAATTACTGTTGCTACATTTGAAAAAGAATTTAAAAAAAAATGACCTCAAGATGTTAAAAAAATTGACACTTGGTTTTTTAATACAATTAAAAAAACTTATGAAGAAATGAAAAAGTTTTCTAAAAAAAACGCATCATTTTTAGACATGGGTACAACTTTAACAGCGGCAATAATTTCAAAAAAATTTATTAAAATTTATAATGCTGGAGACTCTAGAACATACATTTATAACGGAATTCTCCACCAAATTACCAAAGATCATAATTTAAGAAATTACTATATTTCTAAATACAATTATTCCGAAGAAAAAGCCGCAACATTATTAGGTGCTGCTGCTTTAACAAGTGCTTTAGGACCTAATAAAAAAGCTAAAATTGATTCATTTTTAATAAATTTTGATAAAAATATTAAATACGTTATTTTAACTTCTGACGGAATTCATGATTACATTGATAAAGACATTTTTGAAAAAATAATTAGTTCAAAAAAAATTAGTTTAGAAAAAAAATCAGACAATTTAATAAAGCAAGCAATTAAAAATAAATCCTCTGATAATTTAACAAACATAATCTTGGAGGTTCAATAATGATTGAAAAAATTCCTTCATATTTTAGAATTATCAAAAAAATTGGTGAGGGTGGAATGGCACTAATTTACCTTGTTTTAAACAGAAGAAACGGCGAAAAATACGCAATTAAAATTTTAAATTCACACAAAAAAGACTCTCATGCTGATAAAAAAAGGTTTGAACAAGAAATTAACTTAACAAAAAAAGTTAATTCTGACAAAGTAATTAAAGTTTATGCTCATAAATGAAACGAGGATATTCAATACATTTTAATGGAATACGTTGAAGGAAAAACTTTAAGCGAGTATTTAAAAGCAAAAAAAAGATTGTCACTAGAAGAAGTAATAGATATTTCCATGCAAATTGCTGAAGGCTTTATGGCAATACACAAAATTAACATTGTTCATAGAGACATTAAACCTTCTAACATCATTATTACGGGTAGTGGAAATATAAAAATAATTGATTTTGGTATTGCCATAACAAATGATTCTGAAAGACTTACAAGAGAAGATTCAATTATTGCTAGTCCACATTATCTTGCACCTGAACTTGTTGAAAGAGAAAAACCAAGTGTTTTAAGTGATATATATTCGCTCGGAATTTTGATGTTTGAAATGATAACCGGAAACACACCATACAAAGATAATTCTCCTGCTTTAATTATTCAAATGCACAGAAATAATGATGTTCCACACGTCAATAAAATATTTAAAAATATTCCTCAATCTTTGACAAACGTAATTATTAAGGCAACAGCTAGAAATAAGTTTTTAAGACATAAAAACATGGAAGAATTGTATGAAGATCTTTCTACAAGTTTGGATTCTTCAAGAGCTTTTGAAAAAGAATTTTTATTAATTGATAAAAAAAGAAAAACGTTTATTGAAATTGTTAATTCAAAAATTTTTATACTTTTATTATTTTTATTTTTTACAATTTCTCTAATAACAATAATCATTTTACTTTTATTTATGGAGAATTTATGGTAGGTCAATTAATTTCGATTATTTCAAAACAGTACGAAATAAAATCTAACAGTAAAATTTACATTGTAAACGTTTCGGGAAAGTTAAAATTTGAAAATCAAAGACCCGTTGTTGGTGACATTGTAGAATTTGAACCTAATAAGTTTTTAACCAAAATTTATCAACGGAAAAATTTTTTAAACAGACCAAACGTTGCAAATGTAGACCAAGTAATTATTATCACTTCATTAGTTGAACCAAATTATTCATCGTTTCTTTTAAATAAATTTCTCGCAATAATCGAAAACAAAAACATTGTTCCAATCATTGTTTTTACAAAAAAAGATAAAGCAAACACAAGTTATTTAAAAGAGTATTTAAAACAAGGTTATAAAGCATTTGAAATTTCAAATAAAACAAAAAAAGGAATAAAAAAGTTATCAAAAATATTTAAAAATAAAATTTCTGTTTTTACTGGTCAATCAGGTTCTGGAAAATCTTCAACGATAAACTCTATTTCAAATTTAAATTTAAAAACAGATAAAATT
This sequence comes from Metamycoplasmataceae bacterium, assembly GCA_965263245.1. Taxonomy (GTDB): domain Bacteria; phylum Bacillota_I; class Bacilli_A; order Mycoplasmatales; family Metamycoplasmataceae; genus DT-68. Next base: position 812,877 of record CBDHHR010001146.1, on the reverse strand, counting down.
TCTAAAGCACTCGGTAGAGGAAAACACACCACTAGAGTTGTAAAAATTTATGATTGAATGAACGGACAAATTATCGATACTCCAGGCTTTTCTTCTTTAAATTTTGATTTAACAAAACTTGAACTTTCAAAGTCATTTCATGATTTTAGAGAAAATTCTGTTAAATGTCAATTTAATAAAAATTGTTTACACCAAAAAGAAATAAATTGTGAAATCAAAAAACTCGTAAAAAATAATAAAATTTCAAACGAAAGATATAATGATTATTTAAAAATGTTAATGGAGATAAAATAAAATGAAAAAAGAAGTTGCAGCATCTATTCTTGGTAAAAAAAATAAAACAAAATTAATCAATAAGTTAATTAAAAAAAATGTTAATTGAATTCATTATGATGTTATGGACGGGGAATTTGTTTCTAATTATTCAATGCCAATTAAAGAGTTATTATTTTTATTTAAAAATACTTTAGATCATAAAAAAGATGTCCATTTAATGGTTCATAATCCAAGTTTTTACATTAAATCTTTACTAAATTTTGCAGATCAATTTTCAATTCATTTTGAATCAAAATACATTGATTCACTAGAAAGTGTAATAAATAAATATTCAAGTAAAACAAAACTTGGTTTAGTGGTTAATCCTTTAACAAGCATAGACAAAGTTTTTCCGTATCTAAAAAAATTAAATCACGTTATGATTATGTCAGTTTTTCCAGGAAAAGGTGGTCAAAAGTTTATAGAAGCTTCAATTGAAAAAATTTTAGAACTCAAAAAAGAAATTAAAAACCAAAATTTAAAAACAATTATTGAAATCGATGGAGGAATTAATAATATTTCAGGACCAAGAGTTTTTAATAAAGGTGTTAATTTAGCAGTTTCAGGTTCTTATTTAATTAATAATATTGAAGATAAAAATATTTTAAAAAAAATTACAGGATAAAATTTTTAAATAATTTTTCCTTGTTTTTTAATAGTTTTAGCAGTTTTAGCAGTAACTTTAAGAACTTTTTTTTGTCCGTTTTCAACAATTGTTAATTTTTGAAGATTAAGATTAAATTTTCTTTTTGTCGAATTTAAAGCACGAGATCTTAAATTACCTCTTAGTGCTTTTTTTCCTGTGATTTGATCTTTTCTAGCCATGTTTTACCTTTTTAACAAAACAATTATATATATTTTTACAAAAAAACATGTATAAATTTTAGTTTATTGTTTTGATATAATTTTATAACTTGTTTGATAATTAGTTATTATTAAGTTAAAAAGCAAAAACGTTAAACTTTGAATTTTAAAAGTTTAAAAAAAAGGTGTCAAAAGATGAAACTTGAAGATTTTTTAATTAAAAATAAAATTAAGTATAAAAATATTTATTATTATGAAAAAGCATTAATTCATAAATCTTTTTCTTTTGAAAACAAATTAGAAATAAATTACCAAAGATTAGAATTTTTGGGAGATTCAATAATTGATTTTTTAGTAGCAGAATTTTTATTTTTAAAATTTCCAAAATTAAACGAAGGAGAAATGTCAATCATTAAGGCAAACATTGTAAAAGGTCAAAATTTAGCAAACGCAACTCGTAAAATTGGTTTAGAAAATTACATTAAAACAGGCAATAAAAAAGACGCTTATTTAGAAAATAATTCTAAAATTTATTCTGATGTTTTTGAATCATTTTTAGGTGCAATTTATTTAGATTTAGGTATGTTAGAAGCAAAAAAATTTATTTTTAAAGCGTTGTTAAAAGATCTAAAAAAATTAAACGTTCAAGATTATAAAAACCCCAAAACATTACTTCAAGAGTTTTTACAAATTGATTCGAGAAAAAACGTTTTTTATTCAACAAAAAAAACTTCAGACGGAACTTTTTTTACAGAAGTTTTTCATGAAAATAAAAAATTTGGAGAAGGAGAAGGTAAAACAAAAAAAGAATCTGAAGTTTTAGCAGCCAAAAAAGCACTAAAAATATTGGTAAAAAATAGTTAATTTTAAAGTATAAATAAAAGGTTTTTAAAGATATAGTTTTTTTGTTTATAATTATCTTAATATGTCAATAAATAAAAATAAAATTAAGATTCTTTCGCTAATTCCGAAAGATAAAATACAAATTTGAAAAGGAGTAGAAAAATATTGAGACAAATTTTTAAATTGTGAACAAATTATTAGTGAACCTTCAAGTATTAAAAAATTTATAAATGACTCAATTGATATTTTGTATTTATGAAAAGAGGACCAAAAAACCTTTGAGTTTAATTTTTATTCATTATTTAAAAAACAATCAAGTACGTTTAAATACGTAATTATTTCTGATAAGCCAGATAAATTAGACTATAAAATTTATAAAAAATTAGCTGATGATATTGTCTATACAAATGATTTTAAAGTTCTTCAGTGAAAAACTTTTGCAATTGCAAGACGTTATTGAAACAATTATTCAAACCTTTCAACAATTATTTATCATGATATCATTGTTGATTTTATCGACAATATTTTAATAATTAACGATGTAACAACAGAACTTACAAAAACAGAAAGTAAATTACTTAGGTATTTAATGCTTAAAAAAGGAATTTACACTTCTAAAAAAATTATTTTTCAAGATGTTTGGGGTTATGATGAAGATACTTCAAGAATTTTGGAGCAAGTAATATTTAAATTAAAAAAGAAAGTTGGACAAAAGTACTTTCATTTTTCGCGAAAACAAGGGTATAAATTTGAATAATATTTTTTAAAGATTAATTTTTAATTATGTTTAATTCATTAAATGACTTTGTTAAGTTATATATTTTTCCGATAAGAGTAATAATGTCATTATATTTAAGTTTTATGTTACCGCGCGGTAACATAATTTTTGATTTTCTTTTTATCGAAACAACAGAAACATCTAATTTTTTAAATTTAAGTTCTGAAAGTGGTTTATTAATTCAAGAGTTATTATTAACTACTGTAGAACCAATGGCATAATTATCCCCAATTTCTTCGAAAAATTTTGAATATTTAATAAAATTACTATTAGTCGCAATTAAAGCCGTTCTTATTCCTGCATCAAATTCTGGTCTAATAATAATGTCTACTCCAATCTGGTTTAATACACGTTCATGTGTTTCAGAACCAGCTTTTGCAATAATATGTTTAACTCCAATTTCTTTAAGTGAAGAAACAATTTCAATATTTTCAGCAGCCGAAACAATAACTGTATTAAATTTATCAACTCCTAAAGCTTTTAAACCTTCAACATCTGTTCCGTCTAAAATAGCAGTGTTAGTTAAACGCGAAGGTATTATTAAATTTTTCTCTTCTTGATCAATTGCAAGAACTTGTTTTTTTAGTTCAATTAGTTGTTTTAGAACTGATAATCCAAATCTTCCCATGCCTATAACACAAATATCTTTTTTATTTATATTCATAATGAATCTCCTATCTATCAAATTATATATAGTTTTAGTATAATAATGCTATGAAAAATAATTACATCAAAAAAATTTTAAATTGATTTTCATGATTGTTATATAAGCTTAAAACTTTTTCATTTGCAAAATATATTTTATTTTTTTATTTATTCATTACAATAATTGGTTCGTTGTTTTTATACTTACCAATTTCTCAAAATAAAAATCAAAATATTAAATATATAGATGCTTTATTTACATCCGCTTCTGCATTTTCTGATACCGGACTTACAACAATTACAACGGCTTCGTCCTGATCACATTTTGGTCAAGGAATTATTGCAATGTTAATTTTATTCGGAGGAATTGGTTGGTTTTCTTTAAAAGTATATTTTTTCAACATTCTTTTAGGTAGACCAATTAGCTTTAAATCAAACGAAATTGTTGTTGCTGAAAGAGGAACCATTCAAGTTCACGAAACAAGAAGAATAATAAAAGTTTCTATTACAATTTTATTTTTTATTTTATTTATTTTTTCAATTGTATTAACGATTTATTTTTATTTTTCAAAACCACTTGAACAACCTTTTGAAAATGTAAATTCTACTAATATGCTTTACGAAAACCCTTATCAAAATATTTCTATTTCTGTAAGGTGAGGAATGTTTCACACAATTTCAGCTTTAAATAATGCTGGTTTTGACATTATGGGTTCAAATTCACTTCAACCTTTTTATCAAAACTATGGTCTTCAAATTGTTTTTATGATTTTATTTATCACGGGTGGAATTGGTTATCCAGTAATATTTGATATTTATTTATGAATAAAATCAAAATTTACAAAGGAAAATTTTAAATGATCATTATTTTCAAAAATTTCAATGTTAACTTATGTTTTAGTCTCTTTAATAGGACTTGCCGTTGTTTTTACGATTGAAGTTTCGCAACTTGAAATTGATAATAAAACTTCATTTTGATCAGATTCAAAATACGGAACAAAAAACCAAAAAACAATGGCATTAATTTTTAACACTTTTTCAACTCGTAACGCTGGATTTTCAACCATTGAAATGAAATCACTTTCTTCAACCACATTAATTATTTATTCAATAATGATGTTTATTGGTTCTGCTCCTTCTTCAACGGCCGGAGGTATTAGAACAATAACGTTTGCATTGGTTTTACTAAGTCTTTGGTCTAAAATAAGAGGAAGAAATAGTGTTAGAGCTTTTAATAAAAGAATTCCCCAAAATACGGTTAATAAATCATTTGTGGTGACAACCGTTTCGTTTGTTTTAATAATAATTGCTTCAATTATTTTAACAAGTTCATTTAAAGAATACGGTGGCAATTTAAACAATGCATCAAACCTTACTAAATATGATCAAAACGTTGATTATTACTCTTATGTTGATTTATTTTTTGAAGTTTCTTCTGCTTTTGGTACCACTGGTCTTTCTACGGGAATAACTTCTTCGATTTCGCTATTTTCTAAACTTTCATTAATTTTACTAATGTTTATAGGACAATTAGGAGTATCCTCATCGTTATTAATTTGGGATAAAAAAAATAATAATCAAAGAAAATTTGAATTTGTTGAAGAAGATATTACAACCGGTTAGTAAAATAGTGTTTTATTTTTAAAATTATTTTATTTTTTTATATAATTTTATGGAATTAAAAATATTGCTTGCCGATTTAGCTCAGCGGTAGAGCAACCGGCTGTTAACCGGTTGGTCACAAGTTCAAATCTTGTAATCGGCGCCATTGGCCTATTGGTGAAGCGGTTAACACACATGGTTTTCATCCATGCATTCACGGGTTCGAGTCCCGTATAGGTCACCATTATTTTTGCAAGATTAGCTCAATCGGGAGAGCATCGCCCTTACAAGGCGGAGGTTATGGGTTCAAGTCCCCTATCTTGCACCATTAGCTGGTTTAGCTCAGTTGGTAGAGCAACGGTCTTGTAAACCGTGGGTCGTAAGTTCGAGTCTTATAACCAGCACCATTGCGCTGTTAGCTCAGTCGGTAGAGCAGTTGGCTTTTAACCAATTGGTCAGAGGTTCAAATCCTCTACAGCGTACCATTTGCGCAAGTGGTGGAATTTGGCAGACACGCTAGTTTTAGGCACTAGTTCCCTTTGGAGTGCGGGTTCAAGTCCCGCCTTGCGCACCATGTGTATATGGTGTACGCCTTTAAAAATACCCTAAAATTTTGGGTATTTTTATTTATAATTAATTTATTATGTTTTATTTGCTTAATAAAAAAGAAGGAGTTACTTCTTTTGCAACAATAAAAAAGTTTGCAAAACAAAATAATATTAAAAAAATTGGTCATACCGGAATTTTAGATAAAATGGCTTCAGGTTTATTATTAATTGCTACCAACGAAGATACAAAATTAATTAATTATGTTGATAAAGATTTTAAAACATACGTGGCTCATATGAAAATAGGGTTTAAATCTGATACTTATGACACCACCGGAAACGTGGAAAAAGTTTTGTTTAATAATAATGATTTTTCAAAAGAAAAAATCATAAAAGTAATAAAATCTTTTGAAAAAGAATATAACCAAGTACCACCAATTTTTTCTGCTAAAAAAATCAACGGACAAAGATCATATAAATTAGCTAGAGAAGGTAAAAATTTTACTTTAAAACCTTCAAAAGTTAAAATCAAAAAAATTGAAAAAATTGTTAAAATTTCTAACTTTGAATATAAATTTGAAGTTACTGTTTCAAGAGGAACATACATTCGTTCTTTAATACACGATATAGGTTTAAAACTTAACACTAATGCTATTATGTCAAGTTTGATTAGAATTAAAATTAATAATTTAACACTAAAAAACGTTAACCAAAAAATAGACATAAATAAAATTCTTGTTCTTAAAATAATCAAGCTTAATGCAAAGGATGTTTTATCACTTTTAAAAGGTAAAAAAACAAAGTTATTTTTTCCAAATAAAGAATATGCAGTTGCATTTAAAAATGAAATAATTGGTATTGTTAAAATAGAAAATAATGATGTTGTTAAAAGAAACCTTTTTGGTAAAAAAATAAAAAGGCTGACAAATGAAAGTAACTAAGTTTCCAAACCAAATTGATAAAAAAAAGAGAAATTTAATTTTAGGTTCTTTTTCGTTTTTCCATAACGGTCATTTAAAACTTTTAAAAGTTGCAAGAGAAAAAAAGGAAAAATTTGCAATTTTAATTTTCCAAAACCCTTCTTTAATTCCTTCAAAAGATAAAAAGGAAATTGAATCTTTAGAAATTAGATTGCAAAAAATTTCTAATTTGAACGTAAATGAGGCGATTGTTTTAGAATTTAATTCAAAAATTCAATTTCTTAGTGGAAAAAAATTTGCAAAAATTCTTAAAGAAAAATATTTTGTTAATGAATTTATTGTTGGACAAGATTTTAAAATGGGGAAAAATCGAAGTTATGATGCCAAAGATCTCAAAAAAGATTTTAAAACTACAATCGTAAAAAATATTCATCACAAAAAAAATAAAATTTCTAGTGAACTTATAAGAGATTTTATTGAATTTGGGGAAGTTGATTTAGTTAAAAAGATGTCTCCTTTTTATTTTTCGATGGATGTAAATGTAGATTATAAAAACGAATTTAAAATTAATGTTTTAAAACCTAAATTTGGAAATTATGTTGGTTGAATTATTGTAAATAAAATTAAGTATTGATGCATTATTTATATTAATAAAGATAAAAATAAATTATACACACCAGAATTATTAACCAATAACAAAAGTTTTAATGCTACATTAGAATTTGTAAAACAAATAAGATTCTTTAATAATAATTTTAAAGACAAAATCACCGAACAAGACATTAAATATTCTTTAAATTTTTTATCAAAACTTAGTTATTAATCAAATAAAAAATATTTATTATTCAAAAATAAATCATATATAATTTAATGGTATTATGTACATTTTCGATATTTTTGGTTAAGATTTTGTTAACATTTTTGCTAGAGTATCGTGAAAGAAACGAGAAAATATGATTACTAAAGAACAAAAATCAAAAATAATAAAAGAATTTGGTGGAAGTCAAACAAACACTGGTGATACAAGTGTTCAAATTGCCATTTTAACTCATGAAATTAATGATCTTTCTAAACATTTTGAAAAAAACAAAAAAGATCTTCATTCAAAAAGAGGATTTATATCTAAAATTGAAAAAAGAAAAAGACTACTCACTTATCTTAAATTTAAAAATTTTGATAAATATAAACAAACTATTAAAAAATTAAAATTAAGAAAATAAAAAAAACTATAAAAATTTTATGTTATCAACAAACAATTGTTTTTTATTGAAATAGTATAATAGTATAATTTTATTAAAATAATATTTTTAAAGGAGAGGTGATGGAAAGTAAAAGTTTAATTTTTCAAATTAATAACAAACCTAGTGTTTTTCAAAAAAACTTTGTGTTTAGAGAAATTTTTAAATATTTAATTGTTTTTTACACTATTTTTCTATCAACTTACTTATTAATTGACAACGTTAATAAAGATAATTTAAATGATTATTTAAAAATAGCATGAATAATGTTTGTAATGGTTGTTATCAACTTAATTTCTTTTTTAATGTTAAATTACAATTTAGTTTGAATTAAATCTAAGTACTTAATTATTTTTTTAATTTTAATTTTTATTTCATACCAGTCAATACTAGTTTTTTTAATGGATGAATTTTTACCAAAAGAATGGATAAATTTTTACAACGCATTATATTATGTCGTAATTCCGATTATTGGTTTATTATCTTTTTGAAATCTTTTTATTGGTTTTTCTGAAAGAAAAATTCAACCTTTTCTTTATAAAAAAAACATTAATAATTTTATGAATAATTTATTAGTAATTACTTTTTTGGTATTACTTGATTTTTTTCTTAGAAGACATTTTATTTTAGGTGGAGATAAAAAAATTAACATTAATAGTTACTCTGATTCAGCATATTTAATTACGTTAATTTTTTTATTTGTATTTACGTTCATTTATAAAGGTCTTATTTTGATTAATTTTACAAAAAAGAAACTAACTTTTAATAAAGATTTTAGTAAGTATTATCTTGTGTCTATCATTTGGGTTACGCCTTTTACGATTTGATTTTCAAAAGATTATCAGTTTGATAATTTTAATGAATACAGTTGGTTTTTCTTATTTATTCCGGTAATTTGTATTTTAGTTTCCATAATATTTTCGCTTCTTAGAAACAGTGAACTTTCTTCTTTTAAAATTTTAAAAATGGTTATTGCCTGAGCGTTTTTGTTTGTTTCAGTTAATAAACTTTATTTTGAATATTATTACAAAATTTATATTGATTTTGATTGAACAATTATTGCAACCATCGTTGCTATTAACATTTTAGCTTTTATCGTTACTTCAAAGAGTAGTAACGATAGTCTTAACGAAGCAATTTCCTTTTCTTCGTTTATCTTTATTTGTTCTAACTTAATAATTGTTTTATGAGTGTTTAGACAATTTAACGTTTCAAATGACATTTTAAATAATTTATTAAGTTGAAATGAACTTGTAAACATGACCTTAATTTCCTCAGTGGTTTGATTAATATTAAAACTCTCTGTTTCTTGGTGGTTAACAACAATGGGAATAAATAACTTTAACGCCAAAGAAACGAAAATAAACAAGAAACAAATTATCAAAAAAAATAACTTAAAGGAGAAAAATGTTTAAAAAATTAAGAAGTAAAAATTTAACAGATAAAAAATTAGAACAAATTAAAACAAAGTTAAAATCTAATTTAGAAATTAAAAAAGCAAAAGCCGAAAGAAAAAAGGCGATTGAAAATTACAAAATGCAACTAAAAATTGCTAAGGAAGAAGAAAAAAAATTAAAAATTGCTCTTAGAAAAAACGAAAAAGAAAAATTAAAAAAAGAAAACGAAGTAGTCACTAAGTATAAAAAAGAATTTGATGATTTAAACCAAAAATTAAAGCAAAATCTTATTTTTCTTAAAGAAGAAAGAGCAAGAAATAAAGAAAGAATAAAACTTGCTAAACAAGAACTTACTAACAAAAAAAGAGAGTTAATTATTAAACAAAAAAAAGATTCTAAAATTCTCCAAAAACAAATTGATGATGAAATTAAAAAAATTAACCTTAAAAAAATCAAACTTAAAAATGATAACTTAAAAGAAATTTCTAATTTAGAAAAAGAAAAAACTGATCTTGAAATTAAATTTCAAAACGAAGAGTTAGATTCTAAGAAAAAACTTTTAAAAACTTTTAATGAAATTAAACAGGATAAAATCAAACTTAAAAAAATTGAAGTTCTTGATGAAGAAGAAAAATTAAAAGAAACACAAAAAAGAATAGAAAAAAATAAATTATTTCAAGCTGAAAAAGAAATTGAATTAAGATTATTTAAACAAAACATTGCTGAAGAAGAAATTAAAATCCAAAAAGATATTTTAATGAATCAAAAGTTTCAGCAACAAAAACTTGATGCCCTTAAAGAAAAAGAACTAATTGAAAAATTAAACATTAAAGAAATTAGTGTCAAAAAAATAAATCATTCGTTAAACTTTAATAAAAATTTAAAACCTAGTGCAGAGTTTTCATACGAAAATGTTTATATTCCTAAAAGAAAAAATAGGTTTATTAAAACTCATAAAACAAAAAATATTTTTTCTGCTAACATCTTTAAAAACAAGAAAAAAGTTTTTAATGAAGTTGCTTTATTTGAAAAAATAATTAATCAAGAAAATCCGGTTGACATTAGATCAATAATTAAAGCAACGTTTGTTTATTTTGATAAAATGTTTACCGAAGAAGTTATAAATCACATTTATGAAACCCAAATTCTTGCTCTTATTTCTGGTTATTCCTTAGCACTTAAAAACCAATTTATTAAATTTTTAGACAAAAAGTATAAAAAATTTATAGTTTTAGATTATATTAAAAAATGAAACTTTTCTCCATTTTCAGGAGAAGAGAAAAAATTTTACAATGATTTAATTGATGAAAAATTAGAATATGGTTCAATTATTAAGCTTTATGATCACTTACTTCTTTCGAAAGAAAATGATAATTTAATTGTAATTGAAGGTTCAAAATTTAAAGGATAGAAATGGATAAGCAAAAGAAAATTAATCAAATTAATAATTTAAACCGACTAAAAGAAATTGTTGAAATTTCTAAGTTTGATACTTTGCAAAAATTAGAAAGAGCTAACAAGATTTCTAAAAGATTTTTAGATGTTGCACTAGTTTCAAAAAAAATCTTAAGTTTTATCAAAAATAAATATAAACTAAGTAAAAACGATCGAAAAAATACAAAAAAAAGAAAAATATGGGTCTTTATTACTCCAGAAAAAGAACTTATATCAGCAAATGTTTTTAAATTTTCCAAAATTCTCTCTAAAGATTTTGACAAAGAAAATGATTATTTAATTTGTGTTGGTTTTGCAGCTTGTGAATTCGCTGTAAAAAATAGTTACGAAACAATTTATTCAAGCAAAAAAATTTCTAATGCGGGAACCGGAATCGGAAACCTTTTAACAAAAATGGTCTTAGGTGATGAAATAAGTAAAATTACATTTTTATGTGATTCTTTAAGAAGTAAAAAGGGTAAAATAGACATTTTTCCACTTGAAAAACTTGACATTAATTATTATAAAAAAGATGAATTAATAATTAATAAACAAATATTTTATCCTTCAATTAACAGTTGTGTTAACACGTTATTAAATTTATATTTTTCTAAAATTGCCAAAGCTTTGATTATTGAAAAGAGTTTTTACTATTTAAAAGAAAAATTAATAAAAAATGAAAATTCAATAAAAAATATCGATAAATTAATTGAAGAAAAACAAAGAGAGATAAATAAAGACATTAGAAAAAAAACCACTGAAGATCTTGTTTTTATGTCACAAATTGCTAAAAGAGGAGTTAAATAATGTTTAATTTAGAATTAGTATCATACGAAAATTCTGTTAACTATAAAATTAAATTAGCATATTTGATTACTAAAAATTATAGTAAAAAAATTAAAAGCAACGAAGTGCACTCACCACTAGCTGCTAAATTAATTTTGGTTGATGAAAATGAAAAAATGAAAAAATTATTTTTATTATTTCCTATAATTTATTCCAATGAGTTAGGAAACATTATAATTTGAACCGACATTAAACTTGAAAATGTTTTAGATAATTCATGAATAAAAAAAATGAATTTAAGAGATTTAAAACACAAAATTAAAATTTTAACTAAAAAGGAAATGATTGGTTTAACAATTAATGAGATAATTAAAAAAAATGAATTAGAATCTAAATTAGAGCTTTTTCTTTTAGACAAGCAAAAAGACACTTCAAAAAAAGGTTAAATTATGGAATATAGAGTAAATTATAACAACCGGTTCAAAAGAGATGTAACAGCATCTAATTTAGAAGAATATAAATTATTTTTAAATTTTCTTAATTCAAAAATTTCAACAAATGTTCAACGTTGAATAAATTCTGGAGAATATAAAACAGCTGCATACTGAAATTCAATTTTAATATATTATAAAGATTATATTCCTGAAAATTACATGGAAAGTTTGGGTCTTAAATGAAAAGAAGCTTTTGATAATGGTTATGATATAAAAGAAGAAATTGAAAAAAAATTAAGTTTAATTGATGTTAATAAATTAGAAGATGGCTTAAACGAACAAGATATAAGAATTAAAACAACGAATAGAATTGTTACAAATTTTACAAATCATTTTTTAAATTTAGACATTCCAAAATTAGAAGTAGTTGTTCCTAGTTTAATTGAAAAAAACGTTTTAAAAATCATGGGTAAATTTTCACCAAAATGAAACAAAATAAACAATAAAGATGTTTTACAAGTTATTAATTTTTATAACAAAAAATTTTCTGAAATTAAAGAATTATGACTTAGAGAAGCTGCTATCAAAAGTAAAACTTATGATTCAGGACTAAAAGAATTTGTTAAAAATTATGTTAAAAAAAACATATTAAACCAAATTAATTTAGTTTCTAACGGTTTAATTAGTAGTATTACTTCAAAAAATTGAAGTTTTAAAAATAATCTTAACAGTTATGAAATTGATAACTTTGAAACAACTACTTTTCACATTAATGAAATTGATGAATATTTTCTTGAAAATTTTACATTAATGTTAAAAGAAAATTTTAAAATAGAAAATTATTCTGATGTTGAAACTTCCTCAATTAACATTAGTAAATCTGCAATTAGAGAAAAAAGTAATGGTTTTAAAGAAATTGACGTTTTTTTAGAAGGAACCATAAAGCTAAAATTAGAGGATGCATCAATTACTAAAAATTTAAGAATAAAAGTTCCTAACGTTCTTTTTTATAACCCAAAAGAAGAGTTTCAATCATTAATTAATGATTTAGTAACCGAAATTAATAATGATAAAATCTTTAAAATTGAACAAATAGATTTTTTAAGCAAGGAAGTTAATAATCTAGAACAATTATATGATTGGTTCAACACCAACGGACTACACACTTTAAAACTTGCAAAACTTGAAAGTTTTAGAACTCAATTTCCTTCGTTTAACCTAACAGATTTTAAAATTGAATTTATAAATTTTCCCATTATTGATGATCTTGATGATTTAATCATTCAACACAGAAAAATTAAGTTAGAATTTACTTTTAATGATTTAATAAAAAAAACAAATGATAAAATTTTTTCTAATGAAATATTTGTTTTTTCATCAAAAATTATTAATCTTCAAAAATTAATGAATTTTTTAACTAAAAATAAACCAAAATACTTATTTGGTGAAGATTGATATCCTCGAACTTATTATGAAAATAATATTCCAAAAAATATTTTTCTTAAAAACGATGAATGAATCGAATTACTTAAGTTAGTAAGTCCTGATGGTATATGGTATAAAAAAGGCCCTTCTTTTGGTTCTAACGGAATTTCTTCTAATGAAGTAATTGATCAAGATCTTAGTTTTTATCCAAAATTTTACTGAAATACTTTACCCGCTTCAGATGAAGAAGGTGAAAAAATTAGGTTTAATTTTGAAAATCAAGTAAATTGAAAATACACTTCTTTAAATGATAAATATTCAGGTTGAAACCCATCTTTAAAAAAATTAAAAGAATCTTGATACGGAAGCATGGCACACGAAGTTATTGCTGCTAGTCAAAGTTCATACATGGAAAAATGAATAAAAGAAAAATTAAAACTTAACTTTTCTTTTATTCAAGATAATTATGACAAGTTAACGTTATTTCCAACAATTAATCTTGAAGATCTTTTTGAAAATCTTGATGAACTTAACGTTATAACAAATGATTTAGATATAACTTATAAAATGGAGTATCGAAAATATAAAGATGATACTATTTACGTTTATTTTAATTTTGAAAATTTAGTTAAAAATCTTGCCCCTTATACAGTTGAAAAAGCTATACTTAAAAAAGCAACCACTGAAGAAATTAATAAAGTAAAAAATGAAATTGATTTAATTCATAAAAAAAGTTTAAACCAATTAGATAAAATAAGTCTTTCTAACGTTAATGAAGAAAAAAAATATTTAAAAGAATTTCAAGATTTATATGATGATTCACAAACCAATTATTTTCAAAATGAAGAATTTTTAAATGGTTTTGTAAATACATTTAAACTTGAAAAAATATTAGAAAATTATAAAGAAGATACAAAACAAATTTGAATTAAAATTTTACGTTCAAAATACGACGAAAAAATTAAGGAAATAAAAAATCTTAAAGGTGCTTCTGAAGAAGAAAAACAAAAACTTTTGGAACAACTTGATGAAGAGTTGCTTGCATCATTAAGCAAAATAAAGGATTTAAATTTAGATTATGATATTATTAAAATGCTTAATTCAGTGGATTGAAATTTTAAAAAGGTTTTAAATAGCAAAGTAATCATTTCTAAAACTTTTAAATACATTTTAGCTTCTTCAGCAGGAGTTTTAGCTCTTGGTTCAGTTGTGTCAAGTGCATCATTAATAAGTTTAATAAAGTCTAAGAAAAAATTAAAGAAAAATAATTTAAAATTTAAATCGAGAAAAGGATTAATTTTACTCACTTCGCTCATAGGAATTGCAAGTACAATTGGTTCAGCAGGATTATCATTATTTGTTTTTGTTTCACAAGGAGGATTTTAGTGTCAAAAATTAAAAAAATTAAAGATAACATTGTGGTTATAGAAGGAAAAGAAAAATATGAAGAAAACCAAAGGTTTAAACTTTCTGAAAAAACCATTGGTATTGTTTTAAATGCTGAAAGAAATAAAGCTAATCTTCTAGTTTTAGGAAATACTTTAGACATTAAACTTAATTCAACAGTTAAAAAAATCGAAAAACAAGATTACATTAAAACATATAAACATTATTTTGGAAAAATCATTTCTCCTTTCGGAAATGTTGTTTATCCTTCAAGTTTTGAAGAACCTAAAAAACCAATTTTAATTGGTAAATCTCACATAGATAATCCTTCCCCAAGCATTATGGATAGATTAAAAATAAACAAAACATTAAATACTGGTATAACCGCAATTGATGCACTTATTCCGATTGGTAAAGGACAACGTGAATTAATAATTGGTGATCGTTCTTCTGGCAAAACTTCATTAACACTTTCAACAATAGTGAACCAAAAAAACAAAAATGTAAAAGTTATTTATGTTTCAATCGGTCAGAAAAAAAATACGGTTATTCAAAAATATAATTTTTTAAAATTAGAAAAAGCTGTTGATAATTTAATTTATATTTATGCACACGCTGATTCTGCTACTGAACAGTTTTATGCTCCAAAAATTGGAATGGCAATGGCAGAATCAATTGCTTATAACGGTGAGGATGTCTTGATAATAATTGACGATTTAACAAAACATGCAAATATTTATAGAGAGATTTCTTTATCAATGGGAATTAATCCAGGACGTGAAGCATACCCAAATGATATTTTTTATCAACATTCTTCACTACTTGAACGTGCCGGAAATTTTTCTTCTAAATATAAAAATGCTTCAATTACATGTATTCCCATTGTTGAAACTATTCAAAACGATGTTGCATCGTTAATTCCAAGTAACATTATTTCTATAACCGATGGACAAATTTTTACTTCTGTTGATATGTTTAATAAATCTTTATTTCCTTCAATTGACATTTCTTTTTCAGTTTCAAGAACTGGTTCTTCAGTCCAAAGTCCATTGATGAAAAAAGTTTCAAAAGGTCTTAAGAAAAAATATTCAATACTATTAGAAATTAGTAAATTTGCTAACATGTCAATTGAAATAAATGAAAATTTAGCTCAAAAAGTTAAAGAATGAGAGGGAATTAACAATTTATTTATTCAGTATGGTTTTGTGGGATTAAAAGAAGAAATGATGGCTATTATGATAACTTTATTTAATCTTGATAAACTTTCAAGTATTAGTAAACCATCAGAATTTTCAATTTTATTTAGAAAGTTTTGTAATGAAAATAAATTAGCAAAAAAAGTTTTAAGTAGAATTAATGCCGAAAACATTAAAACTCCAAAAATTATTCAACAAATTGAAACAGTTTTTGTTCCGTTTGTTGAAGCTGCTTCAAATAAATATGGTAATTTAATTTCTTCAAGTGAATATAATTTCTTAAAAGGAGCTAACTAATGAATGGTAAAATAATAAAAATTCTTTCAAACATTATTGAAATTGAATTTGAAAAAAATAAAATTCCTCCAATCAACACTTTAGTTAAAACTAAAAAGAATTCTGTTTTTTTAGTTCAAACAATCGAAAGTGATAAAGTTGTTAAATCAATAACTTTAATTAAAAAAGAAGATTTTTATATTGATCTAGAAGTTGAAGCAACTGGAGAAACTTTTAAAGCACCAACTTCTGATTCTGCCAAAGGAAGAATATTTAACGTTTTAGGTGATGTAATTGATAATTTACCAGTTAAAAAGAAAATTGATTATGAGGAAGTTCAAATTAGAAAAAAACAAAAAAAAGAATTTTCCTATTTAACTTCATTCTTAGAAACCGGAATTAAAGCAATTGATTTTTTTACTCCTATATTTGAAGGTGGAAAAATCGGAATGTTTGGTGGTGCTGGAGTTGGTAAAACATTAATTATTAAAGAATTTATCAATAATGTTAAAAAAACCAAAAAAGGTCAAAAGTTTACTTCTGTTTTTGTTGGAATCGGTGAAAGAACACGTGAAGGAGAAGAGCTTTATAGAGAACTTAAAAAATCAAAATTAATTGATAATTCTATTTTGTTTTTTTCACAAATGAATGAATATCCCGGTTCAAGAATGAACATTATTTTTTCCGCAATAACAACAGCTGAATATTTTAGAGATGTTAAAAAAGAAAATGTTTTAATGTTCATTGATAACATATATCGTTACATTCAAGCTGGTTCAGAACTTTCTTCATCACTCGGAAATATTCCTTCTCAATCAGGTTATCAACCAACACTTGTTTCGGAGATTTCTAGTGTTCAAGAAAGACTGGTAAATTCAAAAGATAATTCAATTACTTCTTTTCAAACTATTTTTGTTCCAGCTGATGATATAACCGATCCTTCAACTGTTAACATGTTTTCACACCTTGATGGTTACATTATTTTGGAAAGAAAATTTGCTTCTCAAGGTAGGTATCCAGCAATGAATTTACTAAGTTCTTATTCTAATAATGTTCAAGAAAACATTATCGGAAAAAGACATTATGAATCATTAATGAAAGTTAAAAAATATCTTCAAAGATACGAAGAACTTGAAGATTTAATAGCAATTTTAGGTTTAGACGGAATTTCTGATGAAGATGTAATAATTATTGAAAGAACAATAAAATTAATTAATTTCTTTACCCAAAATATGACCTCTGCTGAACTTTATAACCAAAGACCGGGAGATGTAGTAAGTTTAAAAGATACTATTTTAGGTGTTGAAAGAATTCTTGATGGAACTTTTGATGCAGTCGATTCAACCAAATTTTGGTATATAGCTAATACTGATAAACTTTATGACGAAATTCAAATTCAATCAAATGCAATTTTTGAAAAAACCCAAAACTTAAAAACCAAAAAAAGATGAATTTTTAAAAATAAAAAATAATTGTTTTAAAAATTAATGAGATAATTAAGAAAAATGAATTAAATTTTTTCTTTTAAGTGGTACAATTGAAAAAGGTTAAATTATGGAATATAACGTAAATTATAATAATCGTTTTAAAAGGGATGTAACAACAATTGATTCAGAAGAATATAAATTATTTTTAAATTTTCTTAATGCAAAAATTTTAATAAAAATTAGATCTTTGATTAATAACGGAAATTATAAACCATCTGCATATTGAAATTCAATTTTAATATATTATAAAGATTATATTCCTGAAAATTATATAGAAAGTTTGGGTCTTAAATGAAAAGAAGCTTTTGATAATGGTTATGATATAAAAGAAGAAATTGAAAAAAAATTAAATTTAATCGATGTTAATAAGTTAGAAGATGGCTTAAATGAACCAGATATAAGAACTAAAACAATTAATAGAATTGTTACAAATTTTACAAATCATTTTATAAATTTGGATATTCCAAAATTAGAGGAAATTGTTCCTGTTTTAATTGAAGAAAACGTTCTAGACATTATGAGTAAATTTTCACCAAGGTGAAATGACTCAAGTGATAAAGACGTTCTTTACGTTACTAATTTTTTTAATAAAAAATTTCCCGAAATTAAAGAATTATGACTTAGAGAAGCCTCTATCAAAAGCAACACTTATAATTTAGGACTAAAAGAATTTGTTAAAAATTATGTTAAAAAAAATATATTAAACGAAATTAACACCCTTGCTAATGCTTTAATTGCTAATATTACTTCAGAAACTTGAAGTTTTAAAAATAATCTTAATAGTTATGAAATTGATAGATTTGGAACAAATGGTCTTGATATTAATGAAGTTAATGATAATTTACTTAAAAATTTTAAATTGATATTAAAAGAAAATTTTAAAATAGAAAATAATTCTGATGTTGAAGTTTCCTCAATTAACATCAGTAAATCTGCAGTTAGAGAAAAAAGTAATGGTTTTAAAGAAATTGATGTTTTTTTAGAAGGAAGTATTAAATTAAAATTAGGGGATGCATCAATTACTAAAAATTTAAGAATAAAAGTTCCTAACGTTCTTTTTTACAACCCAAAAGAAGAGTTTCAATCATTAATTAATGATTTAGTAGACGAAATTAATGATGACAAAGTTTTTAAAGTCGAGCAAACAAATTTTTTAAGTAATAAAGTTAATAATCTAGAACAACTGTATGATTGGTTCAACACCAACGGATTTAACAGTTTAAAACTTGCAAAACTTGAAAGTTTTAGAACTCAATTTCCTTCGTTTGATCTAACAGATTTTAAAATTGAATTTATAAATTCTCCTGTTAGCACTCCAGAAAATCGTATTGATTATAGAAAAATTAAGTTAGAATTTACTTTTGAAGATTTAATAAAAAATACAGATGAAAAAATTTTTTCTAAGGAAATATTTGTTTTTTCAACAAAAATTATTGATCTTCAAAAACTAGTAGATTTTTCATCGAAAAACAAACCAAAATATTTATTTTTAGATGAATGAGATAGTCTTGAAGATCAAACTGGTCCAGAAAAAATTTTTCGTAAAAATGATGAATGAATTGAATTACTTAAAAAAATAAATCCTGGTGGAAAATGATACAAAAAATATGGCAATCAACCTCCTGATGACAACCTTCTTTCTTACCCAAGATTTGTTTGAACTAATAAGATTGCTTTTAATAATCCAGATGATCCTGCAAATAATCCTTTCTTTTACTTTCTTATTGAATTTACTTTTAATAATGAAATAAATTGAAAATATGCTTCTTCAAATGATAAATATGCTGGTTGAAACCCTTCTTTAAAAAAACTAAAAGAACCCTGGGAAGAAATTATAAGCTACTGATATAATGATTTTTCCCAAAGACAATATTTGGAAAAATGAATTGAGAAAAAATTAGAAGTTAACTCTTCATTTGTTCAAGAAAATATTGAGAATTTACAAGCTCCTCAAATAAATTTTGATTTTACTTTCGAAGATATTTTTCTAAATCTTAACGAACTTGAAACCGATACGCAAAATTTAGATTTAAAATATAGAAAACACTTTTTTAGATATGCTAACGATGATACTCTTTATGTTTCTTTTAGTTTTTATAATTCAAAATCTCGAAAACTTTACACATTTTATAAACCTATATTTAAAAAAGCAAATACTGACGAAATTTATAAAGTAAGAGATGAAATTGACGAAATTCATAAAAAAAGTTTAAATCAACTAAGTAAAATAAAACTTTCTGATTCAAATGAAGAAAAAAAATATTTAAAAAAATTTCAGGATTTATATAATGATTCACAAACAAATTATTTTCAAAATGAAGATTTTTTAAATAGTTTTGTAAATGCAATTAAACTTAAACAAATATCAGAAGATTATAAAGCAGATACAAAAAAAATCTGAATTGAAATTTTACGTTTAAAACACAAAGAAAAAGTTGATGAAATAAAAAATCTTAAAGGTGCTTCTGAAGAAGAAAAACAAAAGCTTTTAAAACAACTTGATGAAGAATTAATAGCATCATTGAGTAAAATAAATGATTTAAATTTAGATTATGAAGGCATCGCAAAAATGCTTGATTCAGTGGATTGAAATTTTAAAAAGGTTTTAAATAGCAAAGTAATTATTTCTAAAACTTTCAAATACATTTTAGCTTCTTCAGCAGGAGTTTTAGCCCTTGGTTCAATCGCATCAGGTGCATCATTAATAAGTTTAATAAAGTCTAAGAAAAAATTAAAGAAAAATAATTTAAAATTCAAATCAAGAAAAGGATTAATTTTACTTACTTCGCTCATAGGAATTGCAAGTACAATTGGTTCAGTGGGATTATCATTATTTGTTTTTGTTTCCCAAGGAGGATTTTAATTTAAAATTTTTAAAAATTATTTGTCTTTTATTAGTCTTAATTTGTCTTTCACTATTATTTGTTTTTTATTAGTTTTAATTATTGTTTTTTTGGTATAATCTTTTTCAATAAAACAAGGAAAATAAAATGATAGTACCAAAAAGAAAAACATCTAAAGCTAGAAAAAGAAAAAGAAGATCACACCATGCATTATCAGAACCCAATTTAGTCAATGTTAATGGTGAAAAAGTACCTCATAAACTTGTTAAATTCTTCAAAAGAGAAGATCTTTCAAAAAAAGATTAAAAAAATGATTGTTAAATTCATTTTTTTTGTTTTAAATTTTTTATTTTTATCTAACACTAATTGATAAAGTTTTTAATTTAAAGCAATAACTTAAAGCATCCTATCATACTTATATAGAAATATTAAGCTAAATAATATTAAAGTCAAGTTTATTTATTTTAATTATTAATTTTCTGCACTCTCATTTTAAACATTAAATTTATTTTAAATTAAACCAAGCTCTTTTTTCATTGTGGGAGTATTTTTCATAGCATTAATGTCTTTTTTAATTTCAACAATTTCTTGTTTCATAACAACAATGTCTTTTTCAACTTTTTCTTTAAAAGGAATGAAAGTTTTTTCATTTCAATCTTTAAATCATTTTGGGGTTTTGTCATATCTTCCTCTTCTCCTTGAAAAATTCCTTCAGCAATCATTTTAACTTTAGTACCTTTTTTTGGTTTTGATTCATTTGTTAAAACATCTCTATTTTTTAAATTTTTTCACATTTTAGTTAATTTTGAGAAATTAATTTTATACATTTAAACATTGCCTTTCGTTAAAGAGAAGATAATAATTTTAATGTAATTTTATTATATTAAAAATTTCTTCTTCTTATTAATATATGTCTAAAAATAATTAAAGTGTTTAAAAAAGTTAAATTAATTTTTTATCATACTTGTGTAAAAATAACAAGAAAAATAACTTTAAATTAACTTAATATATTTCTAGCATAAATTTTATGTAATTTTTTATTGATGAAAATGGTACTATCTCTATTTTCTGTTATAAAAACTTCTTTATATAAGCAAATTTACAAATTGAAGAAAATAGGAACTTATCACTTTGTTTACAAACTATAACTTTTTATTTTTAATATCAATTTTATGTATTTTTTCATTAACAAAAACAACATTATGCTTATTTTTTTTCATAGCAATTCTTTTTATAATCAATTTTATCGAAAGTTACCACTTTGTAAACAAACAAGAACTTATTGCTTTGTTTCTCCAATTTTTATTTTATATAGACTAATAAAGTCTTTTTTTATGTTAAAATGATTGTGGTAATAAATGGTTAAAAGTGGTAAATTATGTTCGGAAATTATAAAAGAGTTTTAGACGATAAAAATAGAATCTTAATACCATCAAAGCTAAGAAAAAATCTTGGTAATTTTATTTACATTACACTTGGACTTGATAACGTCTTAGAAATAAGAAATAAAAATGATTTTTTAGTTTGAAAAGAAAAGTTATTGTCTAATAACTTGCTTAATAAACAAACCAGAATATTTAACAGATTACTTTTAGGTAACACTTTTGATGTTGAACTTGACAAACAAGGACGTATTATCTTACCTGATGTTTTTAAACAAAAAACAAACATTAAAAAGGAAATAATGTTTGTTGGTGTTGGTTCAAAAATTGAAGTTTGACCTTATAAAAAATATTTAGAATTTTTAAAAAAATTTGATGAAAAAAATTCACTTGAAAACCTGGCTGAGAAACTTTTTAAAGACGGAATGGAAATATAATGAAAAACCATGTTCCAGTAATGCTCAACGAGTCAATTAACAGTCTTAATATTAAAAAAAACGGAATTTATCTAGATTTAACTTTAGGTCTTGGTGGTCATTCACAAAAAATTCTGCAAAAACTTTCAAGTAAAGGTTTATTAATTGGTTTTGATAAAGATAAATTAATGGTTGATGAAAGTGAAAAAAAATTAAAATTATTAAATAAAAATTTTAAATTAATTCATTCTGATTTTAAAAACGTTAAAAAAGAATTAGAAAAAATAAATGTTTTTAAAGTTGACGGAATTCTTGCTGATCTTGGAGTATCTTCACCCCAAATTGATAATCCTGAGCGAGGATTTTCATATTCAAAAAACGGTAAACTTGATATGAGAATGGACCAAATGCAAGATTTAGACGCTTATAAAATCGTTAATGATTATCCTAAAAACGAAATTATCAAAATTTTTAAAAATTACGGAGAATTTAAACTAGCAGATAAAGTTGCTCAAAAAATAATCGAAAATAGACCAATTGAAAAAACTTTAGAACTAGTTTCTTTGATAAAAGAATCACTTCCAGCAGCCATAATAAGGAAGAAAAACCCAGCTAAAACGATTTTTCAAGCTATAAGAATTGAGGTAAATAATGAACTTGATTCACTTAAAAAAATTTTAGAAGATTGTCCAAATTTATTAAAAAAAGAGGGAAGATTCTCAATAATAACGTTTCATTCTCTAGAAGATAAAATGGTAAAAACTTATTTTAAAAAACTCATTGAGGATAAAACTGGTAAATTACCAATAATTTTAGAAAAAAAATGAGATGTTAAAACAAAAAAACCTTCAAATCAAGAAATAAAACTAAACAATCGTTCAAGAAGCGCAAAATTAAGAACCTTAATTAAAAGAAAGGAAAAACATGATTAGAAAAATTTATAACACATTATCATTTTCAAAAGGTTATATTCATTTTTCATCAATTGAAAAAATTGATTCAAACTACATTGAACTTTATAGTAAAAAAGCAAATGTTTTAAACGCTGAAAAATTTATCAAAAATTCAGTTTTAGAAATTGAAGAAAAAATCAACATTAAAATCAAAAAGGTTAACGTTATTTTTGAAAATTCTAAAAAAATAACTTCTAACATTATTTTAGATAATACAGGAATTAACATAATTGATAACATTGTTGCAAAAAAAGATATTGAAAATATTTTTTCAAAAATAAAGAGTAAATACTCAAAAGAAAACGAAAAAGTAATATTAATCCATCCTTTTGAATTTGAAGTAAAAGATTTAATTACAAAAAAATATTCAAAAGCTCCTTATTCAAAAAAAGGTAATTATTTAAAAATCAAAAGCATTGTTACAACCATTAATAAAAAAATTTTTAAATATATAACTACCCTTTTAAAAAAATGCAACCTTGAACATAAAGAAATATTGTTTTCTGATTATGCTAACAGTCTTTCTAAACTTTCTAAAAACGCAATTT
Organism: Metamycoplasmataceae bacterium; assembly: GCA_965263245.1. Lineage (GTDB taxonomy): Bacteria > Bacillota_I > Bacilli_A > Mycoplasmatales > Metamycoplasmataceae > DT-68. The sequence continues at coordinate 789,221 of CBDHHR010001146.1, read as the reverse complement.
GAAAAGGCTCAATACTAATTGATATTCAAAGTAATTATGTTAATTTAACAATTAATAAATTTGGTGGTACGTTTGATTCGTTTACAATTTATGATTTTGGTTTTGAAGATTTAGTAAGAGGAATTAAAAATTATTTTAATTGTTCGCAAAAAGACGCAATTAATTTAATCAAGGTTTATGGAAATTTAAACATGCATAATCATAAAATAATTTTTTCAGAGGAAATACACTTTAAAAACAAATCTTTCACTAATATTGAACTAAATAAAATCATTAACCTTTACTTATCAAAACTTTTTGGCTTAATTAAAGGATATTTAAAAAACAAAAGAATCATAAAATTACCAATAATTTTCTCTAAAAATTCACTTCAAATTAGCGGAATAAAGAAAAAATTACAAGATTCTTTTGAAAATAATGATGTTTATTTATACAGACCAACTTCATTTATTGAAAAAAACAACGAAAACATGAACAATTTAGGACTTATAAAATACGATGAAATTAAAGACGAAATTTTAAAAATTAAATGAAACGAAACGGTTTTTACGAATACAAAATCAGTTGAAATCATTTATAACAAAAAACAAAATTCAAAATCTTTATTTGATAAAATATTAAATAAGATAGGAGTAATTCATAATGCAAGAAAATAATAACGACAACAATCAAGAGTTTCAAAAAGAAGTTAAAAACTTTGTAGATATTAAAGTTATTGGTGTAGGTGGTGGTGGTAATAACACCATTCATTCAATGATTAAAGAAAAAATTAAAGGTGTTCAATTTATCGTTGCTAACACTGACGAACAAGCTTTAAATAACACAATTTCTGATGTTATCTTACCACTTGGAGAAAATTCTACAAAAGGTTTAGGTTCAGGAGCTGATCCTGTAAAAGGAAGACAAGCTGCTCTTGAGTCTGAAAAACTTATTAAAGAAACACTTGAAGGTGCTGATATGGTTATTATTGCCGCTGGAATGGGTGGTGGAACCGGAACGGGTGCAGGACCTATAATTGCAAAAATTGCAAAAGACATGGGTGCATTAACAATTGGCGTTGTCACAACACCATTTAGTTTTGAAGGTACGCAAAGAAAGAAAAATGCTGAACTAGGTTTAATAAACATAAAGGAAAATACAGATTCATTAATCGTTGTTTCAAACGATAAGTTACTTCAACAGTTTGGTGGTATTTCGTTCAAAGAATCATTTATGTATGCCGACAAAGTTGTTAAACACACAATTAGAACAATTACCGATTTAATCGTTGTTCCTTCACTAATTAACCTTGATTTTGCTGATGTTACTTCGGTTATGAAAGGTAAAGGATCAGCACTAATCGGAATTGGAAAAGCTAATGGTGAAGACAGAGCATTTAAAGCAGCTATTCACGCTATTTCTTCACCAATTCTTGAAACTTCAATTAAAGGTGCTTCACACGCAATAATTAACATTTCTGGTTCAGATGTTACACTTGAAGAAGCACAAAAAGCTTCGGAAACAATAAAAGAAGCAACCGGAAGTGATCTTGTAATTATTTTTGGAATTAGTGTTAACGAAAATCTTGGAGACAACATTGAAGTTTCAGTTATTGCTACTGGTCTTTCTTCAGATAGTGAAGAACTAACCGATAAAGAAATTAAAGAAGAGATTTCTAAAACAATTGAAACACTAGACATTAAACTTGAAAATGAAAAAACCAAAGAAATGCTTGTTGAAGATCCGCTTCCTGAAGATGAAAAAATAACTATCACTGATGAAGTTGACCTTCAAAATACCCCGTTTGATATTTCAGACGAAATTGAAGATGATGATCTCCCGGCATTCTTAAAATAATAAAAAAATAAAAAATTGTTATTAATTTTAAACTACCAAAAAAAATATTTTATTTTTAATATTTTTAATGTTATAATAGCAAAAGTGTATTAATTTTTTATTAAATTTGTATTTTTATTGATTTTTTAAAAGAAAGGAAAATATTTATGAATTTTTATTATAAGTTTTTTAGTCTTTTATACGGGGTTCATTCTCGGATGTCTATTTTTAATAAATCGTAAATATTTAAATTAGAAAGGAAAAACATGACGATAAAAAACGCTAGAAAAATTGGTTTTTGAATGTCACTTGCAATGCTTGTAGGTAGTGTTATTGGTATTGGGATATTCTTTAAAAACGAATCAGTTAAAATTACAACAGGAGCAAATTCTACTGCATGATTATTAGCTTGAATTGTTGGTGGTTTATTATCACTTTCAGCAGCTATTTCATTTTCAGAAATTGGTTCAATGAAAACAGGAAAGGTTTCTGGTTTACCAGGTTGAGCAGAAAAAATAGCTGGTAAAAAGTTTGGTTATTTTACAAGATTTAATTTTGTATTTATTTACTACGGACTTTTTATTCCGGCATTTGGTTATTATATTTCATTTGCATTTTTTGATTTTTTAATATCAACAGGTGGCATTAGTTCACACCCAGACGTTTGGGTACACACAATCGCGGCAATATTTTTAATAATTATTCCAATTGTGATTAGAATAATTTCTGTTTATATTTCCGGAATTATTCAAATTGTTACAACGGGTTTAAAAATTCTTCCTTTAATAATTGCAATCATTGTTGGAATTGCATTAGCAAACACTCATAATCTTGAAGGCGGAGAAAATGCCTTTACAAACGGAACAGCATTTGATTTTTCAAAATTAATTGCTGCACTTCCGGCCGTTTTATTTGCTTATGATGCATTTTTAAATTCTTCACAGTTAACAAACAAAACAAAAGGTGGTCAAAAAACGGTTTCAAAAGTTATAATAGTTGGAATGCTTTTTATTATCACACTGTATTCTTTAGTAACAATTTCTTCAATTTTACACTCTCAAGGAAAAATCGAAGGGATTATAGCTGATTCATTACCAACAAGTTCTAAAACAGCAGTTTCTATTTTTGTTTCTTTATTTATTTTTGTTTCTGCTTACGGAGTTCATAACGGGTTTGTTACATCTTCAATCACTTTATTTGAAGAGGCTGTTGAAAGACCAACGTTTTTTGGAGCTAAAAAATTAATATCAAAATTCGGAAAAACAAAAGCATCATGAATTCTTGCAGCAATTATTTATACATTCTGAATGTTGGTTATTACAATTCCTTCATTGATTATGAATAAAGATTTTTTAATTGATGAATTTACTAATTTTCCAACATTATTATTTTTCGGAGTATATGGGTTAACAATCTTATTTTATACACTTAAAAGAGATAAATTTTTTGACACTAAAAAAGTTTCAAAAAGATTGTTTCAATTTGCTTCTTGAAGTGCAGTAATAGGAATTTTCTTCATAATGGGTTGACAAATATTTTACACTCAAACACTTGATTTATGACAAAACCCTAACGTTTACATAGACGAAGTAGGTTGAGCCCAAAAAATAAAAATTGGTGAACAACTTTTTAACAAAACTCACCTGTTCTTAATTAATGCTTCATTCTGAACTATCTTCTTATTATTACCAGTGATAAATAGTCGATTAATGAAAAAATACGAAAAAATTGATCCAGTTCATTTACCAACAGAACAATAAAAAAACTTTTAAAAACACCACCTTATTTTAAGTGGTGTTTTTAATATATAATAAAAATAATAAATTTAATGTTAAACTATAAAAAGGGAAAATAATTTAGTAAAATGATTATTAGTTTGAATTTTATAAATGAATTTATCTCGTTTTATAAGTGAATAAAAATTTATTGTATAAAAATAATTGATTAATTTTAAATGTTAATTTTTTAAAGAGGAACATTATGTCAAAAAAATGAAAAGATACTTTATTAATGCCAAAAACAAAGTTTGAAATGAAAGCGAATTTAATTTCAAAAGAAGTTTTATTTAGAAAATTTTGAAAAGAAAATAACATTTATGAAAAAGCGTTAGAAAATAATAAAAATAATAAAAAATTTAGGCTGCACGATGGACCTCCTTATGCAAACGGTTCGCTTCACCTTGGTCATGCGTTTAATAAAATATTAAAAGACATTGTTATAAGAAACAAAGTTCTTAACGGTTTTTATTGTCCGTATGTTTTTGGTTGGGATGCTCATGGTCTTCCGATCGAAAATAAAATGCTTGAAGAACTTAAAATGACTAAAGAAGATCTTAACCCCTTACAGTTAAGAAAATATGCTGCTAAATACGCTTTAGAACAAGTAAAAATTCAATCTTCACAATTTGAAAAAATGCAACTTTTTGCTAACATTGAAAACAAATATATTACTCTTGATAAAGAGTTTGAAGTTGAACAATTAAAATTGTTTAAAAAATTAATAATGGATAAAGTTATTTTTAAAGGTCTTAAACCAGTTTATTGGTCACCTTCATCACAATCAGCTCTTGCTGAGGCAGAAATTGAATATAAAGAACATGTTTCTCCCCAGATAATTGTTGCTTTGAAAGTTAAAACGGGAAATAATAAAATCAAAAAAAATGATAATTTATTAATAATGACAACTACACCATGAACTTTAATAGCTAATTCGGGAGTAGCAGTTGGAAAAAATTTTGATTATGATATTGTAATTAAAGACAATAAAAGATACATTATTGCTTCAAAATTAGTTTCAGAAACGGCAAAGCTTTGTAAATGAAAAAAATACCAAATTTTTGAAACTATTAAAGGTAGTCAAATCGTGGGAATTAATTATGTAAGACCAATTTTTAAAGATAAAGTTGCACCCGTTGTTTTAGGTGATCATGTTACGATTGAAACAGGAACGGGTTTAGTACATTCAGCACCTTTATTTGGTGAAGATGATTATATCATTGCAAAAAAGGAAAATTTAGATCTTATTATGCACGTTGATGAAAAAGGTTATTTTAACGATAAGGCAAGAGATTACAAGGGAAAATTTTACATTGATGCTAACAAAGATATAGGAAATTTCTTAGAAAAAAACAACGAACTTCTTTCTTTAAAATTTTTTAAACACTCTTACCCGTTTGATTGAAGAACGCATAAACCAATAATTTACAGGGGAACACCGCAGTGGTTTGTTTCGATAAAAAATCTTAAAAAAAATATTTTGAACGCATTAAAAAAAGTAAAATCAGTTCCTTTGTGAGGAGTTGCAAGACTTTCAAAAATGATTGAAGCAAGAGATGAATGAACTATTTCTCGTCAAAGAACTTGGGGCGTACCAATAATTGTTTTTTATGATCAGTATAAAAATCCTGTTATTGAAGAAGAAATTTTTGATTATGTTATTAAACTAGTATCAAAATACGGAACTAATATTTGGTGAGAATGAGAAACTAACCAACTTTTACCAAAAAAATTTAGAGATAAAAATTTTACAAAAGAAATGGACATTATGGATGTATGATTTGATTCTGGTTCTTCATATTTAATGCCGCAAACCAGGGGGAAAGACATTAACATGAAAAGCGATCAGTACGATCTTTATTTAGAAGGTTCTGACCAATACCGAGGTTGATTTAACAGTTCACTCATTACATCAATTGCCTATTTAAATAAAACGCCTTTTAAAAGTTTTGTTTCGCATGGTTTTGTTTTAGATGGTAAACAACAAAAAATGTCTAAATCAAAGGGAAACATTGTAGACCCACTAGAAATTATTTCTCAAAAAGGTGCTGAAATCTTAAGACTTTGAACTGCAAATTCTGAATTTACATCAGATGTTTCAATTTCAGATGAAATACTAAACCAAAATGTAGAAATTTATAGAAGAATTAGAAATTCAATAAAATTTATGTTGGGAAATTTATTTGATTTTGATGAATCCCAAAAGGTTGCAAAACTTGAAGGATTTCATTTGTATATCGAAGAAAAAATTCAAAATTTTATAAAAGAAGTTAATGATTCATACGAAAACTACAAATTTGTTAACGTTGTAAAAATTATTAATGGTTTATTAATAGAACTTTCAAGTTTTTATTTTGATTATAACAAGGATAATTTATACGTTGAAAACGCTAATTCAAAAGAAAGAAGAATGGTTCAAACCAACATCTTTAACTTGCTTGATTTTATTTTAAAAGCAATTGCTCCAATTTTACCTACAACCGCTGAAGAGGCATATCAAGAGTTTAATAAACAGAGTAAAAAAGAATCAATTTTTTTAGAAAAAATATTAAACAAAGGCAATAATAATAAATTAATACAAAATAAATTTAAGGATTTTTTAAATTTTAAAAACAAAGTTTATAAACTATTAGAAAATGCAAAAAAAGAACAGTTAATCAAGAGAAATAATGAAGCTTTTTTAACATTAAAAGTTGACTCTAATTTTATTAAATCACTTGATCTTAAAAAATTATTAATGGTTGGTAAAATTAATTTTGGTAATAAAAATAAAGTCGAAAAATTTGATTCTAAAAAATGTGAAAGATGTTGAAATCATTTTGAAAAAAATCTTTTAAATAGTCAAAATCTTTGTTTAAGATGCGAGAAAGTTATTTCATAATTTTAAAAAATTATTCAAAATTAATTGTGTTATTATTTTTATATGAAAAAAAACAAATCTAAAATTTTTCAATTTTTACTTGATAAAAAAAACCAAAAAAAAGTGATAATTAATTTTTTAATTTCATTATTAATCATTGGTTTTTTAGTTCTAATAGATTTATTAATAAAAAGTATTTTCTTTAATTTTCCAGGCGCTTATGATCAATTTGGCGAAACAAAAAGCGACTTAAAAATAATTGCTTTTAGAAGTCAGGCACATAAAACAACCACGTTTACTGATTTTCTAAAAATTGATTTTAGTAATTTAGTGATAATCATTTATTCTTGGTTAATATTGTTTATTATTATGGTTTTGATTTTTTTTAGTAGAAAAAAAATGTTTATAGTGGGATTTTCATTTTTATTTGCCGGAGTACTAGGTAATACAATAGATAGAATGATTTATAATTATGTTAGAAACATATTTTTTACACCTTGATGAGATAGAGGAACTTTTAATTTTGCAGATACAATTATTGTTTTAGGTTCAATAATAACATTTGTTGCTATAATTTATAAAATATTTTATTTAGATAAAAAAAAGGAGAAATAAAATGAAAGATATTGAAATTAAAAACATTATTGAAAAAGAAACAAAAAGACAAGAGGAGCATGTTGAATTAATAGCCTCTGAAAATTTTGTTTCAAAGGATGTTTTAGAAGCAACAGGTTCAATTCTAACTAATAAATACGCTGAAGGTTATTCTGGCAAAAGATATTACGATGGTTGTCAATTTATAGACGAAATTGAACTTCTTGCAATTAAAAGATTAAAAAAACTTTTCAATGTTAAATACGTAAATGTTCAACCTCATTCTGGTTCACAAGCTAACATGGCAGCAATATTAGCAGTTATTAATCCCGGAGATAAAATTCTTGGACTTTCACTTCAATCCGGGGGACATTTAACCCACGGTTATAAAATTAATTTTTCTGGTTTATTTTTTGATTCAGACACTTATGAAGTAGACAAAAACGGTTTTTTAGATTATGATGCAATTTTGAAAAAAGCACAAGAATATAAACCTGATTTAATTATTTGTGGTTATTCAGCTTATTCAAGAATAATTAATTTTAAAAAATTTAGAGAAATTGCTGATAAAGTTGGAGCAAAACTTTTAGCTGATATTGCTCATATTTCCGGAATTATTGCAACTAAAAATCATCCTTCTCCGGTTCCTTATGCTGATATTATAACTTCTACAACCCATAAAACACTTAGGGGAGCACGTGGCGGAATAATGATGACCAATGATGAAAACATTGCTAAAAAAATGGATAAATACTTGTTTCCAGGAACACAAGGTGGTCCTTTAATGCATTCAATTGCTGGTAAAGCAGTTGCTTTTGGTGAAGCATTAAAACCAAGTTTTAAAAATTATATTTCTCAGCTTATAAAAAATGCAGATGCATTTGCAAATCAGTTTATTAAAAATGGTTGTGAGGTTGTTTCCGGAGGAACTGACAATCATTTATTTACCATTAATGTTAAAAAAACTTACAAAATAACCGGAAAACAAGCTTCAACAATTCTTCAAAAAAACAATATTACAGTTAATAAAAACACTATTCCTAATGATACTGAATCTCCTTTTGTTACTTCCGGAATAAGAGTTGGCACACCAGCCATGACAACTAAAGGTTTTAAGGAAAAACATTTTATTAAACTTGCTAATTTAATTCATTTAGCTTTAAAAGATAATAAAAACATTAAGAACGAAGTTAAAAAACTAATTAGTTCAGCTAAAAATTAAAAAACAAAGGTTTGACTAAAAAACAATTTTTTTGTTTTTTATTTTATAAAAAAGGATTAATTTTGGATATTCCAACGATGGAAATGAAAAAACTAATTCCACCTAAACCTCCGAGCATTAAAATAATAGCATTAAATTTTAAATATTTACGATTTAAGGATTTATGAGCATTTTTATAAATAATTATTCCTATTATTGTTAGTGTAGGTCAAGAAATTCCGATTAAAAAATAGCTAAGAGTTCTTAAAAAAATGTCAAAATTCATTTTTAAAGCAAAAGAAATAATTAAAAAATTAAGACCTATTGCCATTAAAATCGAAAAAAATATTGAGTTAAGTAATAATTTATTCATTAATTCTAACCTTTTGATAAAATTTTGATATTATAATATATAATATGTATAATTATTACACATAAAGGAGTTATATATGAATAAAAACATTATTTTTTCTTCAACCAAGCAAAGGAAAATAGTTAGTAAATCTTTTTTAGTTACTGGGTTTAGTTTTGCACTTATTTGTTTAATTGGGTATGTTTCTTCAATTATCGTAGATAGTGCAGGATTATTAAGAGGTTTAGATACTACTAAAACATTTGATTTAGGAGTTTATAAATCTTTTGGAAGACTGGCAAGACTTACATTAGCTTCTGGAGTTTTACTTATAGTTTCCATTGTTTTAAGTGTTTGATGAAGTTTAAGATTTATGCAAGTTTCAAGAACATTTATGTTTGTTGCTTTTGGAGTTTACATTTTAGCACAAGGTTTTGCTTTTGGAACTTTATTTGCAGTGTGAAACATTAGAGACATTATTTGAGTGTTTGGACTAGGTGGAACATTATTTGGTTCAATGGGATTAGTTGGTTTTTTTTCAAGAGATTTATCTTCATGAGGAAGATTATTATTTAAATATTCAATTGTATTAATTTTTTGTTGACTTATTTCTTATGTTTTAATATTAATAGGTTTTATTAACGCAAGAGCTTCTTATTCAATGATGACACTAGGATTTGGAATACTTTTCTTAGGTTATACAGCATATGATGTATGATTACTTAAAAAAACTGCGCAATGAAAAGAATCACTTGGTCAACTAGATGAAGATATGGAGCAAAGAATTGTTTTATTCTTTGGATACAGACTTTTAGTTGATTTAGTTGGACTAATTTGAGTAGTGGCAAGATATTGATTATTAAGTTCTTCAAATTAAAAAAATTATTATTTAAAAAAAGAGGTTATATTGGTTTATTTATCAAATCCTTTTTTCTTGCAAAAAATAAAAAATTACTTATTTTAGTAATTTTTTAATTTATATATGTATTTTTTTAAATAAGATTTTATTTAAAAATCATCTCCATAAATAAGTTCAAGATCATAAAAATCTTGCTCTATTATTTCTTTTCTTTTTACTCTTTAGTCATCAATTTCAACTTCTGTACCACCTTCTTTTGAAAGTGTTATTTAGTAAGCTAAAAAGCTTATTTTAAAGACTTTAGAATTTTTTTGAATTAAAAAATTAACAATGAATTTAATTAGCAATAATTTTTAAATTACATTAACAAAATAAGTTAAAACTTAAATTATAATAAAAAAGTTAGACATCATTTTTCTTTTTTATGAATAAATTTAATAAATTAAGAACTTATTTAAAAAACTTTTAAATAAAGTTTTAATATATAATTTTTTTACAACGAGAAGTTGTAGTTTTTAAAATGATTTAATTTTTTATACAAACATAAAATCATAATGTTTTTTAAATTTATTAATGCTAAATTTATTAATTAATTCAATCTGTTAGCATGTGTTTTTAAAACATTTATTATAGTTTGTAAAAAACTTAATTTTTAATTAAAAAAACTTTAAAGGAGTTTTTTATAAAAATGGAAAAATATTCTGCAATTTATTTTTTAAAAACATCGAAAATTGTTAAAAAAATAAAACCTAATTCAGTTGTAACAATGCAATTTTTTCAAAGAAAAAATAACTCTGTTTTAGCAGGCATTAAAGAAGTATTAGACCTTTTAGAAAAAAACACTAACACTTCAAAATACAAAATTAAATACTTAGAAGATAAAACGTTAATTAATAAAGACGAAGTTGTTTTAGAACTTAAAGGAAATTATTTTGAATTCGGGATTTACGAAGGAATAATTGATGGTATTTTAGCACGTGCAACCTCTTTAGCAACAAATGCATTTGAAATCAAAAAAGCTGCTAAAAACAAAAAAGTTATTTGCATGTCTGACCGGGCAGATCATTATGTTAACCAAGAACTAGATGGCAAGTTTATTGCCCTTGGCGGCATCGACACGCAGGTAACAAAAGCACAAGTTTCAAAACATGATGGTAAGGCAATCGGAACAATTCCACACGTTTTGATTCAAATGTTTAAAGGTGACATTATCAAAGCTTTAAAAGCTTATCAAAAAGTTTTTCCTAACGAAAAACTAGTTGCCCTTGTTGATTTTAACAATAATGTTATTAAAGATTCATTAAGAGCATTTAAAGTCTTTAAACAAAAACTTTTTGCCATAAGGGTTGATACCCCAAATGATGTTTCTGACTTTATGTTTAAAAAAAATGAAGAGTTTGGTGTAACGCCAAACCTTATAAAAAATTTAAGAAAAGCGTTAAATAAAAAAGGAGCAAACAAAGTTAAAATAATTGTTTCTTCAGGTTTTGACAAAGCAAAAATTACTTGGTTTGAAAAAGAAAAAACACCTGTAGATTTTTATGGTGTGGGTGCTTCGTTATTAAAAATTAAAAATTATTTTACTGCTGATGCGGTTGAAATTGACGGAAAACTTCTTGCTAAAGAAGGTCGAAAAAAACAAGATACTTCAAGATTAAAAACTTATAAAAAAGAACTTTAAAAAAATCTTAAAGTCTTTAAAATAAGTTTTTTAATTTATAAAATAAACTTTTTTGTAAAGTAATTTTTAGAGTAAAACAAAATGGTGATGGTTATGATGAAACTATAGGTTGAATCAGTGCTAATGATAGCGGATTAACAAACGGTTTAGATATTACTGACGATTATAAAGTAAAAATTTTCCAAGATGATTTTAAAAATCTTTGAATAATCGGAAGAAATCAAAAACTCCAAGTTCTTAAAGCAAATCAAAATGGTGATGGTTATGTAAATTCATGGCAAAAACCTATTGATTAGTTTTTTACTATTTATTTATATTCATTATTAATTTTTTAGTTTAAAAAAATCTTAAAGTCTTTAAAATAAGCTTTTTAGTTTACTAAATAAACTTTTTTTTTTTTTTGCAAAGAACAATTTTATAATTTCAAAATATAAAGGAAATTATGAAATTATCAAAAACTAAAAAAATTATTTTATTAGGAGCTTCAATCGGAATTTTAACAACTATGATTGTTACGCCCATTGTTTTGCTCAATAATAATCAAAATAACCAAGATGAGCAAAACCAAAAAGATGTTGAAAGTGTAGTTAAAATACTTGAAGAAAAAAATCAAAACGAAAGAATATTAAAATTTGCAAGTAGTTTAACCGGTAAAATTGTTGCCAAAAATCAAGAAAAAATTGTTGCAAAAATTAAAACTTTAATTGGCAAAACAAATTTAAAAGAAGTTAAAATTGAAATTTATATGAGAAATGATCAAGACATTTCGCCTAATTATGCAAAAATTCAAGTTAAAATTTCAAAAGGAAAATATTCAAAAACAGTTGATTCTGAAAAACCTTATTTTGTTATAAGAGAACAAAATAAGCAAGAAATCATTGCTGATATTAATAATATAAAAACTGCTTTAACTAAATTAGGAACAAAAACTTTAGAACTTAAAGCTAAAGTAGATGATAAAAGTGTTAATGGTAATAAAGATGCAATTTTAAATACCCTTAAACAAATAGAAGGTTATTCAGAGATTGATTTTAAAGCAAAAGAAGTAAAAATTAAGGTAAAAGAAAGTTCTAACCAATTACCTTTACATAGTGCAACTCCTACAAGCATTATTTTTATTCTTTCAAAAGGTAATTATAATAGTGAGTTAACTGGTTTTAGTGCTAAGCAACTTGCTCCTAATCAAGTTAATATTATTACAAGAGAACTTAATGAATTAAAATCAAGTTTAGAAAATTTAGAAACTAAAGAGGTAGAAGTTTATGCTCCAAGCGAAGATAAAACAATTACTCATAATAAAGATTCAATTAAAAACGCAATTGAAAATTTAGATGGTTATGATGAAATTGATTTAGATGGAGCATCTTTAGAAGTAAAAAACTCTAGTGATAATTTACCAACAAATGATCAACTAGCAATTAACATTATTTTAATTCTTTCTAAAAATAATGTTGATGTTGAAGTTCAAGGTTTTAGCGCTAAGCAATCTTTAACTATGACACCTCAAGATAAAATAAATCAAATTAAAGAAAAAATAACTGATAAAAATATTTTAATTGCTCCTAATGTTTCAACCCAAAATCAAAATGAAATTCAAAGTGCAATTAAAAATCAACTTCAAAAGGAAAATCCTTTTTTAAATAATGATGATCTTTCAAAAATTAGAACTAGTCTTTCATCTTTAATTTTAGGAACTAGAACTGAAGCTATCCTTACTATTAGCATTGATTCTACAAGTTTACCGTTAAGTATTTATGTTGAAAAAGCTAATTTATTAAAAGGTTCAAGTATTGAAAACGGTTCTCATGGAACAATTTTCCAAGATGAATTTAAAAACCTTTGAACAATGAGTTCTTCAATAACTAGAGATGTTGATGGAAACGAAGAAACTTTTTATACAAAACTCCAAGTTCTTAAATCAAATCAAAATGGTGATGGTTATGTAAATTCTTGAACAAATGATAATAGTGAAAATGGTGAACCATTATTAAAAGGTTCAAATATTGATAACGGAAGTGGTGGAGTAATTTTCCAAGATGAATTTAAAAACCTTTGAGCAGTGGCAAGTGAAACAAATCTTCAAGTTCTTGAAGTAAATGAAAATGGTAATGGTTATGTAAATACAGGTTGAGATAGTGATAATTCAAATTTAGCAGTTGGATTATTAAAAGGTTCAAATATTGATGATGGTTATAAAGCAAAAATTTTCCAAGATGATTTTAAAAATCTTTGAATAATGGGAAGAAATCAAAAACTCCAAGTTCTTAGAGTAAATGAAAACGGTGATGGTTATGATGAAACTACAGGTTGAACTAATGCTACCAATAGCGGATTAACAAAAGGTTCAAACATTACTATTGGTTCATATGGAACAATTTTTCAAGATGAATTTAAAAACCTTTGAGCAATGGGAGCTAATAAAAAACTCCAAGTTCTTAGAGCAAATGATTCTAAAAATGGTTATGATGAAAACATTGGTTGAACTAATGTTAATAGCGGATTAACAAAAGGTTCAAATATTAATGATGGTTTAAATGGAACAATTTTTCAAGATAATTTTGGTAATCTTTTTTCAAAAGGATATAATAAAAAACTCCAAGTTCTTAGAGCAAATCCATCCAAAAATGATTATGTAAAAACTGGTTGAACTGATGTCACTAATAATGGATTATTAAAACTTTCAAATGTTCCAAAAGGTACTTCAATTAAAACAATTTTCCAAGATTCATTTAAAAACCTTTGAATGATGACACAAAATCAAAAACTCCAAGTTCTTAGAGCAAATCCATCTAAAAATGGCTATGATGAAACTACTGGTTGAAGTAGTGCTAACAGTGGATTAACAAAAAATTCAAACATTAATAATGGTTGAAACGGAACAATTTTCCAAGATTCATTTGAAAACCTTTGAACAATTGGATATAATTCAAAACTCCAAGTTCTTAGAGCAAATCCATCTAAAAATGGTTATGATGAAACTACTGGTTGAACTAGTGCTAATAATGGATTAACAAAAAATTCAAATATTAATAATGGTGGACATGCAACAATTTTCCAAGATGATTTTAAAAATCTTTGAATACTAGGTTCTCCAATAACTAAAACTATCAATCAAGTTCAAAAAGTTATTTATACAAAACTTCAAGTTCTTAAAGTAAATCAAGCTGGTGATGGTTATGTAGATTCATGACAGATATCTAGTGATTAATTTTATATTTTTATTAAATTTTTAAAATAAGAAAAAATATAGAAAATAGTTTTTATATTTTTTATTAAATTATTTATATTTTTTATATTTTTTTAAAATACGTAAAAAACTCTTCTTGCTTCTTTGGTGCTTGTACTTTTTGAACTTGTTTTTTTAGTTGAACTTGTTTTATGATTACTTCATTTAACATCAGCTTTATTAGTTTTTATTGAACCTTCATCGCTTAGTAAAGCTTTATATGAAGATGTTAATGAAAGTAGTCCTTCTAAAATAAACGGAGCAGCTGCAACAGCAGCTGTTACCCATGCTCAACCACCATAAGTGTTTTCTTGTTTTTTGATTGGTATTTTTTTAAATCCTTTTAATTCCATTTTGCCTCCTATTTTAATATGTAAGATATTCAAAATGTTGTTTATTTTTTTAATGTAAAATTATTATATGAGTGATTATTCTAACAACATTAGACCTAATAAAATAAGTGAAATTTTAGGTCAAAAGCATTTAATAAAGTTTTTAAATAAACTGGTTGAAAAAAAACATGTAACTTCTCTTCTTTTGTTTGGAAAATCAGGAATTGGTAAAACTTCAATAGCATATGCACTATGCAAAGAATGAAAAATTTCTTTTTCGTATTTTAATAGTGCAAGGGGAACAAAAAAAGAATTAGAAAACCACATTAGTATTTCTGACGTAATAATAATTGATGAAATACACCGGTTAAATAAAGATAAGCAGGACATTTTACTTCCAGTTTTAGAAAGAGAAAGAATATCAGTTATTGCTACAACCACCGAAAACCCTTATTTTACGGTTATTCCTGCACTTCGTTCAAGAATGCATATTTTAGAACTTGTTCCGTTAGAAACCAATGATATTACTAAGGGACTTTGAAACATTGTAAAAAAGAAAATCATTGATGTCAACATCACAAAAACATTAGTTAAAAAAATAGCAATCATTGCTAATGGTGATTTTAGATTTGCAATTAATTCGTTAAATTTAATTTATAGACTTTATAAAAAAACAAAGATAACAGAAAAAATTATCAAAATTGTGCTTTCTTCACCCCATTTTTATTCTGATAAAAATAGTGTTGCACACTACGATCTTTTAAGTGCTTTTCATAAATCACTGAGAGGTTCAAACATTGATGCTTCCCTTTATTATTTAGCACTTTTAATTAAAACTGGTGATTTAATCGGAATGGAAAGAAGAATGTTAATGGCAACTTATGAAGACATCGGACTTGCTAATCCAAACTTAACCCTTAGAATTACAAGTGCATTAGAAAATGCTAAAAAAGTTGGTTTTCCAGAAGCCGGAATAATTCTTAGCTATGCAGTTATTGAAATTTGTAAATCAGATAAATCAAATTCAAGCGTTGTTGCTAGAAATAATGCTTTAAATTTAGTTGAAAAAGAAGGGTTTTTAGACATTCCAAAACACTTAAAAGATGCAAATTATAAAAGTGCAAAAAAACTCGGAAGTGGTATTGGTTACAAATATCCCCATAATTATGGCGGATTTGTTAAACAACAATATTTAAACGAAAAAATTAAAAATAAAAAAATATTTAAACCTAACAAAAACGATAAAATCTAACTTTATTTATTTTTTTAATCAAAAATAATGTGAGATAATTAAATTGTGAAAGGTGGTTATGTGTATCAATATAAAGCAATTTTAAAATCAAACAGACAAATTATTGCTCAAGATCACTCAGTTGAAGGTGTTGAAAATAAAATACTTAATTTTAGAAGAAAAGCAAAGAAAGGTCTTCACACTCGAGAAAATGAACCAGTAGAAATATACCATGTATTTAGAGATGGTAAAAAACAAAAATTAATCAAAATAGTTTAAAAAAATTACCTTATTAAATAAAGGTATTTTTTTATTAACTCAAAATAATAACTTCTGTGTTCTATCATATTTATCTATAAATTTTAAAATAAACAACATTATTTTTATTTTTTCTTGATGGTAATCTTTTTATGTAATTAATTTTATGTTAAGTTGTTATTTTTAAAAAAACAAGAATTTATCATTTTGTTTCAATAAAAATTTTAGATATTAAATTTATTTTAAATTAATTTAAGTTCTTTTTTCATCGTGGGAGTATTTTTCATAGCTGTAATGTCTTTTTTAATATTGACAATGTCTTTTTTCATAATCACAATGTCTTTTTCAATTGCGTCTAATCTTTTATTGATTTTAATTTCAAAATTTATAAATCACTTTGGAGGTTTAGTTTCAAAATTTTCATTTAATCTAGTAATTTTTTTATTGATTTTAATTTCAAAATTTATAAATCACTTTGGAGGTTTTGTCATATCTTCCTCTTCTCCTTGAAAAATTCCTTCAGCAACCATTTTAACTTTAGTACCTTTTTTTGGTTTTAGTTCATTCATTGAAACATCTCTGTTTTTTAAGTTTTTTCAAGTTTTAATTAGTTTTGTGATGTTTATTTTATACATTTAATTACTGCCTTTCGTTAAAGAGAAGATAATAATTTTAATGTGATTTTATTATATATTAAAATTTCTTCTTCTATTAATACATAGTTAAAAATAAATAAATTGTTTAAAAATTATTAAATTAATTTTTTTAACCATAGTAATATTTTGTTTTAAATCTAAATTATTTTGATTTTTTTGCTAAGCTTACGATTTTAAAAATTTTGTTAATTTAAAACAATAATTTTCATTTTATGTCATGTTTATGTAAAAATATCAAGAGCAATAATCTTAAAATCAAGTTTATTTATTCATGGTGTAAATTTTATGTATTTTTTTTAATGCAAAAAATATTGTGTTTATTTTTTTGAAATACATTTTTTATGTAATTAATTTTATGAGAAGTTAGTGCTTTGGAACCAAACGCGAAATTACTACTTTGTTTTTACATTTATTTTTGCATATTAAAGGTATTTTTTTATTTTTTGTTATAATAAAAAGGTTATATTTAATTATGATTATTTTAAAAAAATATTTAAGTATTATATTAAACTTAAAAAGATAAGTTTTAACTAAAGGAAAAGACATGTTAACAATTATTGAAACCGGGGGAAAACAACTTCTAGTTAAAAAAAACGACATTATTTATGTTGAAAAATTAGAAGGTAAAGTGGGTGATAAAATTACTTTTGATAAAGTTTTAATGCATGATCAAAAAATCGGAAAGCCCTTTATTAAAGACGTTGTGGTTACAGGAATTATTGAGAAACAAGGAAAACAAAGAAAAATTGTTGTTTATAGACATAACCCCAAATCTACTCATAAAAGAAAATACGGTCATCGTCAACCGTACACACGTGTAAAAATTATAGATGTGAAAGGATAATTTATGTCAGCAGTTAAATCAGGCGGAAGTTCAAAAAACGGTAGGGATTCAAAATCTAAAAGACTTGGTCTTAAACTAGGAGACGGTCAGTTTACTTTAGGTGGAGGAATTATTTTTAGACAACGCGGAACAAAAATTCATCCCGGAAATAACGTGGGAATGGGAAATGATTACACGTTGTTTTCAAAAATTAACGGTTATGTTAAATACGAAAGAAGAAGAAATAAAACTTATGTTTCAGTTTATAAAGAAAGATTAAACGTTCAAAACAACTAATTTAGTTGTTTTTTATTTAAGCGTTTATAATTAATATATATGAAGTTTTTAGACCAAATTAATGTTAAAGTTAAAGCCGGAAAGGGCGGTGATGGCATTATTTCGTTCAGAAGAGAATTTAGGGTTGATAGAGGCGGACCTGACGGTGGAGACGGCGGCGATGGAGGCTCTGTTTATTTTGTTGGAGATAGTGGTTTAAACACTTTATTTACACTTAAATTTTCAAAAATAATTAAAGGTAATAACGGCGAAAACGGAAGACGAAAAAACCAGCACGGGGCAAAAGGTAAAGACATTTTTATTAAAGTTCCCATTGGGACAATTGTTGAATCTCAGGAAAGATTTTTTGTTGATGTTTTAGAAGCAAAACCTTATTTAATTGCAAAAGGCGGAAAAGGCGGAAAAGGCAATGCAAAGTTTAAAACTTCTAAAAACATTGCTCCAAGATTATCAGAAAATGGTGATCCGGGCGAAAATTTTGACTTAACTTTAACGCTTAAAGTTTTAGCTGATGTTGGTTTTGTGGGAAAACCTTCTGCGGGTAAATCAACTTTACTTTCTAAAATTTCAAACGCTAAACCTAAAATTGCTGATTATGATTTTACAACTTTAACACCACAACTTGGTCTTGTTTACAGTGATAAAAATTCGTTTGTAGTAGCCGATCTTCCTGGTTTAATCAAAGGAGCTTCACTCGGAAAAGGACTCGGACATGAATTTTTAAAACACATTGAAAGGTGTAAGATCATTGCTCACATCATTGATTTTGGTTCTAAAGAAAAAAACCCAATTGAAGATTATAAAATCATTAATCAAGAACTTTTTTCTTATTCACTTGATTTAGAAAAAAGAAAACAAATAATTGTTGCTAATAAATGTGACCAAGAAAAAACATTTAAAGAAAATTTAGAAAAGTTTAAAAAAGAGTTTAAAAATGTTGAAATAATCGAAATTTCTGCACTTAAAGAAATAAACATAAAAACTTTAAAACGAAAGTTTTACCAAGGTCTTAAAAACGTAAATAAAGTTGAATTTAAAAAAGAAGAAAGCGAAGTTACAATTGAATTTAAAGATGATTTTAAAATTAAAAAACTATACGATGGTCACTTTGAAATATCTGGTTCAGAAGTTAAAAAAATTTATGATAAAATACCGCTAAATTCGTATGATAATTTAAGAAGGTTTAATAAAAAAATGCAAGCAATCGGTTTATGAACAAAGTTAAAAAAAGCAAACGTTAAAAACGGTGATAAAGTTTCAATTTATAGCTACCAATTTATTTGGGAAGAAGAGGAGTATTAAAAAATGTTGTTAAAGTATAAAGATTATCTTGTTAAGTGGTTAAAAAAAGAAGTTAAAAAAGCTAGTTACAAAGGAGTCATTGTGGGAATGTCAGGTGGAGTTGATTCCTCAGTTGTTGCCGCAATTGCTAAAGAAGCATTTCCGAAAAATTCTCTTGGTGTTTTTTTACCAATTGAAAATTTAGATGATGATTTAAAGTATGCAAAACTTGTTGCCAAAAAAATTAATATTAAGACTAAATTAATTGATTTGAGCAAAGCTTATAAGACAATTTCAAAACACATTAAAAATGATCAATTTATTAAAGGAAACATTAAACCAAGGTTAAGAATGACAATTTTATATGCTCTTGCTCAAGAGTATAAATATTTAGTAGTCGGAACTGATAATTTAGCAGAATGAACCCTTGGTTATTTTACTAAGTATGGCGATGGTGGGGTTGATTTACTACCAATAGTTCACTTGTTAAAAAAAGAAGTTAGACAATTAGCAAAAGAACTTGGTCTTCCGAAAATTATTTATACAAAACCCTCGTCAGCGGGATTATGAGATGGTCAAACCGATGAAAAAGAATTAGGTTTTTCTTACCATGAAATTGATGATTATATTGTTGGTAAAAAAATTAAACAATCAATCAAAAAGCAAATTGAAGACCAAATTAAAATTACAAACCATAAAAGAATTTCGATTCCAACACCTAAAAAATACAAAAAAAATAATTTATAACTAAAAACTTTAATATTTTTTAATTTTTCATTATTGTGTTAAATTTCGTAATTGTTTTTTCCTTTATTTTTATTAATAGCAATTATTTTTATTCAATTTCAAATGTTGATAATATATAATTGTTATAATTTCAAAAGGATAAAAATGGCCGGACATTCAAAATGAGCTAATATTAAACATAGAAAAGGTGCACAAGATGCATTAAGAGCAAAAAAATTTGCTAAGTTATCAAAGGAGATTATGGTGGCAAGTGCACTTGGTGGACCTGATGTTGAATCTAACGCTTCGCTTAGACTTGCAATTTCAAAGGCAAAAGCTCAATCAATGCCTAAAAAAAACATTGAAACTGCAGTTCAAAGAGGAGTTGGTAATACTTCTGGAAAAAATTTTAAAGAAATTTTTTACGGTGGTAATGTTGCTGGTGTTACTTTTATAATAAAGTATTTATCAAACAATGAAAAAAGAGTTTCTGCTGAAATTCAACATCTTTTTTCAAGAGTAAATGGTTCAGTCACTAGTCTTTCATCAGTTTTATATGCTTTTGATAGAAAAGGAGTTTTAGAAATTCCAAAATCTTACGGTGATGAAGAAAAAATCATGACAAAAGTTCTTGAAGCAAAAGCAGAAGATTTTGAAGTTGGAAAAGAAACTTATTTTATTTACACTAAACCTTCTGATTTTTCAAAAGTAAAAGATAAGTTAACTTTACAAGAAATTAATGATTTTAAAACCGCAGAAGTAAAATATTTACCTAAAAACGAAATTAAACTTCCAAAAGAAAAAGCTGAAAAAATTCTTGATTTTATTGAAAAATTAGAAAATGAAGACGATATTCAAGACGTTTATCATAATTTAAACTTTAGTTAATTTTATGGAGAAATAAAATTAAAAAAATCTTAAAGTCTTTCAAATAAGCTTTTTAGCTTATTAAATCAACTTTTTTTTTTTTTTGCAAGGAATTGTTTTTATAATTAATAAGGTAAAAAAATAAATGTAAAAAAATAAAGGAAAAAAATTATGGAAAAAACAAAAAAAATTATTTTATTAACAGCTGGATTAGGAGTTTTAGCTACTTCAGTAGTTGTCCCGATTGTTATCTTAACTAACAAAAAAAGCGATGAACCCAATGAAGTAGAAAAAATAGTATCAAAAATCAAAAATAAAGATATTATCATTTCGTCAAATGTTCCAACTCAAAATCAAAATGAAATTCAAAATGCGGTTAAAAACCAACTTAAAATAGATAATCCGACTCTAACAAGCGAAGATCTTAAAAAAATATCAATTGTTGGTACTCCTAAATTAAAAATTGGTGAAAAAGTAAAAGTTAAAATTACGATTAAAGTTGGTTCTAAAAGTGAATCGTTAGAGATTAATGTATATTTAAAAATGAATTTATTAAAAAAATCAAACATTTCTTATGGTGAAGGCGGAGTAATTTTTCAAGACGAATTTAAAAATCTTTGAGCAGCAGGAAACGGAACACCTCTTCAAGTTCTTGAAATGGACTCTTCTAAAAATAATTATGTAAACACTGGTTGAAATTCTAACAACGATAAAACAACTGGTCATTCATTACTAAAAGGTTCAAATGTTGATGGTGGAGATGCAACAATTTTCCAAGATGAATTTAACAATCTTTGAGTAATGGGATATGGTTCAAAACTTCAAGTTCTTAAAGCAAACCAAGACGGTGATGGTTATGTAAACACTGGTTGAACCGATGATAACGATAAAACAAATGGTGATGCATTACTAAAAGGTTCAAACATTGTTGATGGTGAAGAAGGAGTAATTTTTCAAGATAAATTTAAAAACCTTTGAGCAATGGGATACGGAACATCTCTTCAAGTTCTTAAAGTAAACACAGCCGGTGATGGTTATGTAACTACTGGTTGAACCGATGATAACGATAAAACAACTGGTGATCGATTATTAAAAGGTTCTAATATCGGTGGTGGTTGAACCGGAACAATTTTTCAAGATGAATTTAAAAACCTTTGAGTAATGGGAGCAAGTTATGAAAATGCAGCTGAAGAGATTATTTCTTCAAAACTTCAGGTTCTTAAAGTAAACCCAGCTGGTGATGATTATGTAACTACTGGTTGAATTGATGAAAATGATAAAACAACTGGTGATCCATTACTAAAAGGTTCAAACATTGTTGATGGTCAAGATGGAGTAATTTTTCAAGATAAATTTAAAAACCTTTGAGCAATGGGAAACGGAACACCTCTTCAGGTTCTTAAAGCAAACACAGCCGGTGACGGTTACTTAGCTGATGGTTGAAGCACTGATAATGATAAATCAAGTGGTGATGCATTACTAAAAGGTTCAAATATTTTTGATGGTGAAGGTGGAGTAATTTTTCAAGATGAATTTAAAAACCTTTGAGCAATGGGAAACGGAATGGGTTTTTCAGCAACTGAAGCAATGGGAATTCATTTTGGGAAGGAACCTGCTAGAATTTATGGTTTAGGTGCTGAAGAAGATGAAATAGTTGATCTATCTCAAAAAAACATTTATTCAAAACTTCAAGTTCTTAAAGTAAACCAAAATGGTGATGGTTATGTAACTACTGGTTGAACTGATGATAATGATTGAACAACTGCTGATTCATTACTAAAAGATTCAAATATTTTTGATGGTGAAGGTGGAGTAATTTTTCAAGATGAATTTAAAAACCTTTGAGCAATGGGAAGTGGAACACCTCTTCAGGTTCTTAAAGCAAACCCAGCCGGTGATGGTTATGTAACTACTGGTTGAACTTTTGATAATGATAAAACAACTGGCGCTCCATTAATAAAAGGTTCAAATATTGTTGATGGTTGAACTGGAACAATTTTTCAAGATGAACTTAAAAACCTTTGAGTAATGACTTTAAATCAAAAACTCCAAGTTCTTGAAGCAAACCCTTTTAAAAAAGGTTATGTAAATACTGGTTGAACTTCTGATAATGGTGAAACAACTGGTGATTCATTACCAAACCAAATAAATCCTTATCCATTAGTAGAAGAGGAGTAATTTTTCAAGATGAATTTAAAAACCTTTAAGCAATAGGAAACGGAACAACTCTTCAAGTTCTTAAAACTAACACTTCTAAAAAATGGTTATGTAAATTCATGACAAGATTAATAATTAATTTTTAAAAAGCTTATTTTCTCAAATAAGCTTTTTTTGTAAAGAAAAATTTTATAATTATAAAAATAAATTGTTTAAAAATTTTTGAAACATTGATAGCAAAATTTCAAGTTTAAAATTAATTTTAAAATTAAAATAATAATTATTATCATTTATTTATTTTTAGTTAAAAAAAATCTAAACCCTTTAAAATTAGCTTTTTAGTCACCTAAACAAACTTTTTTTTTTTTTTGCAAGGAATTGTTTTTATAATTAAAACGGTAAAAAATTAAGGGAGAATATAAATATTATGGAAAAAACGAAAAAAATTATTTTATTAACAGCTGGATTAGGAGTTTTAGCTACTGCAATTGCTGTTCCAATCATTGTTATAAATAATAAAGAAAGTGAAACAAACAAACCAAACGAATTATCAGAAATCAATTTATTAAAAAATTCAAATATTACTAATGAAGGTAATGTAGTAATTTTTCAAGATAAATTTAAAAACATTTGAACAATGGGCGATGGAACATCTCTTCAAGTTCTTAAAATAAATGATTCTAAAAATAAATATGTAGATACTGGTTGAACTTCTAATAATGACAATACAAATAGTGAAGCATTATTAAAAAACTCAAATATTGTTGATGGTGAAGGAGGAGTGATTTTCCAAGATGAATTTAAAAACCTTTGAACAGTGGGACGCGGAACATCTCTTCAAGTTCTTAAAGTAAATTCAAAAGGTGATGGTTATGTCACTACAGGTTGAACTTCTATTAAAATAAATTATTGATTAAAGGACCATGGAGCAACTAGTGATCCATTATTAAAAGGTTCAAATATTGTTTATGGTGAAAGAGTAACAATCTTTCAAGATAAATTTAAAAACCTTTGAACAATGCAAAATGGAGCACCTCTTCAAGTTCTTAAAGTAAATTCAGATGGTGATGGTTATGTCACTACAGGTTGAACTTCTAATAGTTGAACTTCTAATAACAATCCAACAAGCGGGGAAGCATTATTAAAAAACTCAAATATTGTTGATGGTGAAGGAGGAGTGATTTTCCAAGATGAATTTAAAAACCTTTGAACAATGGGACGCGAAACACCTCTTCAAGTTCTTAAAGTAAATTCAGATGGTGATGATTATGTTACTACAGGTTGAGTTACTACAGGTTTAACTTCTAATAACACTCCAACAAGTAGCGATCCATTATTAAGAGGTTCAAATATTGTTTATGGTGAAAGCGGGACAATCTTTCAAGATGAATTTAAAAATCTTTGGGCAATGGGAAACGGAACACCTCTTCAAGTTCTTAAAGTAAATTCAGATGGTGATGGTTATGTCACTACAGGTTGAACTTCTAATAACGATTCAACAAGTGGTGATCCATTATTAAAAGGTTCAAATATTGTTTATGGTGGAGCCGGAACAATCTTCCAAGATGAATTCAAAAACCTTTGGGCAATGGGTGCTTGAGAAAAACTTCAAGTTCTTAAAGTAAATTCAGATGGTGATGGTTATGTTACTACAGGTTGAACTTCTAATAACGATCCAACAAGTGGTGATCCATTATTAAAAGGTTCAAATATTATTAATGATAATGGAGAAGTGGTTTCACAAGGTACATATCAAAACTGATTAGATGGTTCATTTGAAAACTGAAAGTATATTAGTGGTAGCAACGATTCTGGTGAATACGGAATAATCTTCCAAGATCAATTTAAAAACCTTTGAGCAATGAGAGACGGAACACCTCTTCAAGTTCTTAAAGTAAATTCAAATGGTGATGGTTATGTTACTACAGGTTGAACTTCTAATAACGATCCAACAACTGGTGATCCATTATTAAAAGGTTCAAATATTCTTGATGGTGAATACGGAACAATCTTCCAAGATTCATTTAAAAACCTTTGAGCAATTAATGCTTGAGAAAGACTTCAAGTTCTTAAAGTAAATTCAAAAGGTGATGGTTATGTAGATTCATGACAAGATTAATAATTAATTTTTAAAAAGCTTATTTATCAAACTAAATAAGCTTTTTTTGTAAAGAAAATTTTACAATTGTAAAAATAAATTGTTTAAAAATTTTTAAAACATTGATAGCAAAACTCCAATTTTAAAATTAAAATAATAATTATTATCATTTATTTATTTTTTGTTAAAAAAAATCTAAACCCTTTAAAATTAGCTTTTTAGTCACCTAAATAAACTTTTTTTTTTTTTTGGAAGGAAACATTTTATAATGATAAAAAATAATTTTTAAAAAAGGGAAAAAGCAAAATGAAATTAACAAAAAAACATAAAATATTTATTACTTTAGGAAGTGTAGGGGTAGTTTTAGGTCTTTCGCTTGGAATATCGTTACCACTTTTAGCAAAAGATGAAATTAATTATGATAAAAAAATTGTTGCAGAAATAAAAGCAAAAATTAAAAATAGAGTTTTTAAAATACCAAAAAATGTAAATACTTTTAGTGATTCTGAAATACTTTTAGCAATCAAAAATCAACTTAAAATTCAAAATTCAAGTTTAGTTAAAGATGATCTTTCAAAAATTACTGATAACGTTTGACATTTAAAACCAGGCAAGAAAACTTCTGTTATTTTAACAATCAAATCAAACAATGAGACTGACGAAGTTAATATTGATGTGACAAAAGAAAAAAATGTAGAATTATGAACCAAAAATTCTGCCATTGTAACAAATTCTAATATGCTTGATGGAAGATTTTCAATTTTTATTCAAGATTCTTCCGGAAATCTTTGAGCAATGGGAGCTAAAGGTTTTGGTGGTAATATAAACAAAACAACTCTTCAAGTTCTCAAAAGAGACGGAACACAATGAGAAAGTGATAAAGAAAATGGATTAACAAATGGTTCAAACATAAATGATGGAACAAAGGGAACTATTTTTGAGGATGATTTTGGAAACCTTTGATCAATGGGTGCTGGTACAAAACTCCAAGTTCTTGCAAAAAATAAAGATGGTACTTTTGCAGATTCATGAACTAATGATAACAATGAAAATGGAGAAAAATTATTAAAAGGTTCAAAAATAACTGATGGAACTGGGGGAATTCTTTTTCAGGATTCTTTTGGTAACCTTTGAGCAATGGGTAAAGGTTCAAAACTCCAAGTTCTTCTAAAAACCAAAAATGGTTCTTATGCAAGTTCATGAAATACTAATAATGCTCAAGATGGTCAATTACTTAAAAATTCAAACATTACTAATGGTTATTGAGGAACAATTTTTCAAGACTCCTTTGGAAACCTTTGAGCAATGGGAGCTGATACAAAACTCCAAGTTCTTAAAACAAATTCTAAAAGTTATACAGGTTATGTAAATACTGGTTGAGTTAATGATAATACTCAAAATGGTGATTTATTATTAAAAAATTCTGAGGTTAATAATGGTGAAGGTGGAGTAATTTTTCAAGACTCTTTTGGAAACCTTTGAATAATGTCAAATGATTCAAAGCTCCAAGTTCTTGTTAAAAAAGAAGATGGTGCTTATGCAAGTTCATGAGATAGCAATAATGCTAGTGATAGTAACGGATTATTGAGAAATTCAAATATTATTGATGGTTGAAAAGGAGTAATTTTCCAAGAT
Source organism: Metamycoplasmataceae bacterium (assembly GCA_965263245.1). Taxonomy (GTDB): domain Bacteria; phylum Bacillota_I; class Bacilli_A; order Mycoplasmatales; family Metamycoplasmataceae; genus DT-68. Next base: position 762,497 of record CBDHHR010001146.1, on the reverse strand, counting down.
GCTTTTGGAAATCTTTGAACTTGCGGATACGGGAAACAACAACCCCAAGTTCTTGCTAAAAACAAAAATGGTTCTTATGCAAGTTCATGAATTAATGATAATACTCAAGCAGGATTATTAAATAATTTAAAATCATATAGTCCTACCGAAATCGGAATAAATTTAAATTGAACTTTTTTTCAAGATTCTTCTAAAAACCTTTGAGCAATGGGCGAAGGAACAAAACTCCAACTTCTTAAAGTAAACCAAAGTGGTAATGGTTATGAAGCTTCTTGAAAAGATAATAAAAATCAAGAACAACTTTTAACAGAATCTAACCTCGTTTCAGGTCAAGGAGGATTAGTTTTTGAAGATTCTTCTAAAAACCTTTGAACAATAGGTTTTATGGATAAACTTCAAGTTTATGATAAAACTCAAAAAAAATGAATATCTTAAATTATTTAAATATTTTTATTAAAAAAAATCTTAAAGTCTTTAAAATAAGCTTTTTAGTCACCTAAATAAACTTTTTTTTTTTTTTGCAAGGAAACATTTTATAATGATAAAAAATAATTTTTAAAAAAGGGAAAAAGCAAAATGAAATTAACAAAAAAACATAAAATATTTATTACTTTAGGAAGTGTAGGAGTAGTTTTAGGTCTTTCGCTTGGAATATCGTTACCACTTTTAGCAAAAGATGAAATTAATTATGATAAAAAAATTGTTGCAGAAATAAAGGCAAAAATTAAAAATAGAGTTTTTAAAATACCAAAAAATGTAAATACTTTTAGTGATTCTGAAATACTTTTAGCAATCAAAAATCAACTTAAAAATCAAAATTCAAGTTTAGTTAAAGATGATCTTTCAAAAATTATAGATAACGTTTGACATTTAAAGCCAGGTAAGAAAACTTCTGTTATTTTAACAATCAAATCAAACAATGAAACTGACGAAGTTAATGTTGATGTGACAAAAGAAAAAAATGTAGAATTATGAACCAAAAATTCTGCTATTGTAACAAATTCTAATATGCTTGATGGAAGATTTTCAAGTTTTATTCAAGATTCTTCCGGAAATCTTTGAGCAATGGGAGCTAAAGGTTTTGGTGGTCATATAAATAAAACAACTCTTCAAGTTCTCAAAAGAGACGGAACACAATGAGAAAGTGATAAAGAAAATGGATTAACAAATGGTTCAAACATAAATGATGGAACAAAGGGAACTATTTTTGAAGATGATTTTGGAAACCTTTGATCAATGGGTGCTGGTACAAAACTCCAAGTTCTTGCAAAAAATAAAGATGGTACTTTTGCAGATTCATGAACTAATGATAACAATGAAAATGGAGAAAAATTATTAAAAGGTTCAAAAATAACTGATGGAACTGGGGGAATTCTTTTTCAGGATTCTTTTGGTAACCTTTGAGCAATGGGTAAAGGTTCAAAACTCCAAGTTCTTGTCAAAAATAAAGATGGTTCTTATGCAAGTTCATGAAATACTAATAATGCTCAAGATGGTCAATTACTTAAAAATTCAAACATCACTAGTGGTTATTGAGGAACAATTTTTCAAGACTCCTTTGGAAACCTTTGAGCAATGGGCGAAGGAACAAGACTCCAAGTTCTTAAAAAAAATTCTAAAAGTTATACAGGTTATGTAAATACTGGTTGAGTTAATGATAATACTCAAAATGGTGATTTATTATTAAAAAATTCTCAGGTTAACGATGGAGAAGGTGGAGTAATTTTTCAGGATTCTTTTGGAAACCTTTGAACAATGTCAAATAATTCAAAACTCCAAGTTCTTGTTAAAAAAGAAGATGGTTCTTATGCAAGTTCATGAGATAGCAATAATGCTAGTGATAGTAACGGATTATTGAGAAATTCAAATATTACTGATGGTTGAAAAGGAGTAATTTTCCAAGATGTTTTCGGAAATCTTTGAACTTGTGGAAATGGAAAAAAACAACCCCAAGTTCTTGCTAAAAACAAAAATGGTTCTTATGATAGTTCATGAATTAATGATAATACTCAAGCAGGATTATTAAATAATTTAAAATCATATAGTCCTACCGAAATCGGAATAAATTTAAATTGAACTTTTTTTCAAGATTCTTCTAAAAACCTTTGGGCAATGGGCGAAGGAACAAAACTCCAACTTCTTAAAGTAAACCAAAGCGGTAATGGTTATGAAGCTTCTTGAAAAGATGATAAAAATCAAGAACAACTTTTAACAGAGTCTAACCTCGTTTCAGGTCAAGGAGGATTGGTTTTTGAAGATTCTTCTAAAAATCTTTGAACAATAGGTTTTATGGATAAACTTCAAGTTTATGATAAAACTCAAAAAAAATGAATATCTTAAATTATTTAAATATTTTTGATTAAAAAAAATCTTAAGGTCTTTAAAATAAGCTTTTTAGCTTGCTAAATAAGCTTTTTTTTTTTTTTGCAAAGAGACATTTTATAATGATTAAAAATAAATTATTGAAAAAAGGAAAAAATGAAATTAAATAAAAAACAAAAAATTATCATTAGCTTAATTGGAACAGGAGCAATTTTAGGTCTTTCACTAGGAATATCATTACCACTTTTAACAAATAAAGAAAATAAAAAAAATGATGATGTTTCTTCTACTAGTGAAATAATAGCAAAAATTAAAAACAAAAATCTTGTAATAGTAAAAGATGTAAATACTTTTAGTGATTCAGAAATACTTTTAGCGATTAAAAATCAACTTAAATTAAAAAATCCAAGTTTAAATAGTCAAGATCTTTTAAAAATTACCGATAATATTCAACACTTAAAACCCGGAAAGAAAACTTCTGTTATTTTAACAATTAAACTAAAAAATAAAGTTGATTTAGTTAATGTTAACGTCACAAAAGAAAAAGATATAAAATTATGAACCAAAAATTCTGCCATTGTAACAAATTCTAATATTGATGATGGAAGATATTCAAGCTTTATTCAAGACTCTTCCGGAAACCTTTGATCAATGGGTGGTGAATTTGCTACAAAAGGTAGAAGTGGTCATAATCCAACAAAACTTCAGGTTCTTAAAAGAGACGGAATCCAATGAGAAGAAGCTATTAATTCCAGTTTAACAAATGGTTCAAATATAGTTAATGGTAATAGAGGAGTTATTTTTGAAGATGATTTTGGAAACATTTGATCAATGGGAACAAGAACAAAACTGCAAGTTCTTGTTAAAAATAAAAATGGTTCTTATGCAAGTTCATGAGTTAATGATAACAGTGAAGGTGGAGAAAAATTATTACAAGGCTCATTAATTACTAATGGTGAAGACGGAAAAATTTTTCAAGACTCATTTGGTAACCTTTGAGCAATGGGAAAAGGTTCAAAACTCCAAGTTCTTGTCAAAAATAAAAATGGTTCTTATGCAAGTTCATGAGATGTTGATAATAGTGAGAACGGGAAATTATTAAAATGATCAAACATTACTAATGGTGAAGGTGGAGAAATTTTTCAAGATGACTCTGGTAACCTTTGAGCAATGGCTAAAGGTTCAAAACTCCAAGTTCTTGTCAAAAATAAAGATGGTTTTTATGCAGATTCATGAGATGTTGATAATAGTCAAAATGGTAAATTACTAAAAGGTTCAAACGTTAATAATGGTTATCAAGGATCAATTTTTCAAGATTCATTTGGTAATCTTTGATCATTGGGAAGAGGAACAAAGCCCCAAGTTCTTAAGATAAATCAAAATGATGATAATTATGTAAATACTGGTTGAACTGATAATAGTGCTAAAGGATTATTATTAAACTCAAATATTTTAAGATGTGCACTTGATGAAGAATTTTTCCAAGATTCATTTGGAAATCTCTGACTACAAGGTTATCAAAGAAAACCTCAAGTTCTTGAAGTAAACCAAAACGGTAAAGATTATGTAACTACGGGATGAGTTAATGATAATACTCAAGGATTATTAAATAATTTAAAAACACATAGAGCCAGTGAACTTTCAAATAATTCTTGAGTTTTTTTCCAAGATTCTTCTAAAAACCTTTGAGCAATGGGAAATCAAGTTAATCTTCAAGTTCTTAGGGCAAATTCAAATGGCAATGGTTATGTAAGTAGTTGAGAAAGTGCTACTAATGTTGAAGGATTATTAAAAGATTCAAACATTATTAATGGTCAAAAAGGAACAATTTTTGAAGACTCTTCTAAAAACCTTTGATCGATGGGATGAGATTTAGGAAAACTTCAAGTTTATGATAAAACTCAAAAAAAATGAATATCCTAAATTATTTAAATATTTTTAATTAAAAAAAATCTTAAAGTCTTTAAAATAAGCTTTTTAGCTTGCTAAATAAGCTTTTTTTTTTTTTTGCAAGAAACAATTTTATAATGAGAAAAATAAGATATTTAAAAAAAAAGGAAAAAAAGAATGAAATTAAATAAAAAACAAAAAATTATTACTAGCTTAATTGGAGCAGGAGTAATTTTAGGTCTTTCATTAGGAGTAACAATACCATTTTTAACAAACAGAGAAAATAAAAAAAATGATGATGTTTCTTCTACTAATGAAATAATAGCAAAAATTAAAAACAAAAATCTTGTAATAGCAAAAGATGTAAATACTTTTAGTGATTCAGAAATACTTTTAGCGATTAAAAACCAACTTAAATTAAAAAATCCAAGTTTAAATAGTCAAGATCTTTTAAAAATTACCGATAATGTTCAACACTTAAAACCCGGAAAGAAAACTTCTGTTATTTTAACAATTAAACTAAAAAATAAAATTGATTTAGTTAATGTTAATGTTACAAAAGAAAAAGATATAAAATTATGAACTAAAAATTCTGCCATCGTAACAAATTCTAATATTAATGATGGAAGATATTCAAGCTTTATTCAAGATTCTTCTGGAAATCTTTGGTCAATGGCTGGAGAAGATGACCCAAAAGGTTGATTAAGTTATAAACCAACAAAACTTCAGGTTCTTAAAAGAGACGGAATTCAGTGAGAAGAAGCTATTAATTCTGGTTTAACAAACGGTTCAAATATAGTTAATGGTAATAGAGGAGTTATTTTTGAAGATGATTTTGGGAACATTTGATCAATGGGAAAAGAAACATCTCTTCAAGTTCTTGTTAAAAATAAAAATGGTTCTTATGCAAGTTCATGAGTTAATGATAATAGTGAAGGTGGAGAAAAATTATTACAAGGCTCATTAATTACTAATGGTGAAGACGGAAAAATTTTTCAAGACTCATTTGGTAACCTTTGAGCAATGGGAAAAGGTTCAAAACTCCAAGTTCTTGTCAAAAATAAAGATGGTTCTTATGCAAGTTCATGAGATGTTGATAATAGTGAGAACGGGGAATTATTAAAAAATTCAAACATTACTAATGGTGAAGGTGGAGAAATTTTTCAAGATGACTCTGGTAACCTTTGAGCAATGGCTAAAGGTTCAAAACTCCAAGTTCTTGTCAAAAATAGAGATGGTTCTTATGCAGATTCATGAGATGTTGATAATAGTCAAAATGGTAAATTACTAAAAGGCTCAAACGTTAATAATGGTTATCAAGGATCAATTTTTCAAGATTCATTTGGTAATCTTTGATCATTGGGAAGTGGAACAAAGCCCCAAGTTCTTAAGATAAATCAAAATGATGATAATTATGTAAATACTGGTTGAACTGATGATAGTACTAAAGGATTATTATTAAACTCAAATATTTTAAGATGTGCACTTGATGAAGAATTTTTCCAAGATTCATTTGGAAATCTCTGGCTACAAGGTTATCAAAGAAAACCTCAAGTTCTTGAAGTAAACCAAAATGGTAAAGATTATGTAACTACGGGATGAGTTAATGATAATACTCAAGGATTATTAAATAATTTAAAAACACATAGAACCAGTGAACTTTCAAATAATTCTTGAGTTTTTTTCCAAGATTCTTCTAAAAACCTTTGAGCAATGGGAAATCAAGTTAATCTTCAAGTTCTTAGGGCAAATTCAAATGGCAATGGTTATGTAAGTAGTTGAGAAAGTGCTACTAATGTTGAAGGATTACTAAAAGATTCAAACATTATTAATGGTCAAAAAGGAACAATTTTTGAAGACTCTTCTAAAAATCTTTGATCAATGGGATGAGATTCAGGAAAACTTCAAGTTTATGATAAAACTCAAAAAAAATGAATATCTTAAATTATTTAAATATTTTTCATTAAAAAAAATCTTAAAGTCTTTAAAATAAGCTTTTTAGCTTGCTAAATAAGCTTTTTTTTTTTTTTTGCAAAGAACAATTTTATAATGAGAAAAATAAGATATTTAAAAAAAGGAAAAAAAGAATGAAATTAAATAAAAAACAAAAAATTATTACTAGCTTAATTGGAATAGGGGCAATTTTAGGTCTTTCATTAGGAATAACAATACCACTTTTAACAAACAAAGAAAATAAAAAAAATGATGATGTTTCTTCTACTAATGAAATAATAGCAAAAATTAAAAACAAAAATCTTGTAATAGCAAAAGATATAAATACTTTTAGTGATTCAGAAATACTTTTAGCGATTAAAAATCAACTTAAATTAAAAAATCCAAGTTTAAATAGTCAAGATCTTTTAAAAATTACCGATAATGTTCAACATTTAAAACCCGGAAAGAAAACTTCTGTAATTTTAACAATTAAACTAAAAAATAAAGTTGATTTAGTTAATGTTAATGTCACAAAAGAAAAAGATATAAAATTATGAACCAAAAATTCTGCCATCGTAACAAATTCTAATATTAATGATGGAAGATATTCAAGCTTTATTCAAGATTCTTTTGGAAACCTTTGAGCAATGGGTGGAGAATTTGCTAGAAAAGGTCGATTTGGTCATAGACCAACAAAACTGCAGGTTCTTAAAAGAGACGGAATCCAATGAGAAGAAGCTATTAATTCTGGTTTAACAAACGGTTCAAATATAGTTAATGGTAATAGAGGAGTTATTTTTGAAGATGATTTTGGAAACATTTGAGCAATGGGAAGCGGAACAAAACTGCAAGTTCTTGTTAAAAATAAAAATGGTTCTTATGCAAATTCATGAGTTAATGATAACAGTGAAGGTGGAGAAAAATTATTACAAAGTTCACTAATTACTAATGGATATTATGGAGTAATTTTTCAAGACTCTTTTGGTAACCTTTGAGCAACGGGAAAAGGTTCAAAACTGCAAGTTCTTGTTAAAAATAAAGATGGTTCTTATGCAAATTCATGAGATACTGATAATAGTGAGAATGGGAAATTATTAAGAAATTCAAATATTACTAATGGTGAAGGTGGAGAAATTTTTCAAGATTCTTTCGGTAACTTATGAGCAATGGCTAAAGGTTCAAAACTGCAAGTTCTTAAGATAAACCAAAACAAAGATGGTTATGTAACTTCTTGAATTGACAATAATTCAAATACTGGTGATTTGTTATTAAAAAATTCAAACATTATTAGAGGTATTGATGGAAAAATTTTTCAAGATTCTTTTGGCAATCTTTGAACAGTAGGAGATGGTGCAAAACTGCAAGTTCTTAAAGCAAATGAAAATGGTGATGGTTATGTGACTGAAGGTTGATTTAATAATACCAATGAAGGATTATTAAAAAATTCAAATATTGTTCGTAATTTCAACGGAACAATTTTTCAAGATTTTTTTGGTAACCTTTGAACACAAGGTTATTCAAGAAAACCTCAAGTTCTTGAAGTAAACCAAAATGGTAATGATTATGTAACTACGGGATGAGTTAATGATAATACTCAAGGATTATTAAATAATTTAAAAACACATAAAAAACGTGAAGTGTTAAATTCAGCTTGAGTTTTTTTCCAAGATTCTTCTAAAAACCTTTGAGCAATGGGAAATCAAGTTAATCTTCAAGTTCTTAGGGCAAATTCAAATGGCAATGGTTATGTAAGTAGTTGAAAAAATGCTACTAATGTTCCAGGATTATTAAAAGATTCAAACATTATTAATGGTCAATGAGGAACAATTTTTGAAGACTCTTCTAAAAATCTTTGAGCAATGGGATGATCAAGCGGAAAACTTCAAGTTTATGATAAAACTCAAAAAAAATGAATATCTTAAATTATTTAAATATTTTTCATTAAAAAAAATCTTAAAGTCTTTAAAATAAGCTTTTTAGCTTACTAAATAACCTTTTTTTTTTTTTTAAGGAACAATTTTATAATCAAAATGTAAGGAAATTATGAAATTAACAAAAACTAAAAAAATTATTTTATTAGGAGCAGTAATCGGAGTATTAATTCCTTCAATAGTTACTCCCATTGTTTTAACTAGTCAAAATAAAAATCAAGAAGATCAAAATAACAATCAAGAGAATCAAAACAAAGAAGATGTTTTAAAAGTAATTAAAATTCTTGAAGAAAAATCACTTTCTGAAAGACAAATTGAATTAAGTAGCGATTCAAAGGGTAAGATTGTTGCTAATAACCAACAAGAAATTATTAAGAAAATTAAAGAATTAATTGCAGAATCAAATTTAAAAAGTGTTTTAATTGAAATTTTAATGGAAAAAGATAAAAACATATCAACTAATTTCCAAGAAATTAAAGTTAAAGTTTCAAAAGGAAATTATTCTCAAGAAGTTAAAAAAGAAAAAACAATATTTGTTAAAAGAGGCAAAACAATTTCTGAACTAGCTTTAATTGAACTTAATTTAATTAAAGATTCTTTAAAAGCTTTAGGGACAAAAGTGGTAAATGTTTACACTAGTGGAGCTATTGACCAAAAAATTACTACTAATAAGTTAGAAATATTAAAAGCTATTGAAAAAATAAGTGGTTATTCAGAAATTGATTTTAACGGAGCAACAATTAAAGTTAAAAACTCTGAAGATCTTTTACCAATTAATAGTGAAGAAGCAATTTCGATTACTCTTCTTGTTTCAAAATCTAATGCTTTTGTCGAAGTAATCGGTTTTAGTGCTAAACAAATGTCTGCTTCACAAATTGCAAACATTGATCTTAACTTTGTTAAAACTAATTTAGAATCACTAGATTCAAAAGTATTAGAAGTTGATACTACAGGAGCAGTTGATCATAAAATTAACACAAATAAAGTTAAAATTTTAGAAGAAATTAAAAATCTAGATGGTTATTCAAACATTGATTTAAAAGGTGTTAGCATCGAAGTTAAAAATTCCGAGACGCTTTTACCTGCAAGTGATCAAGATCCAACGCCAATTACTCTTGTTCTTTCAAAGGATGGAACTTCAATTGAAGTAACCGGATTTAAAGCTAAATCATTATCTAACCAACAAATTTTAGAAAATACTCGATTAGTTAATTTAGTTAAATTAGATTTAGAATCTTTAAATTTAAAAGTAGTAGAAGTTTATACTAGTGGAAGTGTTGATCAAAAAATTACTACTAACAAGTTAGAAATATTAAAAGCTATTGAAAAAATAAGTGGTTATTCAAATATTAATTTTAGAAATACTAGAATTCAAGTTAAAAACTCTGAAAATCTTTTACCTCCAAACGATCAAGACTCAGTTGCAATTATTCTTGTTCTTTCAAAACCTGGAGTTTCTATTGAAGTAACTGGCTTTAGTGCAAAGCAAATGACTACTTCACAAACTGCAAACATTGATCTTAATTTGGTAAAAAAAGATTTAGAATCTTTAAGTGTAAAAACAGTAGAAATTGATAGTAGTGAATCAAGTGATCAAAAAATTACTACTAATAAAGTTAAAATTAAAGAGGAAATTACAAAGTTAGAAGGTTATTCAACTATTGATTTTAAAAACGTAAATGTTGAAGTTAAAAATTCTGAAAATCTTTTACCTAATAATGAACAAGATCCGATTGCAATTATTCTTGTTTTATCAAAAACTAACGCTTCACCAAATAATATTGAAGTAGAAGGCTTTAGTGCAAAACAACAATTTTATCTTATAAAAAACATTAAAGCTAAAATAACTAATAAAGATATTTTAATTGCTCCGAACGTTCCAACCAAAAATCAAAAAGAAATTCAATTAGCAATTTTAAGACAACTTAAAATTGAAAATAATACTTTAACAGATGAAGATCTTGAAAAAATGACAACTAACATTGTTTCATTAGATATAGGAATTAAAATAGAAGTAGAACTAACAATTACTCACAATCAAAAAAGTGAAATAATAATTATTAATGTTGAAAAAATTAATTTATTAAAAGGAACAAATATTAATTTCGGTTCATATGGAATAATTTTTCAAGATGAATTTAAAAATCTTTGATCAGCTGGATACGATTCAAAAATCCAAGTTCTTAGAGCAAATAAAAATGGTGATGGTTATGTAAGCACTGGTTGAAGTGATGATAATGATATAACAACTGGCGATTCATTATTAAAAAATTCAAATATTAATATTGGTGCTGGAGCAAAAATTTTCCAAGATGAATTTAAAAACCTTTGAGCAATGGGAACTGATTCAAAACTTCAAGTTCTTAAAGTAAACCAAAATGGTGATGGTTATGTAAGCACTGGTTGAATTGATAATAATGATAAAACAAATGGTGATCCATTATTAAAAAATTCAAATATTATTAATGGTTTTAAAGGAATAATTTTCCAAGATGAATTTAAAAATCTTTGAGCAATGGGAACTGATTCAAAACTTCAAGTTCTTAAAGTAAACCAAAATGGTGATGGTTATGTAAGCATTGGTTGAATTGATAATAATGATGAAACAACTGGTGATCGATTATTAAAAAATTCAAATATTATTAAAGGTCAATATGGAAAAATTTTCCAAGATGAATTTAAAAATCTTTGAGCAATGGGAACTGATTCAAAACTCCAAGTTCTTAAAGTAAACCAAAATGGTACAGATTATGTAGATAGTGGTTGAATTGATAATAATGACGAAACAAATGGTGATCCATTATTAAAAGGTTCAAATATTATTGATGGTGATGATGGAGTAATTTTCCAAGATGAATTTAAAAATCTTTGATCAATGGGCGCTTTAAAAACCAAAACTATTGAAGGAGTTAAAAAAACTATTTATGGAAAACTTCAAGTTCTTAAAGTAAATCAAAATGGCGATGGTTATATAAATACAGGTTGAATTGATAATAATGATGAAACAACTGGTGATCTATTGTTAAAAAATTCAAACATTATTAATGGGGAAGCTGGAACAATCTTTCAAGACAAATTTAAAAATCTTTGATCAATGGGAGAAAAAACAAAACTCCAAGTTCTTAAAGCAAAGCCAGATGGTTCTGGTTATGTAGATAATGGTTGAATTGATGACAATAGTAATTCTGCAACTAGATTACTAAAAAACTCAAATATTTTTTATGGTTATAATGGAACAATTTTTCAAGATTCATTTAATAACCTTTGAGCAACCGGAACTAAAAAAAATTATATTAGTTTAAAATTGCAAGTTCTAAAAGCAAACCAAAATAATGATGATTATGTAAATACTGGCTGAACTAGTGATAATAGTCAAAATGGTGAAAAATTATTAAATGGTTCATTAATTGAACACGCAGAAGGTGCAAAAATTTTTCAAGATAAATTTGGAAATCTTTGAGCACTTAGTGGTAGAAATTTATCAAAACTCCAAGTTCTTAAAGTAAATGTTGCTAAAGATGGTTATGTAGATTCGTGGCAAGTTCAATAATCAATTTTAAAATTAAAAGTTAAAAAAACCAATTATTATTTCTTATTAATATTTTTTCATTAAAAAAATCTTAAAGTCTTTAAAATAAGCTTTTTAGCTTACTAAATGAACTTTTTTTTTTTTTTGCGATGAACAATTTTATAATGAGAAAAACAAATTATTCAAAAAAAGGAAAAAAAGAAAATGAAATTATCAAAAAAACAAAAAATTATTACTAGTTTAATCGGAACAGGAGTAATTTTAGCTCTTACAATAGGAATAACAATACCACTTTTAACAAACCAAGAAGATAAAACAAACCAAGAATATAAAATAAATAATGATGCTTCTTCTACTAGTGAATTAATAACAAAAATTAAAAATAAAAATCTTTTTATTCCAAAAGATGTAAATACTTTTAGTGATTCTGAAATACTTTTAGCTATTAAAAATCAACTTAAATTAAAAAATCCAAGTTTAACAAATCAAGACCTTTTAAAAATTACAGATAATATCCAACACTTAAAACCAGGAAAGAAAACCATTGTTATTTTAACAATTAAATCAAGTAATAAGATTAACATAGTTAACATTAATGTAACAAAGGAAAAAAATATAAAACTATGAGCTAAAGATTCTGCAATCGTAACAAATTCTAATATTTTTAGTGGAAGATTTTCAACTTTTATTCAAGATTCTTCTGGCAATCTTTGATCAATGGGTGGTCAAGGTGGTAGTAGAAAAAGCTTTGTAAGTTATAAACCAACAAAACTTCAAGTTCTTAAAAGAAACGGAACCCAATGAGAAGAAGACACTAACAACGGTTTAACAAAAGGTTCAAACATTACTAATGGTTCGGAAGGAATTATTTTTGAAGATGATTTCGGAAACCTTTGAGCAATGGGGAAAGGAACAAAACTCCAAGTTCTTGTCAAAAATAAAGATGGTTCTTATGCAGAATCATGAGTTAATGACAATGGTGAAAATGGAGAAAAATTATTACAAGGTTCAAATATTAATAATGGTGAAGGTGGAACAATGTTTCAAGATGTTTTCGGAAACCTTTGAGCAATGGGAAATGGTTCAAAACTCCAAGTTCTTGTCAAAAATAAAGATGGTTCTTATGCAGAATCATGAGTTAATGACAATGGTGAAAATGGAGAAAAATTATTACAAGGTTCAAATATTAATAACGGTAAGCGTGGAAGAATATTTCAAGATGTTTTTGGAAATCTTTGAGCAATGGGGAAAGGTTCAAAACTCCAAGTTCTTGTCAAAAATAAAGATGGTTCTTATGCAAGTTCATGAGATACTGACAATAGTGAAAACGGTCAATTATTAAAAAATTCAAATATTGTTAGTGGTGAAAACGGAACAATTTTTCAAGATTCATTCGGAAACCTTTGAGCAATGGGAAATGGCACAAAACTCCAAGTTCTTAAAGCAAATTCTTCTAAAGATGGTTACATAAATACAGGTTGAAATAAAAATAATTTAAGCTCTTCAAACGGATTATTAAAAAATTCAAACATTATTGATTGCTGAAGGGGAACAATGATTCAAGATTCATTTGGAAACCTCTGAGCACAAGGTTATCAAAGAAAACCACAAGTTCTTAAAGTAAATCAAAATGGTGATGGTTATGATGAAAATACTGGTTGAACTAGCGATAATACTCAAGGATTATTAAATAATTTAAAATCTAATACTCTTACTGAATGATTCTTTTTTCAAGATTCTTCCAAAAATCTTTGAGCAGGCGGGAAAGACGCAAAACTTCAACTTTTAAAAGTAAATGAAACTGGAAATGATTATGTAAGTTCTTGAACCGATGATAATACTCAAAACGGAGAAATATTATTGAAAAATTCAAATATAGATGCTGGCGGATGATTAATATTTGAAGACTCTTCTAAAAACCTTTGATCATTGGGTAATATATGAAGTGTAAAATCACACGAAATACCAAAACTTCAAGTGTATGACAAAACTCAAAAAAGATGAATATCTTAAAAACATTAAAAATTAAACATAAAAAAAGTCTTAAATGTTTTAAAAGACTTATTTAGAAATATTTTTATTTATATAATCATTTAACCTTGAAGATTTTCTAGCACCCTTATTTTTGTGGTAAATACCTTTTGAAACAGCTTTATCAATTTCTTTTTGTGCTTTTGATAAAAGTTCATTGACGTTTTTTTCTTGATTATCAATTGCTGTTTTAACTTTTTTAATTGCTGTTTTAACTTTTGATTTTATTGCTTTATTTCTGATGGTGTTTTTTTTAATTTTTCTAATGTTTTTTTCTTTTGATTTAATGTTTGCCATATTACTCCTATTTTAAAGATAAATTTAGTAAGAAAATTATAACAAGAAATCAAATAATAAAATATACAATAATATATAATTTTCTTATGATTGGTTATATTCTTGGAATGACACTTGGTTCAATTGTATTAATAGTTTGTTTTATTATTGTTTCGCGTAAGCTATATGATTTAAGAACAAAATCAAATTTAATTAAAAGAATCGGAATGAAAGCTGAAAAAATCATAAATAAAGACATTAGAGAATGGGCAAGACTTACACAAAACAAATTTATTGATTCAAATTTTTACAAGTACAATAATAAAGTTTTTGAAGTTAATTCGATTTTAATTACTGACAAAGCACTAATTGTAATTGTGATCAAGTCAATTAAAGGACATGTTAACGGCGATGCTAAAAAAGATAGCTGAACCAAAATTGTTGGTGATAAATCTTTTCCAATATTAAACAGTATTAAGCAAAACGATAAACACATTGCTCACATTACTGACATGTTACAAATAAACGTACCAACAATTTCTTTAATAATTTATTCAAACAACACTGATTACATTGATATTTTAAATAAACCAGATTATGCTGTTATTACAAAACACAATAAACTTTTTGAGGTTTTAGACAAAATTAACTCTTCACTTCCAGCAAGAATTAATAGTCAAAATAGAAAAATTATTTATAATGAAATAAGGTACTTTAGAACAAATAAATTTAAGGATAAAAAACTTTACACATTTTTTAAAAACCAAACAAAAAGGGTTTATTAATTATGAAAATAGTTTTAGCAGGTTCACCACAAATATCCGTTAAAACTTTTGAAAAAATAATCAAAAATTTTAACGTTGTGGCAATAATAACCCAACCGGATCGAAAAAAAGGACGCAATTTAAAACTTACTCCAACTCCAGTTTCTTTACTTGCAAAAAAATATAACATTAAAGTTTTTAAACCAAACAAAATTATCGAAATCAAAAAAGAGTTAGAAAAATTAAAGTTTGACCTTTTTTTAACTTTTGCTTTTGGTCAATATGTTCCTCTTAGCATTTTAAATTTAGGAAAATTTAAACCTCTTAACATTCACGGTTCACTTCTTCCAAAATACAGAGGACCAGCTCCAATTCATTATGCAATTTTAAACGATGACAAAGAAATTGGTATTTCTTTAATAGAAATGACAAAAGAGATAGATGCTGGTGATATTTATTTTAAAGCAAAACAAAAAATTGATTCTAAAATTACAACCGGTAAAGCTTTTGAAATTATTTCTAACCTTGCATCTAAAAAAATTGTTACCTGAATTTTAAAAATTATTAATCATGATTTTAAAAAGCAAAAACAAGGTAATAATTTTACTTTAACTAAAAAAATTAAAAAAACCTTTGGAGAATTAAAAATAAATGATTATGCTCAAATAAATTATCGCAAAATTAAAGCTTTAAACCCTAATCCCGGTTCGTACATCTTTATTAAAAACAAAAGGGTTAAAGTTTTTGATGCTTCGTTTAAAAAAACTAAAGGAGCTTTAGAAATTAATTGTAAAGACAAAACTTTGTATGCCACTGAGTATCAGTTTGAATCAAAAAACAAAATTAACATAAAAAAAACTACATAATCTTATGCAGTTTTCTCTTAATTAAGAGCAGTCACATCCGCAACCTTTGCATTTGTTGCCGCATGAGCATTTGCATTTGCAAGTGTCGCATTTACACATTTTTTCCATAATTAAACCTTTCAAAATAATTATAAATCAAAAAAATTAAATATTTGTTATTTTTTATTAATTATTTAGAAATAAAGTAATGACTTTTTATTTATTATTTTTAAATCAAAATAAATCAAAATCTATTTATTTTTAAAAGTTTTTATACCAATAATAAAAACCATTTATGACTAAATGTATAATTTTTTTGATGAAAAAGAAAAAAATTAAGAAAAATATATTATTTTTATTTGGTTTAGGAATAGTTACTACTGCAATTGTTGTTCCTGTTTTATTATTGAATAAAAAAGATAAAGAAAATAACGAAAACAAAAAAGAATTTAACTTATTGAAAAATTCAAACATTGATAAAGGTCAAAAAGGAGTGATTTTTCAAGACGAATTTAAAAACCTTTGGGCAATGGGAGATGATCAAAAACTCCAAGTTCTTAAAGTAAACAACGATAATGATGGTTATGATGAAATAACAGGTTGAACTAATAACAATAAAGTTGACGGATTATTGAAAAATTCAAACATTAACGATGGTTTTGCCGGAACAATTTTCCAAGATGATTTTAAAAACCTTTGAACAATGGGACATGATTCAAAACTCCAAGTTCTTCGGTCAAACCAAAACAAAGATGGTTATGTAAGTGCTTGAAATAGTGATAACACCAGCGGATTATTAAATGGTTCAAACATTAATAAAGGTCAAGACGGAACAATTTTTCAAGATTCTTTTAAAAACCTTTGGGCAATGGGAGAAAATCAAAAACTGCAAGTTCTTCGGGCAAACCAAAACAAAGATGGTTATGTAAGTGCTTGAACCAGTGCTACTAATAGCGGCTTAACAAACGGTTCAGTTATTAATAAAGGTCAAGACGGAACAATTTTCCAAGATCAATTTAAAAACCTTTGAGCAATGTCATTTTCTTCAACTCTCCAAGTGCTTAAAGTAAATGAAAACGGTGGTGGTTATGTAAGTGCTTGAACTAATAACAATAAAATTGACGGATTATTAAAAAATTCAAACGTTGATGATGGTGATGGAGGAACAATTTTTCAAGATCAATTTAAAAACCTTTGAATAATGAGTCTTGATCAAAAACTTCAAGTTCTTAAAGCAAATGATGATAATGATGGTTATGATGAAATAACAGGTTGAACTAATAACGATAAAGTTGACGGATTATTAAAAAATTCAGATATTGAAAACGGTTATGATGGAACATTTTTTCAAGATCAATTTAAAAACCTTTGAATAATGGGAAATGATGCAACTCTCCAAGTTCTTAAAGCAAATGATGACGGTGATGGTTATGATGAAATAACAGGTTGAAACAACAACAATAAAAAAGAATTATTAAACGGTTCAATGATTAGTTATAACCAAAATATTGATAATAATTGAAACGGAACAATTTTTCAAGATCAATTTAAAAACCTTTGAGCAATGGGAAGCGATGCAAAACTCCAAGTTCTTAAGGCAAACCAGAATCAAGATGGTTATGTAAGTGCTTGAACTGATGATAATAGTGAAAATGGAGAAAAATTATTAAGAAATTCAAACATTAATGATGGTGAATACGGAACAATTTTTCAAGATGATTTTAAAAACCTTTGGGTAATGGGATACAATTCAAAACTCCAAGTTTTAGAAATAAATATTACTAATGATGTTTACGTAAAATCATGACAGTAAAATTAACTTTGTTATAATTAGTTTATGTTATTAACAATTTTTATTTCACTAGCAGTTTCTTTAGGACTTAATTATTTTGTAATGATAATAAGTTGAATCAAAAAAACGGATCACTATTTTGATTTTACATACGGTTTTTCGTTTTTAATAGTTACAATTTTTAGTATGGTGTTTAATGCAAATTATTCAATTAGCATGATTTTAGTGCTTATTTTAATTTCGTTTTGATCAATAAGACTTTCATCATTTTTATTTATTAGAATTAAACAAGTAAAAAACGACCAAAGACTTCAAGCGTTTTTAAAATCTTTTAAAAAATTTTTTATTTTATGAACTATTCAAAGTTTAATAATTTGACTTATTCTTTTTCCGATTTATTTTATTGCTTATTACAACATTAGTAATAATTTATTTTATTCATTAATATTATTAATTTCACTATATTTTTTAATTGTGGAAACAATTTCTGATCTACAAAAGTTTAACCATAAAAAAACAAACCAAAAAGGATTAATTACGACCGGTTATTGAAAATATTCAAGGCACATTAATTATTTTGCCGAAATTTGTTTTTGAACATTTATTTGTTTATTTGTATTGTTGAACAACTTTAATTTAATAAGTTTAATATCTTTAATTGGACCGTTGACAATAATTTTGATTTTATACAGAGTTTCAGGTCTTCCGATGATTGAAAATTACCAAAATAAAACTTATAAAAATGATCCGGCTTACCAAAAATACGTTCAAAATACTCCTTGTTTAATTCCTTTTATTGGTAAAAAAGGTCCTTATAAAAGATTAAAATAAAATTATCAGTTAATGGTTTTTTTACCTAGTTTTTTAAGAATATTATTGATTTTAGAAAAAGGTTTAAAACCAATAAAACCCATGTTTGCACTAAACGGTGAAGGATGAGAAGTTTTTAGCACAATTCCTTCAATGTATTTTTCATAGCTTTTAGCATGATTTCCGAGAAGAAGTCATATTAAATCTTTTCTTTTACCAAGTTTTTTAATGTAGTTAGTAGTGTATTTTTCTCATATTAAAATGTGTGAACCGGGCTTATTTTTTTCAACCGTTAAAGATGTGTTTAAAAGTAAAATTCCCTGGTTTTTTCAATCAGTTAAATCACTCGTGTTTTTTGTTATGTTTAGATCATTTTTTAATTCTTGAAAAATATTTTCTAAGCTCGGAGGATTTTTAACATCATTTGGTACCGCAAAAGCAAGTCCGGTTGCTTGATTATAATTATGGTAAGGATCTTGGCCTAAAATAACAACTTTAGGATTGTCTATTTTAAAATTAAACACATTTTCTTTTTTGGGGAAAATAACTTTATTTTTAGAATATATTTTTTCTAAATCAACCATAAATTAATTTTATAAAATTTTTAAAATTTTTAAGATAGAAACTTTATTTTTTTTACAATTAACAACAAAAATCGTTATGTTTTTTTTCAAAAAACTTCAAACTTTTTTTTTTTTTTGCAAGAAATAATCTACTATAATTAATTTGTTAAGTAAAAAAGGCGGAAAATAAATATGGATTCAAAAACTAAAAAAATTGTTTTGTTAACAGCTGGAACAGGAATAGTAGCAGCTTCAATAGTTACTCCAATTGTTATTATAAATCAACAAAATAATAAAAAAACTGAAGATAAAAATGACGTTGAAAATGTAGTTAAAATTCTTGAAGAAAAAAAAGAAAAAATAATTATTTTACCAGGTGATTCAAAAGGTAAAATCATTGCCAATAATCAGGATAAAATTATCGAAAAAATTAAAGCTTTAATTGGTACTCAAAATTTAAAAGAGGTAAAAATTGAAGTTTCAATGGAAAATGATCAAGATGTTTCACTTAATCAACAAAAAATTATGATTAAAATCTCAAAAGGAGAACATTCAAGAGAAATTAAAGAAGATAAATCTTATTTTGTTAAAAGAGCAAAAACTTCTCAGGAAGAAACTGTTGAAATAAATAAAATAATTGCAAAAATAAAAGATAAAAATATTGTTTTATATTCAAATGTTTTTTCTAATGCAAATCAAATTCAAACTGCAATTAAAAACCAACTTAAAGTTGAAAATCCAACTTTAACAAATGATGAACTTTCAAAAATTAGTACTAATGTTTCATCATTACCAACAAATGTTAAAACTCAAGTTGAACTTACTATTAGCATTGATTCAAAAAGTCAAAAATTAAGTATTGATATTAGAAAAACAAGTTTATTGTTAAAAAATTCAAACATTAATAATGGTTGAGGTGGAAGAATTTTCCAAGATCAATTTAAAAACCTTTGAGCAATGGGATTTGATACAAAACCTCAAGTTCTAAGAGCAAATGAGGATGGTGATGGTTATGTAACCACCGGTTGAGATAGTGATAATTCAAATTCATCTAACGGTTTATTAAAAGGTTCGCAAATTGAAGTTGGTTCTAGTGCACAAATTTTCCAAGATCAATTTAAAAACCTTTGGGCAATTTCTTATGCTTCAAAACTTCAAGTTCTTAAAGCAAATCAAGCTGGTGATGGTTATGTAACTACCGGTTGAACCAATGCTAATTGAAATAGCAATGAAGAAGGAGCAACTGGAGATCCGTTATTAAAAAATTCAAATATTGATTTTGGTATTGGTGGAACAATTTTTCAAGATCAATTTAAAAACCTTTGAACAATGGGAAGTGATTCAAAACTTCAAGTTCTTAAAGCAAACGATGACGGTGATGGTTATGTAACTACAGGTTGAACTAATGCTAATAATGGATTAACAAAAGGTTCAAATATTACTAATGGTGAAAAAGGAATAATTTTCCAAGATGAATTTAAAAATCTTTGAGCAATGGGAGACGAAACAAGTCTTCAAGTTCTTAGAGTAAATGATGACGGTGACGGTTATGATGAAACTACTGGTTGGACAAATGCTACTGATAGTGGATTAACAAATGGTTCAAATATTACTAATGGTCGATCTGGAGTAATTTTCCAAGATGAATTTAAAAACCTTTGAGCAACAGGAAGAGACCAAAAACTTCAAGTTCTTAAAGCAAATCAAGCTGGTGACGGTTATGTAAATACTGGTTGAACAAATAATAGTGAAGTTGGTGGTGACAATTTATTAAAAAATTCATATATTGATAATGGTGATAGAGGAGTAATTTTCCAAGATGAATTTAAAAACCTTTGAGCAATGGGAAGCGAAACAAACCTTCAAGTTCTTAAAGCAAATCAAACTGGTGATGATTATGTAACTACAGGTTGGGATCAAAGTAATTTAAGTTCTGCAGCTGGATTAACAAAAAATTCAAAAATTAATGATGGTGAATATGGAGTAATTTTTCAAGATGAATTTAAAAACCTTTGAGCAATGGGAAATGAAAAAAGCCTCCAAGTTTTAAGAATAGATGAAAATGGTAATGGTTATGTAACTACAGGTTGAATTAATGCTATTAATAACGGATTAACAAAAGGTTCAAACATTACTAATGGTTGAAGAGGAACAATTTTCCAAGATGAATTTAAAAACCTTTGAACAACGGGATATGAAACATCTCTTCAAATTCTTGAAGCAAATTCTGCTAAAGACGGTTATATAGATTCATGACAAAATTAATATTAATTTTAAAATAAAAAATTTTTAATTTACTTTTATAAAAAAATAATTGTATTTAAAATTTTTTTGTTTATTATTTTTTATTTAAAATGTATATGTGGATATATGTAGATATGAAAATAAAAACTAAAAAAATTATTTTACTAACAAGCGGATTAGGAGTATTAGGAGCATTAAGTGCTTCAATAGCTACTCCAATTGTTTTGTTAAATAAAAACAAGGATGAAAAAACTATAACTCCAAAAGAAAAAATAATTGAAATTTTTTGAAAAATTAAAAATAAAGATATTTTTATTTCACCAAATGCTTCAACTTCTAATCAAAGCGAAATTGAAAACCTAATTAAAAATCAACTTCAAAAGGTAAATCCTTTATTAACTAAAGATGATCTTTCAAAAATTAGCACTAATCTTTCATCTTTAACTATTGGTGTTGGAACCGTAGCTAATCTTAATATTAAAGTTGCTTCTGAAAACTTATCATTTAAAATCTTTGTAGAAAAAATTAATTTATTGAAAAATTCAAAAATTAATAACGGAAAATTTGGAACAATTTTCCAAGATGATTTTGGTAACCTTTGGGTAATGGGCTCTCCAACAATTAAAACTGTTGATAAAGTTGAAAAAACCATTCACACAAAACTCCAAGTTCTTAAAGCAAACCAAAACGGTTATGTAGAAACTGGTTGAACCAATGATAATTCAAATTCTGGAAGCAAATTACTAAAAGGTTCAAAGATTATTAACGGTGAAAAAGGAGCAATTTTCCAAGATCAATTTAAAAACCTTTGAGCAATGGCTAAAAATTCAAAACTTCAAGTTCTTAGAGCAAATGATAATAAAAGTGGTTATATAGTAGATGGTTGAAATAATTCTAATTCCGGATTATTACAAAATTCAAATATTACTAATGGCGAAAATGGAAAAATTTTTCAAGATGATTTTGGAAACCTTTGATCAATGGGAAAAGATTCTAAACTTCAAGTCCTTAAAGTAAACCAAGATGGTAACGGTTATGTAAAAACAGGTTGAGATGAAAATAATTTAAGCTCTGCAGTTGGATTAACAAAAAATTCAAATATTATCAATGGTGAAAAAGGAGTAATTTTTCAAGATCAATTTAAAAACCTTTGGGCAATGGGAGGTAAAAAGTTACAAGTTCTTAGAGCAAACGATAGTAAAGATGGTTATGTACAAACTGGTTGAATTAATGATAATTCAAACGCTGGTGACCCCTTATTAAAAGGCTCAAATATTAATTATGGTGGTGGTGGAACAATTTTCCAAGATGATTTTAAAAACCTTTGGGCAATGGGAGGTAAAAAGTTACAAGTTCTTAGAGCAAACGATAGTAAAGATGGTTATGTACAAACTGGTTGAACTAGTGCTACCAACACTACATTGTTATTAAATTCAAATATTGAAGAAGGTCATGATGGATTTATTTTTCAAGATGTTTTTAAAAACCTTTGATCAATTTCTTGAACTACAAAACTACAAGTTCTTAAAGCAAATCAAGATGGTGATGGTTATGTAAAAACAGGTTGAAACAGTGATAATTCAAGCGCTGGTGATCCGTTATTAAAAAATTTAGTTTTTGATTATGGTTTTAATGGAAAGTTTTTCCAAGATCAATTTAAAAACCTTTGAGCAATGAGAGATGCTTCAAAACTTCAAGTTTTAAAAATAAACCAAAATGATACAAATTATGTAAACACAGGTTGAACTAGTGAAACTAATACTAGATTATTGCAAAATTCAAACATTAATGATTCTAGTAGTGGAACAATTTTCCAAGATAAATTTAAAAACCTTTGAACAATGGGAAAAGAAACGAGTCTTCAGGTTCTTAAAGCAAACCAAGATGCTACTAATTATGTTGGTTCATGACAAAATTAATATTTGATTAAAATAAATTTATTGATTTTTAAAATATTTAAAAATTTTTACTTTTATTTTTTTATTTAATAAACTTTATAATTAAAATATGAAAAAATCTAAAATTAGAAATTTTGCAATAATTGCGCACATTGATCATGGTAAATCAACCCTTGCAGACTGCATGCTTAAACTTACTAATACAATTAATCTAAGAGATTTAAAATCTCAACACATGGACACCATGGACATCGAAAGAGAAAGAGGTATTACAATTAAACTTAATGCTGCCCAAATGAACTATCAAAACTATCTTTTTCATTTAATAGATACTCCCGGTCATGTTGATTTTACATACGAAGTTTCTCGTTCTTTAGCAGCATGCGAAGGTGCAATTTTACTTGTTGATGCTACTCAGGGAATTGAGGCACAGACACTTGCTAACGTTTACCTTGCGATTGACAACAACCTTAAAATTATTGTAGTGATTAATAAAGTTGATCTTCCTTTTGCAAATGCTCAAAAAGTTAAAAAACAAATTGAAAAAGTTATCGGAATTTCTGCAAATGAAGCAGTTGAAATTTCTGCAAAAACTGGTTTTAACGTTGATAAAGTAATGAAAAAAATTATTGAGGTTATTCCTCCGCCTTTTGATGCTAAAGATGAAAAACCACTAAAAGCATTAGTCTTTGATTCTTATTATGATAATTATCGGGGCGTAATTTTGTTGGTTAGAATATTTAATGGTCAAATTAAAACCGGTGATTTATTTCAGTTTATGAATAGTAAAAAAAATTTTTATGTCACTGAACTGGGAATTAAAAACCCCACAGAAATTAAAAAAGAAAAATTAACTTCTGGAGAAGTTGGTTGAATTGCCGCTTCAATAAGAAACGCCAATGATGTTGCGGTTGGAGACACCATTACTAACGTTTTAAACCCAACGTTAAAACCAGTTGCCGGGTATAAAAAACTAAAACCTGTTGTTTTTGTTGGTCTTTATCCAATTGACGGTAGAGATTACATGCTTCTTAAAAAAGCACTTTCAAAAATTAAACTTTCTGATTCATCAATAACTTACGAACAAGAAACTTCTTTAGCACTTGGTCATGGTTTTAGAGTTGGTTTTTTAGGAATGCTCCACATGGAAGTTCTTCAAGAAAGACTCGAAAGAGAATTTAACATTAATTTAATCGCAACGACTCCGTCAGTTGAATTTATTATTTATAAAACTAACAAAGAAAAAGAGTTTGTTTATAACCCGACCCTTTTTTGTGATCCGGTTTACATTAAAGAAATTCATGAACCAATGATTAAAGCAACAATAATTATTCCTGAAAAATTTATTGGTTCAGTAATGGAGCTTTGCCAAAATAAGCGCGGAAAATATAAAGAGCTTGTTTACATTGATAAATCAAGAAGAAAACTGGTTTACGAAATTCCTCTTTTAGAAGTAATCTTTGATTTTTTTGATAAACTAAAATCTTTAACCAAAGGCTATGCAACTTTTGATTACGAAATTACGGGTTATAAAAAAGCAAAACTTGTTAAAGTAGACATATTATTAAACGGTCAAAAAGTTGATGCTTTTAGTTTTGTGGTTCACCAAAAAATGGCCCAAATTCGCGGGAAAGAATTAGTTTTAAAACTAAAAAAAACAATTCCGCGACATAATTTTGAAATTCCAGTTCAAGCAGCAATCGGCGGAAAAATTATTGCTCGCGAAACAATTACTGCTTTTAGAAAAGACGTTACAGCAAAATTATACGGCGGCGATCAAACACGGAAAGACAAGCTCCTTAAAAAACAAAAGGCGGGTAAAAAAAGAGCTAAAAAATTTGGTTTAGTAGAAATTCCGCAAGAATCATTTTTATCAATTTTAAAAACCAATATTTCAAAAAAATAATTTTTATTTTTTTGCTAAATTTTATTAAAACAAAATTTTAAATAGTTAGTAAAAGATTGTTTTTTGTTTATAATTTTTTTATGAATATTAAAATTTATATTGATAAAAAAACTTTCTATTAAGTAAATTAAATTTATTAATTCAAGATTTTATTGACAAAATAAAAAATTCAAAAACCATTAAATTTAAAATTTATAAACTTAGTAAAAATTCTTAATTTTGTCAAAAAAAGATATTCAAAAAATTTAAAAATAAATATTAAAATAAAAAAAGATAATTTTATATTAAAAATTATTAAAAAAATTTTTAAAATTAACAAAAAATGTAAAATTAATCAAAAAACTATAAAATATTTATTAATAAATTTAGAATTAATAAAAAAGATTTAACAATGATTACTAATTAAATAATTAAAAATCAAAATTTATTTACATCTAGCAAGAAACAGCTAAATCAAAAAAAGGAGAAAATAATGAAAATTAAACCACTTAACGATGATACTCTTGTCATAAAAAAATCTAAAATTAAGTTTAAATCTTCCAAAAACAAAAAAATAAATAGTTTAATACCTAAAGGAATGCAAAAAATCATTAAAAACGAAAAATTAAAACAAATTCTTTTACTTTTAATTTCGACTATGTTTTCTCTTGCCGTAGTTGTTTACATTACTCTTTTAGCTTTAGTTTATAAATCAGGATGAGCATCTTATCTTTTTCCGGTAGTAATTTTATTAATTTTTTTGTATAAATTATTTAAAACCCTGGTTGATTACAAAGCTTTTAATCGACAAATTAAAAAGTATGAAGAAGATTTAAAAATCGATAGTAGTTATACTCCTTCGTTTTTAACTTCAATTTATAGTAATTCAATTAAAAACCAAGTTATTCATAACTGGCTTACTTTTACAATTCTTTTTTACGGTTTCTTTTTAACATTATTTATTTGGGGTCTAAAAGATACAACCTGATGAATATTAGATTTTAAAAATTGAATTAAATCATTATTTGTTGATCCTAACTTATGAATCATAATATTATCAATTTCTTTAATTTCTTTATTTGGATTACACTTAATTTTTACAATTCAACGCAACAAGAAAAAACAGGATATAAAATTATATTTTAACCAGGACGTATTACTTTTAAACAACGAAACAGAAATTAAAAACAAATTAAATAAATCATTTAAAAGGTTGTTTATCTTAAAAATAATGATAATTTTAGTTTTTCCAATAATAATTTTCCTAATTTTAAAAAGATTTAGAAAAAAATAATTACTTTTAATTACTTTTGTTTTGTTTTTTTTACATATGTTAATTGATGTTAAAGAAAGGAAAAACAAAATGAAAGGTACAGTTAAGTTTTGAAACGTAAAAGGTTATGGTTTTATTCAATCAAAAAACCAAGAAAAAGAAGTTTTTGTTCATTATAGCGCAATAAAAACTAAAGATAAATTTAAAAGTTTAAAACAAGGAAATAAGGTTAAATTTGAAATAGTAGTTCAAAAAGACGGTAGAGAAAAGGCTATTAATGTTTCAAAGATTAAATAAATTTAAGACTTTTTGTTAAAAACGACGTTTTTAAATATTTTTAAATAATTATTACATTTTTTTAGCACTCATAAAGTTATTGTGCTAAAATACTTTTATGAATAAAAAAGATTACTACGAAATTTTAGGTGTTAGTCGAAACGCCACCAAAAAAGAAATTAAAAGAGCGTTTAGAAAATTAGCAATGAAGTATCATCCGGATAAAAACAAAGACGTTAACGGAGAGGAAAACTTTAAAGAAATAAACGAAGCTTATGAAGTTTTATCAGACGATGCTAAAAGACAAAAGTATGATCAATTTGGTCATGCAGCGTTTGATTCTTCTTCTACCTTTGAAGGATTTTCTAAAGGTTTTGGAGATTTTAGTGGTTTTGGAGATTTTGAAGACATTATTTCCTCATTTTTTGGCGGAACCAGAAGAAGCAATAGGCCAAGAAAAGGTGATGATTACCAAATGAAAACGATTATTTCGTTTGAAGAATCTGTGTTTGGAAAAACCATTGAACAAAAACTAGATAAATACGAAAACGGGAAAAAGGTAAGTAAAAAAATTGAAATCCAAATTCCTCAAGGAATCAAAGATGGTCAACAAATAATTTTAAGAGAATTTGGTGGTTCAGGAATTAACGGCGGTCCAAACGGTGATTTATACATCTTTGTTTACGTTAAAGAAAGTAAATTGTACAAAAGAAATAATAATGACATTTTAATAAATGTTCCGGTGTCTTTTTTTGATGTGCTTGCGGAGCGAAAAATTGAAGTTCCAACACCTTATGGTATCGAGACAATTAAACTTAATAGCAACATTGAATACGGTGATAAAATGGTGATTAAAAACAGGGGATTTAATTTTGAAAATGTTTATTATAACGGTGATTTAGTGATAACATTTTTAATTTCAATGCCTAAAATAAATTCCAGAGAAAAAGAAAAAATTTTACTTTCTGCACAAGGAATTAAAGATAAAATTTATGACAAATGAAAAAATAAATTTATTTAATTATTTAATAAACATGATTTTTAAATAATTTTTTAACGTAGATAAATAATTTTAAAACAATAGAGCTTTCATAATAAATTAGCATACATTTACTTATGATATGATAAGAGTATGAAAAAAAATAATAATTTTATAGACATACTAACAAATAAAAGAACAAACATTGCTAAAAACATATTTAAAAATATAGAAATTAGTAATAAGTTTTACCAAACTAGTAAAACTTTTGAAAAAGCAAACGCAATTTTTGAAAAAATGGTGAATGATTTTACTCACCAAAATGACTATCAATATAATCCCTTCGACAGCGGTTATTTTCCTGATGTTAAGAACAAAATTGAAGCAACAAAACTATATTCTTGATTACAAAAAATGCCTAAGGGAGCCATTCTTCACTTGCATTCTTCTTCGATGGGTTCATATGCAAATTTAGTAAACATTGCTAAAAAATTTGTTGCGCCTGATGGTAATTCTTTTTACTATCTTAAAAGCCTTAAGCCCACGTTTGACAAACCACTTTTTGTTTTGTTAAGACAAGAAAAACCAGAATATGCAAAATTAAGTAAAATATCTCCTGAAGATAATTCTAAATTATTAGAATTGTTAATACCTGATTTTAAAACAATGAAAAGACCAGTTTCATCAGCACAAGCTTGAAAACAAATAAACCCAATTTTTGCTTCGGTAGGAAAACTCATAGAAATTCCTGAAATTGGTTATAAGTTTTATGAAGATGCTTTTAAATATCTTTATGAAGTAGACAATGTTAAACACGTTGAACTAAGATCAAGATGAGAATATGAATCAGAGAATCAATCCGGAACCATTGAAAACATGATTGTTTCTGCTGTTAACAAAATTCCAAAGATGTCATTAAAA
Organism: Metamycoplasmataceae bacterium; assembly: GCA_965263245.1. GTDB lineage: Bacteria > Bacillota_I > Bacilli_A > Mycoplasmatales > Metamycoplasmataceae > DT-68. The sequence continues at coordinate 734,333 of CBDHHR010001146.1, read as the reverse complement.
GTAATTGCTGCTACCAGTAGAGGTTCAGCTTTAAATAGTAAAAAAGGTCGAAAAGCAACCACTAGATATTTTATTAACGTTGCTGATGCAATCAAAAATCAAAAAAGCAAATATTTATCAGCAATAGATTTTGTAGGTCAAGAAGATGTAGGTGAAGCAACATTTTTTTCTTATGACATCATCGTTAAAGTTTTTGAAAATCTTAATTATTGATTACCACCAACAATTCTTCATGATGGTGAATCAAGTTTACCATTTTTAAATTTAGCAAGTATTAGTAATAAAAAACCTATTATTAATTACGAAAACCAAAACATTATTGACGCTTATATTTTAAACACTTTTAAAATTAATGATTTTATTCAAACACCAAAAAGAATTGGTCATGGTCTAGAGTTAATTAAAAGTTCATACATGATGAGTCTTTTTCAAAAAAGCAACTTAGGTGTAGAGATATGTCCGGTAAGTAATAATTATTTAGGATATGTTTCTGATTTAAGAAACCATCCGGGAATCACTTATTTTACAGAAGGAATTCCGATTTCAATTAACCCTGATGATCCAGCTATTTTTGGTTACCAAGGAGTTTCAATGGATTTTTGATTTACGGCAGTATCATGAGGACTTAATTTATACGAACTAAGAATTTTAACAATTCATTCAATTGATATATCTTCACTTAGCGAAGAACAAAAGAAATTAAAAAAACAAGAGTTACTAAGTGATTGAAACCTTTTTGTAAATTGAATTATTTCTCAAAAAAATGAGGTTTAAACTTTTTATTTAGATAATTTTATTTCAAATTATTATTTAGAATATTAGTCTTAATTGATTAAATTCTTTAAGTTTATTTTCATTAATTTAAAAACTTATTTTTTGTTATATAATGGAAATGTACAATTTAATTATTAAATTTTTAAAAATTTTTGTAAAAATGTATGCATTTTGTAATAAAAATACTAACGAAAGGACAAAAGTATGAAAAAAACAATATTAGGATTAGGTTCAGCTGCTGCAATAATAGCACCAATTGCTGGTGTAGTAGCTTGTGGTACTTCTGAAGAAAAAGCTAAAGAAAAAACGTTAAAAGAAATTCTGACTTCAAAAGTTCTTGTTTTAACTACTGAAGATTCAGTAAAATCTAATACAGCTTTATTATCAGCTATTAAAGCTCAACTTGAAAAAGATTATGGTTTAGAACTTAAAAAAGCACACATGTTAACTGTCCATGGAGATAAAAACGGCGGAACAACTCTTGGTGAAATTAGTGCTACTACAGATGCTAATGCCATAAAAGCTTATGTAACAGTTCAGGTTAATGATGAAGCAGCAAAAGATGATGCTAAAAACATTGAAATTAAAGTTAGAAAAGAAAATGACAAAGAATTTAACACAAGAAAAGTTGAAACTCTTAAAGAAAAACTTGAAATGAATTATGATACAACTGAAAAACCTCTTATCTTAGCACTTAATGTAGTAGGTGGTATTGATACTGCTGATGCATACACAACATCAGAAGCATTGGTTTCATTAAAAGTTGCAATGAAAGATCAAGTTTGAGCAACACCTGTTATTGATGTTTGAATTACTAGCGACGTTACAATTGAAATCAAAAAATTTGGTGATACAGAAGCAACTTCATCTACTACTAACAACGTTGTTGATTTAGGGAATGCTAAAAAAATTGAAATTGAAATTTCTTCAGGTTCTAGTGAAAATAAAGTTGGTCCAACAATGGTTTCATTCTATGCTGAAGCTGTAAGCTAATAAAGTTTTAGTTTAAAAAATAATCCATTTAGGGATTATTTTTTTTATTAAAAATTTTTAAGATAATTTAAAACAACACACAAAATATGGTTAAAGTAAAAATGTCACTTTAGCTTAATTTTTCATCAAATAGAAAATTATTTAAAGAATCAAAATAACACTTTAGTACAAATTGTTAATTTAGTTGGTGTTATTATTAGAAAAATATCACGATGGAACAAACAATTATTAAAAAAGAAATTTATCAAAAATATTTAGATATTGTTAGCTTAATAACAAAATAGACCCTATAGTTAAGAAAATTATTACTTTACATCTTGAAAAAGAAGGAATTACTAAAAAATATTTTCGCATTTTAAATAAATTAATAAAAAAAATAAATTATTGCAAAAATTTAAGAGTAATTTTTGATTTTAATTTGCATTAAACAAAAAAGATGTAGAAACAATGATTCACAAAGACAATTAATTATCAAAAAGAAAAATATCTAAATAAGAAAATAGCAAAAGCAATTTTTTGGTTAAATTATCTTATAAAATATTTGCTTTATGTTTATATAACTCTAATAGTTGAAAAAGATATCTTAAAAAATAGTTTATGATGTTAATTCAATATTGTGAGAAGTCACTAAGGTGATATTTTAACTTGTCTTTGTCTTGTTTATTTATATTAATCAAAAAAATTATTTTTTGTTATATAATAAGAGCGTACAATTAATTATTAAATTTTTAAAAATTTTTGTACAAATGTATACATTTTGTAATAAAAATACTATTGAAAGGACAAAAGTATGAAAAAAACAATATTAGGATTAGGTTCAGCTGCTGCAATAATAGCACCAATTGCTGGTGTAGTAGCTTGTGGTACTTCTGATGAAAAAGAAAAAGAAAAAACGTTAAAAGAAATTTTAGCTTCAAAAGTTCTTGTTTTAAAAACTGAAGATGCAGCTTTAGCTAATGCAGCTTTAATGGCAGCTATTAAGAAGCAACTTGAGATGGATTACGGTTTAGAACTTAAAAAAGCACACATGCTAACTGTTAATTCAGATAAAAGCGACGGAACAACTCTTGCTGCAATTGATGTTACTACAGATGAAACAGCTAAAAAGGCTTATGTAACAGTTCAAGTTAACGATGAAGAAGCAAAAGATGATGCTAAAAACATTGAAATTAAGGTTAGAAAAGAAACTGCAAAAGCGTATAGCGAAAGAATAGTTTCTACCCTTAAAGAACATATTGAAAAAGCATATAAAGAAGATGCAGATGCTCTTGACTTAGCAACTGATGTAGTAAGTGGTATTAATAATGATAGTGCATATACAAACGAAGAATTTATAATTTCATTGAAAGCTAAACTTAAAGTTGCAGCTTGATCAGAATCTTTTATGAATGCTTGAATTGATAATGCTACATGAGAACTTAAAAAATATGGTACTACTGCTGCAGAAGCAAGTGGTACTGACAATACTGTTAGTTTAGCAAGTGCTACAACAGTAGAACTTGAAGTTTCTTATGGTTCTGGTGAAGATAAAGCTGGTCCAGAAATGATTTCATTTAAAGTTAAAGCAACATAAAATTAATAATATTTATAATATTTATTAAAAATTATTATTAAATTTTAAAAAATAATTCTTAATTGGATTATTTTTTTATTTAAAATAACTTAGAATGTCACTCTATTATAATTTTTGAATCAAAAGTTATACCGAAAGAAATGATATTTTTTCATCCAATAGAAAAATATTTAAAGAATTAAAAAATAAAAATAACACTCTAGTACAAGCTTCCGGTTAAACAGGTTTATTATTGAAACAACATCAAGATAAAAAAAGTTTAACTTGTTTGTTGAAAGAAAAAAATTATCATTTGTGAGATTTATAAAATTTTGGTGTTATATTTACATAAATATAGTAATTTTAAAAGATATTTTATTAATGTTAGTATTGTAAAAATTGCTTAGAATGATATTTTAACTTGTTTTTAACTTTCACTTAAATTGATTAAAAAATTTTTATTTTTTTGTTATATAATAGGAATGTACAATTAATTATTAAATTTTTAAAAATTTTTGTACAAATGTATACATTTTGTAATAAAAATATTAATGAAAGGACAAAAGTATGAAAAAAACAATATTAGGATTAGGTTCAGCTGCTGCAATAATAGCACCAATTGCTGGCGTAGTAGCTTGCGGCACTTCTGATGAAAAAGAAAAAGAAAAAACGTTAAAAGAAATTTTAGCTTCAAAAGTTCTTGTTTTAAAATCTGAAGATGCAGCTTTAGCTGATTCAGCTCTATTAGCGGCTATTAAAAAGCAACTTGAGATGGATTACGGTTTAGAACTTAAAAAAGCACACATGCTAAGTGTTACTGCAGATAAAAGTGGTGGATCAACTCTTGCTGCAATTACTGTTACTACAGATGAAACAGCTAAAATGGCTTACGTAACAGTTAAAGTTAACGATGAAGAAGCAAAAGATGATGCTAAAAACATTGAAATTAAGGTTAGAAAAGAAACTGACAAAGAATACAACGCAAGAGTAGTTGAAACTCTTAAAAAACATCTTGAAATGAAACATGGTGAAACTGCAAAAGCTCTTGACTTAGCACTTAATGTAGTAAATGGTATTAGTAATGCAAGTTCATACACAACTGCAAAAGCATTGGTTTCATTAGAAGCTAAAATTAAAGCAGAAATGTGAGCAACTCCAGCTATTGATAGTTTAATTGATGCTGCCACTACTACTATAGAAATCAAAAAATTTGGTGATACAGCAGCTGAAGCATCAGGTAATAATACAATTGATTTAGCAACTGCTAAAAAAATTGAAATTGAAATTTCTTCTACAAAAGGAGAAGCTGCTGATAAAGCTGGTCCAACAATGGTTTCATTTTACGTTAAAGCCACTTAATAAAACTTTAGTTTAAAAAATAATCCAATTAAGGATTATTTTTTTATTAAAAATTACATTATGGTATATAATCAAATAGCAATATGTAGAGACAGTAACTATCAAATTCGATTTAAACATGTTACCAAATATATTAAGTTATTTTCTATATTTTTAAAGTCTCTTTGCAAAAGAGACTTTTTAAAAGATTGCAAAATTAAAAAAAGGAGTTTTATGAATGCAAACAAACAAGCTAAAGTAAAGATAGTTAAAGAAATTGTTAATAAATTACAAATTGCTAAATCACTTGTAATTGCTAATTATGAAAAAACTAGCGTTAAACAATTTGAAGAACTTAGATCAAGGTTAAGAGAAAAAGAAGTAGAAATTAAAGTTTATAAAAATCGTTTATTTAGAATCGCAGCTAAACAAAGTGGTTTAGAAAAACTAGAAGATTCACTAATAGGATTAAATGTGTTTGCATTTGGGATCAAAGATGATATTTGACCTGCTAAAATAATTGCAAATTTTTCTAAAGAATTTAAAGTTTTAGAAATTAAATCAGGTATTTTTGAAGGAAAAGTTGTTGATGCTACTGAAATGAATAAAATTGCTTCCTTACCAACGTTTGAAGAAGCACTTGCAAAACTTGTGATGCAACTTATTTCACCAATTAAATATGTTAGTATTGGACTAAATGAACTATCAAAAAAAGATAATCATTCTAAAATAATTACTTCATTTAATCAAACAAAAACTGAAAGTGTAAAAAAATAAATTTAAAAAAACCAAGGAGAAATTATTATGGCTAAATTAACAAAAAAAACGTTCATTGAATCATTAAAGGAAATGAACATTAAAGAAATTATGGAATTAGTAGACGCAATAAAAGAAGAATTTGGTATTGACCCCACTGCTATTGCCGTTGCTAATAATGAAAAAAGCGACACTAATGAAGTTGAAGAAAAATCAGAATTTACAGTTAATTTAAAATCTTTTGGCGGAAACAAAGTTGCTGTTATTAAAGTGGTAAAAGAATTATTAGGTTTAGGATTAATGGATGCTAAAAAACTAGTTGAATCTGCACCTGTTTCGTTAAAAAAAGATCTTAAAAAAGAAGAAGCTGAAGAAATTAAAACCAATTTAGAAACTGCTGGAGCGGAAATAGAATTAATTTAATTTTTAAAAAACATTTTGCTAAAACTCTAAATTTTAGAGCGTTTTTTATTATTAATTTTTGCATAAAAAATTAAAAATATGCTAAAATTAATTAGCAATTTGTATTTATTATTGATTTTCTTGAAAGAGGTTACATGTCTAAGGTGAAAAATTACGTTATGAAAAACTATGGTCCAATAACAAAAAGAAGGGATTATTCAAAGACACTAAACAACCTTGAAGTTACTGATTTAGTTTCTACACAAAAAAATTCGTTTAATTGATTTTTAGAAAAAGGAATTGATGAAGCATTTAAAAATATTTATCCAATTATTTCCAACAACCGAAGAATTAGAATTGAATATGTAAAAAACAGTTTAAGGTTTGAAAAACCCAAGGTGGAATTTGACTCTATTAGACACGCAAAACAAAAAGGAACAACTTATAGCTTTAAGCTTTATGCAACGTTAAAAAAAATTGATGAAGAAACCGGTGAAACAAAAAACGATGATGTTTTATTTGGCGAAATACCTTTAATGACAAAAGGTGCTTCTTTTATTGTTAACGGTTCAGAAAAAGTCATCGTTTCACAACTTATTAGGTCTCCAGGAGCTTATTATCAATTAAACGTTCCTAGTCAAGATGGTAATTTATTTAACCGTTTAGAAATTATCCCAAAACTTGGTATTTGGATTGATGTTCACCATAAATTAATTTCTTCAGTAACAACCAAAAGTTCAAAAATTGATAAATCTGATTTTATTAAAATTTACATTGATAAGAAAAAAGTTGGATCACTTTCAACATTTTTAAGATCTTTTGGAATGTCAAAAGAAAACATTGAAGAACTTTTTGGTTCTTTACCAATTATTAAAAAATCAATTAAAGTCGACAAATTTCCTACTGAAGAAGCAGCATTAGAACGTATTCACGGAATTTTAAGAAAAGGTGATCGTGTTACCGAAGAATCAAAAAACAATCTTTTTGCAAATTTATTATTTTCAAAAAGAAGGTATGATCTTTCAAAAACCGGAAGGTACACAATTAACCGAAAATTAAGTGTTATCGAAAGAATTATTGATACATATTTAGCAGAAAATCTTTTGGATAAAAACGGTAAAGTTTTATTTAAAAAAGGTCTTTACATTGACATTAACGTTGCACAAAACATTCATAATTCCTTTGAAAACGGAAGCATTCCTTTATCTAACATTCCCGGAATTACTTCAAAAATTTACGGAAAACAAATTGAAGATTATCCAAAATTAAAGTCAAGAATAAAAATCGCAATTATTAAAGTTTATCCAAACGAAAAATGAGCTGAACTTAAAAAAAATTCAGTTATTGTAATCGCAAACGATCCAACTTCTAAAGAAGAACATTTACTAATTTCGGACATTATTGCCGCTCTTGGTTATTATATAAACCTTACAAACCAGGAAGATATTTTTAAAGATTCAAAAAAATTTACTTCGTTAGGTCAACAAGATGACTCTGATTCACTAGTGAATAAAAGAATTGTTCCGGTTGGTGAAAATTTACAAAACCAGTTACAAATTGGGCTTACAAAAATGGAAAGAAACGCCAAAGAAAGAATGAGTTCTAAAGAGCATGATAAAATTACCGCAAGAAACATTACAAATAATAAAGCAATTTACAATCAATTTAAAACTTTTTTTAATTCCTCTCAACTTTCACAGTTTATGGACCAAATGAATCCACTTTCTGAACTTTCAAACAAGCGTAGAGTAACTTCGTTAGGACCAGGTGGTCTTAACCGAGATACCGCTTCGTTTGAAGTGCGTGATGTTCATACCACTCATTACGGAAGATTATGTCCGATCGAAACACCAGAAGGCCCAAACATTGGACTTATTCTTTCGTTTGCTAATTATGCAAAAGTTAACAACTTAGGTTTTATTGAAACTCCTTATTTTAAAGTTAAAAACGGTGTTGTTGATTTTAATGACGTACACTATTTAACCGCATCAGAAGAATTTAATAAAACATTTGCTCAATCATCAGTTAATGTTAATGAAAAAAACGAAATTGTTGGTAAGGAGTACATAGTTAGAAAAAACTATGAATACGTTACTGTTAGTTCAAAAGAAATTGATTATATTGATGTTTCTTCAAAACAAATTTCTTCTGTTGCTTCTTCGGCTATTCCTTTTTTAGAAAACAATGATGCTAACCGTGCTCTTATGGGTGCCAACATGCAGCGGCAAGCAGTTCCTTTATTAATTTCAGAAGCTCCGCTTATTGGAACCGGTATTGAAAAAGACGTAGCTAAGTTTTCTGCTTCTAATTTAACTTCTGAATTTGCCGGAAAAGTTGTTTATGTTGATTCACAAATAATTAAAATTAAACATAATTCAAAAACAAAAAAACATTATTTAAGATCATTTGAAAGGTCAAACCAAGGTTCAATCATTACACAAAAACCAATTATTAAATTAGGTCAAAAAATTAAAAAAGGAGAACTTTTAACCGATGGACCTTCGTTTGAAAACGGTGAGCTTGCCATTGGTAAAAATGTTCTTGTTGCCTTTTCAACATGACAAGGGTATAACTATGAAGATGCCATAATTATTTCCGAAAGACTAATGAAAGATGATGTTTACACTTCAATCCATATTGAAGAAGAAACCATTCAGTTTAGAAAATCAAAAATTGGTAGTGATGAACTTACTACCGAAATTCCAAATGTTTCTACACATTCAAAAAGAAATCTTGACTCAAAAGGTATTGTAAGAATTGGTGCAGAAGTAATTCCGGGCGATATATTAGTTGGTCGTCTTTCTCCAAAAGGTGAAGATAATCCCACTCCGGAAGAAAAACTTATTCAAGCTATTTTTACAGAAAAACCAAAAAACATTAAAGACACTTCTTTAAAAGTTAAAAACGGTCAAAGCGGAACAATTATTGATGTGCAAATTCTTTCACGTGATGAAGGTGATGATAAGTTACAAGATGATATTTCCTTAATTGTAAAGGTTTTTATTGCTCGAAAAAGAAAGATCAAAGAAGGTGATAAAATGTCTGGGCGTCACGGAAATAAAGGAATTATTTCTAAAATCCTTCCCGTTGAAGACATGCCCCATTTAAAGGACGGAACTCCAATTGACATTATTTTAAACCCCCAAGCTGTAACATCGCGTATGAACATCGGACAAGTGCTTGAACTTCATTTAGGAATGGCAGCTAAAAAATTAGGAATTAAATTCGTTTCTCCGGTTTTTGACGGAATTAAATATACTGAAGTTAATGAAGCTTTAAAAGAAGCAGGACTCCCTGAAGATGGTAAATTTGATCTTTATGATCCGATTTTAGGTAAAAAATTTGATTCAAAAGTTTCGGTTGGTTTTATGTATATTTTAAAACTTGCCCACATGGTTGATGATAAAATGCACGCTCGTTCTGTTGGTCCTTATTCCCTTATTACCCAACAACCTCTTGGCGGAAAAAGTCAAAACGGAGGACAAAGATTTGGTGAAATGGAAACATGAGCAATTGAATCTTACGGAGCAACAAATGTTCTTCAAGAGCTTTTAACATATAAATCAGATAACATTGATGGTCGTAACCAAGTTTATAATTCGATAACAAATAATTTACCGATACCTAAACCAGGAACACCAGAATCATTTAATGTTCTTGCTTACGAATTAAGAGGTCTTGGCATGAAATTAGCGGTTCATACTAATAGCGAAATGGAAGAAAATTCAGAAAGTGAGGTTGAATAATATGGTTGTTAAGACAAGAAAATTTGCACAAATAAAAGAAGATGAAATTTCCCAAATTTCGTTAAGCATTGCTTCAAATGAAGATATAAGAGAATGATCACACGGCGAAGTAACCTCACCTGAAACAATTAATTATAAAACTTATAAACCAGAAAAAGGTGGTTTGTTTGATGAAGTAATTTTTGGTCCAACCACTAATTTTAAATGTCCAATTTGTGGTACAAAATATAAAAAATTTAATAAAGGTCAAATTTGTGAAAAAACTGAAGAGTGTAAACAAGTGCAACCAGAAATTTTACCTTCTACTTCAAGAAGAACAAGAATGGGACACATCGAACTTGCTTCTCCGGTGGTTCATTTTTGATTTTTCAAAATTGATAATTCCATCATTACAAAGCTTCTTGGACTTAAACCAGAAGGTTCAAATAAAGTTCACACTAGAAACGCAATTGAAAACATTATTTATTTCAAATCCCACATTGTTTTAGAATCAGGAGGAATTAAGGCACTTCCTAAAAATGATATTATTGACATTAACCAAGCACCTATAAAATATAGAGACGCATTAAAAGAAATAATTAATAAATATGAAGAAGGAACTAAAGAACACGAAGAGCTTAAAACTGCTATTAAAGACCTTGAAGAAAAAGCAATTTCAAAAATTGGTAAATATTACGGTGTAGATTTTTATGAATTAAACGAAATAATCGAGCAACATTCAGATGCTAAAATTTCTACTGGTGCAAAAGCTATTGAGTATTTACTTGAAAATTTTGATATTAAATTAGCCATCAAAGTGGTAAAAACACAAATTACAAAATTAAATAACGAAAACATGACTGATTCTAAAAAAACAAAACTTAAAAAACTTTATAAAAGATTAGAAGTTTTATCTTCTTTTAACGAATCAGAACAAAAATTAAACTCAATGTTAATTTACTCTTTAGCGGTTATTCCGGCTGATCTTAGACCGTTAATTCAAATTGATGGTGGAAGACATTCAACAACCGATGTTAATGAGCTTTATAGAAGAATAATCATTAGAAACAACAGACTTAAAAAATGAAATGCTCTTGATGCTCCAATTTTAATTAAGCAAAACGAATTAAGAATGCTTCAAGAAGCTGTTGATGCTTTAATTGATAACACACGAAAAAAACCATCGCCAGTTATTTCAAAAGATTCTCGACCGCTTAAATCTATTTCTGATTCACTATCAGGTAAAAAAGGTCGATTTAGACAAAATCTTTTAGGAAAACGTGTTGATTACTCTGGTAGATCAGTGATTGTGGTTGGTCCAAAACTTAAAATGCACGAAGTAGGTATTCCTAGAGAAATGATGGCTAAATTATTTGAACCTTGAATCATTGCTTTACTTGTAAAATCCGAAGTTGCCTCTTCAATTAAAATTGCTAAAAAAATGATTGAACAACAAAATAACATCATTTGACCTTATGTGGAAAAAGCAATAAAAGGTAAAATTGTGCTTTTAAACCGTGCTCCTACACTTCATCGTTTATCAATTCAAGCGTTTTTACCAGTTATAGTTAGAGGTAAAGCAATTAAACTTCATCCGTTAGTAACAACGGCATTTAATGCTGATTTTGACGGTGACCAAATGGCGGTTCATGTCCCAATTTCTGATGAGGCCATTAGAGAAGCAAGAGAATTAATGCTTGCTAACAAAAACATTCTTGGTCCAAAAGATGGTGAACCAATTATTAACCCTTCACAAGACATGATACTCGGACTTTATTACTTAACAAAAGAAGTTAAAGGAGCAAAGGGGGAAGGAAACATTTATTCTTCTTATGAAGAAATGTATAAAGCCTATGATTTTGGACACGTAAACCTTCATGCTCGGGTTGCAATTCCAATTATTAATTTAGATAAAGAAATTCTTTTAGAAAAAAACCCTAACGGTCTCATTGTTTCTACAGTTGGTAAATTTATATTTAACAAAGCGTTTCCAACAAATTTCCCGTTTATATTCGATAATTCAAAAAAAACACTTAAAAATTCGAATAATAAGTATGTAATTGAAACAAACCAAAACATAAACGTCAAAGAATTTATTAAAAACCTTGAAATTAATGAACCGTTTAACAAAAAAAACATTGCTAAAATTGCACGTTATGTTTTTGAACAATACAATTCACTAATTTCAAAAGAAGACATTACTTACATTATTAAAAAATTAAACCCTACCCTTGCCAAAGATACAGTAATGAAATTTGCTGATCTTAAAGATTACCAAGGCAATAAACTTAACAACATCCATTGTCAAATTCTTTCAGATTTTACTAAAAAACATTATTTAAACATTTTAAACAAAATTAAAATAATTAATAGCGGAGTAGAAAGACCGTTTGAAAAAGATGAAAAAGTTGAATTATTAGAAAAAATATGGTTTGACTATACAAACGTTGTTGCCAAAACAATGGATAATATTAAAAAATTAGGTTTTGAATATTCAACAATTTCGGGAACAACAATGTCAATTTATGATATTCAAAAATCTAAAACTAAGGATAAACTTGTTCAAGAGGGGAATGATTACATTAACAAATTAAAAGAAATGTACAAAAAAGGTTTAATTACTGACAATGAAAAGTATCAATTAACGATTAAAAAATGGTCAGAAGTTAAAAATAATGTTGAAAATGATCTTAAAAAAGAAATTGAAAATAGTAAAAATAACCCCATCATTGTAATGATGAATTCAGGTGCACGTGGAAACATTTCTAATTTTGTCCAACTGGCCGGACTTCGTGGTTTAATGACAAATAATAAAAAAAATACAAAAGCAACTGCTGAAACTGCTACACTTGTTAGATCAACGATTGAAATTCCCGTTAAATCATCTTTTTTAGAAGGTCTAACAGCATATGAATTTTACTCATCAACCCACGGTGCTCGTAAAGGTTTAACTGATACAGCTTTAAACACTGCTGAAGCAGGTTATTTAACCCGTAGATTAGTTGATGCTTCTCAGAACATAATTGTTTCTGAGAATGATTGTCTAACAACAAAAGGATCAGTTGTTAAAGTTATTATCGACAAAAAAACCAAAACGGTGATTGTACCGTTAATCGAAAGAATTGAAGGAAGACATTTATTTGAAGATCTTAAAAACAAAAAGGGTGAATTAATTGCCCAAAAAGGTGATTATATTACTCAAGAAATTGCTGAAAAAATCATTAAAGCAAACATTTCGCAAGTTTTAATTAGAACGGTTTTTGGATGTCAGTCAAAAGAGTCTGTGTGCAAAAAATGTTATGGTAAAGATTTAGCAAAAAACCGTATTGTTGAAATTGGAGAAGCAGTTGGTATTATTGCCGCTCAATCAATTGGTGAACCCGGAACTCAGCTTACAATGCGTACTTTTCACACCGGAGGAGTTGCCGGCGTTACTGATATTACCGGTGGTTTTTCACGTTTAAAACAATTAGTTGATGCTACAAATCCTTGAGGAGAAAACGCTCTTATTTCACAAGTTAACGGAAAAGTTTTAAAAGTTGCTAAAACCAATAAATTTGAGAAAAAAATTAAAAACAAAAACGTTATTTTGGTTTCTAATAAGAGTAGTAAAAATAATGATACAACTAGTGATTTTAAAACAATTATTTATGTTGAAGAAGAAAAAACCAAAAAAGTTTATTGTTACTGAGCAAACGGCGTCAATCGTCAAGTTAGAGTTAAAATTAACAATTTAGTTAAGCCAGGAAGTAAGTTAATCGAAGGACCTATTAATTTAAAAGAACTTTTAGCTTGTGCTGGAGTTGGAGAGACTCAAAAATATTTATTAAAAGAAATTCAAAGGTTATACAGAATGCAAGGAATTTCAATTTCTGATAAATACATAGAAATAATTGTTCGGCAAATGCTTTCAAAAGTTATTATTAAAGACTCTGGTGATTCAAAATATTATTCAGGTCAAATTATTGACGTGTTTGATTATAAAAACAATAAGGAAAAATTGATTGCCAAAGGAAAAATTCCACCCGTTGCAATTCCCGAAATTGTTGGTATTAAACAACTACCGCTCCTTTCTAATTCGTTTTTAGCTTCTGCGTCATACCAAGAAACTGCTAAAGTACTTGTTAAAGCTTCAATTAAGGGAAAAATAGATGATCTTAGCGGGTTTAAAGAAAACATTATTATCGGTCATAAAATTCCTGCCGGAACAAACTTTGACTTTGTTAAAAAAGGTAAATATGACATTAGAGATCCATATTCATATTTTTTAACAAGAAAAGAAAAACACGAAATGAACAAATTAGATTCTGAAATCGATTTAAAATCTCTTGAAAAAGATATTGAAGAATTTAAGTCTAGTGAAATAATTTAATAATTTTTTAATTTTGTTTTTGTGAAGTTAGACAACCATTGTTATTTTTGTTTATTTTTAAATAATTTTTATGACCTTTTTTTGTAAATTTATTTTATAAAATCATATTTAAAAAATAGAAAACAAAATTTTCTTTTTTTTAGTTTAATTTTTATTTTTTATCTCTTTATTTAAGCTTTTTTTACTTGAAAATTATTTTTTTCTACATAAAAATCTTGTCCACCAGGTTTGCTAACTCATATAATTAGACCTATTGGTTTTGTTGAAATTGGTGCATCAGAATAACCACGAACTCAATAATTTAATCTTGTTCCTTTTAAACTTGGATGATCAGGATCACCGTTTGTATTTGAAGGATCAATTAAAATTCTTAATTTTCTTTCAATTGCGTTTTTATTAGTTGCTTTTCCAATAATTCTTCCAGTAGAATTACTCGGAAGAGTAATTATTAAATCACTACCAGTTTTAGATTCAAGAATATTTCTAATTGCTAGTATATCTTCATCAATTATAGATAGTTTTTTCACTTGAAGATTAGTTGAGGTTCTAAGAGTTGTTCCACCAGTTTTGCTAATTGACACAATAATGTTTTGAGGAGTTGTTGAAATTGGTGCATCAGTATCCATTGAAATTTCTATTGTTGTTCCTCTTAAACTTGGATGATTAGCTACTCCATTAGTATTTGAAGGATCAATTAAAATTCTTAATTTTCTTTCAATTGCGTTTTTATTAGCTATTTTTCCAATAATGTTTCCACTTGAATCACTCGGAAGAAATATTCTTGAATTATCTCTACTTTTACTATCAAGAATATATCTAATTTTTTCTATATCTTCATCTGCCGTAAAATCTCTTTTTACCTGGAAAATACTTGTTGTGTAAAGAGTTGTTCCGCCTGTTTTGCTAATTGACACAATAATGTTTTGAGGAGTTGTTGAAATTGGTGCATCAGTATCCATTGAAATTTCTATTGTTGTTCCTCTTAAACTTGGATGATTAGCTACCCCATTAGTATTTGAAGGATCAATTAAAATTCTTAACTTTCTTTTAATTGCGTTTTTATTAGCTATTTTTCCAATAATGTTTCCAGTAGAACCACTTGGAAGAGAAATTATTAAATCATTTTCAGTTTTAGCATCAAGAATATCTTTAATTGCTATTATATCTTCATCTACAGTAAAATCTTTTTTTACTTGAAAATTTTTTGTTGTTCTAAGAGTTGTTCTACCTATTTTACTAATTGATACAACAATATTTTGAGCAGTTGTTGAAATTGGTGCATCAGGATTTTTTGAAATTTCTATTGTTGTTCCTCTTAAACTTGGATGATTAGCTACTCCATTAGTATTTGAAGGATCAATTAACATTCTCAACTCTTTTTCAATTTCATTTTTATTATCTGTTTTTCCAATAATGTTCCCATTAGAATCACTCGGAAGAGAAATTATTAAATCATTTCCAGTTTTAGCATCAAGAATTCTTTTTATATACATTGTATCTTCATTAACAGTAAATTCTCTTTTTACTTGGAAAATACTCGTTGTGTAAAGAGTTGTTCCACCTGTTTTACCAATTGATACAACAATATCTTGAGGAGTTGTTGAAATTGGTGCATCAGGACTTTTTGAAACTTCTATCGTTGTTCCTCTTAAACTTGGATGATTAGATATTCCATTAGTATTTGAAGGATCAATTAACATTCTCAACTCTTTTTCAATTGCATTTTTATTAGCTGTTTTTCCAATAATGTTTCCACTCGAATCACCCGGAAGAGAAATTATTAAATCATTTCCAGTTTTAGCATCAAGAATATTTTTAATTGCTATTATATCTTCATTAGCAGTAAATTCTCTTTTTACCTGAAATGTTTTTCTTGTTCTAAGAGTTGTTCCACCTGTTTTACTAATTGATACAACAATGTCTTGAGGAGTTGTTGAAATTGGTGTATCAGAAGTCATTGAAATACTTATTGTGGTTCCTTTTAAACTTGAATGATCAGATTCTCCATTAGTGTTTGAAGGATCAATTAACACTCTCAACTCTTTTTCAATTGCATTTTTATTAGCTTCTTTACCAATGATGTTTCCGTTAGAGTTGCCTGGAAGAGTAATTATTAAATCATCTCCAGTTTTACCATCAAGAATTGTTTTTACTGTCATAATTTCATTATTTATTGTTGGCGAAAATAACATTTGTTTGGCACTAAAACCTTGAACTTCAACATCAACACCTTTTTTTGAAAGAATTAAAATAATACTAATTGCTTCTTGATCATTACTTGGTAAATTATTATTTGAATCTTTAATTTCTAAAGAAGTTTCATCAAAATCAATTGCATCATAACCACTTAAGTTCTCAATTGCATTTTTAATTGCACCTTTATTGTGAGTAATTGTTTTATTTGAACTAGGAGCATCAACTTCTATTGTTTTTGTACTTAAACTTTCTAAACTAGATTTTAATTGATTAAGCTCAACTTTAATGTTTTGAACTTCTTCACTATCAAGTTGTTTAATTGTAAAAATACTAATTTCAACCGGAGTAGCATTTCCTTTTGAAAGAATAAAAGTGATGTTTATAGGACTTTCATCACTTGAAGGTAAGTTTCTAGTATCATCTTTTACCTTAACTTTTACGTCTTTAAAATCAATTTCCAAATAACCTTCTACTTGTTTAAGGGTGTTTAAAATAGCCTCTTTGTTAGCATTAATGCTTTTATCAGCTTTTTCAACAAAAAGTTTTAAAGCTTTTGAATTTAAATTAGTTAAAGCAGTTTTTACACTATTAATGTCAGCAATGATTTCTTGCTGATTTTGCTTTCTTTTAACAAAATAAGCTTTTGCCGGAGCAACTTTTTTTGAATATTTTCCTTTTGAAACTTTAATTATAATTTCTTGTTTAGTTACTAAAATATTTTTATCTTCACCCATTGAAACTTCAATTTTTGTTGCTTTTAAATTTTGAGTACCAATTAAAGTTTTTAATTTTTCAATGATTTTTGCTTGATTATTAGCAATGATTTTATCTTTTGTATTACTGGGTAAAGTAATTATTTTTTCATCTTCACTTTTTGCTTCAAGTATTTTAATTACTTCATCAACATCTTTTTTATTTTGTTGTTCTTGGTCATTATTTTCATCATCATTAAGAAGTATAACGGGAACAACAATCGCAGTTATTAAGACTCCTAATGCAGCTGTTAATAAAATAATTTTTTTAGTTTTTAATAATTTCATATTTCTCCTTTTATTTTGAATTATAAAATGTTCTCTTTACAAAAAAAAAAAAAAGGTTATTTAGTGAGCTAAAAAGCTTATTTTAAAGACTTTAAGATTTTTTTAACATTAAAAAAATCATTTTTTATAATGATTTATTAACAAAATAAAGATAGGTTTTATTTAAAGTTATTTTTAGATTATATTTGCAAATTTAGCAAGTGTTTTTACTAAAACACCACTCGGATTTCCTTCAACGTCTGCTGTTCCGGCAACATCAAAATGAATAAAAGGAACGTTTTCAGCAAATTCTTTTAACCAACCAGCAGCAGCAGCTGAACCACCACCAAAATCTGAATAATTAGTGTTAAATAAATCAGCAATTTTACTTTTTTTCATACCGTCTATAAACGCTTTGTCAAAAGGCATTCTCCAAACTTTTTCACCTTTTTGTTCTGCCGCAAAACTTATTAATTTTCAATCTTTATCGTTTGTAGTTCAAGTTCCGGTGTAAGCAGAACCAAGAGCATGTTTCATGGCACCGGTTAAGGTGGCAACGCTAATAATTCTTGTAGCATTTAACTTTCTCACCGAGTAAGTTATTGCATCGGCAAGAATTAATCTTCCTTCAGCATCGGTGTTGTTTATTTCTACAGTTTTACCATTCATTGAAGTTCATACTGCATCAACCGTTTGGGCTTTTGTACCAATCATGTTATCAGTTAAAGGCATAATAATTGAAACATTAGCTTGAGGTTTATTTTTAGCAATTAGTTTCATTGCCCCAGCAACAATGGCAGTTCCGGACATGTCGTATTTCATGTTTCTAATAAAAGTTGCGGGTTTAAGTGAATAACCACCGGAGTCAAACATGATACCTTTTCCGACATAAACGGTTTTTTCTTTTGAATCTGGCTTTCCGTTATATTCAACAATAACAATTTTTGGTTCGTATTCTGAACCTTTATTAACCGCTAGTAAAAGTTCCATTTTTAGCTCTTTAATTTGTTTTTTATCTAGAACTTTTACACTAACGTTTTTAATTTTTTTAAACTCTTTTTCAAGTTCAGTTGCGTATTTAACAGAGTTTAAAATGTTAGGCGGCATCATTTGAAAAGATCTAGTTCAATTTCTGATTTCAGTTTCAGTTTTTGAAATTTCAAACTGCTCTTGACCACTTTTTGTTAAGTTTAAAAGATAAAGGTTGTATTTTTGTTTTTTTTCTAAAGTTTTTAAATTAAAAACGTTTCCTTTTTCTAAAATGTAAGCTTCGGTAACTTCTCTAACTAAAATTTTTTCTGATATTTTTTTAGTAATGAACGTTGCAATGTTAATTTGGTAATCCCTTTTTAAGTTTTTAAAAACTCGTGCAACTTTTTTTAAACTTTCAAGGTTAAAGTTTTCTTTTTTTCCTAAGTAAATGAAAGCTTTATTTTGACTTAAAAACTCAGTGGTATGGTTTTTAATTTTAATCATTTTTTGGTGAATTGCTTTGGAATCAAAAACAGCTTCTAAAGTAACAAGTTTTTGGTTTTGGTTTGCGATTTTAATCATTTTTTCCTTTCAAATTTTTAACTAATTACATTTTACACATATAATATTACTAACATGAAAAAAAATTTTAATTCAAGCATAATCTTAAACAAAAAATTCGACATTGAACTTTCTGGTTATAACGCCAAGCAGGTTGACCAGTACTTAGACAAAATCATTTTAGACTATAAAGCTTTTGAAGAAGAGATCCAAACTCTGGAAGATAAGCTTGAAGAAAAAATGGTTGTGATTAACTTAAAAGATGATGAAATTGAAAAATTAAACTTAGAAATCGTTAATCTTAACGACCAAATAACCAACATTAATCAAAACTCTTCACCCGAACTTGTTAAAGAAATTTCCGAATTAAGAATGCAAATTAAATCGCTTACTAAAAATATTTCAAGAAAATAATTTATAATTATTTTGTGCTATCTAACCACTACATTTATGTAGAGGAAAGTCCGTGCTAGCACTTGCTGCGATGCAAGTAGTGTTTGTGTTAAGTTCAATAAACTTAAGCCTGGACGACAAGTGCCACAGAGACGAGTCTATTAATTTAGAGTGAAACGCGGTAAACTCCACAAGCTAGAAACCCAAATTTGGTAGGGGAGTCTTTGCCAAGAAAATGAACAAAGCAAAGAATAAATTTTTTATAGATAAATGGTTAGAGCTCTTTTTAGAGTACAGAACACGGCTTACAAGCACAAAAATCATTTTCTAAAATGATCACAAAAACACACTTTATGGTATGTTTTTGTTTTTTTAATTATAATTAAGTTGATGTTTTTAAATTATTAAAGGGGGTAAAGATGATAATTTGAATTATAATGGGGGTTTTAGTCGCTGTAATTGTGACTTTTATGGTTTTTATGGCAATCAAAGACAAGTTAAAAATCAAAAAACAAAAAGAGGAAGAAAAAAAGCTTAAGGTTAAACAAAAAAGTTCCATCAAAAACGTTTTAGTGTACATTGAAGAAATTTTTTTACACAATGACAAGCTACTTAGAGATTTTGAACCTTCAATCGGTAAACTTAAAATGAGCGACATTAAAAACCAGATGAAAAAAATACTGACTAAATTTAACAGTTCAAACATTTTTTTACTAGCAAAAGAACTAAAGGAAAACCAAAAAATTATTGACATTTTTGAAAAAATGAAAGCAGCTTCTTCAACCACTTGAAACCGCAAGTTAAAAGACGAAATTCTCTTGGTTAAAAAAGAGGTTAAAAAATTAGATTTAGCATTTGTTAAAAAACAGAGAATGCAGTTTAAAAAAAGACTTAAAGGATACTTAAAATAATGAATTTACCAAACAAAATAACCCTTTTTAGAATATTTCTTGTAATCCCTTTTTTAACCTTTATGTCCCTTGCTTATTTTTCTGATAAAACTCTTTCCTACCAGAATTTTTCCTCCTTAAAAACAGTTGCTTTTTTAATTTCCGGCTTGATTTTTACAATCGCCATGCTCACAGATTTTGTAGATGGTTTTTTAGCAAGAAAAAATAAAACCATCACCGTTTTTGGAAAATTGTTTGATCCCCTTGCTGATAAAATCATTACCAGCAGTTCTTTAATTGTTCTTTCGCTAATGAACTTAGTACCTTTTTACTTAGTAATTATTTTAATTTTAAGAGATATTTTAGTGGATGGTTTTAGAAACCTAGCAGCTTCTAAAAAAGTTAACGTTGCAGCTTCAATATTCGGAAAACTTAAAACAAGTATTTTATCTTTGGGAATAACGCTTTTATTTTTTATTTATCCGGCTTTTAACCAAACTTTTAAAGAGTTTAACGCTTTTTCTGGTCATTACTCACTCTTTTTACTAAACATTTTGATTTACGTTGCAACGTTTTTTTCAGTATTTTCCGGAATCTTATATTTTAACCAAATCAAAAAATTTCTTACTATTAAATAAGTACTAATTTACTTTTTTATTTATAATAATGGTAAATTAATTTAAAAATTTTAGGAGATAATTTCATGCTCAATATTAAGAAACTTTCGATTTATGATTTAGGAATAAAATATTTTAACGATGCTAATAATGACGGAATTGGTGATTTAAAAGGACTTGTTAAAAAAATTGATTATTTTTCTTTTTTAAACGTCGATGCGCTGATTTTGCGGGACCTTCTTTCTTCAGAAAGTGAAAGTCCAAAACAAAACTTTACTTCGATTTCCGAAGAAATCGGAAGTATTGATGATTTTAAAATTTTAATTGCTAAAGCTAATAAAATTAATTTAAAAATTTTTATTGAAATTAACTTAGGTTCAATTAAAGAAAAACATAAGTGGTTTAAAGAATCGGAAAAAGATTTAGAAAAAGATTTAGTTGGTTTTAAAAAATCAGAAAGAGAAATTGAAGGTTTTTCAAAGTTTAATAAAAAAAACAGTAAATACTATTCAATAAACGAAAAAACCCAAGAAATAAATTTAAACTGAAGTTCTTCAAGTGTTCCTAAAAGTTTTGTCAAAGTGATTAAATATTGAAACAAAATGGGAGTAAGTGGTTTTGTGTTTAAAAATTTTGAATTTATTAATTCATCTTTATACGGTGTTTCAATGACCGATGAGACTTTATTTGAATTAAGAAAATTTTATAATTCAGTTAAAGAAATAAACGACAAAATTTTTATTATTGGAAAATCAAGTTTAGTTGATTATAAAAAAGTTAATGAACACACTCACGGAACAACCAAAATTTTTGACTATTTTATTTGTTCACAGCTTTCACTTTTAGGAACTCATAAAAAATATAAAAATGATTTGATTGGTAAGTTTTGTCCCCGTGAACTAAGTAAAATTATTGCACTTCTTGCTGATAAACCAACAAATATTTTATCTTTTGGAAACGAACTTTCGGGAAGAATTAACTCTCGTTGGGGTGATGAAGGTCAATATAACGAAGAAGCTGCAAAAACAATTTGTTTACTAAATTTACTAACCCAAGCTTCAAGCTCAATATATTACTCTGATGAACTTGGTGCTAAAAACATCGGACTAACGTTTTTAGATGATTTTCAAGACAAAACCCTTAGTTTAAGAAAGTTAAACTTTAGAGATTTAAGAATTAAAGAAAAAGATTTTATGGCCGCACAAGTTTTACAAAACCCCATTAACGGAAGGTCATTAATGCTTTGAAACGAAACAAAAAACGGCGGGTTTTCCCTTGCTAATAAAACAATTACGCCAGTTTCAGAAAGCTACCAACTAAAAAATGTGCAAATGCAATTTAAAAACCCAAAATCGATTCTGAATTTTTATAAAAAAGTTAATCAACTTTTGAAAACTAGAAAATTTTCTAATGTCATTGAAAACGGAACACTAAAAGTTGCTAATTATTTTTTAAACTTAGGAATAATTAAATACACTTTTAGATTGCACGGTAAAGAAATTGTGCTCCTTGCTAATTTTTCACTATCTAAAAAACAAATTTTATTTGCACCAAAATCAAAAAATATTATTTTATCTTCTTATGCAAATAAAAAATACCACCAGTTTCCTTCAGAACTTGAAGCTTATGAATCAATTTTATTAACTAATTTATACGATGAAGATAAGTTAAAAAAAGCTAAAGAAGATGTTTTTAAAATTAAGCCAAACATTGTTAAAGTTTTACCCACAAAAAAAACCACCATCAAACAAGAAGAGCATGAAGAAATTAAAGAATCTTTTGAAGAGTTAGAAAAAACCAAACTAAAAGAAGAAGAAATTGCTCCTACAACCCAAATTGATCTTGATGAAGCAGATGATATTGATGATCTTTTAGATGATGAGAAATAATATTAAAGATTATGATATTCTTTAAAAAAATCATAAATTTTTTGATCAATTTCTAAGCAACTTCTAATTTCAAAAAATTGAATATTTGGATGTTTTTCAATTTCTAAAGGTCATTTTTTCTGAAAATGAAGTTCAATTGATAAGTCATTACGAAAGGCCATTAAACTTTGTTTATCATTAAAACTTTCTTTATCTTTTAAAATAAGATATTTAATTTTTCGATAAGTTAAAATATTATTTTTAAATATTTTTTTAATAAATAAAATTAGTAAACCATTTTCAATGAAATATTCTCAATCAATGTTATTGTTTTTGAGATATTCTTTTAGTAAAATTATTTCTCTTCAGTTAATTTTTATTTTTTTTATAAAAAATATAAGACTTTGATTATTTCTAATTCCAATCTCACGCGGAAAGTCTTTTTCAATAAAATTTTTCAATTCAATATAATCAACTTCAAATTTTATTGAATTACCAAGATATTTTCGAAGATAATTTTCTTTATTTTCAATATTTTGAACTCCATAAAAATTACTTAAAACATCATTCAAAGCTTTTGAATTGTAAGGAACTAAAATTTTCATTTTTTCATATTTATAACTTAGTCGGTTAATTAACCCTAATGCTTTTAAAATGTTTCGAGGATTAATTCTTTCAATATCATCCAAAATAAGTACACGATTGTTAAAAAATGTTTTTTTACTATTTTCATAATTTAGTGTTCTTTTTTGAATTGTTTTTACATCATCAAAAGCATCTATTTCTAATCATAATTTACTTTTAATTTCACTTTTAATTTTATTTTTGAATTGATTGATTGAATCATTTCCTATTTCTTTAATACTAGAAATAACATCTTTTGATTCGTTAAACATTTCAATTAAAATGTTTATAAAATTATTATCTAAATCTAAATTTAATAAATTTATGTATATTATTTTTTTCTTAGTTTTTTTTCAATCAAGAATTTTATCAATATTTTTAATGTAAGTTGTTTTTCCTGTTCCAAAGTCTCCGTCTATTCCTAATACTTGGTTTTCAATGTGTTCATTTTCTGAGTTTATTCACTCTTCAATTTTTTCTTTCATATGCATTTTGAGCTCCTTTTTATAATTAAATTATTTTAAAATTATATACAATTAATTATATTTTATAGGTTACGTTATATAATAAGTTCTATATAAAAAATACAATTAAAAAAGGATTAAAAATGAATTTAAAATATGATAAAAAATTTTATGAATATTTAAATGGCAATGAAAGTAATTCTTCATACAAAATTGAACCTTTATCAGCATGAGAAATAGATAAATTTGGACAAAATTTTTCATTACATTTAGGATATCGAGAAAGTGAAAAAAAATTATCTAGATGAAAATATATGGAAAAAGTAATTGAACATTGTAAAGAAAATGGTCTTTTAAGTGATTTTTTTCATTATTATTTTATTAAATACATTCAACCATCTAATTCTAAAAAAAAGCAAGAAATGTTTTTAAATAATTTAAACAAAAAACTTAAACTTTATGGACAAAAATTAGTTATTGAAAACAATAAAATAAAGATAATTAAAATAGCTTCTAAAGTTAGTGATATACCAATAGATTTATATGAATCAAATTTAAAAGATATATTTGATAGTGGTGGAATGTGCAATATTTTATATACTAGTGATCCTAAAGTTTTAAAAAAACAACTTGTGTATAAAAATTTAAATAAAGAAGAGCAAGATAGAGTTAAAAAAAGATTTTTAAATGAATATAAAATAATGAATCTTTTAAAAAATGAAAATTTTGTTTTGCTAGTTTATGATTTAGATCGTGAAAATTTTAGTTATAAAATGCCTAAATGTGAAAAATTTAAAGATAAAATATTATCTATGCTTGATGAAGAAAAAATTTATTACATTCTCTGTGTTTTAAAAGCAACAAAATATATTTTTTCTAAAAAAATTTTTCATAGAGACATTAAACCAAATAACACATTATTTTATAAAAATAAATGAATTTTATCAGATTTTGGTATAGCAAAAAATTTAGAAAATACTATGAACACTAGAAGTGTTTGATTTTCTAAAAATTATGAGCATCCAGACTTACATGATCAAGATAATAATAATTTTAAAAATTTTAAACACGAATATGATTTATACAGCATTAAAAGAATTATAGAAATAAACATATTAAAAACTATATCTTCAAAAAAGTTAATCGAAAAAATTAACACTTTATTAAATGAATGACCAAAAAAACTTGAAGAATTACCAAAGACTATAAAAAAACTAAAAGAGATTTATGTAGACATATTATTTTAAAAACTTTTTAATTGTTTTTTTCACAAATACACTAATTCATTATTAACAAAACAATCTTAAGAATTATGATATTTTTTAAAGAATTTATAGATTTCTTCATCAATAATTGTTTTTACTTTAATTTCATCACTTGATTCAAAAGCACTAGGTTTTTCAACATCATTTGGTCATGGTTTTTTTCAATTTAATTTATTATTTAACTGAATATATTCAGCACTAGAATATTTTTTTTGAAAATCAAAATAACATTTTTTATCATTTTTTAAAAGTAAAAATTTTTTATTTTTAAAAGTAAGTATGTTATTTTCAAAAGTTTTTTTATCAAACAAACTTAATCCATTAGTTTTAATAAAAAATTCAAAAGTATACAATTCAGGGATATTTTTAATATGTTCTCTTAACAAAATAATATTTCTCCAATTAATATTTATTATTTTTAAATATTCTGAAAAATAAATTATGTCGATTATTAAACCAAAATCTTTATCAGCAATTTTCATTATAAATCTTGCTATTTCAACATAATCAACTTCAAAATCTATTGAATTACCAAGATATTTTTGAAGATAATTTTCTTTATTTTCAATATTTTGAATTCCAAAAAAATTATTTAAAACACTATTTAAAGCTTTTGAATTATAAGGTACTAAAATTTTCATTTTCTTATATTTATAACTTAGTTGATTAATTAACCCAAGTGTTTTTAGAATATTTTGAGGATTAATTCTTTCAATATCATCTAAAATAAATACACAATTATTAAAAAATCTTTTTTTACTATTTTCATATTTTAATGTTCTTTTTTGAATTGTTTTTATATCATCAAAAGCATCTAATTCTAATCATAATTCTGTCTTAATTCTATTTTTTAATTGATTAAACAAATCAGTGGTTGTTTCTTTTGCACTTGAAACAACATCTTTTGATTTATTAAATATTTTGATTAAATTGTTTATAAAATTATCATCTAAATCTAAATTTAATAAATTAATGTATATTATTTTTTTGTCAATTTTTTTTCAATCAAGAATTTTATCAATATTTTTAATATAAGTTGTTTTACCAGTTCCAAAACCTCCATCTATGCCTAAAACTTGGTTTTCAATGTGCTCACTTTCTGAGTTTATTCACTTTTCAATTTTTTCTTTCATTTGCATTTTAATCTCCTTTTTTAAACTTGCTAAATTTTGAATTTATAAATAATTATTTATAATAAATTATATGGAAAAAATAGAACCCTTTGTTAAATGGGTTGGTGGTAAGCGTAAAGTAATAAAATTCATCAAGCCTTTATTGCCGCAAAAATTTGATACTTACTATGAACCTTTTGTGGGCGGAGGTGCTTTGTTATTTTATTTACAACCTCAAAAATTTGTAATTAATGATATTAATTCTGAATTAATGAATGCTTACATAGTATTGAAAAAAAATTATAAAAAATTAAGAGAGTATTTAAAACTAATGGAATATGGTCACAATAAAGATTTTTATTCAAAAATAAGAAACATTGATAAAAATCCAATAGACCATAAAGATTTAAACATGGAAGATTCAAAAGAATTAAGAGCAGCAAGGTTTATATATTTAAATAAAGCTTGCTATAACGGCATTTATCGGGTAAATTCAAAAGGTCATTTTAATGTTCCGTGGAAAAAAGAAGCAAAAGTTAAAATTTTTGAACATTCTAACTTAACTAAAATTGCAAATTTTTTAAAAAAAACTGATTCAATAATAAAAAATACTACATATATTAATGCAATAAAAAAGATCACACCAAAAGATTTTGTTTACTTTGACCCTCCATATGATTATGAGAACGGAGTAAACGGATTTGATTCCTATGAAAAAAACGGTTTTGGTTCAAAAGGTCAAAAGGAACTTGCAAAATTATGTAAAGAGCTAAATGAAAAAAATGTCAAATTTATGGTTTCAAACCACAATACAAAGTTAATCAAAAAGCTTTATTCTAAGTTTAACATCAAAACTATTAAAGTTAATAGATTAATTGGTGGCAAAGGATCCAAAAGAAAAAAGGTACAAGAGGTTTTAATAACAAATTATGAACAAGAAAAATAGAGGAACAGGAGCTGGCGGCTCAAAAACTAATAAACACGGTCTAGATTTTGAAAAAGACATTTACCTTAAAAAATGGTTAGAAAAAGAGTATAAGTTAAAAAGTATTTCTAAATCAAAAACAGATTTTTTTGAAATATACCAAAAAAATAAATTAATTGGTTACTACGGTAGGCAAGGACAAATTTATAATTGTCTAGAATTATTAATAGAACATGTTGATAAAGATTTTATTAACAAAGTTTTTTCTAAAAGAATTAATCCTGATTCTTTTATCTTAAACATCAAAAAACAACACATAACAATTTTTGAAAAAAAATGACAACAAATGAGTGGTTCGGTTGATGAAAAATTACAAACAGCACCTTTTAAATTAAAAATGTTTAATAGGTTATTAAAAAACACTAGGTATAGCATTTCTTATGAATATGTTTTATCTGAATGATTTAAAAATCCAATTTATAGAAATATTTGAGAATATTATAAAAACAATAAAAATGTAAAAATTTGAACCGAAAACGATAATCTTAAAGACTTAGCCATAAAAAAATATTTTGAATAACTTTAATAATTTAATCTAAATAACTTTGACGATAAAATTTAAAAAATAAATTAAAATGCTACTATAAATTATCAAAATAAAAACATTATTTTAATATATTTTTTATTAAAAAATTATATGTAAAAAAATAAACATTTTCTTAAAGTGATACAATATTTATAGAAAGTGATAGAAAAAATGGAGCAAATTAGCAAAAAAGTTCGTGAAATGTCTTTTATTATTAAAAAAGTGAATGATGAACAATTTCAAATAATTTTAAAAAATTTAAAAAATTCCAATTGAATTACTAAAGAAATAGAGCAACTAGAAAGAATGTATGCTTTTAAAAAAAATATTGTTTACGCAAATAAAAATAAATTCAAAAAAGAATCAATAACTAGAATTTATGAAAACGAAATGAAAAAAATTTTTTTCATTTTAGATAGTGAAAAAACAATTAAAGACATTAACGGTTTAAGAGTTCTATTCTTTGGTAAAACCGGAACGGGAAAAACAACCCTTGTTAAAAAAATTGCTGATTTTTCAAAAAAATACACCTTTGAAAATTTATATTTAGAAAAACTAATAAGTTCAAAAATGGGTCAAACACAACTAAATTTAATTAATTTAGTAAATGATTTAAACCAAAAGTACGAAAATAAAAAAGCAATTATATTTATAGACGAATTTGATTCAATAATCACTAGTAGAGATTCTCAGAATGAAGTAGGAGAACACCATAGAATTGTGGCTACTTTTATTAAATTTTTAGATTTATTAAACAAAAATATTGTTTTATTTTGTTCAACAAATTCAATTTCTAGAATTGATAAAGCAATAATAAGAAGGTTTAACTTAAAAATTGAGGGCAAAAAGATTGATAAAGAATTATTTTTTGAACTATTTTTTTTAGAAAATGAAGAGTTAAATTATTCAAAAAGATTATTAAATGATGTAACTTCTAAGTTTGATAAGGATTTTACTGTTTCACAATTAGATGATTTTCAAAAATATATTCGATTAGAAAAAAATTTTGTTGACAAATTAGATGTAGAAGTAGAATTTTGCGTATTCTTTAAAACTTATTTAAATTTAAACAAAGAAATGTTTTCAAATAGACTCAATCAAAAACTAAAAAAAAGAGGCTTTTAATGAAAAACTATATGAAAATAAAGGTTGAAGCTTTTGAAGAAAAAGGTAACCGCGGAGGAATTTCAAAATTAGATTCTAATAAAGAGTTTAAAAAAATCCAAGAAAATAGAGAAAAAATAAGAAAAATTTACCAAAAATGAAAACAATTAAAAAAATCAAAAAACGGAAATTATATTTTTCATATAGAGTATAAAAATCTAATACCACCAAAAACAAAAAGAATTATTTTTAATTCTAATTTTTATGATGGAACTAGTAGAGTAGAGAAAATTAGTGATGTTCGTCAATTAGGAATTTTTACTCAATATAAAAATAAAGATTTATTTGTTAATTTATATTATGAGATAAATGAAAAAGAATACAATCATTTTGAAGCTTTTATTAGTGATTTGTTAATAAAAAAAATAATAGATGAAAAAAATGATGAACATTTAATAAAAAATTTTAATAAATTAATTGAAATCAATGATATTAACAATCAAAAACCACCAAATCAAATAATTGGGAAGAAGATTGTTTATTTGCTACCCATTGATGACATTATAAAAGATTTAATTAAAAGCGGAATTTTGAATAATAATAATTATTTAAAAGATTTAAATATTGCATTTTTAGATTCTAAAAAATATTTAGAAATTTTTAGTAAATTTCCAGACATTATTGTTTCTTGCGAAAACAAAAAAGAACTTGTATCTTTTGATACACCATACGAAATTATTCTTAATGATATTAAATTTGAACCAAAATGAAGAAAAACAAAAATAGGAGTTATTGATTCAGGAGTTTCTTTAAAAAACGAAATTTTAAGTCAAGGAATAGTTTTTTCAAAAGATTTTAGACAATTAAAAAAATTTCAAAATTTAGATCACGGAACAATAGTTTCATCATTAATAATTGCAAACGATGAATTAAATCCAGGACAAAAAGATGGATTTGGAAATTTTAAAGTCAAACATTTTGAAATTTTAGAACCAACTTGAAGTTTGGGACCACCATCTTTAAATTTTGAACATTTTAGAAATAATTTGGGAAACATAATTAAAGAAAATTTAGATATTAAAGTTTGAAATTTATCATTTGGTGCTCTTAAAAAACCTTATGATCTAAAAATATCATATTTTGGTGTTTTACTTGACCAAATAAGTCATAAATACAATGTTATATTTGTTTGTCCTTCTGGTAATGATAGAAGTATAACAAAAAATTTTTTTCATTCTTTAAATTTACCAGCAGATTCACTTAATGCATTATCAGTTGGTTCTATTATGAGTGATAAAAATAACAAAATACAACCATCTACTTATTCATCAATTGGACCAATTTTACAATTTGAAAAACCAGAAATTTCTTATTTTGGTGGACCACACAATATAGATAAAAGTTATTTAAAAGCTATAGGTAAAGACGGATTATGTATTTATAATCAAGGTACATCATTTGCGGTTCCAAGAATTTCTAGAATGCTTGCTCATTATATTGATGAGGGTTATGAAACATTTGAAGCAAAAGCGAAAATATTGAATATGTCAAAAAGAGAAATCCCTTCAAAAAAATCATCTTCATTTGGTTATATTGAAGTAGAAGATGCAAAGGTAGAATTAAGGTTAACAGTTTCATTGAAAAACAATAAACCATTATATCTTCCACTCGATTTAATTGTTGGAACTAAAGAAATAATAATTAGTTCATGTAGCATTGTAAAACCTAATAGCAAATTTGGAGAAGAATACAACATTTATAATTTTGATACTTCTTTAATTTGATATGATCCTATAGAAAAAAATCCTGAACATAAAAATAAAGTAAAAAAGTTTTCTAGTAAAGAACGTCAAGATAAAAAATATTTAACAGAAATATCATTAAGAATGGAAAATGGAAAATATTTTAATTCTTCTAAAAAAGTTTTTATTTTTAATGATGAAAAAAATCAAAATCCAAAACCAGAAAAATATAAACTTGCATTAAGAGTTAAAAAACTAGATTTATTTGATACCATTCAAGAACAAAAATCAAAGGTTTCAATTGCTATTTCTATTTTTGGTTCTTTTAATTTGGAAGAATTTGAAAAAAGTAACCAATCAATAATAATTACAGAAATTGAACAAGAAATTGAATAATATTTATTTTAAAACTAATAAATTTAAAAGAATAGAAATATATCCAATTTTTAAAATAGTCAAAACTGAATATTAACAGCTTCACTAGCAACAATTGCTGAGTCACTTTCTTTACATAAACACGTTGATGGAGCAATTTATCTATTCAGAAATTATGTTGGTGCTCATTATTTTCAATCAATTGACCGTATTCATAGAATAGTCAAAAAAGGTGAAAAGTCAAACAAAAAATAAATTCACATATTAATATCAAATTATAAAATTAAAGATAATAACATTGATGAAATGATTAATGAAAATTTAGAAATTAAAAACCAAAATCAAAAAGAATTATTTAAATTAATTGAAAGTTAGTTTTATAACAAAATTTAATGTAAAAATTTGAACTGAAAATGACAATCTTAAAGATTTAGACATAAAAAAATATTTTGAATAACTTTAATAATTTGATTTAAAAAAATTCAAATGATAAAATTTAAATCTTGTTTTAAAATAACTTTTTTTGAAAGGAAAGTTTTATAATTCAAATTGTAAAGGATCTTAAGTAAAAAAATGAAAATAAAATTATGAAACATATCAAAAACTAAAAAAATTATTTTATTAGGATTATCTATCGGAATTTTAACTGCTATTATCACTCCTATTGTAGTGCTTAAGGTTAGTCAAAATTTAGATCAAAATAAAGTAAATGCGATTAAACAAAAAATAAAAAATAAAGATATTTTGATTGCTCCTAATGTTTTGACACAAAATCAAAACGAAATTCAAAGAGCAATTAAAAACCAACTTCAAAAAGAAAATGATTTATTAACTAATAGCGATCTCTCAAAAATTATTATTAGTATTTCATCTTTAGATATTGGAGTTAAAACTGAAATTATTCTTACTATTAAGGTTAACTATGCAACTTCAACATTAAAAATTTATGTCGAAAAAATTAATTTATTAAAAAATTCAAACATTGATAGTGGAGAATATGGAACAATTTTCCAAGATGACTTTAAAAACCTTTGGGTAATGGGAAATCGGAAAAAACTTCAAGTTCTTAGAGTAAATAATTCTAAAAATAGTTATGTAAGTACTGGTTGAATTGATGATAATTCAAACGCCAATAATGTTTTATTAAAAAATTCAAATATTATAAGTAATTACAATGGAAAAATTTTTCAAGATTCTTTTAAAAACCTTTGAGCAATGGGAGACGGGACAAGTCTCCAGGTTCTTAAAGCGAATTCTTTTAAAAACGGTTATGTAACTACTGGTTGAACTAACGCTAATAGCGGATTAACAAAAAATTCAAATATTATTGATGGAAGTTTTGGAATAATTTTCCAAGATGAATTTAAAAACCTTTGATCAATGGGAACTAATACAAAACTCCAAGTTCTTAGAACAAATGCACAAAAAAAAGGTTATGTAACCACTGGCTGGACTAATGCTAATAGTGGATTAACAAAAAATTCAAATATTGTTACTGGTCAAGGTGGAGCAATTTTTCAAGATTCATTCAAAAACCTTTGATCAATGGGAAGCAATACAAAACTCCAAGTTATTAAAGTAAATGATGACAGCGATGGTTATGATGAGACTATTGGTTGAACTAATGCTAATAGTGGATTAACAAAAAATTCAAATATTAATTTTGGTGGATACGGAACAATTTTTCAAGATTCATTCAAAAATCTTTGAGCAATGGGATATAGAAAATCTCTTCAAGTTCTTAAAGTAAATGATTCTAAAAATGGTTATGATGAAGCTATTGGTTGAAATGATTCTAATGATAATGGATTATTATTAAATTCAAATATTACTAATGGTCAAGGTGGAACAATTTTCCAAGATAAATTTAAAAACCTTTGAGCAATGGGAAACGGAACGAGTTTGCAAGTTCTTAAATCAAATTCACAAAAAAAAGGTTATGATGAAGCTATTGGTTGAAACGATTCTAATGATAATGGATTATTATTAAATTCAAATATCACTAATGGTCAAGGTGGAACAATTTTTCAAGATGAATTTAAAAACCTTTGAGCAATGGGAGATGAAACAAGTCTTCAAGTTTTTAGAATAAATTCAGAAAAAACCAGTTATGATGAAACTACTGGTTGAACCAGTGCTAATAGTCGATTGTTAAAAGGTTCAAACATTGAAAATGGCTATGGTGGAACAATTTTCCAAGACAAGTTCAAAAACCTTTGAGCAATGGGTGGCTCAATAACTAAAACTATTAAAGAAGTTAAAAAAACTATTCCTACAAAACTCCAAGTTTTTAAAATAAATGTTGCTAAAGATGATTATGTAGATTCATGACAAAAACCTAGTGGTTAATTTTTTAAATTAAAAAAAATTTTAAATTTTTAAAATAATTTTTTTCAAAAGAATTTTTTATAATTAATAAAATAAGAGATTTTAATGAAAAAACCAAAAATATCAAAAATTAAAAAAATGAAATTAAAATTATCAAAGATATCAAGAATTAAAAAAATTATTTTATCAGGATTAATTTTAGGAGTTTTAACAATTGCAATTTTTACTCCAGTTGTGGTAATTAAAATTAATCAAAATAATGAACAAGATCGACAAAATAAAATAAATGCAATTAAACAAAAAATAATTGATAAAAACATTTTAATTGCGCCCAATGTTTCAACCCAAAACCAAAATGAAATCCAAAATGCAATCAAAAACCAACTTCAAAAAGAAAATGATTTATTAACTAATAATGATCTTTTAAAAATTAGCACTAAACTTTCATCTTTATCTTGAGGAATTAAAACTAAAGTCACTCTTATTATTAGTATAAAATCTACAAGTTTATCATTAAGTATTTATGTTGAAAAAATTAATTTATTAAAAAATTCAAACATTCTTGATGGTACATTTGGAACAATTTTTCAAGATGATTTCGGTAACCTTTGAGCAATGGGAAAAAATTCAAAGCTCCAAGTTTTGAAAACAAATATTTCTAAAGATGGTTATGTAAATATTGGTTGAATGCAAGATAATTCAAGCACTAGTGATCCGTTATTAAAAAATTCAAATGTTACTAATGGTTATAACGGAAAAATTTTTCAGGATTCATTTAAAAATCTTTGAATAATGAGTAAAAATTCAAAACTCCAAGTTCTTAAAGCAAACATTTCTAAAAATGATTATGTTACTACGGGTTGAACTGAAGATAATTCAATTTCTATAGCTGGATTATTAAAAGGTTCAAACATCACTAATGGTGTTAGTGGAACAATTTTTCAAGATGATTTTGGCAACCTTTGAGCAATGGGATATGAATCATCTCTTCAAGTTCTTAAAGCAAATCAAAGTGGCACTGGTTATGATGAAAATATTGGTTGAATTAATGTCAATGATAGTGGATTATTAAAAGGTTCAAACATTACTAGTGGCGCAACAGGAACAATTTTTCAAGATCAATTTAAAAACCTTTGAGCAATGGGTAAAGGAACTTCTCTTCAAGTTCTTAGAACAAATGATCAAAAAGATGGTTATGATGAAAATCTTGGTTGGAGTAATGCTAAAAATAGCGGATTAACAAATGGTTCAAACATCATTAATGGCAATTATGGAGTAATTTTTCAAGATCAATTCAAAAACCTTTGAGCAATGGGAAATAAAACATCTCTCCAGGTTCTTAGCGTAAATTCTCAAAGAGATGGTTATGATGAAAGTACAGGGTGAAACAGTTATAATGTCGGTTTAATAAAAGGTTCAAACATTACTGATGGTGAAGGTGGAGTAATTTTTCAAGATGAGTTTAAAAACCTTTGAGCAATGGGATACGAAACATCTCTCCAAGTTCTTAAAGCAAATTCTCAAAAAGATGGCTATGATGAAATTACAGGTTGAAATAGTTTTGATAGAGACTTAATAAAAGGTTCAAACATTATTGATGGTGATGGCGGAATAATTTTTCAAGATGAGTTTAAAAACCTTTGAACAACAGGATTTGAAACAAGTCTTCAAGTTCTTAGAGCAAATAGTTCTAAAGACGGTTATGTAAGTACTGGTTGAACTAATGCTAATGATAAGGGATTAACAAAAGGTTCAAACATCATTGATGGTGCTACCACCACAATTTTCCAAGATGAATTTAAAAACCTTTGAGCAATGAGTACTCCAAAAATTAAAGTTATTGAAGGATTCAAAAAAACTATTTATGCAAAATTACAAGTTCTTAAAATAAACGAAGCTAAAGATGGTTATGTAGATTCATGACAAAAAGTTAGTGATTAATTATTTTGTTATTTACTTAAATTATTATTTTTTTATTTATAACATAAAAAAAACTATGAAATTTTTAAAAAAACAAGTTAAAACATTAAATTACTAAAAACAATTTTTTACGCTAAATTATCGTTTATGATGTTATAAAGTGTTTATGTTATATTAATCAAGATTACATTTTAAATTATCTTTTGTTTTAAAAAATAAATTGAATAATAAAATATGTTATTTTGTTATAATTTCATAAGCAATATTACCTAATTTAATTGCAATAAAATAAAAAAAAGGAGTTTTCATGAGACAAACAACCATTGTTAAAAAAGCAGATGTTAAAAAAGAATGGTTTCTCGTTGATGCTGAAGGCGAAACACTCGGTAGATTAGCTTCACTAGTAGCTTCAGTATTAAGGGGAAAAACTAAATCTACTTTTACACCAAACGTTGATATGGGGGATAACGTTATCGTTATTAATGCGGAAAAAATAAATCTTACTTCTAACAAAAAAGAAACTAAACTTTATTATTCTCATTCGGGTTATCCCGGAGGATTAAAAATTACAAAAGCATCAGATTTAATCAAGAAAAAACCGTATGCTTTAGTTGAAAAAGCAATTAAAGGAATGTTACCCCACACAAAATTAGGAAGAAAACAATTTAAAAACTTATTTGTTTACGTTGGTCCAAAACATAAACACGAAGCTCAAAAACCAAAGAAACTGGAGATTAGATAATTATGGCAAATTTAGAATATAAAGGTTTAGGGAGGAGAAAATCTTCCACTGCAAGAGTAACAATTAAAACCGGAAAAGGTTTATTTAAAATTAACAAAAGAGATTCTAAAGATTATTTAATGTCTAAAATTTTAATTCAAGAAGCTTCTCAACCACTTGAAATTACAAAAACTAACGGAACATTTGATATTTTTGTTAACGTTAAAGGAGGAGGACTTTCGGGTCAAGCAGGAGCAATTAGATTAGGAATAGCAAGGGCATTAATCAATGTTTCTGAAGATTATAGACCAGTTCTTAAAAAAGAGGGAATGTTAAAAAGAGACGCACGTAAAAAAGAAAGAAAAAAACCTGGTCTTAGAAAAGCGCGTAGAGCAAGACAATTTTCAAAACGTTAAAAAATTTCATTTTTTATGATTATATGCGAGCGTAGCTCAACCGGTTAGAGCACACGACTGATAATCGTGAGGTTGATGGTTCAAGTCCATTCGTTCGCACCATATGCTAAACAGCACCAAAAACTTCTTCAAAAGAAGTTTTTTATTTCCCGAAATTTTACCTAAAAAATGAATTTAGCTTAAAAATTAAAAAATCAATTATTATCTTAATTTATTTATAAATGTATATAATTTTTCTATGTTAAAAAAATATGATGCACGTAGTATTAAAGTATTAAAAGGATTAGACGCAATTAGAAAAAGACCAGGTATGTACATTGGCTCGACTGATGTTAACGGACTCCATCATCTGGTGTGAGAAATTGTTGATAATTCACTAGACGAAGTGCTTGCTTCATATGCTAACTTTGTTAAAATAATTATTAAAAAAGATGGTTCAATGATTGTTGAGGATAACGGTAGAGGAATCCCGATTGATAAACATAAAGAATCAAATTTAAGTGCCGTTGAATTAATTTTTACCGAACTTCATTCCGGAGGAAAATTTGGAGAAAAAAATTCAGCTTATAAAATTTCTGGTGGACTTCACGGTGTAGGTGCTTCGGTTGTAAATGCTCTTTCGAAAAAGTTAATAGCGACAATTTATAAAAATAACAAAGAATACGAAACTATTTTTGAAAAAGGAATCGTTGCTAAAAAAACAAAAGTGGTTGGTTCAACTACCAAAAAGGGAACCAAAATTCAGTTTTTCCCTTCTTATAAGGTTTTTAAAAACTGTAAATTTAGTTTTGATAAAATTTCCGAAAGACTAAGAGAAGCTTCGTTTTTAATCCCGGGATTAAAAATTGAAATTAAAGACGAAATTAATAAAAAAAGCGAACAGTTTATTTCAAAAGACGGACTAAAAGAATTTGTTGAGTTTATGAACCAGTCAAAAACCCCAATTTCAAGTTTTATTTCTTTTAAAGGTAAAGTGCACGAAATTGATGTTGAAGTAGGTGTGCAATACACCAATGATTATAATTGTAATATTTTATCATTTGTAAATAATATTAAAACAAAAGATGGTGGTTCTCACGAACAAGGATTTAAAACTGCTTGAACTAAAATGTTAAATGAATACGCAAGACAACAAAGTTTATTAAAACAAAAAGAGTCAAATCTTGAAGGAGATGATTTAAGAGAAGGACTAACAACCATTATTTCTATAAAAATTCCTGAAAAATTTTTAGAATTTGTTGGTCAAACCAAAGATTCATTAAGAACTTATAAGGCAAAACAAGCAGTTGAAGAAATTATTAACCAAAAACTTATTTTTTGACTTCAAGAAAATAAAAACGAAGCTTATAAAATTATTAATAAGGCAATTTCTGCTTCAAAAGCAAGACAAGCAGCCCGCAAAGCAAGAAGAGACGCTAGAAAAACTAAGAAAAAACTTTCTGAAAAGAAAATTCTTTCCGGAAAATTAACCCCTGCTCAATCAAAAAACATTGAAGAAAAAGAGTTATTTATTGTTGAAGGTGATTCAGCTGGTGGATCTGCTAAATTAGGAAGAGATAGAAAAACCCAAGCTATCTTACCTTTAAAAGGTAAGGTGGTTAACACCGAAAAAACAAAGTTAATTGACATTCTTAAAAATGAAGAAATCGGAACAATCATAAACACAATTGGAGCCGGAATAGGTCTAGATTTTAACGTTAAAGACGTTAAATACGGTAAGGTTATTGTCATGACGGACGCAGACACTGATGGCGCCCACATTCAAACTCTTATACTAACATTTTTATTTAGATACATGCGTCCCTTAATCGAAGCAGGAAAAGTTTATATTGCCCTTCCTCCTTTATATAAAGTGTCTAAAAAACATTCAAAATTAAACAAAAATAAGGAAAAATATGCTTGGGATGAAATCGAATTAAAAGAAATTTTAAAAAAGTTTAACGGCGGAGAAATTCAAAGGTATAAAGGTCT
Organism: Metamycoplasmataceae bacterium; assembly: GCA_965263245.1. Classification (GTDB taxonomy): domain Bacteria; phylum Bacillota_I; class Bacilli_A; order Mycoplasmatales; family Metamycoplasmataceae; genus DT-68. The sequence continues at coordinate 696,352 of CBDHHR010001146.1, read as the reverse complement.
TGGCGAAATGAATGCTAACCAACTTTGAGAGACAACGATGAATCCTAAAACCAGAATTCTAATTAAAGTAAACATTGATGACCCCATTTTATCAGAAAGAAGAGTTTCGACATTGATGGGTGACAAAGTAGAACTTAGAAAAGAATGAATTAATAATAATGTTGATTTTACTTTAGAAGACACTTTTGATATAAAACAAAAATAATTTTAATATTTTTAATTTTTTTCTATAATAATATTGTTATGTATTTAAGTAAAAAAATAAAAGCTTTATTTTTAACAACTGGTTTAATTGTTATACCTTGAGCAGTGTTTACACCAATTTTAATAACTAAAATTATTCCTGGTATTAAAAAAGATAAAGAAATTGTTGAAAAAGAAAAAATAGTAGAAAAAATAGTAGAAAAAATTGTTGAAAAAGAGGTAATAGTTAATCAACAACAAAAAGTTGATTTTAATTCTACAAGCGTACAAAACTCTAATATTACTAACGGAAGATGATCAAGTTTTATTCAAGATCAATCTAAAAACTTTTGAGCAATGGGAAACGGAACAAAACTTCAGGTTCTTAAGTTAACTAAAAATGGTTATGAAAGTTCTTGAACAGATGATAATAGTGAAAATGGTGAACCATTATTAAAAGGTTCTAACATTAATGATGGTCGAAGCGGAGTTATTTTTGAAGACTCTTTTGGAAATATTTGAGCAATGGCAAATGAAAGTAGTCTTCAAGTTCTTGCAAAAAAAACTGATGGAACTTTTGCTGATTCATGAATCAATGACACTAATAATGATGGATTAACAAAAGGTTCAAACATTACTAACGGTCAAGAAGGAGTTCTTTTTCAAGATTCTTCTAAAAACCTTTGAGCAATCGGATATCAACAAAAACTTCAAGTTCTTAAAGCAAATCCTACTAAAGATGGTTATGTAACAACTGGTTGAACTAATAAAGAAGATCCAAATGATCCAAATGTTGAAGATTTACTACAAGGTTCTATCGTTAATTATAGTAGCGGATTTATTTTTGAAGATTCTTTTGGAAATATTTGATCAATAGGCGCTGATACAAAACTTCAAGTACTAGTTAAAAATCAAAATGGTTTTGCAAGTTCATGAATTAATGATGAAACTCAAGAAGGATTATTAAAAAATTCTAGTATTGATGACGGATGAAGATCAATTATTTTTCAAGATGAATTTAAAAACCTTTGGGTAATGGGAGGAGAAGATTTAAAACTCCAAGTTCTCAGAGTAAATCCTACTAAAGATGGTTATGTGACCACTGGTTGAACTGATGATAATTCAAGTTCTACAGCTGGATTATTAAAAGGTTCAAACATTACTAATGGTAATGGCGGAACCCTTTTCCAAGATAAATTTAAAAACCTTTGAGCAGCAGGAAAAGAAACAAAACTCCAAGTTCTTAAAGCAAATCAAAGTGGTACTGGTTATGACGAAAATACAGGTTGAATTGATAACAATAATGAAAATACTGGTGATCCATTATTAAAAGGTTCAAACATCGAAGATGGTAATGGTGCAGTAATTTTTCAAGATTTTTACGGAAACCTTTGATCAATGGGAACGATTGCTGAAGATGCAGATCCATCATTAGTTTCTTCAAAACTCCAAGTTCTTAAAATTAATCAAGCTGGTGATGGTTATGTAACTACTGGTTGAACTGATAAAAATGATCCAAATGATCCAAATGTTGAAGAGTTGTTACGAGGTTCAATCATTACTGATGGTTGAAAAGGAACTATTTTTGAAGATTCTAACAAGAATCTTTGAGCAATGGGTTTTGGATCAAAACTACAAGTTTATGATAAAAATCTAAAAAAATGAGTATCTTAAATTATTATTATTTAAACTAAGTAAATTAATGTTTTTTTTAATTTTGAAAGTTTTTATATAATAAACTTATGTACAAACATAAAGTTATAGAAAAAAAATGACAAAAACACTGGTTAAAAAATAATTCATTTAAAACTACAAATGATAAAAAGAAAAAATTTTATGTTCTTGATATGTTTCCCTATCCTTCTGGAAAAGGTTTGCATGTAGGACACCCAAAAGGCTACACTGCAACTGATATTATTGCAAGGTATAAAAGACTAAAAGGTTATGATGTTCTTCACCCGATCGGATGAGATGCTTTTGGATTACCTGCTGAACAATATGCAATCCAAACCGGAAATCTTCCCAATGAATTTACTATAAAAAACATTAATAACTTTAGAAAACAACTTCAATCACTAGGTTTTTCGTATGATTATGACAAAGAAGTTAATACAACTGATCCGAATTATTATAAATTTACGCAGTGAATTTTTAAAAAAATGTACGAAAATAATTTAGCCAAAATTAAAAAAATTAATGTAAATTGATGTGAAAAACTGGGAACTGTTCTAGCTAATGAAGAGCTCGTAGAAACTAAAGATGGTTCCTTAGTTTCTGAACGTGGTGGTTTTCCCGTAATTAAAAAACCAATGAAACAATGAGTTTTAAAAATAACTAAATATGCAAGTCGATTATTTGATGATCTTGAAAAACTAGATTGACCTTCTTCGTTGGTTTTATTACAAAAAAATTGAATTAAAAATAAAGATGGTTCTTTGCGCCTAAAAGATTGAGTTTTTTCTAGACAAAGATACTGGGGAGAGCCTTTTCCCATAGCGTTTGACAAAAACAATAAAATTGTATTAATTGATGAACTACCTTTAATTTTACCGAAAATGAAAGAAATCAAACCTTCAGGAAGTACTAAAGGTCCACTTTTTAACAATAAAAAATGACTATATTTTGAAAAAAACGGTAAAAAATACCGTAGAGAAACAAACACGATGCCCCAATGAGCTGGCTCTTCATGGTATTATTTAGCTTATATTTTAAAAAACAAAGACGGAACATACACTGATATTGAATCAAAAGAAGCTTACCAAAGATTTAAAAAATGACTTCCAATAGATCTTTATGTTGGTGGACAAGAACACGCAACCCTTCATTTAATATACGCAAGATTTTGACATAAATTTTTATATGATTTAAAAATCGTGCCAACAAAAGAACCTTTTAAAAAAATCATTAATCAAGGAATGATTTTAGGTTCAAACGGTCAAAAAATGTCTAAATCAAAGGGAAACATTATTAATCCTGACGGAATTATTGAAAAATACGGTGCAGACACTTTAAGAATATACTTAATGTTTATGGGACCTTTAGAAGATTCTAAACCTTGAAATAATACTGGTGTTATTGGAATTAAAAAATGACTTGATAGAGTTTATAAAATGTACGAAAACATTAAAAAAAATGTCTTTGTTGTTTCCGAAAATCAAAAAATTTCTTCTAGTTATAATAAACTAGTTAAAGAATTTTCTAATGATCTTGAAAAATTTAAGTTTAATGTTGCAATTTCAAAATTAATGGTTTTTGTTAATAATGTTTATAAAGAAAAAACCATGACTAAAGAATCATTAAACAATTTTCCGATTTTACTTTCATTATTTGCCCCGCATCTTTCTGAAGAAATTTTAAATTCTCTAAAACAAAAAGAAATAAGTAAAAGTGTTTGACCCAAATTTGATGAATCAAAAATTATTGTTGAAAACATCATTATAGCAGTTCAAGTAAACGGAAAACTAAGGGGAAAACTAAGTATAAGTAACTTTGATAAAGAAAAAAACATTATTCAAAATTCTAAAAAAATTGAAAATGTTAAAAAATTTTTAAATAATAAAAAAATTATTAAGCAAATTTACATTAAAAATAAAATAATTAATTTTATAGTCAAATAATGTAAAAGACAAGTTAAGTCTATATAATTACTGAATGAAAGAAAAAATTTATAGACATACGTTTAATAATGATTTTGGTTGAGACGGACACGTGGATGTTTACTTGTCTAAAAACATTACTTATTCAGAAAAAACAAAAGTTATTTATGCTCATGATGGCCATTTATTATTTGCTTCAAGAGAAACATGAAATGGTCAATCTTGAGACATGGAAAACACTTTAAACGAAAAAGAAATTGATGCAATTATCATTTCTTCAGTTACAGACGGACCCATTAGACCCAATTTACTCTCTCCGCACAAAAATGGTAAATTAACAAAAAAAGCTGGTTATTGATTAGAAAGAAAAGAGTTTGGTGGTAAGGGAAAAGTTTATGCAAAGTTTTTTATTGAAAAAATAATTCCCCAAATGCTTAAAAAATACAATGTTCCTTTAAAAAATAAAAAATACATTATTGGTGCATCAATGGGTGGATACATGAACACGTTCATTTTAGCTAATTATCCTAGTGAATTTGAAAGCTTTGGAATATTTTCCCCTGCTTACTGGTTTAACCATGATGTTTTTCTTATTGAAGCTCCAAAAATAAAAAATTTAACTAAAAAAATTTACATTGACATTGGAACAAAAGAAGGAAACAAAGAAATTCAACAACATTATTTAAATGATGCCATTAAAATGCATAAAATAATTAAAAAACAAAATCCAAATTCTGATATTAAATTTATCATTGAAAAAGATGCTTTGCATGAAGAAAACGCTTTTAAAAAAAGATTTAAAAAAATTATAGAATGGTTTTTAAATTAAAAAAAATTAAATTTTTTCCTTCTATTATTTTATTAAATATTGCAATATTTAATCTTTTTAATCCCTTTAAAAGTCTTTTTTATTTTGTTTTTTAATTATTTTTAATATAATGGTTAAGGTAATGATTCAATGATTTCCAGGTCACATGGCAAAGGCTATGAGAAAAATTAAAGAAAAAGAAAAATTAATTGATTTATTTATTGTGGTTTTAGACGCAAGAGCTCCCATTTCTTCATACAATGAAGAGTTTGATTTAATCGCTCCTAGCAAGCCTAGACTTTTTGTAGTTAGTAAAGTCGATAAAGCAGATAATTTAAAAATCAACAAAGTTAAAAAAAAGTTTAACTATGAAAATGATTCTGTCATTTTTTGCAATCTTACTAACAATAAATTTAAAAAAATCATTTTAAAGGAAGTTAAAAATCTTTTAAAAACAAAAAAACAAAAAGATTTAAAATTAGGATTATTTAAGCCGCGTCTTAGGGTAATTGTTTTAGGAGTTCCTAATTCTGGTAAATCAACTTTAATTAACTTACTTTCTTCTTCTAATGCTACTAAAGTTGCTAATAAACCAGGAATTACTAGAGGTGAACAATGAGTTAACATTAACGGGATTCAACTTCTTGACACTCCCGGAATATTATGACCAAAGTTTAAAGAAAAATCAACCGGAATAAAATTAATTATAATTGGTTCTATTAAAAGTGATATTATCCCTTTAGATGAACTTTTTAACGAAGGGTTTAAGTTAATTTCTAAGTATTATCCTCAAAAAATTGAAAAACTTAATTTAAAACCAACACAAAACGAAACAAAAATACATTCAAATCTTGTAAAATTATGTAATAATAAAAACTTCGTACTTAAAAACAATAAACCTGATTTAAACAAGGGAATGAATTGATTTAATAATTATTTAAAAAACATAAAAGGAGTAACTTATGATTAACGAAGACATTAAAAAATACGTTAAAGACGTAAAAGATTTTCCCCAAAAGGGAATTATATTTAAGGACATCTCACCAATTTTAAGGAACATTGATGTTATGAAGCACATTACAAATGAATTTGCAAAATTTGCAAAAGGAGCAGACATTGTTGTTGGACCAGACGCAAGAGGTTTTTTATTCGGGATACCTTTAGCGATGAAAATAAATAAACCTTTTGTTATGGTTAGAAAAAAAGGAAAACTTCCCGGAGAAATAATTTCTTTTGATTATGATCTTGAATACGGAACGGGCACACTTGAGATTTTAAAAGGTTCAATCAAAAAAGGTCAAAAAGTACTAATTGTTGATGACTTACTAGCAACTGGTGGTACTGTTGAAGCAATTCAAAAACTCGTAATTTCACTAGGAGCAACAGTAATTAAAACTTTATTTATAATTGAACTTACATTTTTAAACGGAAAAGAAAAAATTGGGAATAATTATTTATCATTAGTAAAATTTTAATGTTAAAATGTATTTAATGAATAAGACAAGCTTTAAGTTTAAAGTTTTTCAAAGCGAATAGATGATGGTGAAAGTTCTATAAAAACAAGCTTAAAGTACTACTTATTTGTCAATAAAAATATAAGTTCAAAAAAGAGTCCTTTTTAGAAGTGGTACGTTGGCCTTCTATAACTAAGGACTTTTTTTAATAGGAGAAACCATGAAAGCAAACAAAGAATTAAACCATTCAACAGCTCATTTATTAGCAGCAGCAGTTTTAAAAATTTATCCAAAGACTAAATTAGCAATAGGACCTTCAATCGAAGAGGGGTTTTATTATGATTTTGAATTTGAAAAACCAATTGTTGAAAATGATTTATTAAAAATCGAAAAAACAATGAAAAAAATTGTTTCTGGAGGTGGAAAAATCAAAAAAGTTGGTGCAATAAATTTAAACGATCAGCCTTATAAAAAAGAATTAAAAAAAGAGTTTGAAAACCAAGGAAAAAAAATTACTTTTTACGGAATAATTAACCCTTCAAACAACAAATCAATTTTTACTGATCTTTGTGCTGGTGGTCACATAGATTCAATTTCAAAAATAAAAAACTTTAAACTACTTGCTTTAACTGGTGCTTATTGAAGAGGTGATTCTAACAATATACAATTAACTAGAATATACGGAACTACTTGAGAAACAAAGGAAGAACTTGACCAGTATTTAAAAATTTTAAAAGAGAGAAAAGAAAGAGACCATCGAAAAATCGGTAAAGAAATGAATATTTTCACTTTTAAATTACTTTCTGGTCAAGGTTTTCCGATTTGACTTGAAGACGGAACCATCATCAAAAACAAAATTCAAACTTATGTTAAAAAAATTGAAAAAAAACATAATTTTACTGAGGTGCAAACACCCGAAATTGGTTCGGAAGAACTTTATGTTAAAAGCGGTCATTTAAGTCATTATAAAAAAGACATGTTTGACGCTATTATTGCCGGAAACGAAAGGTTAATTTTAAGACCTATGACTTGTCCGCACCACATTTTAATTTACCAAAACAAAAGAAGAAGTTACAGGGAACTCCCAATAAGATTATCAGAAAGTGCAAAGTTATTCAGATACGAAAAATCAGGTGCTTTAACAGGTTTAGAAAGAGTTAGGTCAATGGAATTAACCGACGCTCATATTTTTGCAAGACACGATCAAATTAAACAAGAGTTTAAAAAATGTTACGAAATTATTAAAGAAGTTTTAAATAAATTTAACATCAAGATTCATTATATTTCACTTAGTTTAAAAGACAAAGAAAACAAAAATAAATATTATGAAAATGAAAAAATGTGGGAAGATGCCGAAAACCAGCTTAGAAAAGTTTTATTAGAGCTTAATGTTGATTTTAAAGAGGTTGAAGGAGAAGCAGCTTTTTATGGTCCAAAAGTTGATATTCAGGTTAAAACTGCTTTAGGTAACGAAATTACTTTATCAACAATTCAACTAGATTTTTTACTTCCGGAAAGATTTAACATTAATTATGTTAACAAAGACCAAGAAAAAGTAAAACCGGTTATTATTCATAGAGGTTTAATCGGAACATACGAAAGATTTATTGCAATTTTACTTGAACAAACAAAGGGTAATTTACCATTTTGAATTTCACCACGTCAAGTAACCATTATTCCCGTTTCTAACGAACACCATTTAGAATATTGTCAAAAAATTAAAGATATGTTGCTTAAAAAAAACATTGAAGTTTATTTAGATAATCGAAAAGAAAGAGTTAGTAAAAAAATTAGGGATGCTCAAATTTCAAAAACAAAATTTCAAATCGTTATTGGAGATAGAGAAATTAAAAATAACAACATTAATGTAAGAGCATATAATTCAAAAAAAGAAAAAATACAAAAAATTGATGATTTTTTAAAAGAAATTTTAAAAATATAATTATTAATTTTAAAAATTTTTAATTTAATACCATTTTAATATTATTTTCTTTTTCCACAAAAAAAAAAAAAAGTTATATGATTAATTATAATTAATGTTATTGAAAGTAGGTAAATTGAAAATGAAACTTAAAAGAATAATTTTAGGAATTACAACGGGTTCATTGGTTGCAATACCAACCATTGTGGCAGTAAGTTGTGGAAGTAGTGCAAAACCAAACGGAACTATCGAAGTTGATGAAAATGTTTTTGTCACAAGAGAAAAAGTGGAAAATTCTTTAGGAAACATTTCTAAAGATGATGGTTGAAAAAGTGTTATAGCATTAGATTCTCCGGTAGGAACGGTGAATGACAAATCTTTTAATGAGACATCATATGGGGGAATGATATTAAGTAAAATACAAGACATTATGCCATTAAAAAATGGTCCAGATCGTGATCCATCAAAACCAACAAATTTTGTTAGACCCACTGTTAAAGAAGACAAAGGTTTTGTTGATATGTATTCAGCATTAGATAGCAACACTTTAGTAGTAGCTAATGGATTTTTACATGTTGGTCCATTAAGTTCAACCGCAGGAAGAACTGCACTTGAAAATAAGGCAGCAATCTTGATTGATGGAGATGTTAAAGCAAAGAATATTGCATCTTTGAAGTATAGACCTTATCAACCTGGTTTTTTAGCTGGATATATGGCAGGGATATATTTAAATGAAAAATACGAAACTTTTAAAGACGGTGGTTTAAAAGTTGGAACATTTGGTGGAATGAAAATAAATGGAGTAGTAGCATACATGTTGGGATTTCAAAACGGAATAAAATACTTCAATGCTAACAAAGGAGATTATGAACACGACATTGAATTTATTGATAACGGATATCTAGCAGATTATTTTTCTGGTAATTTTAACGCAGGAGGAGGAACTCAAATTGCTGAAAATCTTATTGGAAAAGGTGCAGATTTAATTTTTCCAGTTGCAGGTATACAAACCAAAGATGTTATTAATAAATTAAAAGAGGCAAAAAACACAACAACAAAAATAGTTGGGGTTGACGTAGCACAAGAATTAGATCCAATATATAAAGATTACGTTGTATTTTCAGCACTTTTAAAAATGAAAGACGGTGTGTCAAAAATGATTGAAATTATAACTGGTACAAAAAGTGATAAAGATCCTGGATATAATTCCTTTGCAGGTTTTGGTGGACTTACAATTGCAGATTTAGATAATGACTTAGTAGGGGTTTCTCCAGGTTTACAAAGTGATACAGCAGCTAAAAAAGCATGAGATGCAGCACAAAAAAAAGAAATTAAAGATGCTGCTAAAAATTCAGAATCCAATCCTTTAAAATTTGATTTTTAAGAAATCAATTTTAAAACACGAATAAAATAACCAAATTTCAAAATGTAAGAAAAGAATTTTTAAATGGAAATATTATTGTTAAAGATAATATTTCATTTTTGTTAAAAAGGGCGCAATCCACACTTTAGCAGGTGAAAATGGTGCTGGTAAATTAACGCTTGTTTCAATGTTGTTTGGTCTATACAAACTAACTAGTGGATTTTTTTGGTTAAAAATAATGAAATTAAATGTAAATCAGTCATTGATGTCGTAAATGATGGCATAGGTATGGTTCACCAACATTTTCAGTTAGTTGATAAATTTACTGTTGCTGAAAATATTTCTTTAGGAAGTGAGGATTATAGTTTAAGTTTTAAAGAAATTTTTAATATTGAAAAACAACTAAAATTCTTAAAAAATAAAGTAAATAATCTAAAAAAAAAAAAGTTTAAATTATTCAAAACAAAAAGGTTAAACAAACAACTTAGAAAAGCATATTTGGAAGTTTGACCGTTTTTAAAAGGTGCAATTTTTTTGCCTTTAAAATTAATATGACTAATTTCATTTACTACTTTTCTTTTTTCAAGTAATAAAAAGTTTTTCATTTCTTCTTTAAATGGTAATATAAAACAATTATTATTAGTAATTTTTTTATTGTATCAATTGTTTAAAAAATCTAAAACTTCTGTTTTTCTTTTGATTAAATCACTAAATGAATTTATTTTTTGATCCATAAATAAACCCGGAAGCAATGATTGAGCATTTCTGAAAGCTCTCTTAACATTAGGTTTAAAAGTAGGTTCAGTAGAAGAGTTTAATTTTGTATTAAACTTATTAATAGAATTTTCTAGCTTATCTTGAGCTAATCCGTTTCTTGTTTCAATTCTTATTTCTGTAGGCTTTCCATGTTTAACAAAAACATCTTTTAATAACTTTAAATAACCCACATTAGTCTCTTCTTTTTCAATTCAAAGATTAAGAACAAAACCGGTAAAAGCATCAACAGCAAAATATAAACAGTATTTTTCATTTTTAAATCAAAGATCAAAACAATCATCAATTTCAGTTCTAAAACCAGGAGTTCCAGATTTACTGTTATAAATATAATTTTTATTAACTATTTTTAATTTTTCAATTAATTTTTGATTAGTTTTTAGATCATTACTTTCTTTAATTGCAGCTCTTATTTTTTTTCTAATTGCTTTTTTAGTTTTTGGTCTTGTATCGTTGGTAGTTAAATTATTTTCAATTAATAATTTTCTAATATGTTCAATTGAACAAGATACTTTATGAAGATATTTAAAATATTTAATGGTTGAAACTCATACACCTTTTTTTCTTGAATCGCCAAATCTTTTTTCAAATGATTCACAACGTTCTAGGTATAGCTTTAAAATTTGGTTATTATATTCATCTGAATATTTGTTAGCTGGAATATGTTTTTTGCTACTAACAGTTCGTTGTTTAACAAATTCTTTATACCACTTACTAATTGTCTTTCTGGAGGTATTAGTTAATATAGCAATATCCATATTTTTTTTTTTTCTTTCCAATATAAATTTTATGTAGTTTTTTGTTAATGTCCTCAATATTATGTTTATTCTTCTTCATAGTAACTCTTTTTATAATCAATTTTATGGCAATTTACTGCTTTGGAAGCAAAGGGGGACTTATTACTTTGTGTATACAATATTATTTTCTTTTTCCACAAAAAAAAAAAAAGTTATATAATTAATATTGTTGAAAGTAGGTAAATTGAAAATGAAAATTAAAAGAATAATTTTAGGAATTACAACAGGTTCACTGGTTGCAATACCAACCATTGTGGCAGTAAGTTGTGGAAGTAGTGCAAAACCAGACGGAGTTTTAACTGCTAGTGAAAACATTTTTGTTCCAAGAGAAAAAGTAGCAAACCCTTTAGCGAACATTAATAAAAACGATGGTTGAAAAAGCGTTTTAGCATTAGATGGTCCTGTGCAAGTAATAAAAGATAAGTCTTTTAATGAATCTGCATATGCTGGAATGACATTAACCAAAATACAAGCCATCATTCCTTTAATAAATGGTCCAAATGGTGCTAATTCTGTTAAACCATCTACTAAGCAAGATAAAGCTTTTGTTGATATGTATTCAGCAGTAGCTGATAAAACTTTAATAGTAGCAAATGGGTATTTACATGTTGCTCCATTAGGTTCACCCGGAGGAAAAACTGCACTTCAAAATAAAGCAGCAATTTTAAATGACGGAGATGTTGCAGCACCTAATATTGCATCAGTTAAATATAAATCACATCAATCTGGGTTTTTAGTTGGATATATGGCAGGAATATATTTAAATGAAAAATACGAAACTTTTAAAGAAGGTGGCTTAAAAGTTGGAACATTTGGCGGAATTAAAGTTGAAGGAGTAACTCCATTTATGATGGGATTTCAAAACGGAGTTAAATATTTTAATGCCAATAAAGGAGATTATGAACACGACATTGAATTTATTGATAACGGATATATAGCAGATTATTTTTCTGGTAATTTTAACCCAGGAGGAGGAACTCAAATTGCTGAAAATCTTATTGCAAAAGGTGCAGATTTAATTTTTCCAGTAGCAGGTCCACAAACTAAAGATGTTGTTACTAAATTAAAAGAAGCAAAAAACACAACAACAAAAATAATTGGTGTTGATGTGGCACAAGAATTAGATCCAACATATAAAGATTATGTTGTGTTCTCAGCACTTAAAAAAATTAAAAATACTGTGTCTAAAATGATTGAAATTATAACTGGTACAAAAACTAACAAAGATGCTGGATATAATTCTTTTGCTGGTTTTGGTGGACTTACAATCGGAGACTTAAACAATGATTTAGTAGGAGCTTCTCCAGGTCTAACAACTGATACAATAGCTAAAAAAGCATATGATGCAGCACAAACAAAAGAAGTAATAGATGCTGCTAAAAGTTCTGAATCAAACCCTTTAAAATTTGATTTTTAAAGAAATGAATTTCATAACATGAATAAAATAATTGAATTTAAAAACGTAAGTAAAGAATTTTTAAACGGAAATATTATTGCTAATGATAATATTTCATTTTTTGTTGAAAAAGGTGAAATCCATGCTTTAGCAGGTGAAAATGGCGCTGGTAAATCAACACTTGTTTCGATGTTATTCGGTTTATATAAACCAACTAGTGGGAAAATTTTATTTAAAAATAAAGAAATTAAATATAAATCGGCTATTGATGCCATAAACGATGGAATGGGTATGGTACACCAACATTTTCAATTAGTTGATAAATTTACTGTTGCCGAAAATATTTCTTTAGGAAGTGAAGATTTTAGCTTAAGTTTTAAAGAAATTTTTAACATCGAAAAAGAATTAAAAAATTTAAAAAATAAAATAAATGATTTAAAGAAAAAAAGTTTAAATTATTCAAAACAAAAAGAGGAAATAAATAATTTAGAAAAACAATTAAAAAATGGTCAAACTTCTAACTATGGTTTTTTAAACCGAAGAAAAATTAATCAAGAAATTGATAAACTAGCAAATTTATACAATTTTAATGTTAAAGCAAAAGATAAAATTTCTTCTTTAACAGTTGGTCAAGAACAAAAGGTGGAAATATTAAAACTGATTTATAAAAAATCAAATATTTTGATATTCGATGAACCAACAGCAATGCTTACTCCGCAAGAAATTGATCAATTATTAAAAATTATTTTACAATTTAAAAAAGAAGGTAAAACAATAATTATAATTACCCATAAATTAGACGAAATTAAAAAAGTTGCTGATAGAGTTTCGGTTCTTCGAAAAGGTAAATTTGTGGGAACAAAACAAGTTAAGGACATTACGGCAAGTCAACTTTCAAAAATGATGGTGGGTTATGACATTAAACCACCCACATTAACTAAACAAATTTCAAAGCAAAAAAAAGTTGTTTTAGAAGTAAAAGATCTTAGTGTTAAAAAAAGAAGAGTTTATAAACTAAAAAACATTAATTTTTCTATTAAAGAAGGTGAAATTGTTTCAGTAGCAGGAGTTGAAGGAAGCGGACAAGCAGAATTAGTTAATTCTATTAGTGGTATGCAAAAATTTCATAGTGGTTCAATCTTGTTAAATAAAGTTCCTATTAAAAACTTATCAATCAAAAAAAGAAATAAATTATTAAGTTATATTCCAGAAGATCGTCATAAATACGGGATGATTTTGGACCTTAAAGTATATGAAAACCTTCTTTTAAAACAATTAGAAAATAATTCTAAATTCGGCTTTTTAAACAGGTATAAAATGTTAAAAAAAGCTCAAAAAATTATCAATAATTTTGACATTAGAGGAGCAAGATCTGGTTATTCTATTAGTCGAGGTTTATCTGGAGGAAACCAACAAAAGATGATTGTTGGTAGAGAGATTAGTGCTAATAAAAATTTATTAATATCATTTCAAGCAACGCGGGGATTAGATGTAGGAGCAATTAATTATATTCATAGTAAAATTATTGAGCAAAGAAAAAACGGTAAAGCTATTTTGCTTGTTTCATATGATTTAAACGAAATTTTAAAAATTTCTGATAGAGTAATTGTGATGAACTCTGGTCAAATTAACGGTATCTTGAGTGGAAAAGACATTGACATCAAAAAAATTGGTATTTTAATGAGCAAGAAAGGAAAAGATAAATAATGTTTTTATGAAATATTAAAAGATTATGAAAAAAAACCTTTTCTATAAAAGAAGGAAAAGAAAATCAACAAAAAATTAAATTTTTCTTATATTCAATAATTTTTGGATTAATTTTTTCAATATTATTTGTTTATATTTTTCAAGAAGAACCTTTTACGCTTTTATACGATGGTATCAAAAAAACTTTTGAAAATGATTTTAAAATTAATCGAATGTTACAACAAGTAGTTATTTTAGGTTTAGCAGGAATAGCAGTTGGAATCGGATTCAAAGCGAAAGTTTTCAACATTGGAGTTTCTGGACAAATGATTTTTGGAGGTATGGTTGCAGGATTGATTGCTTTAAATGTAGGTTCAGCAATTCCTAATGTTGTTGGACAAATTTTAATTATTTTTATTTCAATGTTTGTTGGTGCGTTTGTTGCTGGTATTTGTGGCCTTCTTAAAGCATATTTTAGAATTCACGAAGTTGTTTCGACAATCCTTGTTAATTGAATTGCTTTTTATTTTATGAAATGAATGCTTGATCCAAATTCTTCTAACATTTTAAATGATACTCTTGTTGCTTCTAAATTGATTTCTTCAAATTATCTTTTAAGAATTGGTAATGACCCTACAATACCTTTAGTAATTATTTTAGCAGTAACTGCCTTTTTTGTTTGGGTTTTTATTTATAAAACAAGATACGGAATGCTGCTAAAAATGACCGGATTAAATCCTGATGCTTCAAAATACTCTGGTGTAAACACAAAGCTAGTAACGTTTTATTCAATTTCGCTTTCGGGTGCTATTGCCGGTTTACTTGGAGCGACTTTATACTTTGGAATTCAAGATAATTTTAAAGTTCCGTTAATAGATAAAATTCCGTCTGAAGGTTTTGACGGAATTGCCATTGCAATAATTTCCTATTCTAATCCACTTTCGATCATTTTAGTATCATTTATTTTCTCCTTAATTGAATCAGGAATAAAAAACACCGCCCAAGCAATTGATTCAAATTTTATTAGTTTAGTGTTTGGAGTTTTATTATACATGTCAGCGATAAACAAAATATTTGCTTACTTAGATTTTAAAAAAACCTTTAGGAAAGTGTTTTATAGTAAAGAAAAAAACAAGCTGTGCGAAAATTATTTAAAGCAACAAGAAGATATAGATTCTAATTATTATGATGAATACATTTTTTCAAAAAATTTCAAAAAAAATAGTTTTGAAAAATTAAAACAAAATAAGGAAAAACTAATGATGGAATTAAAACAAAATAATCAAAAACAAACAACCGAATTAAAACAAAATCAACAAAAAATAATCAATCAATGAAAAGAAGATCAGCAAAAAATAGCAAAAGAATTAAAAAATAAATTAGCAGAAATAATTTTAAATCATCAAAATGAATCAAAAAAATTGAAAATGTCTTATGTTAAACAAAAGAAAATGATTATGTCTAAAAAGGATGGTGAATAATGTTTGGTCTTACAGGAACTTTTAACGATACCTTTATTTACTTTGCCATTATTATGGTAGCAGCACTTTCTGGTTTAGTTTCAGAAAAAGCAGGTATTATTAATATTGGAATAAACGGGATGATGATAATTGGTGCATTAATGTTTAAAATTTTGGCCAATTTACTTGACGGACAAAATAATACCGGAACCATATTTTCCGTTATATTAGTTTCGTGCATAGTTTCCGGTTTATTTGCATTGCTCCACGGAGTAGCAACGATAATTTTTAAAGCTGACCATGTTGTTTCAGGTACTGCTATAAATCTTTTAGCTGGTGGAATTGGTTTATATTTAACAGTTGTTCTAGCGGTTGAAATTACCCCAGAAAAAAACCCTTATTTTGGAAGAGTGTATGAATTTTCAGGAATAGGAAAAACTTTAATAACACCTTTAAGTATCGGATATTTTGTAATTAGTATTTTTATTGCTGTTGGTATTTTTATATACTTTAAATATTCAAAAACAGGGTTAAGACATTCTGCTATTGGTGAAAATCCTAACGCTGCTGATACTGCTGCTGTTAAAGTTATTAAATATAAGTGATTAGCTGTTTTTGCTTCGGGATTTCTTGCTGGTTTTGCCGGAATTGTTTCAACCTTTAAAATCGGAATTTTTGTGGGTAATGTTGAAGGATTAGGATTCATTGCACTTGCAATAATGATATTAGGTCAATGAAGAATTCCGTTTATAACAATTTCTTCATTTTTATTCGCATTAGTTTGAGGTTATTTATCAAGAAATAAAAACCTTTTTGAAATGCCAGAATACTTTGTTAAAATGCTTCCGTTCATTTTATCAATTACATCCCTTGTTGTGCTCTCTAAATATAATAACTCACCTAAGGCAATCGGACAACATTTTGACAAGTCCAAACGTTAATAAAAATTAATTTTCTAATTTTCTAATTTTTATATAATTTTCTTGGTTAAAATCAAGCATTTTAATAATCAAGAAAGGGAAAAATGAAATTTAAAAAAATATTTTTAGGAACTTTAACAACATTAATATCATTAACACCACCATCTGTTTTAATAAGTTGTAGTGGTAGCGAAAATAAAGATGGGAGTTTAACTCTTGGTGAAAACACACTTAATAAAAGAGAAAAAGCCAAAAACCCTTTAGGAATAATTAACAAAAATGAAGGTTGAAAAAGTGTTTTATCATTAGGTGGACCAGATGAAATAGTCAATGATAAATCTTTTGCTGAATCAGCATATAATGCAATTAATGATTCTGAAATTAAAAAAATTATACCGTTAGATAATCCTTATTTTACTAGACCAACTTCAGACAAAGATATAAGTTTTGTTGATATGTATGCATCATTATCAGACAAATCATTAATAATTGCACCAGGATATTTACACATTGAACCTTTAAAATCAAAACAAGGTGTAAACGCAATTAAAAACAAAGCTGTAATTTTGGTGGATGGAGACGTTAAGGCATCTAATATTGCAGCAATTTTGTATAAATCACATCAATCTGGTTTTATGGTTGGATACATGGCAGGAATATATTTAAACGAAAAATACGAGACTTTTAAAGAAAATGGTTTAAAAGTTGGAACCTTTGGTGGAATGAACATTGAACCAGTAACTTTATTTATGATGGGTTTCCAAAACGGAATAAAATACTTTAATGCTAATAAAGGAAATTATCAACACGAAATTGATTTTATTGATAATGGTTCAAAAGTAGATTATTTTTCTGGTGATTTTACTTCAGGAAAAGGAACACCAATTGTTGAAAATTTATTATCTAAGAATGCAGATTTAATTTTTCCAGTTGCAGGCGTACAAACTAAAGACGTTATGAGTAAATTAAAGGAAACAAACAATTCAACAACAAAAATTATTGGTGTTGATGTGGCACAAGAATTAGACCCAACGTTTAAAGACTACGTTATATTCTCTGCAATTAAAAAAATTAAAGAAGGAATCATGAAAGTTATCGAAATTGTAACTGGTAATAAAACTAATCAAGATCAAGGGTATAACTCTATTGAAGGTTTTGGTGGACTTACAATTGGAGACTTAGATAATGATTTAGTAGGTGCTTCTCAAGGTTTACCAAGCAATAAAATAGCTAAAAAAGCATGAGACGAAACACAAAAAAAAGAAATAAAAGACGCTGCTAAAAGTTTAGAATACAATCCTTTTAGATTTGATTATTAAAAAATAAAAATATAATTATAAAAAAATTACTAAAAAAATGTTAATAAAAATTAACATTTTTTATTTCTTTATTTTATGTATAATAAGTTTCTCAAAAGCATTAAAAAAGGGATTATATGTTTCAAAATATTCAAAAAACAACTTCAAAAAAACTTTCAAATTATTTTAAATTAGATGACAAAAAAACAACTATTAAAAAAGAACTTATAGGTGGCTTAACTACGTTTGTTGCAATGATGTATATCATTGCAGTTCAACCTGCTATGATGAACACCTCTAATGTTGGTTTACCTTACGGAGGTGTTTTTCTTTCAACCATTATATCGTCGTTTTTAGCAACGTTTTTAATGGGTCTTTTTGCAAACGTTCCAATTAGTTTAGCACCAGGAATGGGGATTAATGCATTTTTTGCTTACACCGTTTGTGGAATACTTGACATACCGGTTGATCAAGCACTTAGCGTGGTGTTGATTTCAGGATGATTATACTTCTTTTTGGCAGTTTCACCTTTTAGAAAATACATTAGTCAAGCTTTTCCCAAAAATCTTAAGTTAGCAATTGGTGTGGGAGTTGGTATTTTTATTGGTTTTGTCGGATTACAAGTAACCGGAATCATTCAATCAGATGCTTTTACTCCTGTAGAAGGAGTGGTGGTTGCTCCAACTTCAGTTAAACTTGGTAATTTTAAAAATCCGCTGGTTTTATTATCACTACTAGTTTTCTTTACGATGATCGTACTTTACTTTTTAAAAGTCAAAGGAGCAATCATTATTTCAATAATACTGGGTGTAATTTTTATGTCAATTATGTATGCTACCGGAATTGACGTTCTTCAAGGAAAGGCCAACCCTTTTAAGTTTAATGATTTTAGTGATCAATTTAGTGAATTTGAAAGTATTGCTGGACTTTCTTATAAAAACATATTTTCCGCTTTAGCAAACCCGCTTTGTTACATTGCGATATTTGTGTTTTTATACACTGATTTTTTTGACACAACAGGAACTTTATTTGTGCTTGATGAATCAGCTAAATTTTCAGAACTTGATAAAAAACAAGTTTGACTAAAAAGAGCAAACATTGTTGATGCTTTAGGCACAATTTTTGGTGCTTCATTAGGTTCAACAACGGTTACTTCGTATGTTGAATCACAATCTGGTATATCTGAAGGGGCAAAATCAGGATTAGCCTCTGTTTTTACCGCTTCATTATTTTTATTTACAATCTTTTTATTTCCGATTATGGGACCATTAATGCCAATTTCAAATACTTTTGAACAAGCTGGAGTTTTAAAAACAGAATTACAACCAATCACCGGACCAGTTTTAATATTAATCGGAATTTTAATGATGATGCAATTAAAAAGCTTTAACTGAAATAAAACTATTGATATTCCAACTTTATTTATGACGATCATCATTATGCCCTTAACTTATTCAATTTCTTTTGGAATTAGTGCGGGAATTATCACGTACGTTATTCTTAAATTTTCGGTTGCAATTAAACAAATTATTTCGGATAAATATAATAAAAGACCGTTTAAACTATCTAACTATAATAAGATATTTTTAGATTCTGATCAAGAAATAGATAACTATAAATGAATAAACATTATAATGGTCATTTTATTTATCGCTTCAATGGTTTATTTTGGAACAACGGTTTTATATTTTGGATATTAAAATTATTATTCGTGAAGATTAAGGTGTTGACCTGTTTCAATGTATTGAACAAGTTCACATATGTTTCCGATGTGACTAGTTGCCCGATCAAAAGAGTTAATGATGTTTAAAATAAACACTCTTTCTTCAACGGCTTTTTTATTTGATTTAGCAGAAATAGAAGATACAACTTCTTTTCTAATTTCATCTATTATTTTATAAATTTCTGGTGTGGTGTTTCAAATTTTTTTAGAAAGTTCAAGATCTTCATAAACTATCATCTTAGGAACTTGTTTTAACAGTAAAATAAATTTATTTTGTGATTTTGTCACCCTTTGGATTGAAGAATCTGAAATTTCTTCATTTTTAATGACAAATTTTGCTATTTTTTTAGCAAAATCTCCTATTTTTTCAATGTTAATAATGATGTGTAAAAAAGCAAGAACCCTACGTAAATTTTTATCAACCGGAGCTTTTGTAATCATGAATTCAAGTTCAGATTGAATAGAAAAAAATTCAAGATCGATGATTTTATCCTTTTCTAAAATTTGAATTGCCATTTTTTTATCGTTATTTATTATTGTTTCGCTAGCGAGTTGGTGGTTTTTAATTACTAGTTCTAACATTTTTTCTAACAATAAAGCTATTTTTTTTGTTTCTTTTCTAATTGTTGTTGTCATTTTATCCTACCTTACCACTTATGTAATCACTCGTTAATTTTTCTTTTGGGTTAGTAAATATTTTCTTAGTTTTATTATATTCAATTAATTTTCCTAAATAAAGAAAGGCGGTGTTTTCCGAAATTCTTGCTGCTTGTTGCATCGAGTGCGTAATAATCAAAATGGTGTATTTTTTCTTTAGCTTGGTAATAAGTTTTTCAATTTTAGCTGTTGCAATCGGATCAAGTGCAGACGTTGGTTCGTCCATTAAAAGAACTTCAGGTGACATCGCAATTGTTCTTGCAATGCAAAGTCTTTGTTGTTGTCCACCCGATAAACCAATTGCACTTTTATGTAAAAAATCTTTTACTTCATCCCAAAGTGCAGCGTCTTTTAAAGCGCTTTTAACAATTTTGTCAAGCTCTTTTTTATTTCTAATACCCATTGATTTTGGTCCGTAAATGACATTTTCATAAATTGACATCGGAAAAGGGTTTGGTTTTTGAAAGACCATTCCGATTCTTGTTCTTAACTCTAAGGGCGAAATGTATTTAGACTTATTTTTATTAAAAATGTTTTGAATATTAAATTTATTATCATTTTTTATTAATTCATACTTTTCTTCAAATATAATTGAACCACTAATATCAATGTTTTCAATCAAATCATTCATTTTATTAAAACATCTAAGTAAAGTTGATTTACCACAACCAGAAGGACCAATAAAAGCTGTTACTTCCTTGGGGTTAATTTTCATAGAAACATTTTTTAAAGCGTGCTTTGTTTTATTAGCATAATAAAAATTTAAATTTTTAATTTCAATAATCCCTTTTTTATTCATAGCTTTTCCTCATTACTTTTATTTTAATAAAATTAGTAATTTTTTTAACAGGTTTTTTTCTAATAATTGGTTCAATTGAATCAGCAAACAATGATATTATGGTTGTTAAAAGAATTGCTACTGAACCTAATTTATAACCAATTTCTTTATGATAATTAAAATCAGGATTTGTTCAAAACATTCCAAGAATTTCGGTTGTTAAAGTGTGACCGGGACTAAACCAATCAATTTCTCCCGCTGTTAAAATTCCTCCAAAGGTTAAATACACAGGGGCGGTTTCTGCAATTACCCTTCCGGAAGTTAAAATAATTCCCACAATAATTCCCGAAATTGACTGGGGAATTATAATTTTAAAAATAGTTTTTAACTTCGAAGAACCAAGGGCATAAGAAGCTTTACGATAAGAGTCTGGAACTTTTAAAATAGTTTGTTCAATTGATCTGGTAAAGGTGGGAATAACCACAAGAGTCATTGTTAATGCACCGGCTATTAATGAATAAGGAACTTTACCAATCCGAAGATTAAGCGTTTTAATAAAAAATATTGAACCAAAAATACCAAAGATAATTGACGGCGTACCACCGAGTGAATCTAAGAAAAATTTAATTACTTTGGTATGTCTTTTATTACGTCCGTATTCAGATAAATAAATTGCAATAAAAAGAGAAATGGGAAAAGAAATAAGAATTACTACACCAATTAAAGTGACTGTAAAAAGCAGCGGGTTTCCGATGCTTCCGGGTTTATTTATTTTAAAACCGGTTTCGTTAGAAGTGTATGAATATTTTCAATCATTAACGGTTCAAGTAGGAATTCCGTTGTATAAAATATCAAATATTAACCAAAAAGCAAACCCAATAACTATTAACACAAAAATGCTTTCTAAAATTATTCTAAATATATCTATTATTTTATTACTTTTTCTTTTAATTACTTCAACAAAATATTTTGACCTTGGTAAATTTTGTTTTGGATATATTAATTTATAAATTGGTAAAGTAACATAGTAAAAAACTCTATTTATTTGGTCTAACAAATTGTGAAACATCAAGTTTGTGATGCTAAAAGGATAAATCAGGATAAATCAGACTAATTTTAAATTGTTTTGGAAATTATTTTTATTTTTTATTAGTTTTGAGATTCTAACGTTGGGATTAACTAATTCAAATTTTCTTTTTTGAGAAATTTTGTTGATTAACAAAATTAACGACATTACAATTACAAAAAGTAAAACTCCGGCTGCAAATAAATGTGATTTAGAAGCACCAACATCATCAAAAAACGTTTTTGCTATCACCACACCCAAAGTCATGGTGTTGTTGATAAAAACACTTGTAAAACCTTCTGAAAAAACGTTTTGACCAGGAATAGAAGTAAGCAGTAAAGAAAGAGCCATTGTTTCTCCAATTGCTCTACCAAGCGCAATTATAACCGCAATCATAATTCCTGATTTTATTTCTTTTTTAACAATTGTATACATCGCATGAGTTTTGCTATTTCCGAGCGCAAGAGCAGCGTTAATAAAATTTTTAGGTAAAATTTTTAATTGGTTAAGAATCATTGTTATTAAAGTTGGAAGAATCATAAACGTAAGCATAATAATACCGTTTATAAGTGTTTGACCTGAACTTAAGTTAAAAGCAAAATTAGTAAGTTTACTTAGCGAATAAAAAGCAAATATACCAAATAAAATAGACGGAACACCCGCTAAAACATGAATGATAGTTTTAAATACTTTTTTACCAGTTTTTAGTCTAAAATGAACAAATAAAGCACATCTAATGGCTATTGGTAAAGCAATAAGCGTAGCTAAAATTGATGAAATAAGTGTTAAACTAAGAGCTCCTAGCATTCCGTATTTTCCGTCTGAATAATCTGCGCTAAAATAAAGGTTTATTATTCCGTATTTTTCAAATGCCGGAAAAGCTTCTTTAAGAATGAAGGAAAACATTAAAATTAATGCTACAATACCAACAAAAGAAAACATGGTCACAATCAACTTAAATAAAACATCAAAAATTTGTCTTTTTTTAATGTTTTGACTTCTTTTTTGTTTACTATAGACCATAATTTAGACTTTCTTTATTGTTCATTCCTTCAATTGTTTCGTTTTTATCATTTGTGTAATCCAAGTCAGGAATTCATGTCGGAAGTTGAATTTTAACTTGTTGAGAATTTAGGGCAACAAAATTTTTTCTTAAAATTAAATTTTGTGCTAAATTTGAAATTAAGTAATTTGCAAACGCTACTGATTTAGAATTTTCAATAGAATAAATTATGTTAAACGGTCTTGACCATCTATACTCACCATTTTGCACCATCTCTATGTTCGGAGGTATTGTTAAATCATCGGATAAAGTCTTTATTGAGGCAATTTTAATTTTTGATAATTTAATATTGCTAATTTGTCCTAAAGAATAATAAGCAATTGAACCAACATTTTTTTGATTTTCTAAATAAATATCATTAAAATTATCGATAAACGAAAATTTTTGATTATTATTAACTATTTGTTGGGTGGGGTTTTTTGCTGTTTTTGCAAGTAATTTATCAACAACTTTTACAAATGCTTCAGCTTTACCCGAAGTGTTTTCTCCACCTTTAATTCCGATTGCAATCGGAGCATTAACGTTTCATTCGTCTTTAAATTGATCATTTTCGTTTTCAACTAGAGAATCCCAAGTTACACTTTGAACAATGTTTTTGTCTTTACTGTATAAATTTGCAAGTTGGTTTAAATTGATTATTGGGGTTTTTGCATCATTTTTTAGACTCATTTTATCTGGTAAATGAACACCTATACCAATGGCGTCAAAAGCATACGTAACAGTTCTTAGTTTTTTATTTTTTCACAATTTTTCTAATTCAATAAGTTTTTGTTGATCTTCTTTAGCGTATGTAGAGGGATTTTTTTTACTTGAAGTCATTCCAAAATCAGAAGTGAAACCATCTTTGTTCATTTGTGATTTATAACCATCTCCTGAACCGGTGTTTTGGTAAATATAATTACCAACAGGATTTTTAGTCATGAACGAATCTTCACCCATTACCAGGGGCGAAACTGAATTTGAACCTATTCCTACAAAATTGACAAGATTACCGAATTTTTGACACGAAACACCTATTAGTAAAGAGCTAAGGG
Source organism: Metamycoplasmataceae bacterium (assembly GCA_965263245.1). GTDB lineage: Bacteria > Bacillota_I > Bacilli_A > Mycoplasmatales > Metamycoplasmataceae > DT-68. Next base: position 672,375 of record CBDHHR010001146.1, on the reverse strand, counting down.
GGACTAAAGTTACTAAAATTTTTTTAGTTATTTTTTTAACAAAATTTAGTTTTATGCTTTTAGTTTTCATCATTTATTCATAGATTAATTTTTATCTATTTGTTATTTACTCATACATTATACAAAATAATTTAAAATAATTTATTTAAGTTAGTTTTTTAATATTTAGAAAAATTATTTTTTTTGTTATTTTTAATAATATCAACACCACTTGAAGTTCCAACCCGAGTGACGTTATAAGTTAGCATTTTTTTTAATGTTGCTAAAGATTTTATACCACCAGCAGCTTTTATTTGTTTTGCTTTATTCATAATTTGGTTCATTATTTTAACATCTTCTAAAGAAGCTCCCCTGGTTGAAAAGCCGGTAGAGGTTTTGATAAATTCAGCGTTTGATTTTTTAACAATTTTGGTGATTTTTTTAATTTCATCGTTAGTTAATAAAGCTGTTTCAACAATAACTTTTAAAATGCTTTTTTTGATTGTGCTTTTAATTTCGTTGATTTCGTTTAAAACATAGTCATAATCTTGGTCTTTAAATTTACCAATGTTAATAACCATATCAATTTCATCTGCCCCGTTTTTGATTGCTTCTTTTGCCTCAAAAACTTTTGCTTTAGTAGTACTTGCTCCCAGTGGAAAACCAACCACGGTGGTAATACCAATTTTTGTTTTTTGGAGTAGTTTTTTTGCTTCAATAATTCTTGAAGGATTAACACAAACGGTTTTAAAATTAAATTCTTTAGCTTCATCAACGAGTTTTTTAATTTCTTTTAACGAAGCATCTGGTTTTAATAGTGTGTGATCTATGTATTTTGAATAATTCATTTGTTTACCTTTTTTTGATTTCATTATAACAATATTTTTTAGTTTTAATATAATTATAAAATGAGCAAATTAAGAAAATTAAATTTAGTTTTTTTCATTCTATCACTAATTTTTATTCTATACTCGATAAGTTTAGTTTTTTTATCTTCACTAATTAGAGAACCAGATAGTATTGATGTTTTAGAAAAAGTTCCCGACAAAATAGTTTTAACAGATTTTTTTAACAAAAAATACACTTATGCGTTTTACTTTACAATTCATTCAAACGTTTTTGCCTTGGTTTATTTTTTATTAATTTTTATGAAAAAAAATCGTTCTTTAAAATTTAAAAAATTTTTTATGTTTGAAACAATTACTTTGTTCAACTTAATAGTAACAGTTATTGTTTACTGAACCATCCTTTGACCTTTTGATGAATTTAATAATTATTTTAGTTTTGTTGAAAACATTCTTTTACACGTTATTGTGCCCGTGATGTTTTTTATTGTTTGAACTTATAGAAACTTTATTTTAAAAGAAAAAAGAGTGCTTATAGAGTATAAAGAATTTTACAAATTTTTAATCTATCCGTTTTTATATTTAGTGGTTGCAATAGCTTTATATTATTCGACAAGGGTTAATTTAACTTATAAAAAAGACTATCATTTTTTAAACAAAAATTTGGTAAATCAGTTTTTAACAAAACTAAAAAATTACCAAAACATCCAAATTTTTGTTAAAGAAAACATAGTTTCTGTTCATTATTACGGAGTTTGAGGAAACGCTGTTTATTATTTTTTAAGTTTTGATAATTTAGTTTGATGATTACCGATTGGAGTTATTTTTGGAATATTTGTATTTTTTTTAATACTAATTTTTTCTTTTATTAAAATAAACAAAAAATATTTATATAATAGGTTATATGAAAAAAAAGAATAAAAAATTTAAGTTTAAAAGTTTTGTTTCGGGAATTTTAATATCAATAATGTTAATCATTTTTTCTTATTTTGTTTTTGATTTTGTTTTATCTGATAATAAAATAATAGTTAACCAAAGACCACAAAACACAGTTTTTAAGCCTTTAGATCAGTTAGAACATAGAGATTGAAATTCACCAAACGGAAAGATTGCTATTCCGATTTTTAACGAAGAAAAAATAAGAAAAGATGGTTTAACTAAAAAAAGAAGTTATAAAGAAAGAAAAATACTCGGTTCTATTCCAATAAGAATGTATTCATCAAGCTATGATGTTGAAAATTATGCAATGAATGATTTACAATTTGAAACATTTGTTAATAAACTAGAAGAAAAATTACCTTACGGACCAGAAATATATGGTTTAAACATAATTTTTATTAATAAATACAAAGGTAATTATTTTAATCCGCTGTACAGACATATTAACATTGAAACAAGATCTTTTTATGAAAAAGCAGATAGTCCGGTGTTCGAGACTACAAAACAACCTAACGAAGAATATGTTTCTTTTTATGATAGACATATTGAAGTACTTGTTCATGAATACTTGCATTATTTAGATCATGTTTATGCAAGATCATATGGTGATTTTAATTCTAAAAAACTTTATGATCTTGGTGGTGATACAATCGTTATAAACGGTAGAATTCCTGATCCTAGTCAATTTCGTGTGAATAAAAAATTTATTGAAACTTTTAAAAAGATTTTAAACTATGATAACAAAAATCTTTTAACACCTTTAAAATCTTCAGCAGTTAAAAAAGATAAAAACAATTTAAAATTTGTTGCTAGAGATTTAAATGATCAAAAAGTGTCATTAGTTTCAGTAGCTAATAAATACCCGGTTAAATGAATGTGGGATAGAGTTAACGAAAGTAAAAAGGTTAATTTAAAAATTCCTAAGGGTCAAGAAAATATAGTGATAGGTTCAAAAAAATATTTTAATTTTTGAAAATATAACAAAGATTATAGTTCAATTTGATCAAAAAGACAGTATTATTCATATAAATATTCTGAGCTTTTTGCAAGAAGGTTTAGTTCTTTGCTTTATAAAGAAGATGGAGCAAAAACAGAAAAATTCTGAAGTTTATCACCGTTAGGATTTTATTCAAGATGAAAAAAAGGTTATATTGTTGTAGATAATGTTAGAAGGTTTGATGCTTCAACTGCTAAAACAGATTTTTGATTTAGTAAATTAACTCCCAATATTTTCAATCCGTTAGATACATTCAACCGTTACAATAATTCGTTAAAAATTCAAGATATTTGGTTTGATGATTATCCGTATGATGCACAAGAAATTACTAATCCAAGTTTTAAAGAATATTATACATCCAGAAGTACAAAACTTTATGATTCACTTAGAAAGTTAATGGGTCAATATAACACTTCAAATATTTCTTGAATTTTTAGAAATAACAGGTTTAAATATAGAAATTGGGATAATTTAAAAAAAGAAAAAGAGATTTTATCATACATAAACGGAATATTAGCTTTAGTTCGTAAAATAAAATCTCAAAACCCGTCTTTAAAAATTCCGGATTGAGTTTGAAATAATTTAAATAGTTTTAATTTTGAACCTTCTTCTAAAACTGATAGTTTACTCTTAAGAATGGGTGGTTATTTAAAAAAAAGCGATATAGAAAATACCTTAGGACTTTCGTTGTTAAATTTTAATCAAAAATTAGGTTTAGAAGCTAGATTAGGTATATTAAATAGAGATAATACAATAACAACGTTAAATAAAAAAGTAATAATTCAAAAGTATAACGTTAAAAAAGTTGCTTCGTTTATAGAGAATGAATACGTTGATTTTAATCCTTTAGACGGTAATTATTTTTGAGTAATAAATAATCTAGACAACCAGAACCTTATTAAAAACGATCAAGATAATAAATTTTTAGAAGATTTTGATTACCAAAATGATTTTGTTAATTTAAAAAAAGTTGAAAATAAAAAATTAGTTTTATTTAATCAAAATGACCCAACAAAATATTTTGTATTAAAAACAGCTAGGTCTGAAAAGAAAAATGATTTTAATGAATTCGGGTTAACAAACACAATTACAAAAAAAACTTTATTTGAATTAGATAATAACTTTGCTGAAGCAATTGAAGATGAAAAAAACCAATTTGCAAAAATTATAAAAAGAGTCACAAAATTTGTTTAGGAGAAAAATAATGAGAAAAAATAATTGGTCTAATGCATTATTTACGTTAATTTTTATTGCTTTGCCTAGTTTAATAATGTTTTATTTTTTATTACCAACCTGAAGTAACAAAGAAGTATTAGCATATAGTTCAATGTGATTAGTAGCAATTGGATTTTGTTTATATTCATTTTTAATAAACATTTTATTTATTTATTACAGAATCCTTTCACTTGAATCGCTTAATTTTAACATACCAATTACATTGTGTTTAATGTCTTTATTTTTAAGTTATAAACTACCGACTTGAGCAATGTTTTTAATCGTTTTATCAATTATAATTTTTACTTTTCCGATTAACGTTTGAACCAATAAATATAAAAACCAAAAATTAATAAAAATAAACAAAAAAAATTAGCACTTTAAGTATTATTATGCTAATATTTGATATAATGCTTTTATTATGGTGTAAAAATAAAATATAATTAAAAGGAGTGAATTATGAAATACCCAGTGATCGCAACAAGAGGAATTATGGTTTTTCCAAAACACCAAGCGGTAGTTGATGTTGGTAGAAGACCATCTTTAAATGCTTTAGATTTATCAAAAAATTCATTTGATTCAACTTTAATTATCGTTTCACAAAAAAACGTTATGGATGATAACATATTAAACGAAAATCAAATTTATAATTTTGGAACACTTGTTTCCTTTGTTACAAATAAAGTTTTTGAAAACGACACAAGAAACATAACCGTTACAGGAATTGATAGAGTTAAAATCAAAAATCTTAATTTTAAAAACGGAAACATGATTGAAGCAGATTATGAAACTTTAAAAGATGAATCAAACAACCAAAAAGAAGAAAAAAAATTAGTAAGTAAAATTTCTTCTAAAATTGATAGTATTATTTCTAACATGGCTTCTATTCCGAAAGACGTGTTAAATAATTTAACATCGGGAATTTCTTCGGGTGAACTAGCTGATATCATTGCCCATTATTTACCATTAACACTTTCTAAAAAACAATCATTATTAGAAGAAGTTAACGTTGTTAAAAGACTTGAACTAATAAATAAATTCATTATTTTTGAATCACAAATTAATGAAGTTGACAAATCAATTGATAACACTGTAAAAAACACTTTAGACAACCAGCAAAGAGAATTTCTTTTAAGAGAAAAAAAGAAGGTTATCGAAGAAGAGTTAGGTGAAATTTCTTCTAAAGATGAAGATGTTGAAAAATGAAACGAAGAATTAAAAAACGATAAATACCCCCAAGAAGTTAAAGATACACTTAAAAAAGAAATTAAAAAATTTAGATCAATTCCACCTATTTCTGCTGAATCACACGTAATTAAAAATTATATTGAAACAATCATTAGACTTCCTTGAAAAACTTATTCTAAAGATTCTACTAACATTAAAAAAGCTAAAGAAATTTTAGATTCACACCATTATGGTTTAAAAAAGGTAAAAGAAAGAATTATTGAACATTTAGCGGTTAAAATAAACACTAAATCTAATTCATCGCCAATTTTAACTTTAGTTGGTCCGCCTGGTGTTGGTAAAACAACTTTAGGTTTATCAATTGCCGAAGCTGTTGGAAGAAAATTTGTAAAAGTTTCTCTTGGTGGTGTAAGGGACGAATCAGAAATAAGAGGTCATAGAAGAACTTATGTTGGAGCTATGCCCGGAAAAATTATTAATGCTTTTAACAAAGCTAAAACTTCTAATCCGGTTATTTTACTAGACGAAATTGACAAAATGTCTTCAGATTTTAAAGGCGATCCAACTAGCGCAATGCTTGAAGTTTTAGATCCTGAACAAAATAAACACTTTCAAGATCATTATTTAGAATTAGACTATGATCTTTCACAAGTAATGTTTATTGCTACAGCAAATTTTTACAACCAAATTCCGGTAACCTTAATCGATAGAGTTGAACTTATATTTTTAGACCAATACACTTCAGAAGAAAAAATTCAAATTGCTAAAAACTACATTATTCCAAAAGTTTTAAGAGAAAATGGTCTTAAAAAATCCCAATTTAAACTATCAAACTCTTTAATTGAGTACATTATTTCTAAATACACTTTAGAAGCTGGCGTTCGTAATCTGAAAAAAACAATCGATCAACTAGCGCGTAAAGTTGTTTTAAAACTTATTTTAAAAAAACTAAAAACTAATTTTGTTTTCACTAAAGAAAAAATTGTTAAGTTTCTTGGTAAAGAAAAAGTTTACAAAGAAAAACTTAAAGGTAAAAAAGAAGTAGGACTCGTTAATGGAATGTATTATTCAGAAGTTGGTGGCGGTGTTATTCCCATCGAAGTGACAAAATTCCCTGCAAAAACTGGTGGTGTAAAATTAACTGGTTCAATTCAAAAGGTAATGGAAGAATCGCTTGAAATTGCCGTTGCTTACGTTAGAAAAAATAATAAAAAATTTAACATTAATTTTGACTTTGATAAAAACATTATTCAAGTTCATGTTCCGGCTGGGGCCGTTCCAAAAGACGGACCATCTGCTGGCGTTGCTTTTACCACAGCATTAATTTCAGCACTTACAAACAAACCAGTTGATAGAAACATTTCTTTAACCGGTGAGATTACTTTAAGAGGTAAAATTTTACCTATAGGTGGTTTAAAACAAAAATCAATAGGTTCAGTTGAATTAGGGATAAACAAAATTTTTATTCCCAAAGATAATGAGAAAGATATTGACGAACTTGCTAAAAAAGTCAAAGAAAATGCTGAAATAATAATGGTTTCCGATTATATGGAAATATATAAAAGCTTATTTTAATGAAAAATAACATTTATTAAAAATGTTATTTTTTTTAAAGTGTTATAATGTGAAAATGAAAAAACAACAAAAAGATTTTGGTCAATTAGATAAACAAAATATTTTTTCAAAGTATTTTAGTAGAAAAAAAACTCTTGAAAACGAAATTTATTTTAGGAAAGGCTCATTAGATAAAAATGCACCAATTTTAAAAGTAAATAATGTTTCAAAACAATTTTTGGATTTTAAAGCGTTAAAAAACATTTCGTTTGAAATTAAAAAGGGTGAAAGAATAGGTCTAATAGGTGCCAACGGAGCAGGAAAAACAACTCTTTCTGAAATAATTGCTGGTATTGACCTTCCAACTTCAGGATACATTGAATATGGTTTTGATTTTGACTCTTCACACAAAGAAAACATTGGTATGCAGTTTCAACAATCAAAATACCCATCAGGGTTAACTGTTAAAGATATTATTTCTTTTGCGTGTAATTTAAGAAAATTAAAAATTTCTTCCGAAGAATTATTAGAGTTTCAAAAAATTTTTCAAATGGAAGATTTTTTTCATAGAAAAGTTAGGTCTTTATCAGGTGGTCAAACTCAAAAACTTAACATTCTCTTATCATTAATTCATAACCCTAAAATTGTTATTTTAGACGAACTTTCTACTGGTCTTGATATTTCTGCAAGAGACGAAATCATTTCTTTTACTAAAAAATTGTTAAAACAAAAAAAGATTTCTGCAATTTTAGTTTCGCACCACATGGAAGAAATTAAAGCACTTTGTAACAAAGTAATAATTTTGGATAACGGAAAAATTAAAGAAATTAGAAAAGTAAAAGAAATTGAAGAAAAGTATAAAACCTTAGGTGCTTATTGTAAAAAAATAATTATTGATTCAAACATTGAAAATAACGGGAAAAAATTTAAACAAGTAAAAGAAAATTATTTTTCCTATAAATTTAACCAAATTAAGAAATGAATTTTAAAATTTTTTCCCTTTTTTAAAATAAGTAAAAAATCGAAAACCAAAAAAAAGGATGGTAGCTAATGATATCAACTTTTAAACTGATTAATTCATATTTTTGAAAAACAATTTATGGACCCATAATTGCTTTTATTTTTCCAATATTACTACTTCTAGTGGTTGGTAACATATTTAAAATTCAGTATATTTATCCGGGGATTATTGCTATGTCAATGCTTTTTGTTTGTACACTTTCACTTCCGATTTCAATAATGGAACTAAAAGAATCTTCAATCTTTAAATACATTGGATCTTCACCAGTTAATCCGCTTAAATTTACTTTTGCAATCATTAGTTTTTATATTTTAATTTCACTTATATCTTCAATTATTATATTAATAATAACTTTTTTAGCTTTTAGTGATGATGTATCACCTTCCAAAGGGTTTAAATTTGGAATTTTAGGAGGAATTATTTCGTTTCCGGGAATATTTTTCTTTTTAATATCTTTAAGCATTCATTTATTGTTTGTGATCATCATTGGTTTATTAATTTCAACCATTTCTAAAACGGCTCAACAAGCTTTAACAATTGGTTTAATTATATTAATTCCTTCAATATTTTTATCGGGAATGATTATTTCGGTTGACATCATTGCGCAGTCATCGTTTTTAAACTGGGTTTCTCGTATCAATCCGTTTAGATACTCAACCGGAAACATGGTTATTGCTTCAACTCCAAAAGACCAAATTGGTGATATGTTTCAAACACTTACATACGAACAAAAAGAAATTATTTTTGCTAAAGATACTTTAAGTGCTGACGGACAAATAACGTTTGAATACGGTGGTCAAAAGTTCAAGATTAATTCGATGGAAGATCTTGAAGCATTTCAAAATAAATTTGGTGTTGAGGAACTAAAAACATTCAGGTACATAAATGATGTTCCGCTTTATGAATTAACTTTTGAAAAAGCAATTAAGACTAAATCGATGTATTCTGATAACAATATTTTTAACTGGGCAAACGCTTGAAGTGTAAGACGTGTTCCACAGGTTGAAACTATTAAAAAATTCATAACAGATTATTTTTTGAAAATAACAAGTGGTAACGAAAACATCGGACGTGCTTTAGAGCCAATTTCAAAACAAATTTTAGAACAAAAATTTGGATGACTTGAAGTGTTCTTAAAGCAAACAAACATTTTATACCTTCCTGTTGAAAGAGCTCTTAACCTTTTAATTCCGTTATCATTTTCAGTTTATTCAACAGTTTATATTTGAAATAATTTTAAATGAAACGTAAAATAATTTTTTTCCTTTGTTAAAAAAAACTAAAAAAAGTTGTTTTTAATTTTTTTTTGATTATAATGGTTAAAACAATTTATATTATTAATTAAATAAGATGGAGTTGTTTTATGAAAAAAAAATCTCAAATTATTGCAATTGTTGGAACAACCGCTATTACTATTTCTACACCATTAGCTGTCTACTTTTCTTTTCAGCGTTGAAGTACAAAAGATAATAAAACTTATAATTTTGGAGAAAACTTTTTTAGAAAAAACGTTATTAATGATAAAAACTATTTATTTAATAAGATAAATTTATTTGACGGTGGAGAAAACCTTGGTCATTTAAACTGGTTAGACGATCTTCATTTTAATAATTCAAATAACAAAGAGTTTCTTAAAAAGGACCCTGAAAACAACTTATTAGTAGATGAGCCTTTAACTATTGATTATTCTAAAATGTCTTCAATTATTCAAATTCAAAAAGTTTATAAACAATTAAATGAAAAATTAGCTAACAGAATTAATAAAATCCAAAATAACAATCCAGAAATGGATTTAGGAATTGAATATTTTAAGGATGTTTTAAATTCTAAAGTTGAAATTAAGTTGTTTGAAATAAAATCTTTTAACGAAGAAGATCTTCAATTAATAAACGAATATATTAATGATTTAGGTAAAATTGTAAAACGAAAAAACGGATGAACTCCAAATAATTTTTTTAGAATGTATGCTCCTAAAACCACACTTTTAAAAAATTATTTAGAAGATTATAATTTCTCATTGTCAAATGATTTTGATGAAAAATGACCAGAAAAAAAAATAGGTTCTAAAATTAATAAAAAGTTTTTTGCTGAATTTAGAAAAAAAGAAAATAATAATGAAGTTTCTGATCCTTCTACAAAATTAATATTAAACCAAAAATTTTCTGAAAAAAACATTTTTTGTACAAGTGAACCCTTTGTTGATTTTAAAAACAAAAAAGTAAAAGTTGCAATAAAATTTTATAAAACAGGTCTTGGTATTCCTTCTCAAAATATTGATAAAACATTGCTCAAAGATTACGCATACCAAATGAATATTTGGAACCCAAAAGCAATTAAAACAAAAATATTTGAATATGACCTTGTAAACTTTGGAAACCTTGAAGCTCCTTTAAGAACAAGACAACAAAATAAACAAATTTTAAAAAATTTTTTTCTTAGTGAAAATTCTGTTTCAGCATGAGTAAACCGAAAAATTATCAACATTGTATTTTCATTAATGGGAAAAAGAATCCCCCAGCTTTTATCTTATAGTGAAAAATTCTTTTTTTTAGGGAAAGTTTTTGGTTCTAAAAAATACTCTAGTATTTTTGATGAAAGTCAAAAAGTAGAATTAACTATAGACGGAAAAAAAAGGGAAGTTTATTTTTTAGATTGGTTTCTTGATCATTTACAAAAAAGTCCATATATTGATGCTGAAGCTTTTCTTTCTTCGGCAAACCAATTTTCTTCACCAACAAAAATTTTGTTAAAAAATGAAACCTTTAAAGGAAATAACATAACTTCTTTTAAAGATTGAAACGATGGTGAAAAATTAAGATATCTTGGTGGTACAAACGGTGGTATTTTTAAAATTTATCACTTTCACATAGTGGTTAGTGAAACTTACGACAAAATAATTGAGGCTGTTGAAAGCAAATTTGGTCCAATTGAATTTAAAAGGGACAACCAAAATAATTTTAGAATTTTATTTGAATTTTTAAAACAAAAAAGATTAATTGAAGCAAAGATGAAATTTAATGATTTTATTGATAATTATGAAAGTTCAATTCCTGAATTATTATCAAAAATAGCTGAAAAAAGAGAAGAAATACCAAAAAACATTATTGAAATAGTTTTATCACTTTTGTTAGTTTCAAAATATTCAAAAACTTTTAGTTTATTAGTTGATAATTTATATGATTTATTTTTAAAAAATAAATTTTCTTTAATTTGAAAAGTATTTGGAAAAGACCCTGAAACAAGAGAAAAAACCATTGCTCATTTATTTTCTTGAAACACTTCATTTAAAGCACTTATTAACATTTTTCAAAATGATAGTATAGATCATAAACCAATATTTGAATTATTAAGTTTTTTATCTAAAGTTAATCTTTTACCTTCATTTTTAAAACCTTCAGATGCTAAAAAAGTTCATGAATTTCTTACAGTAAGTGACAAAAACGGTGAAACCAAAGGGTCTATTATTGCTAACTTTATTGAAAAAACAGTTTTTAGTGGTATTAAATCAATTTCGTTAGACAAAATTAAACAAGTGTTTAAAACCTTTATTAACAACGAAGGTGTTGATAAATTAAGTGAACAAATTTATAATTTTATCCAAAATGGTTTAGGCGGTGAACAATCAAAAGTTAATAAATCAATTGAAGGAATTATTTCGCTAATTAAATTATTTTTAGAAAAAAATAGTAAAAACTTTACAAAATGATTTGATCAAAACCAAATTTCTAGTACTTTAAATAAATTGCTAAATAATGGTCTAGACGAATTAGATGTTCTTTCTTACAAAACCATTTTTAAATTAATTTTTAAAAACTTAAAACCAATTGAAGACATTGCAAAGAAATTAGGTCTTCAAAATCAAGAAAACATAGCACCAAAACTAAGGGATTTTATTGCCAAAATAAGTTATAAATTTTTAAACCAAGGACTTTCAAACTTTGATGATATTAAAACAGAATATGATGCATTTATCAATGATCCAAATAATTCTGAAATAAAAATTGCTTTACACACTTTTATTAATCAAAAAATAACTAAAAAAGAAAAACAACTTGAACAAATAGTTTATGAAGATACTGATTCGTTAGAAAAACTAACAGGGGAATGAAATTCTTGAAACAATAAATACATTCCAAAAATTAATTATGATGGTTACGAAAATACTGGAGAAACCACAATTGATTCATTATTAGACATGAATTTAATTGATTTTATTTTGGTGTTTGCAAAAAATTCTAATTTAGACCCAATCAAAGATTTTGTGCAAAAAGACAATGAAGATCCAATCCTTAATTTAAAAACTAGATTAAGATTTAGCAATTATTTAGATTATAAAAATTATTTTGGAACTCTTTTTAATTCTTTTAAAAAATTTTATGAAACTAACGGTCAATTTGCTAAAAAAAAGGTAGTTAATGATGATGAATTTAAAAATTATAATTTTTTAAATAAAATTAAATTTTTAAATAATGATCAAAAATATGAATCAATTTTTAACATTTTAACAGACCCGGGTGTAAATGCAAGCAAAACTTTATTTAATAACCTTTCTAACAAATTTTTAAATTTAATCATTAATATCACAAAAACAGGACTTTCAACAACCAAAGAAAACTGAATTACACACATCAAAAACCTGATTGATTTAATGAAAAACATTGACCCTTTTATTAAATACCTTTCAACAATAGAACCATCAATTAATCAATATGTCAATAAATACATTTACGGATTAGTTGAAATTTTTCAAATTGCTCAAAAACAAAGTGATGGCAGCTATAATTACATCGATCCAAATGATAATAATGTCGGAACAAACAAAGTAGAAGCAATTGCAACTTCTATTTCAAATGTTTTTAATAAAGCTATTAATGATGCTAATTCTAGCAATAACATTTCTGAAAATGATTTTAATTTTGTTTGACAGATTGTTAAATATTTCTTAGAAGTATTTAATAAAAATGGTAAAAAATCTAATGATTTTCCAACGGGTGTGCCTAGCTCAATAAAAAGAATTTTAATCAATAAAGAATCATTTGGAAATCTATCTTCCAGTGACATTGATGAATTAATATCTATTTTTAATTTTACATTTCCTGAATCAACTAAAACTTTTAATGTTTTTAAAACCCTTATTAAACAAATTTTAGTTGGTGAAAATAAAATTTATTTAGAAAAAGAAGTTAAAAATTTTTATTATGAAAATGTAAACATAGAATTTGCTTCTTACAGTGATAACAAGTTTTCAAGTCATGAAGAAAGAATTAAAAAATATTTACAAATTAATTCCAAAAAAGGTATTTTAAAAGTTGAAGAATTAATAATAGACGACAAAAACATTATTTTAAATAAAAATGATTTTATTAAATTTAAGGCTAAATATGTTTACACGATTGATGAAAAAAACAAAGTTGATAAACAAAAATTTAGTTTTATTTCACCTGAATTTAAGATTAAAATATCTGATAGAGCAAAGTATAATCTTCAAAACATATTAGATTTAAGAGTTTCAAACAAAATTATTGAAGATGTTTATAATGATCTACCCCTTGGGAAACCTGAACCATTAGAAACTGGTGATGAATTCATTTATAAATTTAATAATGTTTTAAATTTTAAAAACGAGTTAGACAAAAAAGGTTATGAATTAGTTAAATTAGAAGCATATTTAAACGATGATTCAAAATATTCATTTAAACAACCATTTTTATTAATTGTTGAAAAATCTAAAAAAGCTGAGTTAAAAAGTTGAATTGAAAATAGAGTAAATTTAACCATTGATGATTTTTCTAGTACAAAAACATTTTTTGAGAACATAAACATAAATAACGTTTTAAGTAATTCTAAAACGATAGAAAGACTTGAGTTAAATGATTTTAATTTAGAAAATGCAAACATTAAAACACTAACTTTTAAAACTAATCCTGCAACCAATAAAGCAAATTCAAATTTAGGTATTTATGGAGTTATTTTGGTTGAACCAAATGTAACTTCAAGTCCGCAATCTTTACTAAGTTCTTCTTAAGGTTTTAATTTTATTTTTTTAAATTTAAAAATAATTGCAAAATATTTTTTTAAATATATATAATTGATTAACAATAAGTTCATTTGTGTATAAAATTGTTGATACACCAAAAATAGTTGTTGTTAACTTAACGTTTTTTTTACACTAAAATTGAATAAAAAAACAAAAGGAGATAATGTTGTCAAAAATTAAAATTAAAATAAAGGCTTATGAATCTTCTTTAGTAGATTCTGCTACTAAAAAAATAGTTGAAGCTTCTAAAGCAGATGATGCAAAAATCATTGGTCCGGTTCCTCTTCCAACAAGAAGGGAAAGATTTACCGTTCTTAAATCTGTTCATTTACACAAAAAATCAAGAGAACAGTTTGAAATGAAAACACATAAGCGCTTAATCGTGATTGAAAATGCAAGTGAAAAACTAATGGAAAAATTAAAAAGATTAGAGTTACCATCAGGAATTCAAGTGGAAGTAAACGCAAAATAAAATACAATCAACGCTCATGTTTATTTAAAAATGAGCCAATGGAGGAAAAATGAAAGGTATATTAGGTAAAAAAGTTGGAATGACCCAATTATTTACCGAACACGGAAGATCACTTCCGGTTTCGATAATTGAAGTTAAAGATAACGTTGTAACGTTGGTTTTTTCAAAAGAAAAAGACGGTTATAACGGAGTTCAACTAGCAACTTTTGATAAAAGAGAAAAAACAACTAAAAAACCATTGCTTGGTCACTTTAAAAAAGCAAAAACAAACGGTAAAAAATTTGTTAAAGAGATTAGAAACATGGAAGGTTATACTTTAGGTCAAGTTTTAAATGCATCAATATTTTCTGCAGGAGAATTTGTTGATGTAACCGGAATTTCCAAAGGAAAAGGTTTTCAAGGAACAATTAAAAGATATAACCAAAAAATTGGTCCTAAATCACACGGTGGAGGTGGAGGTTCTAAACCATTACGTCTGACCGGATCAATTGGTGATGTTGCTTCTAACAAAGTTAATAAAGGGATGACAATGCCCGGACACATGGGAGCAAAACAAGTAACCATTCAAAATTTAGAAGTGATTGCAACCGATTTAAAAAATAACGCACTAATTGTTAGAGGTTCAGTTCCAGGTCCTAAAAAAAGTTTTTTAATAATCAAATCTTCTGTAAAACAAATTCCTTCAAAAGAACCACAAAAACTAGTTGATATGGAAATTATTCAAATTAAAAACCAACTATTAGAAGAAGCAAAACATTATAATGCAGAAGTAAACACTGATATGTCAGTTGAAAAAATGAAGGAAATAATAGAATCTTCTAAAAAAGATAAAGAAATTACAACCGAAAATAACAAAGTAGAATCTGATGCAAAATTAGAAGAAAAAACTCTTAAAAAAACTATTGAAAACACTAAAGATGGTGAAAACAAAGGAGGCGAGTAATGGAAAATGTTACAAAACCAAAAACTAGTACAAAACCAAAAACTAGTACAAAACCAAAAACAAACAAACAAGTAAAAACTAGCACACAACCAAAAACAAGCACAAAACCAAAACAAATTACTCAATCTTCAGAACACGTTTTATCACCAAAAGCATTTAATATTAAAATTAATACTCAAGCAATTTTTGACACAATTATGTTTGAAAGAGCTTCGCAAAGACAAGGAACCCATAATGTAAAAAATAGGTCCGAAGTTCGTGGTGGTGGTAAAAAACCATATGCTCAAAAACATACTGGAAAATCAAGAGCTGGTTCAATTAGATCACCCATATGAGTAGGTGGTGGAGTAGCTTTTGGTCCTAAAAAAGAAAAAAACTATAAACTTAAAATTAATAAAAAAGTTAGAAAACTAGCGTTTTTATCTTCATTAACACTAAAAGCAAAAGCAAAAGCAATCATTATTAATGAAATTAAAATGGATAAAATTTCAACCAAAGACCTTCTTGAAAAAATTAAATCTTTAAAATTAAAAGATTCATTCAAAAAAATCTTAATTATTTCAGAATCAAAAATTTTGTTTAAATCTTCACAAAATTTACAAAAAGTTGAAGTCCAAAAACTTTCAGGTCTTAACGTTGAACAAATTGTTAATGCCGATGTACTTATTATCTCAGTAGAAGATGTTAAAAAAATCGAAGGGATGGTTAAATAATGAATATTAACGAAGTAATTAAATACCCGATTCTTTCTGAAAAAAGTTACCAACAAAAAGAAAATGATGTTTATATTTTTGCCGTTGATGTAAGAACAAATAAAGCTGAAGTTAAAAAAGTGGTTGAATATATTTTTGATGTAAAAGTTAAAAAGGTCAACATTTTAAGTGTTAGCAAAAAACCTAAAAACGTTGGTAAATTTAAAGGTTTTACAAACAGGTTTAAAAAAGCTTTTGTAACTTTAGAAAAAGGAAACAAAATTAACATATTCCCGGAAGAGTCTAGTGAAGAAACAAAAAAAGATAAACTTACTAAAAAAGAGAAAATAGAAATTCAAAAAAAAGCTATTGAAGAAAAAGCCGCTGCAAAAATAGCTGCCCAAAAAGATAAAAAAAGTTTAGAAAAAAACACCAAAGAGCTAAAAAATAAAGCAGAAGCAAAATAAAACATATGCTTTAAATGCATTTATTTAAAAAAGGAGAGTAAAACATGGCAATTAAAAAATTTAAGCCAACAACAAACGGTCGTAGAAATATGACATCATTAAATTATAAAAATGTATTATCAGGTCATGCGGCTGAAAAAACGTTATTAAAATCTCTTAAAAAGAACGCTGGTAGAAATAATACTGGTTCAATAACCGTTCGTCACAGAGGCGGAGGTTCTAAAAAGAAGTATAGAATTATTGATTTTATTAGAAATAAAGACGGAATTGAAGGCAAAATTAAAACTATTGAATATGATCCAAATAGAAACGCAAATATTTCACTAGTGGTTTATGCAGATGGCGAAAAAAAATACATATTAACTACAAAAAACATGCAAGTTGGTCAAACAATATTATCAGGAGAAAAGGCTGATATTAAAGAAGGAAATACAAAAATTTTAAAAAATATTCCTGAAGGAACAATTGTTCATAACATTGAAATAAAACCAGGTGCAGGCGGAATAATTGCTCGTTCAGCGGGTTCATCAGGACAAATATTAGGACATGATGAAGATGGTAAATACACTATTTTAAAGTTAAAATCCGGAGAAGTACGTAGAATTTTATCAACATGTAGAGCAACTATTGGCGAAATTGGTAACGAAGAATATTCATTAATATCTTGAGGTAAAGCCGGTAGGTTAAGACATAAAGGCATTAGACCAACCGTTAGAGGTTCGGCGATGAATCCTAACGATCATCCACACGGTGGTGGTGAAGGTAAACAACCAATTGGTAGAAAATCACCAATGACACCTTGAGGAAAAAAAGCTTTTGGTGTTAAAACTAGAAAAAATAAAAAGTTTTCAACTAAATTAATCGTAAGAAGAAGAGGAGAAAAATAATGGCAAGATCACTTAAAAAACAACCGTTTATTGATAAGCATTTAGAAAAAAAAGTTAATGACATTATTAACAATAAAGCTAAAAAAAGACCAATTAAAACCTGGTCAAGAAGATCAACAATATTTCCTTCGTTTGTTGGACTTACATTTAAAATTCACAACGGTAGAAAATTTATTGATGTTTTTATAACCGAAGATATGGTGGGACATAAATTAGGTGAATTTTCTCCAACAAGAACATTTTCAGGTCACGGGAAAGATAAAGGTAAAAAATAATGGCACAAACATCTAAAGCAAACGTAAAAATGCAAAGAGTATCAGTTAGAAAAGCAAACCTTGTTGCTTCACTCATTAGAAAAAAAGATGTCTCAAGAGCAATCGAATTATTAAAAAATACGCCTAAAAAATCCTCAAAAATTTTTCTTAAATTATTAAATTCTGCAATTGCAAACGCAGTTAACAACCACGGAATGAATGCAGAAAAATTATTTATTTCACTAATTTTAGTAAACGAAGGACCAACGTTAAAAAGATTTCGACCAAGAGCAAAGGGTAGTGCATATTCAATATTTAAAAGAACTTCAAATTTAACGATTGAATTATCAGAAAGATAAAAGGAGAAAAAATGGGACAAAAAGTTAATCCAAACGGATTTCGTTACGGAATTACAAAAAAACACAACACAATATGGTTTGCACCAAAAAATAAGTTTGCTACTTATCTTTTAGAAGATCAAAAAATTATTAAATTTATTAAAAAGTTTGAAAGAAAATATCTAATTGGTAACATTAAAATTTTTAGAAACCAAAAAAATGACCTTTCAATTAAAATTTTTTCTGCAAAACCAGGAGTTATTTTGGAAGAAGACGGAAAAAATTTAAAAATGTTAATTAATAAGATTAAAAAACACACCAAAAACAAAAAATTAAAATTAAACATCGAAATCATAACAATTGAAAAACCAGAACTAAACGCCAAGCTTGTTGCTGAAGAAATAGCAATAAAACTTGAGAACCGGAATTCGTTTAGAATTGCTCAAAAACAAGCCATTAGATCAGCGCTCAAAGCTGGTGCAAAAGGAATTAAAACTTCAGTTTCAGGTAGACTTAACGGGGTTGACATGGCTAGAACAGAAGGTTATACTGAGGGTGAAATGAAACTTCACACTTTAAGACAAGATGTTGATTATGCAACCGCAACTGCTAAAACTACGTACGGAGCTTTAGGTGTAAAAGTTTGAATTTCTAAAGGCGAAATTCTTGAAGGGGGTAAAAAATAATGCTCCAACCAAAAAGAACAAAGTACAGAAAACACCATAACGTTTATCACAATAAGAAAAAAGCTGTTAAAGGAAATAAAGTTTCATTTGGTGAATTTGGACTTCAAGCTCAAACTTCACAATGGGTAACTTCTAGACAAATTGAAGCTGCTCGTATTGCAATTACCAGAAAAATGGGTCGTGAAGGACAAGTTATTATTAGAATTTTTCCGCATTTAACAAAAACTTCTAAACCGATCGGAGTACGTATGGGTAAAGGTAAAGGAAATCCTGATAAATGAGTAGCTGTTGTTAGAGAAGGAACGATGCTTTTTGAAGTTTTAGGCGTTCCAAAAGAAATTGCAAAAGAAGCTTTAAGATTAGGTGGACATAAACTACCTGTTAAATGAAAAATTATAACTAAAGGAGCTGAATAATGATTGCTAAAGATTTAAGACAAAAAAATTTAAAAGAACTTTCGAAAATTATTGATGATTTAAAAGCTGAATTATTCATGTTAAGATTTAAAAATTCAACTGGACAATTAGACCAACCTCACAAAATTAATTTAGTTAGAAAAGATATCGCAAGAGTTTTTACGGTAATTAATGAAAAAAATGTTTCTAACCCAAAAGAAAATAAGGTTTTAAAAAAAGAAAAACCTGAGGTAAAAACCAAAGAATTAAAAAATAACGAAAAAAAAGTTGAAAAACTAAAAAAGGAAGGTAAATAATGGAAAGAACATCTCGAAAAACTTTAATTGGAAAAGTTATTTCAACCAAAAACCAAAAAACCATTATAGTTCAAGTTGAAATTTCTGTTAAACACTCTCTTTATGGTAAAAGATTTAAAAAATATAGAAAATTTGCAGCTCATGATGAAAAAAACAAAGCAAAACTAAACGACGTTGTTCAGATCGCAGAAACAAGACCTTATTCAAAAACTAAAAAATTTAGACTTGATAAAATTATTGAAAAAGCTAAGGAAGGTGAATAATGTTACAAGACATGTCAAGAGCAGTTGTGGCCGATAATTCCGGTGCAAAAGAAGTTGGTATTTTTAAAATTTTAGGTGGTTCTAAAAAAAAGGTCTCATCAATCGGGGATATTGTAGTTTGTTCGGTAAAAAAAGCGATACCAAACGGTCAACTTAAAGCCGGACAAGTTGTTAAAGCGATTGTTGTTCGTACTAAATATCCAATTAAAAGATCTGACGGATCCCACATAAAATTTGATGATAATGCAGTGGTTGTGTTAAAAGAAGATTTAATTTCACCAAAAGGTACGCGTGTGTTTGGACCAATAGCAAGAGAACTTCGTGAAAAAGGGTATAAAAAGATTCTTTCGCTCGCACCAGAGGTTTTATAAGGAGTATTTATGTATAAAATTAAAAAAAATGATGAAGTATTAATTATTTCCGGAAAACATAAAGGTCAATCGGGAAGAGTTATATCAATAAACCGTAAAAAAGACCGACTGTTAGTTGATAAAATCAACATTGTTAAAAAACATAAAAAACCTTCTCAACAAAATCCAGACGGTGGAATAATTGAATTCGAAGCACCAATTCACATATCAAATGTTGCTTTAAAACCAAAAGCAAAATCAAAAGATTTTAAATTAGTTAAGGTGGGATTTAAAGTAGATGAAAAAGGTAAAAAATACAGAATTGATAAAAGAACAAAAAAACAAATATAGGAGAGCATAATGATAAATAAATTAAAAGAAAAATACGAAAACGAAATTAAAAAAACACTGCAGCAAAAATTTAAGTATAAATCATCTATGCAAATACCTAAAATTGAAAAAGTTGTTTTAAACATGACTGCGGGAAGTGATGTTAGTAATTCTAAATCAATAGAAGAAGTTGCAAACCAAATTAAAGTTATCTCAGGTCAAAAACCCATTCAGGTAGTAGCTAAAAAATCACTTGCTTCTTGAAAATTAAGAAAAGGAATGCCGATGGGTTCAAAAGTTACAATCAGAGGTGAAAGAATGTGAAATTTTGTTCAAAAACTTATAGATATTGTTATTCCGCGTGTTAGAGATTTTAGGGGTATAAATCCCAGATCATTTGACGGAAAAGGTAATTTTTCTTTAGGCATTAAAGAACAAATTATTTTTCCCGAAATTGATTTTGACAAAATTAAAAAAATTAGGGGCTTAGATGTAATCATTGTGACTTCAACTGAAAACGATGATGAAGCAAGAGAACTTTTAAAACTTCTTGGCATGCCTTTTAGAGCTTTAAATAAGGAGGCAACATAGTATGGCAAAAAAAGCGTTGATTGAAAGATCTAAAAAGTATTCTAAATTTTCAACAAGAATTTACAAAAGATGTGAATTATGCGGTAGACCAAGAGCTGTTATTAGAAAATTTAAGTTGTGTCGTATTTGTTTTAGAAAATTAGCACATAAAGGAAAAATTCCTGGTATTAAGAAAGCGAGTTGATAATTATGGTATTTATTACAGACCCAATTGGTGATATGTTAATTAGAATTAAGAATGCTAACCAAAGAAAAACAAGAGTTGTGCAAATACCACATTCAAAAGTTAAAATTTCTTTGTTAAAAATTCTTAAACAACAAGGATACATTACTAATTTTATTGTTGAAGAAGAAAAATCAAAAAAGAAAATTTTAGTAACACTAAAGTATAAAGGTTCCCAAAGAGCAATTACGGGTGTTAAAAGAATTTCAAAACCCGGACTTAGAGTTTATGCAACTTCAAACAAAATTCCTTTGGTTCTTTCAGGATTTGGCATTGCTATTATATCTACATCAATCGGAATGATGACGGATAAAAGCGCTAGAAAAAAAGGAGTGGGTGGCGAAGTCGTTGCTTACATTTGATAGGAGAAAATTATGTCAAGAGTTGGAAAAAGAGTTCTTTCATTCAAAGAGGACACCAAAGTAAAAGTTAAAGATTCACAAGTTGAAGTTAGTGGAAAGTTAGGAACTTTAAAAAGAGACTTTTCTCCATTAATAGCAATAACGGTTAAAGATAATAAGTTAACAACAATAAGAGCAAACGAAGAAAAACACACCAAACAACTACACGGAACAACAAACTCTTTAATTCAAGGAATGATTCAAGGGGTAGAAGAAGGTTTTAAAAAAGAAATTGAAATTAAAGGTGTTGGTTACAAAGCGATTTTAAAAGGTGACAAAATAGAAATTAACGCTGGTTATTCTCACCCGGTAGTATTAAAAATTATTGAAAATGTTAAACTAGAAGTTCCTAAACCAACAAAAATAATAGTAAGTGGTTTTTCAAAACAAGCAGTTGGTCAAATGGCCGCACTAATCAAAAACATCAGAAGACCTTCTCCGTATTCGGGAAAAGGAATTATGTATAAAGGCGAACGTATTAGAAGAAAAGAAGGAAAGGTAGCTGCTAAATAAAAGTAGTTTATAGGTAAATTTTATGGCAAAATTAACTAGAAAAAAAGCTAGAAAAATAAAACATTTGCGTGTTAGATCTAAAATTAGTGGTACAGCTGAAATTCCCAGATTAAACGTGTATAAATCACTTAAAAATATTGAGGTACAATTAATTGATGATGTTAATAGAAAAACCCTGGCACATTCTTCTTCGATTTTATTAAAATTATCGTACGGCGGAAACATTGCCGCTGCCAAAAAAGTTGGTGAAGATATTAGTGAA
This sequence comes from Metamycoplasmataceae bacterium, assembly GCA_965263245.1. Lineage (GTDB taxonomy): Bacteria > Bacillota_I > Bacilli_A > Mycoplasmatales > Metamycoplasmataceae > DT-68. Next base: position 650,216 of record CBDHHR010001146.1, on the reverse strand, counting down.
AAAATCAAATCTTTAAAAATAAAAAAAGTAGTTTTTGATAGGGGCGGTTTTATTTATCATGGTAGAATAAAAGCACTCGCAGAAGTTGTAAAAGAAAAAGGGGTAAAATTCTAATGTTTATATTAATAGATCACAAAGAAAACGAAAATAAAGATACTAAAGTTGAAAACACTTCAGAAGAGCCTAACACTGTTAAAAAACCAGCAGAAAGAGCCTTTAATAGAAAAAATTTTAAAGATAGAAAAAATTTTAGAAACAACAAAAGAAAACCTAATTTTAAAAGAAATGATGAATTTGAAGAAAGAATTGTTAACATTGCACGTGTTACAAACGTTGTCAAGGGCGGAAGAAGGTTTTCATTTTCAGTTTTAGCAATAATTGGTGATAAAAAGGGAAAAGTTGGTTGCGGACACGGAAAGGCTAACGAAGTTCCCGACGCTATTAAAAAAGCTATTAAAAACGCTAAAGGAAAACTTATTGAAGTTCCCATTATTAACGGAAGAACAATTCCTCACGAAATTACTTCAAAATACATTTCTTCTAAAGTTATGTTAAAACCAGCATCAAAAGGTAGAGGAATAATTGCTTCTGGTGCAGTTCGTTCAGTGGTTGAATTAGCCGGGTATAAAGACATTGTTACCAAATCACTCGGTTCTTCTAATAAAATTAACGTTGTTAAAGCAACGATCGAATCATTAAAAAAATTAAGAACAGTTGAAGAAATTGCAAAAATTAGAGATAAAAAAGTTGAAGAAATTTTAACATAAGGAGAATATTTTGAAATTAAACGAATTAAAACCCAAAAAAGGTTCTAAAAAACAAAAATATAGAGTAGGTCGTGGCATTGCCCAAGGTAGAGGAAAGCAAGCTGGTAAAGGTCAATCAGGTCAAAACAAGCGTGGCGGAACAAGACCGGGGTTTGAAGGCGGACAAAACCCTTGGTTTAGAAGAATTCCAAAACGTGGTTTTAAAAACATTAATCATGTTGACTACCAAATTATTAATTTATCAATTTTAGAAAAATCATTTAAAAAAAACGACAAAGTAACTGTTGAATCACTTAAAAAAAATAAAATTTTAAAAAGAAATTTTCCGGTTAAATTACTCGCAAATGGTAAATTAACTAAAAATTTAACAATATTTGTTAATAAAGCTTCAAAAGCAGCTGTTAAACAAGTTGAAAAAGTTGGCGGGAAAGTAGAATTGGTTTAAAGATGAAAAAAATGAAAAACTTTTTTTTAAGTTTACATAAAAGTGTTTTAAAGTTTTCTTTTAAAAAAAGTTTTTTTTCATTATCCAAAAAATTATTTGAATTAAAAAATAAAGTTAATTCAAAACCTTTATTTAAAAAAATTATTTATACATTATTGTTAATACTTACGTTTAGAGTTGCTGCAACAATAACTACTCCTGGTATTTTTGTACCAGAAGGATTTGGTTCTGATCCTTCTTCGTTTATAGGAATATTAGATTTAATGGGTGGAGGTGCTCTTAGAAATTTTTCAATCGTAGCACTTGGTATTTCACCATACATTACTGCTTCAATTATTATGACATTACTTCAATCAGAGGTGTTTCCGCCGCTGTATAGATTAAGTCGTTCGGGTCCAGCTGGTAAAAGAAAAATAAACGTTATTACAAGGTTTATCACTTTAGCTTTTGCCTTGGTTCAAGCAATAACAATCATTCAGCAACTTTATTCTAACAGTGGTGTAAGGTTAAGTTATGAATTTGATAATGACCTTTATAAAATGTTTGTCCTGCCAATTATTTTGGTGAGCGGATCAATGTTTACATTATTTTTGGGCGAAGAAATTACCAATAAAGGTGTTGGGAACGGTACTTCGTTAATAATTTTTTCAGGAATAGTGGTACTATTACCTTCAAAACTTCAAAATGCTTACTCACAAATATTAATCGGTGACGGAAGACAATCTTTATTCGTGGGGATTATGAACTTTGCTTTGTACATATCCGTTTTTTTATTTTTTATTTATTTAATAGGGTTTTTATACAAAGCAGAAAGACACGTTCCGATTCAACAAACTGGTGCAGGTATGACAAAAGCTGGAACTAGAGTTTCTCATCTACCAATTAAACTTAATCCAGCTGGTGTAATGCCAATAATTTTTGCTTTATCATTAAGTTTATTACCACTTACAGTTGTTCAATTTCTCCACCACCAAAATGAATTTAGAATTTGGGTTGAAACTTACCTAGTTCTTACTAATCCTCTTGGTTTATCGATACTTATATTTTTAACGGTTATATTTACCATTGCGATGTCCATAGTTATATTTAACCCATTTCAAGTAGCGGATAATTTTAAAAAATCTAACACTTTTATTCCCGGAATTAAACCCGGAGAAGAAACGGAAAATTATTTAACAAAAGTTATTCTTAGACTTTCAGTTTTTTCAGCTTTTTATTTATCGTGTTTTTCTTCAATGCAATATTTTCAAGAAATTATTGGTTTAAATAAAGAAATTACTTTTGGTGGTACCTCTTTAATTATTATGGTTACGGTTGCAATCGAAACAGTTTCACAACTTAAAGCAAGAAAGAAAACGATTAAAATTTCAAACGCAAAGAGAATCGCAATGGACAAAAGTAAAGGTACTGAAGGATTATTATGATAAAAAAAATATTATTTTTAGGACCGCCCGGAGTCGGAAAAGGAACAATTGCTCAAATTGCGGCAAAGAAAAAAAAATGAGCTCACATTTCAACTGGTGATATTTTTAGAGCAGAAGTTAAAAATAAAACAAAAATTGGTTTAAAAATCGAATCCATCATGAATAAAGGTGATTATGTTAGCGATGAAATTACCAATAAACTGGTTGAAAAAACTTTAAAAAATGACAAAATTAAAAAAAGTGGTTTTATTTTAGACGGTTATCCTCGTACTTTAAAGCAAGCAAAGTTTTTAGAATCAATTTCAATTAATTTTGACATTGTTGTTTTATTTCAAGCTCCAGAAGCGTTAATAATAAAAAGGTTGTTAAAAAGAGGAAGAAAAGATGACCTACCCGAAATAATTTCAAAGAGATTTAAAATTTATGAATTAAAAACCAAAAACCTTATTAATTTCTATAAGTTAAAAAAAATTTTAGTTAAGGTTAACTGCGAAAACAACATTGAACAAAATTATAAAAATTTTTTGATCGGAATTGGTGATGATTAATATTAAAAATAAACAAGAAATTGAAAAAATGAAAAAAGCTTCTCGCATCTTAATAAAGGTTAAAAGAGAAGTTTATAAATCAATTAAACCAGGAATAAGTTTATTGGAAATAGATGCAATTGCCGAAAAAGAGATTTTAAAACATAATGCTAAACCAAGTTTTAAAGGTTATAAAGGGTTTCCGAACGTTTCTTGTATAAGTGTTAATGACGCGTTGATACACGGAATTCCCAACCATTATAAATTAAAAGAGGGTGACCTTGTAAAAGTTGACTTAGGTTGTGTTTGAAAAGGTTATCATGCTGATTCTGCTTTTACAAAGGGAGTAGGAAAAATTTCTAAACAATCGCAAAAAGTTTTAAACGTAGCAAAACAAGCTTTTAATAAAGCTCTTAGCGTTATTAAACCAGGAGCAAAAGTAGGAGATATTTCACAAGCAATTGGTGATTATGTTAGTTCAATGGGAATGTTTGTACCAAGAGAATTTACCGGACACGGAATTGGTAAAAAACTTCACGAAGAACCTTCAATTCCTAATGACGGAATTAAAGGAACCGGAGAACTTTTAAAAGACGGTATGGTTATATGCATTGAACCAATGATCTTACAAAAATCTTCAAAAATCAAAATTATGGAAGACAATTGGACCATAAAAGCAAAAGATGGTAAAAACACTGCTCATTATGAACATACTGTCTTAATAAAAAACGGGTATCCAGAAATATTAACAGGGGGTGATAAAAATGGCTAAAGATGCAATAAAAATGAGCGGAATTGTAAAAAAGGTTCATTCGATGAGTGAATTTGATGTTAAACTTGAAAACGGAGTTTTAATCAAAGGTTTAATATCTGGAAAAATGAGAAAGTTTAACATTAGAATACTTCCGGGCGATAAAGTTGATGTCGAAATTTCTCCTTATGATTTAACAAAAGGGAGAATTACATATAGACATTAATTTTTCAAAAAAAATATTTTTTTTGATAAAATGTTAAAGCAATATATAAAGTGTCTACACACTAAAATTAATCCAAATTTTGTTTTAATTTTAGTCGGTAGAAAAAAAGGATTTAAATGAAAGTTAGAGGTTCAGTAAAACCAATTTGTAAAGATTGTAAAATTATTAAAAGACGTGAAGCTATTAGAATTATTTGTTCAGTTAATCCTAAACATAAACAAAGGCAAGGTTAGTAAATGGCAAGAGTTTTATCAGTAGAAATTCCAAACAACAAAAGAGTAGTAATTTCATTAACTTACATTCATGGTATTGGCAAATCACTTTCTTCTAAAATTTTAAAACAAGCAAAAATAGACGAAAATATTAGAGTTAAAGATTTAAGTAATGAACAATTATTAAAAATTAGGGATGTAGCTAAAAACTACAAAACTGAAGGTGATTTAAGAAGAGAAAAAGCCTTAAACATTAAACGTTTAATGGAAATTAAAACATATAGAGGAATTAGACACAGAAAGGGTATGCCAGTTCGTGGTCAAGTTACCCAAAAAAACGCTAGAACAAGAAAAGGTCCTAGAAAAGTTGCTGCTATTAAAAAAGGTTAGGTAAAAATATATGGCAAGAAAAACAAAGAGAAAAAACATTGTTCAAGGAATTGTGCATATTCATTCAACACACAATAACACAATTGTTACATTTACAGATTTAAAAGGAAACGTTGTTTCGTGATCTTCAGCTGGAGCAATCGGGTATAAAGGCACTAAAAAATCTACCCCTTATGCAGCTTCACTTGCTGCTGATGCAGCTTCACTTACGGCCAAAGACCATGGTATTAAAGAAGTTAGAATTGAACTTAAAGGAATTGGACCAGGTAAAGATTCTGCAAGAAAACAAATTGAAGTTGCAGGATTTAAAGTTACCCAAATAAAAGACGTTACACCAACGCCTTACAACGGGACAAGACCACCAAGAAAAATATTTAAAAGAGAACAAGCTAGAAAATAGAAAAGAGAAATATGAAAAAATTTGCTAAATTAAATTACATGGAGTTAGAAACAGAAAAAATTTCTAACTTTGAGAGTTCATTTGTGTTGTATCCGCTCGCAAGAGGTTTTGCAAATACGTTAGGAAACGCGGTTAGAAGAACACTTTTGTCTTCAATAATTGGTGTAGCACCATTTGCAGTTAAAATCGCTGATGTTGAACATGAGTTTCAAACAATTTCAGGTTTAAAAGAAGATGCTGTAAAACTTATTTTAAATTTAAAAAAAGTAAGATTTATTTATAATAACGAAATATTTTCTAACGAAAAAGTAATCAAAGTTTCTTTAAGTGAAAAATGTTTAAAAAATGATTTTAAAATTGTTAAAGTAGCTGATTTTGTTTTACCACCAGGAATAGAAGTTGTTAATCCTGATTTTGAAATTGCTGAAATTGCAAAGGGCGGAAAATTAGAACTTGAAATGTTTTTAACTTCTAACAGAGGTTATAAAACATTTAGCGAAAACAAAAACCTTATTAAAAAATACTCTTCATTAATTGAAAGCAATTTATCTTCTGGTTCATTAATAGCTGTTGATTCTGATTTTTCACCTGTAACAAAAGTATCATACGAGTCAAAAGAACTAAACACCCAATCTCCAGAAATAGAAGAAAAATTAAAAGTTAACGTTTTAACAGACGGTTCAGTAGAAGCAAAAGACGCAATTGCCCAAGCTTCACACATTCTTTTATCCCATTTTGATATTCTTGCAGATGTTTCAAATATTAAAAAAGATGAACTTTTTGAAGAGATTAAAGAAGAAACAAAAAAATCTATTGTTGAAAAAATTCAACTTTCTTCAATCGATCTTTCAGTTAGATCATACAACAGTTTAAGAAGAGCCGGTTACTCTACGATTGATCAACTTGCTAACATCACAATGGATGAGTTAAGTAACATTAAAAACCTTGGAAAAAAATCTCTTGATGAAATAATTGATAAATTACTTGAATATGACATAGTAATTAAAGGAGAAGAATAAATGGCTAATCCTACACAATTATTTAGAAGAAATTCATCTTGAAAAAAGGGTGTTTTAAGAAGTCTTGCAACTGATGTTATTCTTTATGGTAAAGTAAAAACAACCGAAGCAAAAGCAAAAGAATTAAGAAGACATGTGGATAAATTAATTACAAAGGCTAAAAAAGGAACTCTTCATTCAAGAAGAAAAGTAGAATCTTTTTTAAGACCAATTAAAAAAGATGATATGTCTATTGGAACGTATTTATTTAAAATAATTGCTCCAAAATATAAAAATAGAAACGGTGGTTATACAAGAATTATTAAAGTTCCCAACCGCAGCGGCGATAATACCCCAATGGCAATTTTAGAATTAATTTAATTTTTTTTAAAAAATAAAGCATTAACTTTTCATAAAAATAATTATATAAAAAAGATTTGATGAGAAAAAATAAAGGTAATATTTTTTACATTTAATAAACAACTACATAAAATTTATACTAAAAATAAATAAACTTGGTTTTAATATTGTTTTTCTAGATAATTATCATAAAATACGGGAACTTATTGCTTTGTTTTTAGACGATTTTAGAACAAATTTAATAATTTTTATTTTTTTGTTATAATTAGCAAGGTTATTTTATTTTTACAAACACATTAAAAGGAGGAAAATATTAATACATTTTGATCTGCTAAAGTTGTTTTAGGAGAATCTATTGGTTCATTTATACTTGCACTTGGAATATTAATAATAGCATTTTCGGCTAAATCAAAAACATTAAATTTAGATACAGCTTTAAAACAAAGAGGATTCATGGCAGTTGGAATTTTTTCATCAATCGCAATTGGTGCTATGACCTCAAAAACATTAGGTTCTCACGGACAACTTAACCCTGCAGTTACATTACTAGTGGCAACAATTGAAGAGCAGTTTGAACAAGTTCCCATTATAATTGTTTTTCAACTCATTGGTGGTGTTCTTGCTTCCATGGTCTTTCTTTTTACACTTTGAACTTCTGGAATAACTTTTGAATTAAAAAAAGTTTTTCACTTTTCTAACCAAAAAACAACCAAAACACTAGGAATTGAAGTATTAGGTAATGTCTTTTGATATTTACCAATTGCTGCAATGTATATAGGTTTAACTGTTACAAAAGACATAGATTTTTTTCAGCTATTAATAATTGCTTCACTAGGTAAATCAGTAATGATTTTCTTTGTAATAAGTGAATTAGGAGAAGGTAATTTTAACCCAATGGTTTGGTTTTCTAAATTTTTAGTTACATTTATTGTTCAGAGAAAAATTGTTTCTAAACAATTAGTAAACGAAATTAACGGCAATATAGCTTCATTTCTTATTGGTTTAGCTTGTGGTGGTATCGGTTTATTTGCGTTACAAATTGCTTAATGTTAAAAAATAAAATTAAATAATTTATTTGTTATTTTTTTAAAATAAATTATTTAATTTTTTTTAAATTGCATTTTGTACTATAAAATAATGATTATTAGAAAAATTATAAAGTTAGTAAAAATTTATTAAATTAAAATATGCACTTTGTTGGTTAATCGAACCACTATTTTTAAAAGTGCTAAATTATTTTTCTAAATAATAATTTTAATATTTGAGGAATAAAAAAATGAATAAAAAATATGACCATTTAGAAGTTGAAAAAAACAAAAATCAAAAATGAATTCAAAAAAAATTTTTCTTGAATCATGATCAAAATAAAGAACCTTTTTCAATTATTTTACCACCACCAAATATTACCGGTAAACTTCATCTTGGACATGCTTGAGACAGCTATATTCAAGATACAATAATTAGATACCAAAAATTTAAAGATAAAGATGTAATGTGAGTACCAGGAATGGATCATGCCGGAATTGCCACGCAAGTTAAAGTAGAAGAAAGACTTGCTAAAGAAAACATTAATAAAAATGATTTAGGTAGAGAAAAGTTTCTTGAAAAAACGTGAAATTGAAAAGATGAATACGCTTTAAGCATTAGAAAACAGTGGGGAAAACTTGGTCTTGCTCTTGATTATAATAATGAAAAATTTACCCTTGATGATAACCTTATTAATATTGTTCAAGATACATTTATTAAAATGTATGAAGATAAGTTAATTTATAAAGGTAAAAGAGCTATAAACTGAGATCCAAAGCTTAAAACTGTTCTTTCAAACATTGAAGTTATTACAAAAAACGTTAACCAAAAAATGTATCACATTAAATATGATTTAAAAGATGGTGGATATCTTACTATTGCAACGGTAAGAACAGAAACGCTTTATTCTGATGTTGCAATTGCCGTAAACCCCAATGATAAAAAGAAAAAACGTTTAATAGGAAAAACGGCCATTCACCCTTTAAATAATAAAGAATTACCAATTATTGCAAGCGCATATGTTGATGTTAAAAAAGGAACCGGAGCAATGAAAGTTTCAGCACATTCAGAAATAGATTTTGAAATTTTAACCGTTAATAATTTACCCGTGGTTGAAACAATTGACAAAAATGGTAAATTAAATAATTTATGCGGTGAATTTAGTGGTAAAGACAGAGTAGAAGCCAGAGAATTAATTGCTAAAAAACTAAAAAAATCAGGAAGAATTTTAAAAATTGAAAACTTTGTTTCTTCAGTCGGGTTTTCCCAAAGGTCAAATTGACCTATTGAAATTTTAGTTCAGCCACAATGATTTGTTAAAATGAAACCACTTGCTAAAAAAATAATTGATAATTTAAACAGCAAAAATAAAGTTAATTTTTATCCAAAAAGATTTGAAAGTACGTTAATAAAATGAATGAACGAGGTAAAAGATTGGTGTATTTCGCGTCAACTTTGATGAGGTCACAGAATTCCTGCGTGGTACAAAGATGATAAAATTAAAGTGCAAAAAAACTCTCCTGGCAAAGATTGAAAACAAGAAGAAGACGTTTTAGATACATGATTTTCCTCTGCACTTGCTCCGTTTTCTTTTTTGGGTTTACCTAAAAAAACTAAGTTTAAAAAATATTTTCCAACTTCTTTATTGGTTACAGGATATGATATTATCTTTTTTTGAGTGGCAAGAATGTATTTTCAATCACTTTATGTTATGGAAAAAATACCATTTAAAGAGGTTTTAATTCACGGTCTTATTCGTGATGAAAAAGGAAGAAAAATGTCTAAATCACTCGGTAACGGAATTGATCCAATGGACGTGATTGAAAAATATGGTTCTGATGCTTTAAGATTTTTTTTACTTACAAATTCAACCCCGGGGCAAGATGTTAGATTTTCACACAAAAAAATAAAATCAGCGTGAAACTTTAATAATAAAATTTGAAATATTTCAAGGTATATTTTAAATTTAACAACTGATTCAAAAAAAATGACTAACGCCGATAAATGGATTAATAACAAGTTATTAAACCTTAAAAAAATTATTGAAAACAAAATGAAATTATACGAATTTACAATCATCGGCAAAGAAATTACTAAATTTGTTACGGAAGATTTTTCATCTTGATACATTGAATTTTCAAAATCAAACCCTAATAAAAGCTTTGCTTTAAAAACTCTTAAAAAATTGTTAATTATCATTCACCCTTTTATTCCGTTTTTAAGTGACCATCTTTTTCAATTGATAAACAATGAAGAAATATTGGAAAACACTTGACCTTCAATTAGCAAAATCAAAAGTAATGATTACATTGATAAAGTTATTGCAATAACTAAAATTATCAGAAAGTTTAGAGAAAAAAACCACATTTCCAATGCAAAAAAAATCCACTATTATAGTCAAAATAATTTAGATGATGAAATTGTTAAAATGATTAATAAAATTTCTAATTCTGAAATTAAAAAAAACCATGGTGCTAAAATTCCGTTAAACGATAATGTCATTTATATAGAAATTTCACAAGAATTAAAACTTAGAGAAACAAAAAGAATTCAAAACCAAATAAGGTTTTTAAAAAGTGAAATTAAAAGAGCTTCGGACATGTTAAAAAATCAAAATTTTATTTCCAAAGCTCCTAAAAGTAAAATCAAAGAAGAGTTCAAAAAACTTAAAAAATTTAAAAAAGAACTAAAAGAAATCAAGAAAAAATAAATAAAAAAATATGTTGTTTAATAAAATTAACCTAACGAAGTGATATATTTTAATAAGGAGAAATAATATATGAATGTTAAAAAAGATTTAAACATTTTAAATCAGTCATTAGAAGAAATAATGTCTGATCGTTTTGGACGTTATTCAAAATATATTATTCAAGGAAGAGCACTTCCAGATGTTAGGGACGGACTTAAACCAGTTCAAAGAAGAATTATTTACGCAATGAACGAACTGGGACTTTTTAACGAAAAAGCATTTAAAAAATCAGCTCGTATTGTTGGTGAAGTAATTGGTAAATACCATCCGCACGGTGATTCATCAATTTATGAAGCTATGGTTCGTATGAGTCAAGAGTGGAAAATGAACGAACCATTAATCGAAATGCACGGAAATAAAGGTTCAATTGACGATGATCCAGCAGCTGCAATGCGTTATACAGAAACCCGTCTTTCTAAAATTACCAAAGAACTTTTAATCGGTATTAAAAAAAACACCGTTAACTTTGCACCAAATTTTGATGATTCAGAAAAAGAACCAACAGTCCTTCCGGCACTGGTTCCTAATTTACTGCTAAACGGTTCAAAAGGTATTGCTTCAGGTTATGCAACCGAAATGCCTCCGCACAATTTAAACGAAATTATTGACGCAATAATTTGTAAAATAAAATCACCAAACGCAAGGTTAGAAACGCTCTTAAAATACGTAAAAGGTCCTGATTTTCCCACCGGTGGTGAAATTCAGGGACAAAAGGGAATCGTTGATGCTTTTTCTAGCGGAAAAGGAAAAATTATAATTCGTTCAAAGTATAAAGTTAATGATTCTAAAACTAGTCCTTATATTGAAATAACCGAAATTCCGTTTGGTGTTATTAAATCAAAACTTGTTAGAGAAATTGATGAAAAAAGATTTAACAACTTAGTTTCAGGAATAAAAAACGTTAGCGATGAAACAGACCGAAATGGTATTTCTATCAAAATAGAATTAAATCCTAAAACAGTTGTAAAACCAATTTTAAATTACCTTTTATCAAAAACTGATATGCAAATTTATTTTAATTACAACAACATTGGTATTGTAAACAGAATGCCAAAACTTCTTTCGCTTTCAGAGTTAATAGATGCTTATATTAAACACCAAAAAGAAGTTCAAATTTCTTCGATAGAATACGATCTTTCGAAAAATAAAAATAAATTAGAAATTATCGAAGGTTTAATTAAAGTTTCACAAAATACTAAAAAAATTATTGATGCAATTCGAAACGCTGAAGGTTCTAAACAAGGAGTTATTAAAAAATTAATGGAAGATTTTTCTTTTACAAAAATTCAGGCAAACGCCATTGCAGATTTAAAGCTTTACCGACTTTCAAAAACTGACCAAAATATTTATTTAAACGAAAAAAAAGAATTAGTTATTAAAATTGAAAAAGCTAATAAACTTTTAAACAACGAGAATGAATTTAATAATCATTTAATTTTGTTACTAAGAAACTTAAAGAAAAAATACGGGTCAAAAAGAAAAACTTTAATTACCAGTGAAATTGAAAAAATTGAAGTTAATATGAATGAACTTATTAAACACGAAGATGTTTGAATTGGCCTTTCCAAAAAAGGTTATTTAAAAAGAATTTCAAACAGGTCTTACGAATTTAATAAAATTTATAAATACAGTCTTAAAGAAGAAGATAAAATAGTTTATTTTCACAAGGTAAACACATCTGATAAGTTGTTGATATTTACTTCAAAAGGTAATTTTTTGACCATTCCGGTTCATAAAATTGATGATAATAAATGGAAAGAAATCGGTAAACACATAAATGATTTTGTAAACATTGGTGTTGATGAAGAAATTATTGACGCAATTTCGGTAAATGATTTTTCTTTAAAAATTAACTTGGTACTTGTAACAAAAAACGGAAAAGTTAAAAGGGTAAAATTAAAAGATTTTGAAGTTTCAAGATTTAAAAAATCTTTAATTGCAATTAAACTTGATCCTAATGATGAGCTAGTTGCTGTTAAGCCTTCGACCAAAAACAAAAACTTAATAGTTATTACCAACAAAGGAAAAGCAGTTAAATACAACCAAAACAAAATCAACGTTCAAAGTTTAAAATCAAAAGGTATGAAAGGTATCATACTACCAAAAAAAACTTATGTTTCAGCAATGGTTTTAGCAAATGAAGAAGATGTTATCGGAATGATTTCAAAAAGAGGTGGAGCAAAAAGAATTAAGGCCAAAAACATAAATTCTAGTTTAAGAGACACTGAAGGTAATTTTATTTTTCCCGCCATAAAATCAAGACCACACATTGTTATTGATGCAAAAATAGTTAAACCAAACATTTTAATTAAATTTATAAATAAAAACAACGAACTAAAAACGTTTCAGTTTAAAGAGGTTCTTATCACAACAATAAACGAAGGATTTTCGATTATTAATTCCATAAAAAACGTTGTTGACGGAAGTATACTCTCTTTTAATAGAATTCATAAAGACTCAAAATTATTTGAAGAGGTTAAAGAAGTACCTAAAAAAACACCAGTTAAACCAACAAAAATTTCGATTGATGACATCTTAAAAAAAATTTAATAAACGTTTTTTAAAAATTAAAAATTTAAAATATTTAAAGTTATAAATTATTAATGTTTAATGTATTTAAATTAATTAAAAATTCTTTATAATTATTTTTGAGTAGGTAAAAAATGTTTAAAAATAAAAATTTACAAAAAATATTAAAATTAATTAAAAAATCAGACAAAATTGTTTTTTTCCATCACGTTTTACCCGATGGTGATTCTTTAAGTTGTTCTTACGGATTAATGAAAGCAATTCAACAAAAATTTCCAAATAAAACAATTAAATGAGTCGCTGATAAAAAAACTATCAAAGAAAATTTTTCTTACATAATAAATGATTTTAGTGATGCAATTGATTCAATTGATAAAACTTGAACAGCAGTTATTGGTGATTCATCAATTCTTAAAAGAATTTATAAACACGAAGAGTTTATTAAAGCTGGTCAAAAGATTTGTTTTGACCACCACCAAAACGATGTCAATTTTGACGTTGATGTTTTTATGAAAGACAGTGATCTAGGAGCTTCATCAATTCAGGCTTACATGATTGCCAAAAAACTTAAAGTTAAATTTAATGACGAAATTGCTATTTTGCTTTTATTCGGAATTTTAACTGACACGTTTAACTTTATGTATACTTTAAACGACATAAGACCTTTAGAAGTAGCAAAGTCTCTTCTTTTACACATTAAAAGAGAAACAATTGACAACCTTTATAAAAACCTCAGAAAAAGAACTAAAAAAGATCTTGAGTTTCAAAAGTTTGTTTTAAATAATTTAAAAATCGAAAAAAACGTTTCTTATTTTAAATTAAAAGAAGAAGATATTAAAAAATTAAAATTAAGTTTAGCAAACTTTAAAAAAATAAACATCATCGGAAACATTGAAAACGTGGAAGTATGAATTTTTTTAAGAGAGGATAAAAAAGAAAAAATGATTCATGTTTCGTTAAGATCAAACGGTTGTGATGTTAATAAAATAGCCCAAAAATTTGGGGGTGGTGGTCACCAAAGAGCAGCTGGGATTAAGTTAAAATTAGATTGAAAACTTGCTAATAAGGTAATTAAAGAAGTCCAAAATACGGTTTCAAAATACATTAAAAACAGTGGTAAATAAAATGAAAAAACAACGAATAAAACTCAATAATAATCAAAAAAAAATTATTATAATAATTTTAACTTTACAATTATTTTTAATTATTTTAGGATTGATTTTATCAGTTTTAGTTTATGAAGGAGTGTTGTAAATGGATGAATTATTAAAAGAAATAAAAATTTTAGGTTTTAAATTAAAATATTATGAAGAAAATAACAACAGTAAAAAAACAATTTTTTTTATTCATGGTTTTAACTCTTCAACTGACTTTATGAAAAACATTATTCCTTACAAGAAAAATTTTAACGTTGTAGCGTTAAACCTTCCTGGTTCAAAATACTGTCCGAGCAAAAAAATGATAGACATGAGTCTTTATAACCAAATAATTAGTGAATTTATTAAAAAACACGTCAAAAAGAAAAAACTCATTGTTTTAGGTCATTCGCTAGGCGGAGCAATTGCTTCGTTTTTACACGATAATAAAAAAGTTAAAGAAATATTTTTTGTTGCACCGCTTAACCCTTCGATGGTTAATGATTCAAAGTATAAATTATTAAAAAAAATAGTTTTTTCAGAAAATAAAAATTTAAATAATTTTAAAAAATCTTCTTTTGCCAAAATTCTTGCAGATAAACTTGATAAATCATTTCTTTCAGTTTTTTTAAACGAAAATTCAGTTTTTAACAAAATTTTAAAAGACGAAATTCTTTCGGAAAAATTTATGCTCCAAACTTTAGATAATAATTTTATTTTGTGCAATAAAAATAAAAAAACACATTATTTAATCGGGAAGTTAGATAAAATCATTAACCCAAAACTTTTTGAAAAATACGTTGTTAAAAAACTTCAAAAAAAAGTTGATATCTTCCATTTATCATTACATAACATAATTAAAAACCAACCTAAAAGCTTTATTGAATACCTTAATGAAAAATTTGAACCTAAAAAGAGTCTTTCAAGAAAATTAATTAAAAAATAATTTATTTAATTAATTTTTTCTATAATTGGTAAGTATGAAAAAATATAATAGAGTTTTTATGATTATAACTGATTCTTTAGGGATTGGTTATGAACCAAGAAGTAAAGAATTTGGTGACCAAGGAGCAAATACTTTGTATAGTGTTTCTCAAACTGACATGTTAAAAATACCAACGTGAAAAAAATTAGGAATTAATAATATAGCTAAAATTAAGGGAATGGAACATAAAACTAAACCACAATTAGCTTATATGGCGAGAGTAGAAAGCATTTCTAATGCTAAAGATACTTTGAGCGGACACTGGGAAATGATGGGAATTAAAACAGAAATTCCTTTTCCTGTTTTTACCGATACTGGTTTTCCAAAAGAGCTTTTAGATAAGTTAAAAGTTGCTTTTGATGACAGAGAAATTGTGGGAAATAAATCAGCTTCTGGAACTAAAATAATTGCTGAACTTGCACACAAAGAAAAAAACAATAATTCAGTTATTGTTTACACTTCGGGAGATTCAGTTTTACAAATTTGCGGTCATGAAGAATGAATGGGAATTGATAAATTATGAGATTATGGAAAAAAAGCAAGAGAAATTTGTAGTTCTAAACCTAAATGAAACGTAGGAAGAATAATAGTAAGACCTTACATCGGACAAGAAGGTTCATACCAAAGAACCCACAACAGAAGAGATTTTGCGGTTAAACCACCAAAAAAAACGATTTTAGATCGTCTTAAAAACAAAAACGTTGAAGTAATTGCAATCGGAAAAATTAACGATATTTTTGTAGGACAAGGAATTTCTAAGAAAATTAAAACAAACGGTGATGGTGATGGCATGGATAAAACGATTGACCTAGCAATGGAAAAAACCCAAAACCAATTTATTTTCGTTAATTTAGTTGATTTTGATGCTAAATACGGACACCGTAGAGACCCAGAAGGTTATGCTAAAAATTTAAATTTATTTGATATTAAATTAGCAAAATTTATTAACGCCATGAAAAAAGATGATTTATTACTAATTACTTCTGATCACGGCAACGATCCTACTTTTAAAGGTTCGGATCACACAAGAGAAGCAGTTCCAGCCACAATCTTTTCCAAAAGTTTTTTAAAAAAACCAAAAGTGTTAAACACTTTCAAGGGAATGGGAACTTTAGGAAACATTGTTGCTAAAAACTTTGGTGTAGAGCTAGTTGAGACCGGCGAAGATGTAACTGACCAAATAGTTTAAATTTATAAATAATTTTAAAATAATTAGTTTTCTTTTAGATTATTTTATTAATTTTTTATATATGTTTATATGAAAATAAATAAACAAAACGACATTAAAGACTGTGGACTTGAAGTAATAAGATCACTGCATGATTATTTTTTTCAAAACGAAATTAACATTAACGAATTAAAAAGAAAAGCTGATTATGGTGAAAACGGAATCAACATCATAAATTTAATTAAATTAGCTAAAAAATACGGTATTTTGCTTGAAGCATACGAGATTAGTTTTGAAAACATTATTTTACAAAAGAAAAAATTTTTTATTGGTTTAATTGAAAATCAAGGAATGAACCATTATGTTATTTTTAAAGTTAAAAATAATAAAATCTTAGTTTGAGATTCTCTTGAAGGTAAGTATAAACTAACTTTAAACGAGTTTCAAAAAATTTTTAAAAACGTTGTTTTTACGATCGAAAAGAGTAGTTTTAATTTACAAAAAATAGTTACTTCAAAACCTTTTAATTATTTATTTAAAAATTATAATATTTTAATTTTTATAACCTTTTCAATATTAATATCACTATTATTTATGTTTATTTTTAGTCTTTTTACAAAAATAGTGATTGATAAAATTGTTCCGCAAAAACTTGAAAAAACATTGTTTATCCTCACCGTTTCTTTTATATTTTTAAGTTTGTTAAGGGTTTTTAATAATTTTGTAAAATCTTTTGTTTTAAGAAAATTAGAATTAAGAATTAGTTATGACATTAATTTTTTGTATCTTCAAAAGTTAAACAACTGCAATTTAAGTGATATTAATAAAATTACTGCAACTGATAATTTAAGAAGAATCGGATTAATTGAACCAATAAGTAAGTTTATTTCTTCTTGTTTTTTTAATGTTTTTCACGAAACTATTTTATTTATTTTTTCCTTTTCAATGTTAATGTTCATATCGATAAAACTGTTTTCAATAGCTTTATTTTCGGGTTGTTTTATCTTTATGCTTAGTTTTGCTTTCAATTATGTTTTAGCAAAAAATTATGACGATCTTTTATCAGAAAACTTAAACCTTTTTTCAAACTTTGTTGATTTAACAAAAATGGTCAATAAACTCAAAGACCAAAGCGTTTCGTCTTTTTTAAACAACAAGTTTAAAAATGATTATTTTAAACTCAAAAAAAGGGAGTGAAAAATTTGGAGTTATACCAATTTTCAAAACTTTATCGAAAGTTTATTTTCGTACATTATTCCCATATTAATTATTTACTTTGGTTCTAAGTTAATATTTAACAATGATTTAACAATTGGTTCATTATTATTTTTTGTATCAGTTTATTCGTATTTTTTAGGACCAATTGAATCTTTTTCTTCGTTTTTAATCGAGTTTCCAATTTATAAAAAAAACATAAATTTAATTAATTACGTTTTATTTTTAGAAGAAGAAAAATTAAATTTAGACGGCAT
The DNA here is from genome assembly GCA_965263245.1 of Metamycoplasmataceae bacterium. GTDB lineage: Bacteria > Bacillota_I > Bacilli_A > Mycoplasmatales > Metamycoplasmataceae > DT-68. The sequence continues at coordinate 632,651 of CBDHHR010001146.1, read as the reverse complement.
AAAAATTGCAAAAATTAATCAATTAGAGTTTAACAACGTATTTTTTGGTTATGATAAAAACATTTTAAAAATTGATGATTTAAAGATAAATACTAACTTAATTATCGAGGGTAAAAACGGGTCTGGCAAATCTACTTTTTTGAAAAATATTAAATTTTTAAGCAACTTTAAAGGGGAGATAAAAATCAATAATTTTGACCATAATTTAATCGCTAAAAACACTTATCGGGACAACGTTATTTACATTAGTTCAAACGAATATTTTCCCAACATTACAATTTTTGAATACATTACCAATTTGGATAAAAACGCCATTAAAACCTTTCAAAAAAACTTGATAAACTTAAAGCTTAATGACATTTTAAAAAATTTAAACATTAATTTAAATTTAAAAATGGAAAATAACGCTGCCAATTTATCCTCGGGTCAAAAACAAGTGGTTTCAATTTTAAAAATATTTACAAAAAAATATTTTTTAATATTACTCGATGAAGCATTTGAAAACGTTGATAAAAATAATTTAACGCTCATAATTGCAAAAATTAATAAATTTCAAAGTTGTTTAAAAATTGAAATATCACACTCTAAAAAATATTTAACTTCCGGGAAAAGGCTTAACATTGAAAAGTTTAATTAAAATTCCCAAATGAATTTTCATTTTAATGTTTATTGTTTTTGCTTTATCATCGTTATTTTTAATTTTTATTTATTATTATGAAGTTGAAGACGTTGTGAACGTAAAACTTTATACTAAAAACGTTGATCAAACCAGCATTTATGTTAAAGAAAACATTAATTACATTAAGGTTGATTCAAAACTTAGAATTAATTTTAACAATAATTTTTACACAATAATAGTTAAAGACATTGTTTTTGATGAAACATTAAATTTATTCAAAATTAGCTTTAAGGGTGATAAGTTAAACTTTTATCCAAACGTGGAAATGAACGCAAAAATAATTATTGGTTCTAAAAAAATATTTAATTTTTTATTTTACTAGAACTTAAACAAATTATTAAAATTTTTAATTTATATATAATTAAAACATGATAAGTATTAATTTTGAAAATCAAACTAATTTTCGTTTTAAACATAAAAGAATATTTAAAAAAATTGTCAAAATAACTTTAAAAATTTTAAAAATTAGTGGTGATGTTGAACTTAGTTTAATAATCGTTGATAATGATAAAATTAAACAAATTGCAAATAAATACAAAAATAAAAACGAACCTACTGACGTTTTATCTTTTCCTGCTGATTATAAAGTTTTAAAAAAACAAATTGGTTATAACTTGCTGGGTGACATTTTTGCTTCGTTTGAAACAATAGAAGCACAAGCCATTAAAAATAATCATAGTTCCAAAAGAGAATGGTGTTATTTGTTTGCCCATTCATTACTTCATTTGTTAGGTTTTGATCATGATACTAAATTAAAAGCACAAAAAATGAACCAAATAACAAATTTAACAATGGAAAAAATAAAGGTAAATAAAGATACTTAGTTTTTTAAAAAATTGATGTATTAAATGATTTAACTTTAAACAATATTTAAGTAAACAACAGTTATGATCACTGTGTTTTTGATTACAACCAAAATTATTAGGATTAAAATTAAAGCTTGTGTTGAGATTATTTTGTTTTAACGAAATTTTAAAGTAAAAAAATTAAAGAAGTTGTTATTAAAATTACTTTAATTTTTTAAGTAGGTTTTTTTAGTATAATCATAGTATATTTAACAAAAATAACGGAGAGATTATAATGCAAAAAAAATTAAAAAGTCTTATTAAAAAATCTTATAGTGTTTATTCTAAAGTAAAAGTAGCTGCTGTTGTTGTTTCAAAAAATAACGATCAATACTATGGTGTTAACGTTGAAAATGCCGCTTTTCCTTCTACGATTTGTGCCGAAAGAAACGCAATTTTTAATTCTGTAACAAATGGTTTAAAACCGGGCGAAATTAAAGAAATTCACATAATGTCAAACGTAGAAAAAAACCCTTTGTTTCCTTGTGGAGGATGCATGCAAGTCATGCTTGAATTTTTTGACAAAGAAACCAAAATTTTAATTTATTTTAAAGATGAGTTTAAAACTTATTTATTAAAAGAATTAATTCCGTACGGAATAACTTCAGAGAGTTTTGGATGAAAGTAGGTTTTGTTTCAATTTTAGGAAGACCAAACGTTGGAAAATCTTCGCTTTTAAACAAAATTTTAAACTATGAAGTTTCCATAATTTCTTCTGTACCACAAACTACTAGAAACCAAATAAAAGGTATTTATAACGATCATGATTCTCAAATAATTTTTATTGACACTCCCGGAATTCATAAACCAAAAAAAAGCCTTGGAAAAACACTAAACTTTTTTTCTTTTTCTACAATTAAAAACGTTGACATTATTCTCTTTTTAACACCTGTTAATGAAAAAATTGGTCTTGGAGATAAAATCATAATTGAAAAAATTATCAATTTTAATAAAGTTGCAGTAGTAACAAAAATAGATAAACTTTCTTCAGAAAAAACGATGTTAAAAAAAGTTAATGAACTCAAAAAAATTGGTTTTAAAGATGTTTTAGCAACATCAGTTAACGTTGGTGATTCAATTAAGAAAATGATTGACTTTTTAAAAGAAAAATTACCCGTTGGTAAACCTTTTTATGAAACTGATGCAATCACTGATAAATCTGTAAGTTTTATTGTAAAAGAAATAATTAGAGAAGCTGCAATTAAAAAAGTTAGAGACGAAATTCCTCATTCAATCGGTATTTTAATTGAAGAATTTTTAGAGCCTTCAAAAAATCACCAAAAACACGTTATTAGAGCTTTTATTTACGTTGAAAGAGAATCACAAAAAGCCATTATTATCGGTAAAGAAGGTAGAGTAATAAAAAACATCGGAATAGAAGCAAGAAAAAAAATAAGAAACATTCTTAAAAATGATCTTTATTTAGACTTAAGGGTTAAAGTTAAAAAAAATTGAACTAATGATGAAGTAGAAATTAAAAAAATAGTTTAAAGTTTTAAATAGAAAAATTTCTTAAAGTTAATTATTTTGAAATATTTTTTTCACCTTAGAACAATTTTTTTAAATTATTTATTTTATACAAACTTGAATTTGGATATCTTTTCACAAAAAAAAAAAAAAGTTTTATAATTTCTTTGAAATAAAAATTGAGAAAGTTTAAAACAGTATATAAAAATAAAAAATAAAAAATGAATTATTTTAGGAACATTAGGTACAACCACTTTAGTTTCAGCAGTTGTAATTCCTATTATTTTATTAAATAGCGACAATAAAGATGAAGAAACCAAAACCAACAGTGAAGAAACCAAAACCGACACCGAAGAAACCAAAACCGACACCGAAGAAACAAAAACCGACACCGAAGAAACAAAAACCGACACCGAAGAAACAAAAACCAACAATGAAGAAACCAAAACCAACAGTGAAGAAACCAACACTGATAGTGAAGAAACCAAAACCAACGGTGAAGAAACAAAAACCAACGGTGAAGAAACCAAAACCAATGGTGAAGAAACCACAAATAATGGTGAAAATGACAAAATAATTGATAAAGATGTTCAAAATTATGCTAATCAATTAAATAAATTACCTGAAAAATTAGTAAAAATTCTTAATTTAGATACTATTACAAATAAAAAAGCAGAAATTTTAGAAAAGATAAAACTTTTAAAAGATTTTCCAACATTACCTAATAGTATTAATTTAGAAGTAAAAGAAGATTCTACAAGAATAACACAAAATTATGAATTTAATATTAAATTAGTAATTAAAAAAGATGATAAAGCTAAAATGGAAATAGAAGGTTTTAAAGTTAGAAGTTTTACAGATCAAGAAACAGTTGAATATTATGCAAACAAAATCAAAAAAATATTAACAAAAAAAGTGATAAAAATTGATAGCACTAAAAATAGTCTTTATTGACAAAAAAATTCAATTATAAGCAAAATAAAAGCTTTAGATGATTTCCCGACACTTCCAAGTTATATAAAATTAAAAATTGAATCAGATTTAATAAAAAATCCTTATGCTTATAATTCTAATGCTAATTATGATAATGACATTTTTGTAGAAAAACCTCTTTCTTTTGAAAAATTAAATTTAGTTACTTTAATAGTAGCTAAAGAAAAGATAACTTCTAACTCAATAGAAGAAATAGGTACTAAAATTAAATTTTTTGTTCAAAGAAAATCTAGTCTTAGTAATATTAATGATTATTTTTCAAAAAAAGAAAACCAAAAAGTTTTTATTCCTAGTTCAACTTCAATTTCATCAAAACAAGACATTTTAACATTTTTTAAAAATAAAATAAGTAGTATTCTCAATCCGACCCAACAAGCTTTAGATAAAATTTCTTTTTCAAGCAAACCAATTAATATTACAAAAGGAATAGCAAATAACATTACAGTGTTTTTTAATTATTATCATTATTATAAAACAAATATCAATATTTTGTTTGTTCATAGAACTAGTGAAGCTCAAGCAATCATTGATTATTTTGCACAAACTGGTAAAAAAGATTTGTTGATTTCAGGTTCAAGAGCAATTTCAGATAAAGCTTCATTAACAACTGCAATTCAAGAAGTTTTAAAATTAGATGATTCAAGTTTATTTGATGATACTAAAAAAACTTATGTAACAGTGGCAGATGATTATGATTATAGTCAATTCACAAAAGGAGTTGCTAATAATGTAAAAGTCAAAATTCAAAAAGATTCTGAAGAACCAGAATTTATGACACTTTCAATTACTCATTTAGAAAATAATCTTGAAAATCTTGAAGTTGTTAAAGGTCATTTTGAAGATTCACAAAATAGAAAAATTTTTATTCCTAGCTCAACCTTAATTTCTTCAGCTTCAGACATTTTAACAGTAGTTAAAAATATTATTGGTGATGATCTTACTTTAGCTCAAAAAAACTTAATTAGTCTAAAAAATAACCAACCTACTTCTCTTACAAAAGGACAATTAACCAATGTTGATTTTCAAATAACCGGTGGAGATGATGTTACACTTTCAATTTTTCATAATAGTTCTGATTTTGAAACTACTTTAAAATTTTTCCAAAAAAATCCAGAATATTTTATTCCTAGTTCAACTACAATTTCATCAACTTCAGATATTTTAATAGCTGTTAAAGATATTATTGGTGATAAACTTACTCAAGCACAAAAAGCTTTAATTACTACAAATAACGAATCTATTTCTCTCTTAAAAGGAGAAAGAACTTATGTTAGTTTTTCAATTTCTAATGCAAAAACAATTTTAATTTTAGTTACCCAAAGATCAAGTGAAGTTCAATCAATAATAGATTATTTTGAACCTTCAAAAAAACAATTATCAATATCAGCAAACTCAATTTCTGATGAAATTAGAAGTCCAATGACTTTAATTGAGGCAATTCATGAAACTTTAAAAAGGTTAAATCCCACTTTATTTGATGAAGAAAAATTAAGTTATATTACATTGCATAATGATTATGAATATTTACCGTTTGACAACGGAATTACTCAAAATGTAAAAGTTATAATTCAAAAAGATTTGGAAACATCAGAATACATAACACTTCCAGTTACTTATTTACAAGATTCTTCCAGTTCTTAATTAATGTTTTAAATAAATTTTTTGTTATTTGTTAAAAAACATTCTTAAAAACGATCTTTATTTAAATTTAAAAATTAAAAAAATTGAACTAATGATGAAACCGAAGTTTAAAAAATAGTTTACAATTTCAAATAAAAAAATTTTCTTTTTAGAGTTAATTATTTTGAAATATTTTTTTTATTTTAGAACAATTTTTGTAAATTATTTATTTTATACAAACTTGAATTTGGATATCTTTTCACAAAAAAAAAAAAAGTTTTATAATTTCATAGAAATAAAAAATTGAGAAATTTTAAAAGGATATATAAACATGAAAAATAAAAAATGAATTATTTTAGGAACATTAGGTGTAACCACTTTAGTTTCAGCAATTGTAGTTCCCATTATTGTATTAAATGGTAACAACGATAATGAAAAAACTAAAACTAACACTAAAGAAACCACAAATAATGATGAAAACAACAAAATAATTGATAAAGATGTTCAAACTTATGTTGATCAATTAAATAAATTACCAAAAAAAATAGTAAAAATTCTTGATTTAGACACTATCACAAATAAAAAAGCAGAAATTTTAGAAAAAATAAAACTTTTAAAAAATTTTCCAAAATTACCTACTAGTATGAATTTAGAAGTAAAAGAAGATTCTACAAGAATAATTCAAAATTATGAATTTAATATTAAGTTAATAATTAAAAAAGATAATGAAGCTAAGATGGAAATAGAAGGTTTTAAAGTTAGAAGTTTTACAGATCAAGAAATAGTTGAATATTATGCAAATAAAATCAAAAAAATATTAACAAATAAGGTGATAAAAATTGATAGTATCAACAATAGTCTCTATTGACAAAAAAGTTTAATTATAAACAAGATAAAAGCTTTAGATGATTTTCCAACACTTCCAAGTTATATAAAATTAAAAATTGAGTTAGATTTAATAGAAAATTCTAATGCTTATAATCGTGATGCTAATTATGATAATGACAATTTTTTAGAAAAACCTCTTTCTTCAGAAAAATTAAATTTAATTACTTTAATAGTTGCAAAAGAAAAAATAATTTCTAACTCAATAGAAGAAATAGGTACTAATAAAATTAAATTTTTTGTTCAAAGAAAATCTAGTCTTGGTGATCTTGATAATTATTTTTCAAGAAAAGAAAACCAAAAAGTTTTTATTTCTTCATTAGATTCTCCTTATTCTAATTCAGATCTTTTAACACTTTTTAAAAATAAAATAATCGAAGTTTTAAATCCAACTGAACAAGTTTTAAATTCAATTTCTCTTGTGCAAGGTAGACATGCTCCTTTTATAAACAAACAAATTGTTGGAGTTAATTTTCGTTATAGTGGAAATTATACTAAAACAATTAATATTACATTTGTTCAAAGACAACCTTATACAGAACCAATTATTGATTATTTTGCACAAACTGGTAAAAAAGATTTGTCGATTCCAGGTTCAACAGTAATTTCAGATAAAGCTTCATTAACAACAGCAATTCAAGAAGCTTTAAAATTGGATGATTCAAGTTTATTTGATGATACTAAAAAAACTTATATAACAGTAGCAAATGATTATGATTATAGTTCATTTATAAAAGGAATTGCTAAAAACGTAAAAGTTAAAATTCAAGAATATTCTGAAGAACCAGAATTTGTGACACTTTCAATTACTCATTTAGAAAATAATTTTGAAAATCTTGAAAGTGTTAAAAATTATTTTGAATATTCTCAAAATCAAAAGATTTTTATTCCTAGTTCAACTTCAATTTCATCTGCTTCAGATATTTTATTAGCCGTTAAAAATGCTATTGCTGACAATCTTAATCAAGCTCAAAAAAATTTAATTAGTATAAAAAATAGCCAACCTACTTCTCTTACAAAAGGACAATTAACCAATGTTGATTTTCAAATAACCGGTGGAGATGATGTTACACTTTCAATTTTTCATAATAGTTCTGATTTTGAAACTACTTTAAAATTTTTCCAAAAAAATCCAGAATATTTTATTCCTAGTTCAAATGCAATTTCATCAACTTCAGATATTTTAATAGCTGTTAAAGATATTATTGGCGATAAACTTACTCAAGCACAAAAAGCTTTAATTACTGCAAATAACGAATCTATTTCTCTCTTAAAAGGAGAAAGAACTTATGTTAGTTTTTCAATTTCTAATGCAAAAACAATTTTAATTTTAGTTACCCAAAGATCAAGTGAAGTTCAATCAATAATAGATTATTTTGAACCTTCAAAAAAACAATTATCAATATCAGCAAACTCAATTTCTGATGAAATTAGAAGTCCAATGACTTTAATTGAGGCAATTCATGAAACTTTAAAAACGTTAAATCCCACTTTATTTGATAAAGAAAAATTAAGTTATATTACATTGCATAATGATTATGAATATTTACCATTTGACAACGGAATTACTCAAAATGTAAAAGTTATAATTCAAAAAGATTTAGAAACATCAGAATACATAACACTTTCAATTACTTATTTACAAGATTCTTCTAGTTCTTAATTAATTGTTTTAAATAAATTTTTTGTTATTTGTTAAAAAACAAATTAGAAAAATATTAAAGCTAATCAAAATTTTAATCAAAAAAATATTTTACAATTTAAATTAAAATTTATATTATTTTTTATAATTTTATTAAAAAAGGAATCAATTATGAAAATTTCAAAAATGAAAAAAATATTTATTTTATCATTAAGTGCACTTGGTTTAGGTGCTGCAACTGCTATTCCAATAATTATTATTTCTAAAAAAAACAAAAATCAAACAACTAAAAAAAATATAGTTGTTAATAATAATGACTTGCAAGAATTATCAACAAAACAAATAGCAAATGATTATAAAGATAAACTTATGAATTCTTTTAAATCTTTAGTTATTTCTAAAGTAGAAACAAAACCACTTATAAAAATTAATTCTACAAGTGGAACACTACAAGAAAATAAAGATGTTATTATTAACGCAATAAAAAATTCATATTATTTTGTATTTCCACCAGCAGGGTTTGATATAAAATTAAAATCAAATCAAAATCAAGAAATTACACTTTCAGAAACTAGGGTAGATATTGAAATTTTTAAAATTAATAATCAAAATGCTTTAGCTTCAATCGAAAATTTTTTCCAAGTTAAAAGAAGTCAAACGGTTTCTGAGTTTGAAAATTCTAATTATGAAAAAATTAAAAACCATTTTTCAAACGAAAATAACAAAAATATCGGTATTCCCTTTGAATCAGCTAGCAAAACTTATGCTCAATTAACTCAAGAAGAAGTTTTAAAAGCAGTTAAAAAAGCTTTGGTATTTAACGGTTTGATTTTTTGAACAAAAACTTTATTAGATAAAATTTCTTTAAAAGATAATAGCGAAAATCGTGCAATTACTAATTTTAATAGTAAAAAAACCATTACTATTGAATATGGTCCAAATGATAGTAAAAGTGAAGTAGATCTTAAAATATGAAAATATTCAATAAGAAAAACAATTCCTAAATATTTTAGAAACAAAAATAATAAATTTATTACTATTCCCTTTAATGTGGCAAGTTCATCTGATGCTAATTCAATTTTAGAAAAAGTTAAAAACGTACTTTTACGTAGAAATAATGAGTTATGACAAAATTTAAAAAATTATCTTTTTGTAAGTAGCACCAACAAACTTCTTACACTCGAAAAAGGTACTGATGGCTCTTTTGCTTACAAATATTTTGCAATTACTTATGGACCTGAAGCTAAAGAATCAGAAAGAAAAAAAATAACTTTAAAAGTACGTCATTTTTCAATTGCTCAACAAATTAAAAATTATTTTAGTAATCAACAAAATAAAATGATTAATATTTTTGCTTCAAATTCATTATTAAACACAGCTAATAAAATTTTAGACGCAATTAAAGTTAATTTAAATATTAAAAATGATTCAATTTGAACCAAAGAATTACATGATAGCATTAAAATAAGTCCTTCTAACAAAACAACTTCGCTTGTAAAAGGTGATTTTCCCAAACCATTTATAATTGAATATACAAACGGTCCTTCAAAAGAAAGTATTATTTTAAAAGTAAAACATTTACAAAATTAAAAAATAAACTTTGAAAGCGATTTTAAGGAAACAAAGTTTGTAAACAAATTAATTTTATAAATTATGGTTTTTTAAATTAATAATTTTATGCATTATTTTTACTTTTTAGATATTAAAAACAAAAATTATTTTAAAATTTGAATTAAAAGTTATAATATCTTTTATAATTTTTTCAAAAAGGAATTAATTATGAAAAACTTCGCAAACAAAAAAACATTTATTTTATTAATAGGTACATTTACCTTAATTACTGCAGTCGTTGTACCAGCAGTTCTTTTTTCCAAAAAAAACGAAAGTATAACAAAGGAAAAAGACATAGTTTCTTATGGTAATAAGTTAAAAAAACTATCAACAAAAGAAGTAACAATTAGTGCTAGCTCAGGAAGTGTTACGGATAATAAAAATGCCATTCTTAAGGCGATAAAAAAATTAAGTGATTTTCCAAAAGTTCCTAGTGGTATTAATTTAGAAGTTAAGGATGATGCTACAAACCTTACACTTGCAGGAATTTCAATTACTTTAATTCTTAAGCAAGAAGGTGAAACTAATTTAGAAGTTTTAGGATTTATTGCAAAAAGAAGTCAATCAGACCAAGAAAAATACGTTGAAAAATTAAAAAATTTTAGTGTTAAAGAAGTAACAATTAATGTTACTTCAGGTGATGTTAGTGCTAATAAAAACGCTATTCTTAACGCAATAAAAGCTTTAAATAATTTTCCAAAAGTTCCTAGTGGTATTAATTTAGAAGTTAAGGATGATACTACAATTCTTAATGAACAATGAGCTCAAATCACTTTAATTGTTAAAAAACAAGGAAAAACTGATTTAGAAGTAACAGGATTTAAGGTAAAAAGAAGTCAATCAGACCAAGAAATAGTTGATGCTTATTTTAATCAATTAAACATTTTACCAACAAAAGAAGTAACTATTACTGGTTCTTCAGGGAATGTTACCGCTAATAAAAACGCTATTCTTGGCGCAATAAAAACTTTAAATAATTTTCCAACAACTCCTAGTGGTATTAATTTAGAAGTTAAAGATGATGCTACAAACCTTACACTTGCAGGAGTTCCTGTTACTTTAATTATTAAAAAAGGAATTATAACTAAAGAAATATCTGGATTTAAAGCAAAAAGAAGTTTATTAGCTCATGAAGAATATGCTAATAAATTAAAAGTTTTACCAACAAAAGAAGTAACAATTAACGAAACTTCTGGTAGTGTTACTGACAACAAAAATTCTATAAAAACTCAAGTAGAGGCTTTAGCTAATTTTCCAGTTGTTCCAAGTGGTGTATCTTGAGAAGTTAAAGATGCAGCAACTCTACTTACACCTGATGGAATTGATATTATATTAGTTGTTAAAAAAGGTTCACTAACTAAAGAAGTAAGAGGATTTAGAGCTAAAAGAAGTCAATCAGACCAAGAAATAGCAGATGATTATAAAGTTAGCTTTAAGGTTTCTTTTAATGTTTCGGCACCAGGTGCTAGATTTAAATTACCATATATAAAAATTGATTCTGAAAGTGGAACAATAGAAGAAAATAAAGATGTTATCATTAATAAAATTAAAAATTCATATGACTTTATATTTCCACCAACAGGATTTGACATAAGGTTAAAGCCAGATCAAAACCAAGAAATTACACTTGCACCAATTCCGGTAGATATTGAAATTTTTAAAATTGATACTCAAAACACTTTTGCTTCAATTGATGATTTTTTAGAAGTTAAAAGAAGTCAAACACAATCTGAATTTGAAAGTTCTAATTATGAATCAATCAAAAATCATTTTTCAATCAACAATAACAAAAATATTGGTATTCCTTTCGAATCAATTAGCAAAACTTATACTCAATTAACTAAAGAAGCACTTTTAGAAGCGGTCAAAAAAGCTTTAATTTTTAACGATTCAGTTTTTTGAACAAAAACTTTATTAGATAAAATTTCTTTAAAAGATAATAGTGAAAATCGTGCAATTACTAATTTTGATAGTACGCAAACCATTACTATTGAATATGGTCCAAATGATGATAAAAGTGAAGTAAATCTTCAAATTTCAAAATATTCAAAAATAGAAACAATTACTAAATATTTTGAATATGGAAATAATACAGAAATTATTATCCCTTTTAATGTCGCAAATTCATCTTCAGCTAATTCAATTTTAGAAAAAGTTAAAGATGTACTTTTATATAAAAACATACAATTATGACAAACTTTAAAAAATTTTCTTTTTGTAAATAGGAATAAGAACAAACTTAATACGCTTGAACATGGTGATGAAGTTAAAGAATTTAAAATTAAATGTAGAACTAATGATGGTGAAAAAAATATTACTTTAGAGTTATGACATTATTCAATTGCTCAACAAATTGAAGATTATTTTGATGACGAATATAATGAGCAAAATAGAATGATTAATATTCCTAGCATAACTTTATCTTCAGATTTAAACACAGCTGATAAAATTTTGGAAAAAATTAAAGTTTATTTAAGCATTAAAGATACTCGAATTTGAAAACCAGAATTACAAAATAACATTAGAATAAGTCCTTCTAACAAAATGACTTCGCTTGTAAAAGGTGATCTTCCAAAACCATTTATAATTGAATACACAAAGCGTTCTTCAAAACAAACCATTATGTTAAAACTAAAACATTTATAAAAATAATCAAAGTAAAAATTGAAAGTTTGGAAAATTTTCTACACTATCTTTAAACCAATGTTTATAAATAGATTAATTATAGTTTTTGCTTTTTAAATTAAATGTGATTAATTATATTTATGCATTTTTTTAATTTATAAATATTAATCAAAAAATATTAACAAAAAAAAAAAAATAAAATTAAAAGTTATAATTTTTTTAAAAAGGAATTAATTATGAAAAACATCGTAAACAAAAAAACATTTATTTTATTAATAGGTACAGTTACCTTAATTACTGCAACTGTTGTACCAGTAGTTCTTTTTTCTAAAAAAAACGAAAGTATAACAAAGGAAAAAGACATAGTTTCTTATGCCAATAAATTAAAAAAACTATCAACAAAAGAAGTAACAATTAGTGCTACCTCAGGAAATGTTACAGCTAATAAAAACGCTATTCTTAACGTAATAAAAAAATTAAGTGATTTTCCAAAAGTTCCTAGTAATATTAATTTAGAAGTTAAGGATGACGCTACAAACCTTACACTTGCAGGAGTTTCAATTATTTTAATTGTTAAACAAGAGGGTGAAACTAATTTAGAAGTTTCAGGATTTATCGCAAAAAGAACTCAATCAGACCAAGAAAAATACGTTGATAAATTAAAAAATTTTAGTGATAAAGAAGTAACAATTAATGTTACTTCAGGTGATATTACCATTAATAAAAATGTTATTCTTAACGCAATAAAAGCTTTAAATAATTTTCCAAAAGTTCCTAGTGGTATTAATTTAGAAGTTAAAGATGATGCTACAATTCTTAATGAACAATGAGCTCAAGTCACTTTAATTGTTAAAAAACAAGGAAAAACTGATTTAGAAGTAACAGGATTTAAAGTTAAAAGAAGTCAATCAGACCAAGAAATAGTTGATGCTTATTTTAATCAATTAAACATTTTACCAACAAAGGAGGTAACTATTACTGCTTCTTCAGGAAATGTTACTGCTAATAAAAACGCTATTCTTAACGCAATAAAAACTTTAACAAATTTTCCAACAACTCCTAGTGGTATTAATTTAGAAGTTAAAGATGATTCTACAAAGCTTACACTTGTAGGAGTTCCTATTACTTTAGTTATTAAAAAAGGAAATATAACAAAAGAAATATCAGGATTTAAAGCAAAAAGAAGCTTATCAATCCAAGAAGAATATGCTAATAAATTAAAAGCTTTACCAACCAAAGAAGTAACAATTAGTGCATCTTCGGGTGATGTTACAACTAATAAAAACCTTATTCTTAACGCAATAAAAACTTTAGATGATTTTCCAACAACTCCTAGTGATATTAATTTAGAAGTTAAAAATGATTCTACAAATCTTACACTTGTAGGAATTCCAATTATTTTAATTATTAAAAAACAAAACGAAACCGATTTAGAAGTTTCAGGTTTTTTTGCAAAAAGAAGTCAATCAGACCAAGAAATAGCAGATGATTATGAAAATAGACTTCGAAGATCCTTTACAGTATATTCTGGTCCGATTAAACTTCGAGGAAGTATAAAAATTGATTCTGAAAGTGGAACGTTAGAAGAAAACAAAACTATTATTATTAATGCAATAAAAAATTCATATGAATTTATATTTCCACCAGCAGGATTTGACATAAGACTAAAAGCAAGCCAGAATGAAACAATTACACTTGCAGGAACTACAGTAGATATTGAAATCTTTAAAATTGATACTCAAAATACTTTAGTTTTAACTGAAAATCTTTTATTTGTTAAAAGAAGTCAAACAGAATCTGAATTTGAAAATTCTAATTATGAATCAATCAAAAATCATTTTTCAAACAACAACAACAAAAATATTGGTATTCCTTTTGAATCACCTAGAAAAACTTATACTTCATTAACTCAAGAAGAAGTTTTAGAAGCAGTTAAAAAAGCTTTAATTTTTAACGATTCAGTTTTTTGAACAAAAACTTTATTAGATAAAATTGATTTAAAAGATAGCGACCAAAATAAAGCAATTACTAATTTTAATATTATGCGAACCATTACTATTGAATATGGTCCAAACGATGATAGAAGCGAAATAAATCTTCAAGTTTCAAAGTATTCAATAAAAGCAACCATTACTAAATATTTTGAATATGAAAATAATAAATTTATCACTATCCCTTTTAATGTAGCAAATTCATATCAACCTGCAGAAATTTTAGAAAAAGTTAAGAATGTACTTTTATATAAAAACACGGAGTTATGACAAACTTTAAAAGATCATCTTTTTGTAAGTAGTAAGAATAAACTTCTCACACTCGAAAGAGGAACTCGTGGTTCTATTTTTCATGCTCATTTTGAAATCACTTATGGACCTGAATCTAAAGAATCAGAAAGGAAAAAAATAACTTTAAGAGTACGTCATTTTTCAATTGCTCAACAAATTCAAGATTATTTTAACGATGAATATAATGAACAAAATAGAATGATTAATATTCCTAGCATAACTTTATCTTCAGACTTAAACACAGCTGATAAAATTTTGGAAAAAATTAAAGTTTATTTAAGCATTAAAGATACTCGAATTTGAAAACCAGAATTACAAAATAACATTAGAATAAGTCCTTCTAACAAAATGACTTCGCTTGTAAAAGGTGATTTTCCAAAACCATTTATAATCGAATACACAAAGCGTTCTTTAAAAGAAACTATTATGTTAAAAGTAAAACATTTATAAAAATAATCAAAGCAAAAACTGGAAGTGTAGAAAATTTTCCACACTTCCACCAATGTTTATAAATTTGATTAATTATAGTTTTTGCTTTTTAAATTAAATTTAATGTGATTAGTTATATTTATGCATTTTTTTAATTTACAAATGTTAATCAAAAAATAGTAACAAAAATTATTTTAAAATTTAAATTAAAAGTTATAATATCTTTTATAATTTTTTTAAAAGGAATTAATTATGAAAAACATCGCAAACAAAAAAACATTTATTTTATTAATAGGTACAGTTACCTTAATTACTGCAGTCGTTGTGCCAGTAGTTCTTTTTTCTAAAAAAAACGAAAGTAATATGAAGGAAAAAGACATAGTTTCTTATGGTAATAAGTTAAAAAAACTATCAACAAAAGAAGTAACAATTAGTGCTACCTCAGGAAATGTTACGGATAATAAAAATGCTATTCTTAATGCGATAAAAAAATTAAGTGATTTTCCAAAAGTTCCTACTGGTATTAATTTAGAAGTTAAGGATGATGCTACAAACCTTACAATTGCAGGAGTTTCAATTACTTTAATTGTTAAGCAAGAGGGCGAAACTAATTTAGAAATTTCAGGATTTATTGCAAAAAGAAGTCAAACAGATCAAGAAAAATACGTTGATAAATTAAAAAATTTTAATACTAAAGAAGTAACAATTAATGTTACTTCAGGTGATATTAGTGCTAATAAAAATGTTATTCTTAATGCAATAAAAGCTTTAAATAATTTTCCAAAAGTTCCTAGTGGTATTAATTTAGAAGTTAAAAATGATGCTACAATTCTTAATGAACAATGAGCCCAAGTTACTTTAATTGTTAAAAAACAAGGAAAAACTGATTTAGAAGTAACAGGATTTAAAGTTAAAAGAAGTCAATCAGATCAAGAAATAGTCGATGCTTATTTTAATCAATTAAACATTTTACCGACAAAAGAAGTAACTATTAGTGCTTCTTCAGGAAATGTTACAGATAATAAAAACGTTATTCTTAACGCAATAAAAACTTTAACAAATTTTCCAACAACTCCTAGTGGTATTAATTTGGAAGTTAAAGATGATGCTACAAACCTTACACTTGCAGGAATTCCTATTACTTTAGTTATTAAAAAAGGAATTATAACTAAAGAAATATTTGGATTTAAAGCAAAAAGAAGTTTATTAGCTCATGAAGAATATGCTAATAAATTAAAAGCTTTACCAACCAAAGAAGTAACAATTAACGAAACTTCTGGTAGTGTTACTGACAACAAAAATTCTATAAAAACTCAAGTAGAGGCTTTAGCTAATTTTCCAGTTGTTCCAAGTGGTGTATCTTGAGAAGTTAAAGATGCAGCAACTCTACTTACATCTGATGGAGTTGATATTATATTAGTTGTTAAAAAAGGTTCACTAACTGAAGAAGTAAGAGGATTTAGAGCTAAAAGAAGTCAATCAGACCAAGAAATAGCAGATGATTATAAAAATAGACTTTGAAGAGCCTTTTCGGTATATTCTGGTCCGCATCGATTTCCAAGAAGTATAAAAATTGATTCTGAAAGTGGAACGTTAGAAGAAAACGAAACCATTATTATTAACACAATAAAAAATTCATATTGATTTATATTTCCACCAGCAGGATTTGACATAAGACTAAAAGCAAGCCAGAATGAAACAATTACACTTGCAGGAACTAGAGTAGATATTGAAATCTTTAAAATTGACACTCAAAATACTTTAGTTTTAATTGAAAAATTTTTACTTGTTGAAAAAAGTCAAACAATGTCTGAATTTGAAAATTCTAATTATGAATCAATCAAAAATCATTTTTCATACAATGACAATAAAAATATCGGTATTCCTTTTGAATCACCTAGAAAAACTTATACTTCATTAACTCAAGAAGAAGTTTTAGAAGCAGTTAAAAAAGCTTTAATTTTTAACGATTCAATTTTTTGAACAAAAACTTTATTAGATAAAATTGATTTAAAAAATAGCGACCAAAATAAAGCAATTACTAATTTTGATAGTACGCAAACCATTACTATTGAATATGGTCCAAACGATGATAGAAGCGAAATAAATCTTCAAGTTTCAAAGTATTCAATAGAAGAGACCATTACTAAATATTTTGAATATGAAAATAATGAATTTATTGGTATTCCTTTTAAGGTGGCAAATTCATATCAACCTAGAACCATTTTAGAAAAAATCAAAAATGTACTTTTATATAGAAACACTGAGTTATGACAAACTTTAAAAAATTATCTTTTTGTAAGTAGTGATAATATTCTTACTCAACTTGAAAATGGTGATCCTGCAAAAGTATTCACGATCAGTTACGGACCTCCTGGTAGTGAAGATCTTAATCGAGAACATATCGATTTAACATTAAAACATTTTTCAATTGCTGAACAAATTGATAATTATTTTGATGATGAACAAAACAGAATGATTGATATTGACAGCATAACTTTATCTTCAGATTTAAACACAGCTGATAAAATTTTGGAAAAAATTAAAGTTTATTTAAGCATTAAAGATAGTTCAATTTGAACTCAAGAATTACAAAATAACATTAGAATAAGTTCTTCTAACAAGATGACTTCGCTTGTAAAAGGTGATTTTCCAAAACCATTTATAATCGAATATACAAATGGTTCTTCAATAGAAACTATTCTGTTAAAAATAAAACATTTATAAAAATAATCAAAT
Source organism: Metamycoplasmataceae bacterium (assembly GCA_965263245.1). Taxonomy (GTDB): domain Bacteria; phylum Bacillota_I; class Bacilli_A; order Mycoplasmatales; family Metamycoplasmataceae; genus DT-68. The sequence goes on along the minus strand of CBDHHR010001146.1, from coordinate 614,834 downwards.
TAAAAAATTAAAGATTTTTAAAAACAACATCAACAAACATATTAATTTTATAAACTGTGGTTTTTTATTTTTTAAATTAAATTTAATGTGATTAATTATATTTATGCATTTTTTTAATTTATAAACGTTAACCAAAAAATAGTAAAAAAATTTAAAATTTAAATTAAAAATTACAATATTTTTTATAATTTTAATGAAAAGGAACTAATCATGAAAATTACAAAAAAGAAAAAAATATTCATTTTATTATTAAGTTTAATTGGTTTGAGTGCTGCAACTATCACTCCTATAATTCTTTTTACTAATAAAAATAAAAATTTAATAAAAGAAAATGACATAGTCTCTTTTGCCAATAGGTTAAAAAAACTATCAACTAAAGAAGTAACAATTAGTGCTACTTCAGGTGATATTACAACTAATAAAAATGCTATTCTTAAATCAATAAAAGAATTAAGTGATTTTCCAATAGTTTCTAGCACTATTAATTTAGAAATTAAAGATGATGTGCTACAAACCTTACACTTTTAGGAATTCCCATCGTTTTAATTGTTAAAAAAGAAGGTGAAAATAACATAGAAATAACAGGATTTAAAGCTAAAAGAAGTCAAACAGATCAAGAAAAATACGTTGATAAATTAAAAAAACTTAGTTCTAAAGAAATAATAATTAATGTCACTTCGGGTGATGTTACCGCTAATAAAAATGATATTCTTAATGCAATAAAAGCTTTAGCGGATTTTCCAACAGTTCCTAGTGGTATTAATTTAGAAATTAAAGATGATGCTACAATTCTTAATGAACAATGAGCTCAAGTTACTTTAATTGTTAAAAAACAAGGAAAAACCGATTTAGAAATAACAGGATTTAAAGTTAAAAGAAGTCAATCAGACCAAGAAATAGTTGATACTTATTTTAATCAATTAAACATTTTACCAACTAAAGAAGTAATAATTAGTGCTACTTCAGGTGATGTTACAACCAGCAAAAACCTTATTCTTAACGCAATAAAAACTTTAACTGATTTTCCAACAATGCCAAGTGGTATTAGTTTAGAAATTAAAAACAATAATAATGACCTTACACCACAAGGAGTTCCCATTATTTTGGTTATTAAAAAAGGAATTATAACTAAAGAGATATCAGGATTTAAAGCAAAAAGAAGTTTATCAAATCATGAAGAATACGCTAATAAATTAAAAGCTTTATCAACTAAAGAAATAGCAATTAGTGCCACTTCGGGTGATGTTACAACTAATAAAAATGCTATTCTTAATGCAATTCAAACCTTAACAAATTTTCCAACAGTTCCAAGTGGTATTAGTTTAGAAATTAAAGATGATGCTACAAACCTTACACTCGCAGGAATTCCAATTACTTTAATTGTTAAAAAGCAAAATGAAAATGATTTGGAAATTTCAGGATTTTTTGCCAAAAGAAGTCAAACAGATCAAGAAATGGCAGATGATTATAAAAATGAACTTGAAAAATCTTTTTATGTCACAAATAATAGTCCAGTTCCAACAAAAACAACTATAAAAATTGATTCTGAAAGTGGAACAATAGAAGAAAATAAAACTATTATTATTAACACAATAAAAAATTCATATGATTTTGTATTTCCACCAATAGGATTTGACATAAGATTAAAAGCAAACCAAAACGAAACAATTACACTTGAAGGTGTTATGGTAGATGTTGAAATCTTTAAAATTGATAATCAAAACACTTTAGCTTTAATGGAAAATCTTTTAAAAGTTTCAAGAAGTTACACAATGGTTGAATCTCAAAATTCTGATTATGAAAAAATTAAAAATCATTTTTCAAATGATGATAACAAAAACATTGGTATTCCTTTTGAATCAACTAGCAAAAATTATACTCAATTAACTCAAGAAGGAGTTTTAGAAGCAGTTAGAAAAGCTTTAGTTTTTAGTGATCCGGTTTTTTGAACAAAAACTTTATTAAATAAAATTAGTTTAAGAGGAAGTAATGCAATTACTAATTTTGATACTCAAAGAACCATTACAATTAAATATGGTCCAAAGGGTGCCAAAAGTAATGTAAAAGTTCAAGTACAAAAATATTCAATAAAAAAAACAATTACTGATTATTTTAATTATAAAAATAATAAATTTATTATTATTCCTTTTAACGTGGAAAATTCAATTTCAGCTAGTTCGATTTTAGAAAAAGTTAAAAATGTACTTTTATATAAAAACACTGAATTATGACAAAATTTAAAAGATTATCTTTATGTAAGTGATAATAATAAACTTAACACTCTTGAAGCAACCTCTGATGACACTTATCGTACTTTTAAAATTAGTTATGCCGGACCTCAAGACTCAAAAAGAAAAAAATTAAATTTAGAAGTAAAACATTTTACAAATTATCAACAAATTCAAAATTATTTTCAAGATCAAAAAAACAAAATGATTGATATTTCTGCTGTAACTTTACCTTTAAACACGGCCAATAAAATTTTAGAAGCAATTAAAGTTAATTTAAGTATTAAAGAAAGTTCAATTTGAACTAAAGAATTACAAGATAATCTTAAAATAAGTGCTTCTAACCAAACAACTTCGCTTGTAAAAGGTGATTTTCCAAAAAAATTTATAGTTGAATATAGATTTAATACTTATAAACTAACCATCATTTTAAAAGTAAAACATTTAGAAAAATAAACAAAAAAATTTAAAATCATTAATTTTTATTAATTTAAGTTTTTACATTAAACTTTTGTGTTTTTAAACATAATAAAAAATAATATATAATACAATTAAAACAAGATATAAAATGAAAATTTTTAAAAATAACAAAAAAACAAAATTCATTATTTTAGGAACATTAGGTGCAACCATTTTAGTTTCTGCGATTGTAATTCCTGTTTTTGTAATAAATAAAAAGGATAATAAAATAATTGAAAAACCCGTTGTTATTTACGCTAATAAGTTAAAAGCTTTACCAGAAAAATTATTAAAAATTGTTGACTCAGATACAATTACAAACAAAAAAGCAGAAATTTTAAAAGAACTAAAATCTTTAAAAAATTTTCCAAAACTCCCTCCTAATATAACTTTAGAAGTTAAAGAAGATTCTACAAAAATTTTAAACAATAAATGAACTGATATTACGTTAATAGTAAAACAAAAAGGTGAAACAAGCATTGAAGTAAAAGGCTTTAAAGTTATAAGTGTAGAAAATCAAAAAATAGTAGATTTTCTAAAAAAACGTTATCTTCAAAAATTTTTAAAACAACAAAAATTTAATAAAAATTTTAAATTTTTAAAAATTTCCAATGATAGTGGTAGCATCACCGAAAATAAAGAAAACATTCTTAATAAATTAAAAGAAAAATTACCAAATGATGTTTTTTCTTATTTTGGTGCTACAATTGATGTTAAAAACGATCAAAGCAAAATTACAAAAGAAGGAATTCCGCTTGTTGTTCAATTCAAAAAAGATTTAGCAATATCAGAAATTGACGGCGCAAATGATTCGTTCCAGTTTTTTGTTAAAAGAACCCTTACAAAGAGCGAAAGCGTTTCGGAAATTAAAACTTATTTATCTTTAGTTAACAATAAACTTTTTGTTTCTAATTCAGCTTTAACTTCAACTGGTGAAGAAATTTTAACAGCTGTTAAAAAAGCTATGAATGATAACGTTAGCAAAGAAACCAAAAATTTATTTACTATCAAAGCTGGTCAAACAACTTTACTTAGCGAAGGACAAGCGGTTTCGATTGATTATGGTATTGAAAGTGAAAGCTTTACACTTTCAATTATTAAAAGAACTAGCGATGCGCAAGCAATTATTGATTACTTTAATCAAGCTAATAAAAAAGATTTATTTATTCCCTACACAACAACAATTTTGGATAAAGCTTCGTTAACAAACGCGATTCAAGAAACTTTAAAACTAGATGATCCTGCTTTATTTGATGGTCCTAAAAAAACTTACGTAACACTGGCAGAAGATTATGTTTATAATCCATTTACAAAAGGAGTTGCTCAAAACATAAAGGTTAAAATTCAAAAAGGCTCTGAAGAAGCAGAATTTATAACACTTTCAGTTACCCATTTACAAAAAGATAATTTTAAAATCATTAATGATTATTTTTCAGTAGTAAAAAACAAGAAAATTTTTATTTCTCATTTAACAGCAACATCATCAGCTTTAGAAATTCTAACAGCTGTTAAAAATGCAATCGGGAATAATCTTGATGGTGAACAAAAAGCTTTAATTACTTTAGAAAATGTTGATTCTCTTGAAGAAGGAAGAGAAACTTCTATTATTTTTGGACTAACGGGCGGAAATGAAGTTACACTGTTAGTTACTAAAAGAACAAGCGATACCCAGTCTATCATTGATTATTTTGCACAAAATGGTAATAAAGAATTATCCATCCCGGGTTCAGTTACAATAGCAAACAAAGGTGATTTAAACATTTTAGTTCAGAATGCTTTAAATAAAGCTAATAATGTTATGTTTGATGATTTTAGAAAAACCTATGTTGAAATAGCAAGAGATTATGTTTATAGTCCTTTTGTAAAAGGAATTGCTAAAGATGTCAAGGTTAAGATTCAAAAACCTTTTGAAACACCAGAATTTATAACACTTTTAGTAACCCATTTAAATTCTTAGTGTTTTTTAATATTTTTGAAACTATTAAAAAATAATTTTATTTATTTTTTTATGCTTTAAAAACAAATTTTTATTTTATAATTTCTATATTATAAAGAAAGAAAAAGATTTTAATTATTAATAAATCTTTATAATGATTAAAAATTAACTAAAGGAGCATAAAAAATTATGAAAAGAAAAAAGGTGATTATTTTAGGAACATTAGGTACAGCAGCATTAGTTGCGGCAACGGTAATTCCGATTGTTCTAATAAACCAAAAAAAAGATGAAAAAACAGTTGAAAAAGACAATGTTGTTTACAGCAATAAATTAAAAGCATTGTCAGAAAAAGTAGTAAAAATTATTGCTTTAAATACAGAAAGTGTTACGGATAAAAAAGCAGAAATTTTAGCAGCAATAAAACTTTTAACAAATTTCCCAACCCTTCCTAAAGGCATTACTTTAGAAGTTAAAGATGATGCTACAAAAATCGTTAGCAACAAAGAAGTTGATGTTACGTTAATAGTAAAAAAAGATGGTGAAACTAATATTGAAATAAAAGGTTTTAAAGTTAGAAGTTTTACAGATCAAGAGATGGTAGATGATTATGCTAAAAAATTAGAAGCATTTGCCACAAAAGAAGTGCAAATTCCTTCAATTACCGGTACAATTACAGGTAAAAAATCTGAAATTGTAACTTCTTTAAAAGCTTTAAAAGACTTTCCGAAGTTACCTAATGATGTAACTTTAGATGTTAAGGATGATGCTACAAGTCTTACACTTCAAGAAATTCCAATTACTTTAATTGTTAAAAAAGGTTCAGTAAATAAAGAAGTTCAAGGTTTTAGCGCTATCAGAAGTGCAACAGACCAAGAGAGAGTAGATTTTTATAAAGTAACTCTTCTTGCAGCACTTGGAATATTTGATACTTTTAATCCAAATTTTAAATATTTAAAAATCGAAAGTAGTAGTGGTAGTGTTACAGATAATAAAAGCGCAATTCTTACTAAATTAAAAGAACATACTAACACTAGTTTTGGTGAAAACAATTTATTAAGTGATGCAGCTTTAACATTAGCTAAAATTGAACTTGACATTAAAGATGATTCAACAGCAATTACAAAAGAGGGAATTCCGATTGTTCTTCAACTTAAAAAAGGTTCTGCAGTAGCTGAATTTGACGGAGCAGGATCTTCTTTTCAACTTTTTGTTAAAAGAAGTCTTACAAATGCTGAAAGCATTACTGAAATTCAAGATTATTTAGCTCAAGTTAATGATAAAATTTTTATTCCCCATTCAGTTTCAACAACAAATGCTGAAGAAATTTTAATGGCTGTTAAAAATGTTATTGGTGATAAAGCTACAAATGAAACAAAAAAATTATTTACTTTCAAAAGCGGTCAACCAACTTCACTTACTGCTGGAGAAGAAACTTCTATTGAGTATGATTTTGGAAGTGAAACCTTTACATTATTAGTTACTAAAAGAACTAGCGATGCACAAGCAATTATTGATTATTTTGCACAAAGTGGTAAAAAAGATTTATCTATACCAAACGCAACAGAAATTTCAGATAATAATACATTAACAAGTGCAATTCAAGAAGCTTTAAAAGCAGATGATTCAACTTTATTTGATGATACTAAAAAAGCTTATGTAACAGTAGCAGAAGATCATGTTTATGGTCCATTTACAAAAGGAGTTGCTAAAAACGTAAAGGTTAAAATTCAAAAAGGTTCTGAAGCACCAGAATTTATAATACTTTCAGTTACACATTTTAAAAATGATGTTGAAATAGTTGAAGATTATTTTTCAATACCAGGAAATAATAAAATTTTTATTCCTCATTCAACTTCAACAACTTCAAATTCAGAAATTTTAACGGCAGTTATTAATGCACTTGGAACTAATCTTGATAATGATCAAAAAACTTTAATTACCTTAAGCGGATCTGTATCTCTTGTTGAAGGAGTTGAAAATTCTATTTCTTTTGGAATAACAGGTGGAAATGATGTTACATTATTAGTTACTAAAAGAAGTGCCGATGCGCAAGCAATTATTAATTATTTTGATCAATCTGGTAAAAAAGATTTATCTATACCAAGCGCAAGAGAAATTTTAGACAATAATTCATTAACAAATGCGATTCAAGAAACTTTATTCCTAGATGATCCTGTTTTATTTGATAATACTAAAAAACTTTATGTAACAGTAGCAAGTGATTATGCTTATAGCACACTAACAAAAGGAACTGCTAAAGATGTAAAAGTTCAAATTCAAAAAGGTTCTGAAACACCAGAATTTATAACACTTTCAATTATGCATAACACTAGTGATTTTGAGACAGTTATTAATTATTTTAGCACTAATCGAGAATTTTTTATTCCTCATTCAACTCGAACATCAAGTACTGGAGAAATTCGAAATGCTTTTAGTGATGTAATTGCTGGTGAATTAACTAATTCACAAATAAATTTAATTGACAACATACAAAAACCTAATCCAGTTCAATCGCTTGTCGATGGAGCAAAAACATCTATTACTTATATAGTTGATGGCGGAAGAGGTGAAATTACATTTTCAATTATTAAAAGAAGTGCTGATGCGCAAGCAATTATTAATTATTTTGCTCAAAGAAATAAAAAGAAATTAATAATTCCAAGTGCAACAACAATTTCAGATAAAGCTACATTAACAACTGCAATTCAAGAAGCTTTAAAAGCAGATGATTCTAGTTTATTTGATGATACTAAAAAACTTTATGTAACACTACCAAGTGATTATACTTATAGCAGACTAACACAAGGAACTGCTGAAAATGTAAATGTTAAAATCCAAAAAGGTTCTGAAACACCAGAATTTATAACACTTTCAATTATGCATAACACTGCAGGTTTTGATGCTGTTAATGGTTATTTTGATACTAATTATAGATTTTTCATTTCTGATACAACACCAACATCAAATCGTGTAGAAATTCTTGATGCTTTAAAAAATGCTATTGGAGACAATCTAACTTCTCAACAAAAGAATTTAATTCAAATTAGAAATAACGGAGCTAGTTCTCTTGCTCCAGGAACAGCAGAATTGTTTGAATATAAAATTGTTGGCGGAATAGGCGGAAATATAGTTTGAATTGTTAAAAGAAGTGCTGATGCGCAAGCAATTATTGATTATTTTGCTCAAGCTGGTAAAAAAGATTTATCTATACCAAGCACAACAGCAATTTTAGACAATGATCAATTAACTGCTGCAATTCAAGAAGCTTTAAAAGCAGATGATTCAGCTTTATTTGATGATACTAAAAAAGCTTATGTAACAGTAGCAAATGATCATGTTTACAATTCATTTATAGGAGAAACTGCTCAAAATATAAAAGTTAAAATTCAAGTAGGTTTTCAAACAGAGTACACTGCAGAGTACGTAACACTTTCAGTTACTCATTTAGAAAATCCTCCTGATTCTAATTAATTTATAAATTCTATATTAATAAAGTTAAAAAAAATGTTAATTTTTACATTTTTTTTTTTTCAAAAAAACAATATTTATTAAATATTTAATCGTCAAAAAATTAATGAATAAGTAAAAAATTTTAGGTTATCAAATTAATAATTTAGATTTAAACATTTATTTTTCTATAAAATAAACTATTTTTTATTTTATAATTTTATTATTATAAGCAATCAAAAACTTTTTAATTAATTTATGAATCTTATAATTAAAAACCCGCAAAAGGAGAAAAAACATGAAAAAAGGTAAAAAAATTATTTTAGGAACAATAAGTATAGGAGTACTAATTGCTGCTACTCTTGTTCCTATTTTTTTATTTAGTGAAAATGAAGAAAATAACCAAGAAACAGACCAAAAAACAGTTGATGATTACGTTGAAAAATTAAAAAAATTAACACCAAAGGAAGTAACAATTAAAGAAACTTCTGGAAGTGTTACTAAAAATAAAAGTTCTATTCTTAGTGCAATCAAAAACTTAGATAACTTTCCTTCAATTCCTAGTGGTGTAACTTTAGAAGTTAAAGATGATCCTAAAAATCTTACACTTCAAGGAACTAACGTTACTTTAGTTGTTAAAAAGTTAACAATTACTAAAGAAGTAACCGGATTCAAAGCTAAAAAATCTAAAACTAAGGTTGAATCAGATACTGATTCAATTAACAATGTTAAAAAAATTCTTGATGATAAAAGTTCAAAACTTGTAACAATTGTAAATGCTATTTCAAAAGTTGAAGATGCTGGCGTTCCTGCTAAAATTGTGTCAGAAGTTGAAAAAACAATTGGAACAAGTAATTTAGATGGAGTAACAATTAGCGTAAAAGCTGATAGTGCAAACGGAGACATTATTGATACTGGTCTTGGAACAGGATTTATAATAACTCTTTCTAAAGGAACTGCTCAATCAGTAGAAATAGCTAATTGAAAAGTTAAAAGAACAAAAACTCAATCTGAACAAGATACTGATTCAGTTAGTAGTGTTAAAAAAATTCTTGATGATAAAAGTTTAAAACTTGTAACAATTGAAAGTGCTCAAGCAAAAGTTGGAGATGCTGGAGTTGCCACTAAAATTGTGTCAGAAGTTGAAAAAGCAATTGGACCAAGCAATTTAGAAGGAATAACAATTGAGGTAAAAGCTGATACTACTAATGGAGATATTATTGACACTGGAGACGGAACAGGCTTTATGATAACACTTTCAAAAGGAAGTGCTTCAGAAGAAATTAGTGATTGAAAAGTTAAAAGAAGAAAACCAGCAGAGGAATTATCATTAGATCAATTAAATACTGATTCAGTTAACAGTGTCAAAAAAATTCTTGATGATAAAAGTTCAAAACTTCTAACAATTGAAAGTGCTGAAGCAAAAGTTGGAGATGCTTTAGCTAATGCTAAAATTGTTGCAGAGCTTGAAAAAGCGATTGTTGCAAGTAATTTAGAAGGAGTAAAAATTAGTGTAAAACCTGATAGTACAGATGCAAATATTCCTAATGTTGAGCCTGGAATTGGCTTTATAATAACACTTTCAAAAGGAATTGCTTCAGAAGAAATTAGTGATTGAAAAGTTACAAGAACAAAAACTCAATCTGAACAAGATACTGATTCAGTTAACAGTGTTAAAAAAATTCTTGATGATAAAAGTTCAAAACTTCTAACAATTGAAAGTGCTGAAGCAAAAGTTGGAGACGTTGGAGTTCCTGCTAAAATTGTGTCAAAAGTTGAAAAAGCAATTGGACCAAGTAATTTAGAAGGAGTAACAATTGAGGTAAAAGCTGATAGTGCAAACGAAGACATTATTGATACTGGTCTTGGAACAGGATTTATAATAACACTTTCAAAAGGAATTGCTTCAGAAGAAATTAGAGATTGAAAAGTTTTAAGAACAAAACCAACGTCTGAACAAAATACTGATTCAGTTAACAGTGTTAAAAAAATTCTTGATGATAAAAGTTCAAAACTTGTAAGAATTGAAAATGCTGTTGCAAAAGTTGGAGCAGCAGGAGTTCCTGCTAAAATTGTGTCAGAAGTTGAAAAAGCAATTGGACCAAGTAATTTAGAAGGAGTAACAATTGAGGTAAAAGCTGATACTACTAATGGAGATATTATTGACACTGGAGGCGGAACAGGATTTATAATAACACTTTCAAAAGGAAGTGCTTCAGAAGAAATTAGAGATTGAAAAGTTTTAAGAACAAAACCAACGTCTGAACAAAATACTGATTCAGTTAACAGTGTTAAAAAAATTCTTGATGATAAAAGTTCAAAACTTGTAAGAATTGAAAATGCTGTTGCAAAAGTTGGAGTAGTAGGAGTTCCTACTAAAATTGTGTCAGAAGTTGAAAAAGCAATTGGACCAAGTAATTTAGAAGGAGTAACAATTGAGGTAAAAGCTGATACTACCAATGGAGATATTATTGACACTGGAAGCGGAACAGGATTTATAATAACACTTTCAAAAGGAAGTGCTTCAGAAGAAATTAGAGATTGAAAAGTTATAAGAACAAAACCAACGTCTGAACAAAATACTGATTCAGTTAACAGTGTTAAAAAAATTGTTGAAGAAAAAGGTTCAAAACTTGTAACAATTGAAAACGTTCAAGCAAAAGTTGAAGATGTTGGAGTTCCTGCTAAAATTGTTGCAGAGCTTGAAAAAGCAATTGGACCAAGTAATTTAGCGGGTGTAACAATTGGTGTAAAAGCTGATGCTACTAATGGAGACATTATTGATACTGGTGAAGGAACAGGATTTATAATGACACTTTCAAAAGGAAGTGCTTCAGAAGAAGTTAGAAATTGAAAAGTTATAAGAACAAAACCTCAATCTGAACTAGATACTGAATTTATCAATAATGTTAAGGCGATTCTTGATAAAGAAGATCCAAAACTTGTAACAATTATAAATGTTGAAGCAAAAGTTGGAGACGAAGGAGTTGCTAATAAAATTCTTGCAAAACTTAAAAAAATAATTAAACCAGCTAATTTAAATGACGTAACAATTGAAATAAAAGCTGATAGTGATGATAGAAATATTATTGATTATGGAGGTGGAACAGAATTTATAATAACGCTTTCAAAAGGAAGTGGTCAACCAGTAAATATTATTGATTGAAAAGTTATAAGAACAAAACCTCAATTTGAACTAGATGCTGATTCAATTAATGGTGTTCAAAGAATTCTTAGTGTTGTTCATAGTCCAAAACTTGTAACAATTGAAAACGTTCAAGCAAAAGTTGGAGATAGTGGAGTTCCTGAAAAAATTGTTGCAGAAATTAAAAAAATACTTGGACCAAGTGTTTTAGACGGAGTAACAATTGAAGCAAAAGCTGATGCAATAGATGAAGATATTATTGACACCGGAAACGGAATTGGCTTTATAATAACTCTTTCAAAAGGAGATGCTCCTTCAGTAGATGTTACTAATTGAAAAGTTAAAAGAACAAAAACTAGTGATGAAACAATATCAGATAATTATAAAAACGTTCTAATAGATAGTTATAAAGATAGTTTTAATAATCCATCAATTACTAAAATATTAATAAAAATTGATTCTGCAAGCGGAACAACATTAGAGCAAAATAAAGCTTCTATCATTAAAGCAATTAAAGAATCATATCCTTTTGTGCTTCCACCAGCAGGATTTGACATAAGATTAAAAGCAAACCAAGATGAAATAATTACAACTATCGGAGTTGGAGTAGATATTGAAATCTTTAAAATTTCTACTCAAAATGCTTTAACATCAATTTTAAAAGGTGAAGTTTATTCTTTCAAAGTTCAAAAAAATCAAACACTTTTTGAAAAAATTAATTCTTATTTTTCAAGTGAAGATAATAAAATTATGGGTGCACCATATGAATCACCCACTATAGATTCAAGTTATAAAAATCTAGATGATAATGGTGTTTTAACAGCAATTAAAAAAGCTTTATTTTTTGCTAATCCAGATTTTTGAACAACGACTTTATTAAACGAAATTACTTTAAAAGAAAATCAAAATATTAATAACTTGGATGCTGCAAAAGACATTGTTATTAAATATGGTAAAACTCCTAACGAACAAGAAATAACTATTAATGTAAAAAAATATTCAAAAGGTGAAACAATTCAAAAATATTTTACAGATGATGATAATAAATATTTTAATATTCCTTCGTGAATTAACATAGCAAATCCACGTGATATTTTAAATGCAATTAAAGATATTCTTGTTAGTAGAGATTCAAAAGTCTGAACTGTTACAAAAGATATTATTTTAACATCTCGTAATAATCAAACTTTTAGATTAACTAAAGGTTCACCCGGATATAGTTTTTTTAAAGTTCGTTATCAATTTAATGAAGATGAAGAAAAAGAAATAAAATTATTTGTACGTCATTTATCAAATGGTTTAGCAATTTATAATTACTTTTTAATTGTTAGAAACGATGAAGCAAGAAAGATTAATATTCCTTCATCAACTGCTACTTTAAATACTGCAGAGAAGATTTTTGATGCAATTAAAAACCAACTAAAAGCAAAAGATCCTTGAACATGAAAAGATCAGTTATTGAATGAATTAGCAATAAGTAGTAGTAATAATACAGCTTCGCTTACAAAAGGTGATCTACCAAAACCATTTATAGTTCAATATACAGATAATGCTAGTGAAGTAGTAACTTTAATGTTAAAGGTAAAACATTTAAGTTAATAATTAAATTAAAAAATTAGATGTTTGTTACATATTTTATAATCTTAAAATATTAATCTTATTCTAATTTTTTTAATGTTTATTTTCTTAATTAGGTTTTAAAGGAGAAAAAATGAAAGACAAAATGAATAAATTAGTAATTCATTTAAAAGAAACCGGGTATGTCTACCAAGGTTCATCAATATATGGTGGATTATCTAACACATGGGATTATGGTCCGCTCGGTTCACTAATGATTAAAAACGTTAAAGACATTTGGTGAAAAGAATTTATTACTAAAAAAAGTAACATTGTTAGTTTAGATTCAAAAATAATTTTAAACAACAAAGTATGAGAAGCTTCTGGTCACACTTTAAACTTTATTGATCTTTTAATTGAAAATAAAATTAACAAAAAACGTTACAGAGTAGATAAATTAATCGAAGAGGTTGATTCTTCAGTTGATGTCAATGCTTTAACAGTTGAACAAACGGAAAAATGAATTAAAAATAACGTTAAAGAATTTGATGGAAAAAAAACTAATTGAAGTAGTATTAAACAATTTAATTTAATGTTTGAAACTGCTCAAGGTCCGTTGTTAGATTCAAAATCTAAAGTTTATTTAAGACCGGAAATCGCCCAAGGTATCTTCATTAATTTTTTAAACGTTCAAAAAACTTTCAAATTAAAAATTCCTTTTGGTATAGCTCAAATTGGAAAATCATTCAGAAACGAAATTACTCCCAAAAATTTTATATTTAGAACTAGAGAATTTGAACAAATGGAAATTGAATATTTTGTAAAACCTGGTCAAGACCAAAAAGAGTTTAATAGTTTTATTAAAAAAATTAAAGATTTTATTTTTTTAATTGGTCTTAAAGAAAAAAACATTAGACTAAGAGAACATAAAAAAGAAGATCTTTCTCATTATGCAAAAAAAACAGTTGATATTGAATATAAATTTCCTTTTGGTTGAGGAGAATTAATTGGTATATCCAACAGAGGTGATTATGATCTTAAAACACATTCAAAACATTCAGAAGTATTGCTCAATTATAAAGACCCTTTTAAAAATGAAGTTTATACTCCTTATGTAATTGAGCCTTCAATTGGAGTTGACCGTTTAATGCTTGCACTTTTAGTTGATGCTTTTGAAATGGAAACATTAAAAAACAACGAAAAAAGAGTTATTTTAAAATTAGACAAAAAAATTGCTCCGTACAAAGTTGCAGTGCTTCCGCTTGTTAAAAAGGTTCATTCAAATGTTGCAAAAAAAGTTTATGAAAAACTTTTATCCCAAAATATTTCAACATTTTATGATGAAACCGGTTCGATCGGAAAACGTTACAGAAAACAGGATGCTATCGGAACACCATTTGCTTTAACAGTTATTGATGAAACCGAAAAAGAAAATAAAGTTACCATAAGATTTAGAGACGATATGAGTCAAAAAGAAATCCATTTAGATGATTTAAATAAATATTTATATTAACTTGTTTTTTGCTTTATATAAAATAAATTATTTTTTATTTTATAATTTTAATGTTATAAAAAATCAAAAACTTTTTAATTAATTTATAAATCTTATAATTAAAATTTCAAAAGGAGAAAATACTATGAACAAAGGAAAAAAAGTTATTTTAGCAACAATAGGTATAGGAACATTGCTTACTGCTGTTCTTGTTCCTATCTTTTTATTTACAAAAGACAATGAAAATAATCAAGAAACAGACCAAAAAACAGTTGATGATTATGTTGAAAAACTAAAAAAATTAACACCAAAAGAAATAACAATTAAGGAAACTACTGGAAGTATTACTAAAAATAAAAATTCTATTCTTAGAGCAATCAAAAACTTAGATAAATTTCCTTCAATTCCTAATGGTGTAACTTTAGAAGTTAAAGATGATTCTAAAAATCTTTCACTTCAAGGAACTAACGTTACCTTAGTTGTTAAAAAGTTAACAATTACTAAAGAAGTAACAGGATTTAAAGTCAAAAAATCTAAAACTAAAGTTGAACTAGATACTGATTCAATTAACAATGTTAAAAAAATTCTTGATGATAAAAGTTCAAAACTTGTGACAATTATAAATGCTATTTCAAAAGTTGGAGCAAGTGGAGTTGCTGCTAAAATTGTTGCAAAGCTTGAAAAAGTAATTGGAACAAGCAATTTAGACGGAGTAACAGTTGAAGTAAAAGCTGATAGTACTAATGCAGATATTATTCATACCGGAAACGGAATTGGATTTATAACAAAACTTTCTAAAGGAAGTGCTTCGGTAGAAATTAGTAATTGAAAAGTTCTAAGAACAAAACCCATGTCTGAACAAAATACTGATTCAATTAATAATGTTAAAACAATTCTTGATGGTAAAGATCCAAAACTTGTAACAATCGAAAACGTCCAAGCAAAAATTGGAGATGTTGGAGTTTCTAATAAAATTGTTGCAAAACTTAAAGAAACAATCGGAACAAGCAATTTAGACGGAGTAACAGTTGAAGTAAAAGCTGATAGTACTAATGCAGATATTATTCATACCGGAAACGGAATTGGATTTATAATAAAACTTTCTAAAGGAAGTGTTTCAGAAGAAATTAGTGATTGAAAAGTTAAAAGAACAAAACCAAATGAAGAATTATCACTAGATAGATTAGATGCTGATTCAATTAATAATGTTAAAACAATTCTTGATGGTAAAAGTTCAAAACTTGTAACAATTGAAAACACACGAGCAAAAGTTGAAGATGTTCAAGTTTCTACTAAAATTGTTGCAAAACTTCAAGAAACAATCGGAACAAGAAATTTAGACGGAGTAACAGTTGAAGTAAAAGCTGATAGTACTAATGCAGATATTGTTCACACCGGAAACGGAATTGGATTTATAATAAAACTTTCTAAAGGAAGTGTTTCAGAAGAAATTAGTAATTGAAAAGTTCTAAGAACAAAACCCATGTTTGAACAAAATACTGATTCAGTTAATAATGTTAAAACAATTCTTGATGGTAAAGATCCAAAACTTGTAACAATTGAAAATGCCCAAGCAAAAGTTGGAGACGTTGGAGTTCCAGAAAAAATCGTTGCAGAGCTTGAAAAAACAATTGGAACAAGCAATTTAGACGGAGTAACAGTTGAAGTAAAAGTTGATAGTACCAATGCAGATATTATTCATACCGGAAACGGAATTGGGTTTATAGTAAAACTTTCTAAAGGAAGTGTTTCAGAAGAAATTAGTAATTGAAAAGTTCTAAGAACAAAACTCATGTCTGAACAAAATACTGATTCAGTTAATAATGTTAAAACAATTCTTGATGGTAAAGATCCAAAACTTGTAACAATTGAAAATGCCCAAGCAAAAGTTAGAGACGTTGGAGTTCCAGAAAAAATTGTTGCAGAGCTTGAAAAAGTAGTTGAACCAAGTAATTTAGAGGGAGTAACAATTGGTGTAAAAGCTGATGCTACTGATGGAGATATTATTGACACTGGTCTTGGAACAGGATTTATAATAACTCTCTCTAAAGGAAGTGCTTCAGAAGAAACTAGTGATTGAAAAGTCAAAAGAACAAAAACTAGTGATGAATTAATAGCAGATAATTATAAAAGTGAATTGACAAATAAATATAGAAATCCATTCAGCAATGATATATTAATAAAAATTGATTCTACTAGTGGAACATTAGAAGAAAATAAAGTTTCCATTATTAAAGCAATTAAAGCAACATATCTTTTTATATCTCCACCAATAGGACTTGATATAAGACTAAGACCAGGTCAAAACGAAATAATTCCAGTTACAAGAATTGTAGTAGATATTGAAATCTTTAAAGTTTCTACGGGGAAAACTTTAGCTTTAATTTCAAAAAATGATCTTTATGCCTTTGTAGTTCGAAGAAGCGAAACACCTTTTGAGAAAATTGATTCTCATTTTTCAGTTCAAAGCAACAAAGTTGTGGACATCCCTTATGAAAAACCAAGTTTAACTTATCAAAATTTAGATGAAAATGGTGTTTTAGAAGCAGTTAAAAAAGCTTTAGTTTTTGCTGATTCGAGTTTTTGAACAACAACTTTACTAAACGAAATTACTTTAAAAGCAAATCAAAATATTAATAATTTTGATGTTGCAACAAACGTTATTATTAAATATGGTGAAGATGATAACGAAAAAGAAGTAAGAATTAATGTAAAAAAACTTTCAAATGGTGAAACAATTGAAGAATATTTTAAATCATTTGAAAATATAGAGTTTGATATTTCTTCTGAAGTTATAATAAGAACCGAAAATGACATTCTAGATGCAATTAGAAATATTCTTGTTAATAGAGATTCAAAAGTATGAACTATTACAAAAAATAGTATTGTAAAATCAACTAATAATGAACTTTCTACATTAACAAAAGGTGCAAATGAATACAGCATTTTTAAAGCTGCTTACACTATAGATGGATCACTAAAAGAAATTGATTTATTTGTACGTCATTTATCAACAGGATCAGAAATTGAAAAATACTTTGTTGTTATTGAAAGAAATTATGAAACAAGAAAAATTAACATTCCTTCATCAACTGCTACTTTAGACACGTCAGAGAAAATTTTTGATGCGATTAAAAATTATCTAAAAGCAAAAGATCCTTCAACATGAAAAGATCAGTTAATAGATGAGCTTGCAATAAGTGACATTAATAATACAATTTCACTTGTAAAAGGTGATCCACCAAAACCATTTGTAGTTGAATATACAAATGATGCTAATGAAGTAGTAACTTTAATGTTAAAAGTGAAACATTTAAGTGAATAATTGAATTAAAAAATTGGATGTTTTTTATATTTGATTTTTTTGCTATTGAAAAATTAAAAAACAATCAAAAAAGAGTCATTTTAAAGTTAGATAAAAAAATGCTTTGTAAAAAGTTATATTTCTTTTGTTTGTTAAAAAAGTTGATTCTCAAGTTGCAAAAAAAGTTTATGAAAAACTTTTATCCCAAAATATTTCAACATTTTATGATCAAACTGGTTCAATCGGAAAACGTTATTGAAAACAAGATGCTATTAGAACGCCATCTATTTTAACAATTATTGATGGAACTGCAAAAGAAAACAAAGTTACCATAAGATTTTAAAATGATATGAATTAAAAAGAAATTCATTTAGATGATTTGAATAAATATTTATTTTAACTTGTCTTTTGCTTTATATAAAATAAATTATTTTTTATTTTATAATTTTATTGTTATAAGCAATCAAAAACTTTTTAATTAATTTATGAATCTTATAATTAAAACCTCAAGAGGAGAAAAAAATATGAACAAAAGAAAAAAAGTTATTTTAGCAACAATAGGTATAGGAGCATTGCTTGCCGCTACTCTTGTTCCCATCTTTTTATTTACTAAAGACAATGAAAATAATGATGAAAAAGATCAAAAAATAGTTGATGATTATGTTGAAAAACTAAAAAAATTAACACCAAAAGAAGTAACAATTAAAGAAACTTCTGGAAGTATTACTAAAAATAAAAATTCTATTCTTAGAGCAATAAAAAATTTAGATAAATTTCCTTCAATCCCTAATGGTGTAACTTTAGAAGTTAAAGATGATTCTAAAAATCTTACACTTCAAGGAATTGCATTTACTCTAATAGTTAAAAAGTTAACAATTAGTAAAGAAGTAACTGGATTTAAAGCTAAAAGAAGCATGTTAGATCAAGAAATTATTGATGGTTTTGTTGAAAAATTAAAAGCATTAACAACCAAAGAAGTAACAATTAGTGAAACTTCTGGTAGTGTTACGGATAATAAAGATTCTATAAAAACTAAAGTAGAAACTTTAACTAATTTTCCGGTTGTTCCAAGTGGTGTATCTTGAGAAGTTAAAGAAGAAGCAACAACACTTACAACTGCAGGAGTTAATATTACATTAGTTGTTTCAAAAGGATTAATAAGTCAGGAAGTAACAGGATTTAAAGCTAAAAGAAGCGTTTCAGACCAAGAAGTGGTTGATGGTTTTGTTGAAAAATTAAAAGCATTAACAACAAAAGAAGTAACAATTAGTCAAACTTCTGGTAGTGTTACTAACAATAAAGATTCTATAAGAACTAAAGTAGAAACTTTAACTAATTTCCCGGTTGTTCCAAGTGGTGTATCTTGAGAAGTTAAAGAAGAAGCAACAACACTTACAACTGCAGGAGTTAATATTACATTAGTTGTTTCAAAAGGATTAGTAAGTCAAGATGTAAGAGGATTTAGTGCTAAAAGAAGTCAATCAAGTCAAGAAATAGATCAAGAAAATGTTAATGGTTTTGTTGAAAAATTAAAAGCATTAACAACAAAAGAAGTAACAATTAGTCAAACTTCTGGTAGTGTTACGGATAATAAAGATTCTATAAAAACTAAAGTAGAAACTTTAACTAATTTTCCAGTTGTTCCAAGTGGTGTATCTTGAGAAGTTAAAGAAGAAGCAACACCACTTACTCTTGATGGAGTTAATATTACACTAGTTGTTAAAAAAGGATTAGTAAGTCAAGATGTAACAGGATTTAAAGCTAAAAGAAGTCAATCAAGTCAAGAAGTAGATCAAGAAAATGTTAATGGTTTTGTTGAAAAATTAAAAGCATTAGTTACAAAAGAAGTAACAATTAGTCAAACTTCTGGTAGTGTTACTGACAATAAAGATTCTATAAAAAGTTCAATTGAAACTTTAGCTAATTTCCCGGTTGTTCCAAGTGGTGTATCTTGAGAAGTTAAAGAAGAAGCAACAACACTTACAACTGCAGGAGTTAATATTACATTAGTTGTTTCAAAAGGATTAGTAAGTCAAGATGTAAGAGGATTTAGTGCTAAAAGAAGTCAATCAAGTCAAGAAATAGATCAAGAAAATGTTAATGGTTTTGTTGAAAAATTA
Source organism: Metamycoplasmataceae bacterium (assembly GCA_965263245.1). Classification (GTDB taxonomy): domain Bacteria; phylum Bacillota_I; class Bacilli_A; order Mycoplasmatales; family Metamycoplasmataceae; genus DT-68. Next base: position 595,146 of record CBDHHR010001146.1, on the reverse strand, counting down.
AAAGCATTAACAACAAAAGAAGTAACAATTAGTCAAACTTCTGGTAGTGTTACGGATAATAAAGATTCTATAAAAACTAAAGTAGAAACTTTAACTAATTTTCCAGTTGTTCCAAGTGGTGTATCTTGAGAAGTTAAAGAAGAAGCAACACCACTTACTCTTGATGGAGTTAATATTACACTAGTTGTTAAAAAAGGATTAGTAAGTCAAGATGTAACAGGATTTAAAGCTAAAAGAAGTCAATCAAGTCAAGAAGTAGATCAAGAAAATGTTAATGGTTTTGTTGAAAAATTAAAAGCATTAGTTACAAAAGAAGTAACAATTAGTCAAACTTCTGGTAGTGTTACTGACAATAAAGATTCTATAAAAAGTTCAATTGAAACTTTAGCTAATTTCCCGGTTGTTCCAAGTGGTCTATCTTGAGAAGTTAAAGAAGAAGCAACAACACTTACAACTACAGGAGTTAATATTACTTTAATTGTTTCAAAAGGATTAGTAACTGAAGAAGTAACAGGATTCAGTGCTAAAAGAAGCGTCTCAGACCAAGAAGTAGTTGATGACTTTATTTTAAAATTAAACAATTTAGTTACAAAAGAAGTAACAATTAGTCAAACTTCTGGTAGTGTTACGGATAATAAAGATTCTATAAAAACTTCAATTGGAGCTTTAGCTAATTTCCCAATTGTTCCAAGTGGTCTATCTTGAGAAGTTAAGGAAGAAGCAACACCACTTACAACTACAGGAATTAATATTACTTTAACTGTTTCAAAAGGATTAGTAAGTGAAGAAGTGACAGGATTCAGTGCTAAAAGAAGCATTTCAGACCAAGAAGTAGTTGATGGTTTTGTTGAAAAATTAAAAGCATTAGTTACAAAAGAAGTGACAATTAGTCAAACTTCTGGTAGTGTTACCGACAATAAAAATTCTATAAAAACTTCAATTGGAGCTTTAGCTAATTTCCCAATTGTTCCAAGTGGTGTATCTTGAGAAGTTAAAGATGCAACAACACCACTTATTCTTGATGGAGTTAATATTACATTAGTTGTTAAAAAAGGTTTAGTAACTGAAGAAGTAACAGGATTTAAAGTTAAAAGAAGCATTTCAGACCAAGAAGTAGTTGATGACTTTATTTTAAAATTAAACAATTTAGTTACAAAAGAAGTAACAATTAGTCAAACTTCTGGTAGTGTTATTGACAATAAAGATTCTATAAAAACTTCAATTGAAACTTTAGCTAATTTTCCGGTTGTTCCAAGTGGTCTATCTTGAAAAGTTAAAGAAGAAGCAACAGCGCTTACACTTGATGGAGTTAATATTACATTAGTTGTTTCAAAAGGATTAATAAGTCAAGATGTAAGAGGATTTAGTGCTAAAAGAACAAAAACTCAATTTGAACTAGATACTGATTCAGTTAATAGTGTTAAAAAAATTCTTGATGGTAAAGATCCAAAACTTGTAACAATCGAAAACGTTCAAGCAAAAGTTGGAGCAAGCGGAGTTGCTACTAAAATGGTTGCAAAACTTCAAGAAGTAATTGAAGATAATTTAGGTGGAGTAATAATTCAAGTAAAAGCCAATACTGCCAATGAAGATATTATTGATACTGGAGATGGAACAGGATTTATAATAACGCTTTCAAAAGGAAGTGTTTCAGAAGAAATTAGTGATTGAAAAGTTCTAAGAACAAAAACTAGTGATGAATTAATAGCAGAAAATTATAAAAATGAACTGATAAATAGTTATAAAAATTTGTCAAGCAATGATATATTAATAGAAATTGATTCTGCAAGCGGAACAACTTTAGAACAAAATAAAGTTGCTATTATTAAGGCAATTAAAGAAACATATCCTTTTGTACTTCCACCAGCAGGATTTGATATAAGACTAAAAACAGGTCAAGATGAAACTATTTTACCTTGAGGAGTTGCAGTAGATATTGAAATTTTTAAAGTTTCTACTAGAAACACTTTAGCTTTAATTTCAAAAAATGATACTTATCCTTTTATAGTTCAAAAAAATCAAACACCTTCTGAAAAAATTGGTTCTTATTTTTCAGTTCCAAATTATAAATTTGTGGCTATACCTTATGAAAAACCAGATTTAACTTATAAAAATCTAGATGAAAATAGTGTTTTAATAGCAGTTAAAAAAGCTTTATTTTTTGCTAATCCAGATTTTTGAACAACAACTTTACTAAACGAAATTACTTTAAAACCAAATCAAGGTATTACTAATTTTGATGTTGCAAGAGACGTTGTTATTAAATATGGTAAAAACCCTAATGAAACAGAAGTAACTATTAATGTAAAAAAACTTTCTAGTGGTGCAACAATTCATGAATATTTTAGAGCATATGAAAATAGAAATTTTGATATTTCTTCTCAAGTTAGAATAACAGATTGAGCTAGTGTTTTAAACGCAATTAGAGATATTCTTCTTAATAGAGATTCAAAAGTATGAAATATTTTGAGAAATAGCATTATACAATCTCCTAATAATGGACCTTATTCGTTAAGTAAAGATTCATCTGGTTATAGCACTTTTAAAGTTATTTATCAATTTCAAGGTGCACAACAAGAAATTAATTTACTTGTACGTCATTTATCATCAGGATTAGAAATTGAAAAATACTTTTTAACAACTAATGAGAATTATGAAGCAAGAAAAATTAGTATCCCTTCATCAAATGCTACTTTGAACACAGCAGAGAAAATTTTTGATGCAATTAAAAACTATCTAAAAGCAAAAGATTCTTCAATATGAAAAGATCAGTTATTAGATGAACTTGCAATAAGTAACACCAATAATACAACTTCGCTTGTAAAAGGTGATCCGCCAAAACCATTTATAGTTCAATACACAAACGGTGCCAATAAAGTAACTTTAGTGTTAAAAGTAAAACATTTAAGTTAATGATCAAATTAAAAAATTAGATGTTTGTTACATATTTTATAATTTTAAAATATTTAATAATGACTTAGTTACAAAATTTTATAGTTAAAAACCAAATTTTTCTGCACTAGATTATTATTTACAAAATTATAAAATATCTACTTTATATTTACATAATTCTAGTAACTCAAAAAGATATCTTAAAAAATAGTTTATGATGTTAATATGGTGACAGTTACTAATGTGACATTTTAACTTGTCTTTCACTCATTTAAATGATTTAAATAAATATTTATATTAAAATAAACTATAATTTAAATGTTGATTTGAAAAAGCGTGTTTGAAAAATAAAAATAAAACTCTTTAGTAATTAATAAATTATTGAAATGATTTATTTTTTTGTTTTTAAAAAACCCATTAATTACATATTTTAATTGGAGGTAAAAATGAACAAAATTGATGAAATAAAAAAATCTGTTGACATTGTTGAAATTATCCAAGAATATGTAGAACTTTCAAAAAAAGGTAAAAATTATTGGGGGATATGTCCTTTTCACGATGATTCAAACCCTTCAATGTCGGTTTCAATTGAAAAACAACTTTATAATTGTTTTTCGTGCAATAACGCTGGCGGAGTGTTTAAATTTATTCAACAAATTGAAAAAGTTTCCTTCAAAGAAGCTGTAAACATCGTTGGTAAAAAAGTTGGTATTTCCATAAAAATTGACGAAAACATTGAAAAGTACAACGAAAACCAAAAGGTTTTAATTAACGCGTTAAATGATGCGATGGATTATTACATTATTTCAATTGAAGCTAAAGAAGGGAAAAAAGCACTTGCATATTCTGAAAAAAGAGGTTTAACAGCAAAAATAAGGGAAAAATTTAAAATCGGTTATGCCACCAAAGAAGCTAATTTAACTAATTTTTTGGTTAATAAGAAAAAATATGATGTTGCAGTTTTAATAAATGCCTCTTTGACAAACGCTAACGAAAAAGATTTTTTTAAAGACAGACTTATATTTGGTATTCAAAATGAATACGGTGATATTGTCGCTTTTTCCGGAAGATCAATCGACAACAGAGAACCAAAATACATTAATTCTTCTGAAACTAGGGTTTTTAAAAAAAACCAAATTTTATACAACTGGTTTAACGCTAAATCTTTAGCTCAAAAAAATAAAGAATTAATAGTGGTCGAAGGTTTTATGGACGTAATAGCTCTTTATAAAGCTAAAATTGAAAACGTAGTTGCAATTATGGGAACGGCACTAACAAAAGAAAACGTTGATAAATTAAAAAACATTGACATTATTTTAATGCTTGATGCTGATAACGCTGGTAAAAGAGCAACCATTAAATCAATTAAACTTTTATTAGAAAACAACGTTAAATGTTTTGTTGTTAACGAAAAAAATTTAAAAGATCCTGACGAAATACTTAAAAACGAAGGTAAAGAAAAATTACTTAACCTTATAAACAAAAAAATATCTGGACTTGAGTACATTTATAAACTTCATAAAGAAAAATTTAATCCAAGTTCCTTAGCTAAAACCGAAAAAATGGTTGAATCTTTTAAAAAGTATTTAAAGTATGGTTCACAATTAGAAAAGGATTATTTTGCTAATTTAATATCTTCTGAATATAAAATTTCAAAAGAAATCTTTTTAAACGAACTTTTAAAAGAAAAAATTAAACCACCAAACGATGGTTTTGATGATTTTAAAATTTTTATTCCAACAACAAATCAAAAATCTAAAATTGAACCTAATTTTAATAAACACGTTTTTATCTTAATTAAATCGTTACTAAGTTCAAAAAAAATGTGTTTAGAATATAGTAAAAAACAAAGGAAAATAAAAATTAACGATAAAGAACTTCAAAATATATGTAATTCAATTAAATATGCAAAATTAAAAGGTGATAAAATTAAAAATAAATATAAATCAAAAATTTTAGAAATTAAAAATGATTCTAAAATAGAAACAATTAGTTCATTAGAAGATTTTGATGATTTGGTTGAAAAAATAAATAATACCTTTAAAATTATTACTAAAAAGAAGTATAAAACAAATTTTTAAAGTGTTAAAATTAAAAGGCGGGACTTGATGGTAAAAATTACTTATAATAATGAATATAAAACAATAATCGAAATGCTTCAAAAGGAGAAATCAAAAAACAAAAAAAGTTTTTTAACCCAGGAAGAAGTTTTTTTGTTTTTAGATAAAAAGAAAATTTTAATTTCTGAAGAAGGACTTGAAGAATTACTTAATGCTTTAATCAAAGAAAATGTTGTTAACGATGAAGTTGATGCTGAAGATAATAAGTTAATTGATTTTGATGAGGTTGCTAAAGACTCTGGTTTAGTTCTTGAAGATTTTGAAAACACCCAGGAAATAAAACTTACCGAGGATGAAAAAGAACCAGAAATTACAAATTTAGAAATTACAAACAAATTAACTGATACGGGTGATATTGTTAAATGATACATGCGATGAATCGGAAAATACGGAAAACTTTTAACCCACCAAGAAGAAGTTGAACTTGCTAAAAAAATTCAAGAAGGTGGACGCGAAGGTAGAAAAGCAAGAGAAATTTTAATTAGAAGAAACTTAAGGCTGGTTGTTAATAATGCTAAAAAATATAAAAACCGGGGTCTTTCGTTTATTGACCTTATTTCTGAAGGTAACGCCGGACTTTTAAAAGCTGTTTCAAAATACGAATGAGAAAAAGGTTACAAGTTTTCTACTTACGCAACTTGGTGGGTAAGACAAGCAATTACAAGAGCAGTTGCTGACCAAGCTAGAACAATTAGAGTTCCTGTGCACATGGTTGAAACAATTAACAAAATAATTAGAATCCAAAGAGAATTGCACCAAGAATTAGGAAGAGAACCAACCGATGAAGAAATTGCAAAAGAAAGAGGCGGAGATTTTACGGCCGAAAAAGTTAGATACATCAGAAAAATTAACATTGACCCTATTTCGATTGATAAAACCATCGGCAAAGAAGAAAACTCTTTATTTTCTGATTTTATAAAGGATGAAAACGCAATTGATCCCGTTGATTATGCTTCCCAAGAAGAAAGTTCAAAAGTACTTATTAACACAATTGATAAAGTGGTTCATGATGAAAGAGAAAGAAAAATCATTAAAATGAAATACGGTATTGGTTTTGATGAAAATAAAAAAAGAATTAAGTCACATAATCCAGAACAACTTTCAGAAATTTTTAATGTTTCCAAAGAAAGAATTAGACAAATTGAAGCTAAAGTTATAAGAATTTTAAGAAAACCCCAAAACCAAAAATACCTGAAAGAATATTTTGATAAAAAAAATGATAAAAATTAAAAAAATAATTTCTTTTTTAGAAGAAAAATTTCCGCTTTCTCACCAAGAGGAATGAGATAAAGCAGGATTACATTATGGTTCTTTAAACAAAAAAATTAATAAAGTACTCATAGCTTTAGATCTTACAAAAAAAGTTTATGATGATGCAGTTTTTAACCAGGTTGAACTCATAATTATTCATCACCCTTTTTGGTGGGAAGAAACAATTGAAGAAGATGTTAAAAAAGCACCTTATAAACTAAAAATTCATAATAAATTATTAAATAGTAACATTGCAGTTTATTCACTTCATACAAACTATGATTCTGCTAAAAAAGGAACAAGTTACCAAGTAGCAAAAAAGCTTGATTTTAAAGAAATTGACAAAATTAAAACTTCTAAATATTCAGTAATTTTAAAATTTAACGATACGCTGGCAAATTTAAAGCAATTATTTAAAAATAAGTTTAATTTACCTTGTGAAGTAAAACTTGATTATTTAAAAAATAAAGTTGTTAAGAAATTTGCCATACTAGCTGGTGCAGGTGATGTTGCAGAAATGCTTGAGCTTAAAAAAAATAACGTTCAAACAATAATTACTTCTGATGTTAAATGATCAGATCTTTTAACACTTAAAGTTGAAAAAATCAACTTAATTTTAATTTCTCACGCAATTGAAAATGTTTTTGTAGATGATATTAAAAAATTATTAAAACAAAAATTTAAAAACGAAAAATTAGATATATTGTAAATAATATTTAAATTATTTTGAAAAATTAATGTTTTCTTTTTTATTTTCAAGCATTTTAATTATTTTTTTAACACTTTTTTATTTTGCTTATTTTGATTAACGTTACAAATCACAATGTGTATAAAAATTTTTTAAAATCACCTGCTTGCTTTTTGGTGGTGCAAGATAATAATTTCCTTTGGTTTAAATTTTGATTTTAATTATAATTAACTTATGAAAAAAATCGGTTCACACATAAATTTTAAATCACCTAATTATTTATTAGACGCAGTTAAACAATCATTGAAAAACAAAGCTAATGCAATGATGATTTACCTTGGAGCACCGCAGTCTACCAAAAGAGTTGATGTTTCTAAGTATAAATTAGAAGAGTATCAAAAAACTTACATTAAAGAAATTATTCCTGAAAACATCGTTGTTCATGCTCCTTACATCACAAATCCAGCTAATCCAGAAAAGAAGGATTTTGCTAATCAGTTTTTAATCAAAGACATTGAAAGAATGAACTACATAGGTGCTAAGCACTTGGTGCTTCATCCTGGTGCACACACTAAATTTAGTAGAAAAGAGGCAATTAAAACACTAATTAACTCTTTAAAATACATCTTTTCTAAAACTAAAGATGTTGAAATTTCAATTGAAACAATGTCGGGCAAAGGAACCGAAATTGGGACAAATTTTGAAGAAATTAAGTACATCATTGATAAAGTTAATAATTCAAGGTTAAACGTTTGTTTAGACACGTGTCACGTTTGGGATTACGGATATGATGTTAAAGACTTTGAAAAACTAATAAGTGAATTAAAAAAATATGATTTATTAAAGTTAATTAAAGTTATTCATGTTAATGATTCAAAAAATCCTTTAGGTGCTTCAAAAGATAGACACGCCAACATCGGAAAAGGTTATATTGGTTTAGATGCACTTAAAAAAATTGTTAATTCAAAAGAATTTGAAAACGCAATAATGATTCTTGAAACTCCTTGGGTAGATGAAAAACCAATATACGATCAAGAAATTAAAATGCTTAGTGTATAATTTATTACGTTTATAAAGGAGTTTGTATGGCTAGAGAAGGTCTAATTCTTAGGTGTGAAAATTGTAAAATGGAAAACTACATTACCAAGAAAAACAAAAAAACCCAAGTGGAAAAATTAAAAATGAAAAAGTATTGTTCAAAATGCAATAATCACACAATTCATAAGGAGAAAAAATAAATTTCTTTTATTTCTTTTTAAAAAAATTTTGATTATAATTAACTTGTTGTAAAGGAAATATATGATAAACGTAAATACTTTAAAATATGGTATTACATTCAAGGAAAATCAAGAAATATTCGTTGTTTTAGCCGCTTTTCACTCCAAGCAAGGAAGAGGGCAAGCAAACGTTAAAGTTAAGGTTAAAAATTTAAGAACTGGTTCAACCATAATCAAAACTTACACTGGTGGTAACAAAGTAAAATTGGCTCATATTTCTAAAAAAAAGATGAATTTTTTATACAAAGATGAATCAAATGTTTTTTTGATGGATAACAAAACTTTTGAACAAATCGAGATTCCGATTCACAAGGTTAAATGAGAATTAAACTTTTTAAAAGAAGGAAGCGAAGTTTTAGTTAGAAAATACGAACAAGAAATTTTAGATATAGAAATTCCCAAAAACATTAAATTAAAAGTTATCGAAGCACCCGAAGCAGTTAAGGGCAATACGCAAACAAACCCACAAAAAAAAGTAAAACTTGAAACTGGTTTTGAAATTGATGCTCCCATGTTTATTAAAAATCAAGAAATGATCATTGTTTCTTCTGAAACTGGTAAATACGTAGGACGCAAGGAAAAGTAATAAAATATTAATGATTTACAACTAAACAAAATTTACAAAAAAGAAAAAGGAGTTTTTTATGAATAAAGACATTTTAGCAATCAAAACAATCAAAATTAACGGTGTATCAGCTGTTAATAAAGCAAATTCAGGTCATCCCGGAATTGTTTTAGGAGCTTCAACAATGATGCACACGTTATTTTCAAGACATTTAAATTTTGATCCTGATAACCCAAATTGAATCAACAGAGATAGATTCATTCTTTCGGTTGGACACGGTTCAGCACTTTTATATTCGCAATTAAGACTATTAGGATTAATAACTACAGAGGATCTTAAAAATTTTAGACAATATAAATCAATTACGCCAGGACATCCTGAATATGGTTTAGCTAAAGGTGTAGAAGCAACCACTGGACCTTTAGGACAAGGTATTGGAGTTGGAGTTGGACTTGCAGTTGCAGAAGAGTTTTTAAGATCAAAGTTTAAAGAAATAAACCATTATACTTACGTAATGTGTGGAGACGGCGATCTTCAAGAGGGTGTTTCCTATGAAACATTAGCTTTTGCCGGAAGACAAAACTTATCAAAATTAATCGTTATGTATGATTCAAATGATGTTCAACTAGATACGTTAACAAAGTTAGCAACTAGCGAAAACACTAAATTAAGAATGGAATCAATTGGTTTTGAATACATATTAGTAAAAGAAAACACAGTAAAAGCAATTGACGAAGCACTTATTAAGGCTAAAAGTAGCAATAAACCTTCGTTTATCGAAATTAAAACCATCATTGGTGAAGGTGCTACAAAACAAGGAACAAGTGCCGTTCATGGTGCTCCTATTGGTGAAGACATTCACCAGTTAAGAGCAAAACTTAATTGAACTGAGGATAGTTTTTTTATTCCTGAAGAAGTTAAAAAACTTTATCAAGAAACAATTATTAAAAGATCAAAAAAAGCTTTTGAAAAATTTAAAATGTCAGAAGCATTAAAAGAATTTTTAAAAACTAAACCAATTGATATTGAAATTGATCTTGAAAAAAACGTTGCAACAAGAGTTTCATCAGGAAAAGTAATTGAATATTTAAATACTCATCGCAAAAATTGACTTGGTGGTTCGGCTGATCTTTCGTGCTCAACAAAAGCTAGCGGTGGAGATGAAGTGTTTGACGTTAACAACCGAAGCGGTAGAAACTTTTTATTTGGAGTGAGAGAGTTTGGAATGGGTACAATCGCTAATGGTTTAGCGCTTCATTCAAACTTAAAACCTTTTGTTTCAACATTTTTTGTGTTTGCTGATTACATTAAACCTTCGATTCGTCTTGCGGCAATCATGGGTCTTCCTGTAACTTATGTTTTCACGCATGATTCAGTGTTTGTTGGTGAAGATGGTCCAACGCATGAGCCGATTGAACAACTGGCAATGATGCGAAGTATTCCGAAGATTAACGTTTTAAGACCAGCTGATGAAAAAGAGGTAATTGGAGCATATGAAATGGCTTACAATTCAAAAAATGTTCCCACAGCCATAGTTCTTACAAGACAAAACATTGTTTCGCTTGTAGAAACTTCTAAAGAAAAATTTAAAAAGGGAAGTTATAAACTTGTAACAAGTGATTCAGAATGAACTTTAATAGCTTCCGGTTCAGAACTTGCTAATGCGGTTAAAATTGGTAAAGAACTGAATTTAAACGTTGTTTCAATATCTAATTCTAGCCATATAAAAATTGATTGAAACGTTGAAAAAGCAATAAGTGTAGAAGCAGCTACGACTTACGGAATGAAAAAACTTGCTAAATTTAACTTTGGAATTGACACTTTTGGTGAATCTGCTCCGGGAGACATAGTTTATAAACACTTTAAACTTGATAAAGACTCACTAAAAGAAAGAATAAAAAAAATTATTAAATAAAACAATTTTCATGATTAAATGTATAATTTTTTAATGATTAATAATAATCAAGAAATACTTAATAAAAACAAAGCAAGAGAAAAAATTATTGGGTATCTTTTTGCTTGTGAATTATTAAACAAAAAACTTGATCCTATTAACGCATTTGAACTTTGAGAATTTACTAATAATGAATTAAAAATCATTGAAAAAATAGCACAAAACTACCTTGTTTTTAAAAAGTTAATTCTTTCTTATTCTAAAAAAACTTGACCATGAGAAAGAATTAGTCCGTTAAATAGAGCAACGCTTTTATTTGGAACTTTTGAAATGTCTTTTACTAATAAAGCAATTGTTATTGATTCACTTGTTAAATACATAAAAAGATACTCTCCGGATGATTCTTATAAATACATTAATTCAATATTAGATAAAATTGGAATATATTATGAAAAAATTAAAAGCAATCAAAAGTAAATTAAAAAAACACAAAGAGTGAAAAAAATACAAAAGTATTTTTATCCACCGTCAAACAAGATTTTTTGTTACAAAAATTATGCTTGTTTATAAAAAAGACCTTGATGTTGAAATTTTATACAATTGAGAAAAGTCTTTTTTAAACACTCCTGTTAACCAAAACATGTTTGAAAAAGTTTTTGGTGAATTTAAAAAATATTATTCTAACGGAGATTGGTTTTCATTTTCAAAAATGCTTTGGTACATTTACCAAATTTCTCGCTATTATAAAGATTTAAAAAATAAAATCAAAAACATTTATATTAATGGTAATATAATTGAGTTAAACAAAATTAAGAGAAATTATTATGTAAAATGATTAGATTCATTAAACAAAGAAGAAAAAGACTTTAATAACAAAATTATTGAAGTTAACAAAATAATTTTCTAAAAGGAAAAAATGAGAAGAGATGATTTTCCCTTACTTAAAAAAACTATTTATCTAGACTCAGGAGCTGGAACTTTAAAGCCGCTTCCGGTTATTGCTAAAGTTGTGGATTATTACAAAAACTATCCGATTAACAACCATTCAACAGATTCTAAACTAGGAGAAATAGTTATTAAAAAAATCAACCAAACTCGAAAAATTATTGCTAACCTAGTTGATTGTAGAATGGAAGAAATAATTTTTACGACCGGAACAACCGATGGCATTAACAAAATTTCAAGAACTTTAGACCATCTGGTAAATAAAGGTGATGAAATTATTATTTCCGAGTATGCTCACTCTTCTAATGCTGCTCCTTGAATTCAACTTGCAAAAAGAAACGATGCAAAGATCATCATGTCAAATGATATTATTAATGACATAAACCAAAAGACTAAAATTGTGGCTTTTGCCCAAATTAATAATTCGATTCATAAAGAAAATGACATTGCTGCAATTTATCAAAAAGTTAAATCTTTTGGGGGAGTTTTAATTAACGATGCTGCTCAAGCAATTAATTCCACAAAAGTAACAATCAAAAACGCTGACGCTATTGTTTTTTCAGGAACAAAGCTTTATGGTCCGACCGGTTCAGGTGCACTCATAATTAAAAAAGATTTTTTAAAAACACTTAAGCCAGAAATTGTGGGTGGAGGCTCAGTGATGGACTTTGATGCTAACAACATTTGACTTAAACCAGGTTTTGATGGTTTTGAACCAGGAACACTTAATGTTGCTGGAATTATTGGGATGGGCGCAGGAATTAAATACATGGTTAAATACGATGATTTTAATCATAAAAAAAAGCTTGTTAAATATGCTTTTGACAAGCTTAGTAAAATCAAAAACGTTCAAATGATTTCCCAAAGAAGTGATTATAATGTTTTATTCAAAATTAAAAACATTCCCGCTCAAGACGTAGTTAGTTACTTGGGAAATAGAAACATAATTTTAAGAGCCGGAAAACAATGTGCTTTATATTTATTTAGTAAAAATAAATATCAAGAGTCGATAAGAATGAGCTTTGGTCTTTATAACGAAAAATCAGATATAGATGCTACCATTAAAACCATTAAAAAAGAGTTAAAAAAAGGTGGTGGTTTTCTTGACATCACTTAAAAGTGTTAATGCTAAAAGAAAATTGATAATGAAACATTATGAAAATCCTCTTTTTTATAAAGAATTTAAAGAAAAAGCTGATATAAGAGCTTATTCAAAACAATGTGTTGACCAAATGCACGTTAAATGAAAATTTGAAAATGATAAATTAATAAAGGTTTCTTGGTACGGTAAAGGTTGCATTATTTTTAAAGCTTCAGTTGATATTTTTTTAGAACTTAGTTTAAATAAATCTAAAAAAGAAATTTTAAATTTAGCAAAAGAATATGAAAAAATGATTAACCAAAAAGCTTTTAATGAGAAAATAGTTCAAAAACTAATAGTTTTTGAAAATGTTAAAAAACAACTAAATAGATTATATTGTGCAAATATGATTTCTCAAGCAATCATTAAAAAACTAGAAAATATTTTTTAGTTTTTATTAATATAAAATTTTAATAATTAAACAAAATAAAAGAGATAAGTATTTATCTCTTTTATTTAAAATGCTTTATAATAATTATTTTTTACCACCAACATTAGGCATGTTTTCTCCTTATTAAGTTTAACGGATTAATCCATTAATATTTTTATTATATCAATTTTTTTTGTTTTTTAAATTTTTATTATTAACATCAAAGATTTTTAATTTATTATTTTTTTCAAAGTTTCTAAATTTTTGATATTTTTTTAGGAATTTAATGAATTTTGAATCTTCAGTTAATAAAAATATTTTATTTTTAGGTGATGATATCATAATTTTTAATATTATTCAATGATCATTTGTTTTTCTATATTCTTTTAATATTTCTTTATATAATTTTTCTAAATATTTTCATTGTTCATTAGATATACATTTTTTATTAGATGTGCATTTTCTTGATGAAATAAATTGAATTTCTATAAATTCTTTTAAAATTTTTAATATTGTTGTTATTTCTTCATTATTGTTACCAAAAGTTTCTCTAAAATTTTCAATGTTAACCAATTTTATAGTTTTTTTATGAAAATGATCTATTAAACTATTTTTTTTAATTTTATTATTGTTAATAAAATAATATTTAATTTTTTTAACAAAATTTGCAGCTGCACAAGTGTCCAAAATTAAAATATTATCTAAATCATTTCAAAGTCTCATCTTCATGAAATTCTAAGTATTCCTTTGCATAATTATTAAATCTTCCATCATCTTTAACTTTTGAAACAGCATTTTTTTTAACTTTATTTTTATAAAACATAGTGTTAAGAAATATTTGTTTTTTTTCTTTAGAATCACAATTTTCGAACCTAATTCTTTCTATTAAATGATTTGAATGGGTTTCTAAAATAATTTCTTTGTTTAGTTTTTTATATATTAAACTTCCAAGTTCAGCTATTGATCTTGGATGCAAATGTAATTCTGGTTCTTGAATTGCTAAAATATTTTCATCTTCAAAAATTTGGAGCAAAATGGGAATAATTTTTATAATTCCGTCTCCACATTCATTTATGTTAAAATCATTATTATCATCATAAAGAGATAAATAATTGTATTTTTTAGCAATTTTTTCATAGTTTTTAACTTTTAACTTAAATTCAAATTTAGATTCTTTTAAATAATCATTAATAATATTTAAAATTTCGTTATTATCCAAATTTTTATAATAACTATTTATTCATTTTGAATATTCTAAATCATTTATTTTTAATGGTCTAGTTCCTTTTATAATTTTAAAATTTTTATTATAATAAACTCTTTCAATTTGAATTTTATTTTTACGATTTAGATCAAGAAGTAATTCAATTTTTTCATTAATTTCCTCAAATTCTTTTTCTAAATTTTCATTTTTTGTTTCTTTGTGCAATTGTTCATGAATTCTTCTAGATTTATTAATTTTTTTGTGTAGAAGTGTGTGTATATTTTTTTCATTAATAATTTCATTGTAAATAGATTCTCCAATGTCTTTTTTACTTCTTAAACTTGAAACATTAGCAAATGTATTAAATATTTTTTCTATTGAATAATCTTCAAAATTAAAAATTATTTCTCCATTGTTTTTAAAATCAAATAATTTTACTTTTTGTTTAACATTTTTGTATTCTTTTTTAATTTCTTTAAAAATAGTTTTTAAATCTTTTAATTTAGAAAGTTTTTTATTTTTTAAAATAGAGTACTTTCAAGTATTATTTTCAATATCAAAAATAATAACATCCTCACCTCTAAAAGTTGAATATTTTGATATGTAACTACATTCAGTTTTTTTATTAAATGATATTTCAAAAAATTCAAAAAGAAGGTCACATTTTTCAATTTTATGAAAATTTTCATCTTCTCAAGTATGAAGTATTCAAAACTTTTTATTCTTGTTTCTTAAATATGAATTGTTACTTTTTACCTTTTTGAAGGTCTTTATATACTTGATTAAGTTAATGATTGAGGTTTTTCCAATCCCGTTTTCACCAACAAAAAAAGTAATATCACCTATGTGAAATATTTCTTTTGAGAAGTTTCGATAATTGTCTATTAGTATTTTTTCCATGATTTAATTATACATTTAATATTAAAAAAATTAAGGGAAATTATTGTTTTATACAAGGTAAAATGCAACAATTAATTTTTAGTGTAAATTTTGCTTTATTAATTCTTTTATATTGTTTAATTTTTTGAAAAATTATCGTGATATTTTAATCTATTTTTCACTCAAAGCTAAAATTTAAATCATAGTTTTTTTTGTTAATTTTTGTATAATTTTGATAAGAGTATTTTAAAATTATTCTTGTAGTTTTTTTATTTTTTGTTTTTGATACTCTAAAATATTTAAAAATAATTTTTATTTTAGAAATAAAAATTAGGAAGAGTTTTTGAATGGAAAATTATTATGAAAAAGATTTTCAAAAAGAATTAGTTTCTTTATTTGTTTCTAAAAATTGAAAGCAAATTGAAATTGATAAAAATGAATGTTTAAACAAACCATTTTTTGAGCGTTCTTTAACTAAATATTTAAAAAATAAATATTCCATTAGTGAAGATGAAATTAATGAAATCATTGCTAATATTAATGAAGAATTATCATCTAGTTGATTTAAAAATAATAAATACGGAATTATTAACGTTATTAAAAATGGAATAACTACAAAATTTATTAGAGAAAATAAAAAAGTTCCTTATAAAATAATTGATTTTAAAAATATTAAAAATAATGCTTTTGAAATAGCTAAAGAAGTTTGAATCGAAGAACATGCAAAAGTTGATGTAGTTCTTTTCATTAACGGACTTCCAATTTTTGTTTTTGAATTAAAATCCATAATGAACGATAATGCAACTTTAAAAGATGCTTTTGAACAAATTAAGACATACCTTGAAACTGATAATCCTAAATTTGCAACTTTTAATGTTGCTCAAATTGTTGCAAAAAGTTTTAGTGATGCAAAAATAGGTAGCATATGTACAAGTAGTATTGATGGATGATATAACATTTTTAAAGAAAGAAAAAATGATTCATTTTTTGAAATTTTTAAAAAAAATAAAATTCTTAATTATTTAAGATGAGGAGTTTTATTTTCTAAAAATAATAAAGTTAAATATATATTAAGACATCACCAATACGATGCGGTTTTAAAAATGCAATCAGCAATTTTAAATCGTAAAAGTGGATACATATGACATACGCAAGGTTCAGGAAAAACAATTACAATTTCAGCTTTAATTTCATCTTTAAAATTTGATGACAAACTTATTTCAAATACTACAATAATTGATGTTGATAGAATAACTCTTTCTAATAACATGTTTAGAACTTTACAAAAAATTGATCCTGAACATTTTAATTTTGAAAGTATTCAAAAAGCTAATAGTAGGGATCATTTAAAAAATTATTTAGCAAAAAGAAAATATAAGGGTATTATTATTTCAACAACACAAAAATTTGATAATTGGGGCGAAATTAGTGATAGAGATGATTTAATTGTTATTTCTGATGAAGCTCATAGAACTCATTCAACTAAAAATTACCTTTTAAATGATGATAAAAAAACATATTTAGAAAAAATTAACCAAACGCTTCCTAATGCTTTAAAATATGGTTTTACTGGTACTCCAATATTCGAAACTGATAAAAGCACTTATGCAATGTTTGGAGAGTGTATACATCAATATACAATGAAACAAGCAGAAATTGATGATATTATTGTACCTATTCAAATTCAAATTATTAATGCACCTTTAAAAATCAAAAAAGACCAAAAAATTAACCTTTCAAAATTTAAAAAAATTCGAAGAAAAAAAGAAATAATTGATTTGAGCAAAGATAGATTAGATTTTATTACAGATGAAATTAAGAAAAAATTTGTTAGTGAACGAAATTCACATTATTCGCTTGGTTATGAAGATACATTTAAAGCAATGGTAGTTACAAATTCTAAAAAACAAGGTCATGAAATTTACAAACTTTTACTTAAAAAAATATTTGAAAATAATACTAATAAAATTCATTTTATAGCTGATGATAAAGATAGAAGAGATGCAGAGGTTCATAAATATTTAAAAAAAACTAGCAAAAATAAAAGATTTTGAATTAATGATTTTCAAAATGCAAAAACACCAATTGAAATAATTGTAGTTGTTGATATGCTTTTGACAGGTTATGATGTTCCAAATTTAAGATTAATGTTTTTAGATAAAAACATTCAAAAACATAATCTTCTTCAAGCAATTACAAGAGTTAATAGAAAATTTGAAAAAAAACAAATTGGAACAGTTTTTTCATTTAAAAATATAAAAGCACAACTTAAAGAAACTTTAAAATCTTATAGAGATACAACAAACGATCATTCAAATTTAATACAAACATCTAAAGATGGAGAAAAATCAATTAAAAACTTAGTAAAAAAAATTAATAATGATTTTGGTTTTGACTTAACTAAAATTAATTTTAAAAATCCATTGTTGGAAGTTAATAAAATAAAATTAGAATTAGAAGAAAATAATCAATTTAATGAATTAATTAGGGAAATAAATAATTTATCAACAATTGTTATAAAATGGAAAGACAAAAAATTAGAAAAAATTGCTCTTTTTTGTAAATTGTTATTTAAATCAAACCAAACAAAATCTCCTTCATTCATTGATATTAGTGATGTTGAATTTAGAAAGCTTTTAAATTCAACCGAAATTGATAAAAAACTTATTAAAGAAGTCACTTATGTTTCTTTAGATGATGTTTTATCATTAAAAATATCAGATAAACAAATTATTTTAAAAATTGTTGAAAAAAAAATAATACATGCTATTAAAAATGATTTATCAATTTTAAAAGAAGAAAGATTAACTTTATTTGAACAACTAAAAAAAATAATTCAAGATTATAACAATGAAAATTTTGATATCACTTATGAAAAAATACAAAATTTTGGTGATTTAATTTTAAAAAATAATAATTTTATTGAATATACAAAATTAATTTCAAAACAAGCAAAACTAATCATTAATAAAAATTTTAGTTTCAAAACACTTCAAAAAATTGATGATAAATTTAAATTAAACAAAGAAATTTGGAAACAAAATCCTTCAACAAAGAAACAATTAAAAAGAGAAATTAGAGAGATAATTTTAGAAAATGAAATTAATCTTAATGAAGATCAAATTCAAAAAATAATTTCTGAAGCATTTAAAGAAATTGAAAGTAGAGGATATTAATATGGGCACTAGAAAAATTGATTCGATGTTAAAAAAACAGGCAGATATGCTATATAGCAAAGGAATTGCTCCTAATAGTTATCATAAGATTATTTTACCAATAGTTTTTATTAAATTTTTAACTTCAAAAGTTGAAAAAGACTGAGAAAAATTTGCTAAAAATAAAAATTTAAATATTACAAAAGAAAATTATCGTAAATATTTAAAAGAATGTGAATTTGAGAGTAATTATATTGCGATTGATTATAAATATTTATGAAGTCAAATTTTAAATACTTCTAGCGATGAAATTAAAGCAAAACTAGATGGAGTTTTTACATCATTGGCAAAACATGAAAAGACATATAAAAATATGTCTATTTTTAACTTTTCAAGTGCAAAGATTACAAATTCTTATATTAGTAAACAAGTTGAGTTCATTGAAAATAATTATGAATATAATGAAAATGAATGAATTGATCTTTTTGGTTATATATATGAATATTTCTTAGAAAAATATAACGTTAAACAAGGGAGTGGAGGAGAATTCTATACTCCGCGTTCGATTGTCAATCTAATGGTTAATATTACAGAAGAAAGAATTTCAAAAACTAAAAAACAAATTAAAATTTATGACCCAACATTAGGCACTGGTGGAATGTTAACTCAATCATTACTTTTTTTATCTCAAAAATGAAAAAATGTTTCAAATGTACATTTTTTTGGTCAAGAAATTCAAGAAGATACATGAAATATGTCAAGAATGAACTTTTTGCTTAGAACTCAGTCTTGAGATTTTGGTAAAAAAGCTGCTGATACTTTTATAGATGATCAATTCGAAAATAAAAAATTTGATATCATTCTTTCAAATCCACCTTTTAATATTAATTTTTTAAGAAATGATTATGAAATATTAGAAGATGATAAAAGGTTTAAAAAGTATGGAATTGTTTTTGGTGCTAAAAAAGGAAATTTTAATTTTTTTACACATATTATTAGTCATTTATCAAATGATGGAATTGCAGCAGTGCTAATGCAACCTTTCCTTAGTCAAGCTTCCAATAGTCTTAAAGAAGTTGAAATAAGAAAAAAATATATTCAAAACAATATTGTAGAAGGAATAATAAATTTACCACAAAATATTTTTATAAATTCTCCTATTCATGCTAATATTTGAATTTTTAATAAAAATAAAAAACATCAAAATATATTATTTGTTGATCTTTCTAATAATACTAAAAAGGAAAATAAACTTCAAATAATTGAAGATAAAACTATTAAATTATTAACAAATTTATTTACAAAATTTGTTAATTACAACGAAACAAAAAAATTAGAATCTTCAATTCCATTTGCCATTGTTTCAAATGAAAAAATTTTAAAAGATAAGTATGCAAGATTAAATATCAATGAACATATTAAAATTTACAAAAAAAATAAAGTTATTTCAAAAAAAGAAATAGCAATTGAATTAAAAAAACTTAAAAATAATCTTGAAAAAACTTTTAATGACCTTGAAAAAACTATTAATTACCTTATTAAAGAATAAATTATTTTTTCTTTTAATTTAATCAATCTTTTGTTAAGATTTATTAAATTATTTTTTATTTTTAATATATTTTTGATTAAAGATTCATTTTTTAAAAAACTTTTGTTAGAAGGTGCTTTTATTTCATCGTTTAAAAAAATATGACAATTAAAACTTTGTCCTTGTCTTGATGTTGGTTTTAAATATTTTTTTCATTGATTTTTTAACATTTTATAAACAAATCAAGATTTTAAAATAATTTTATCAACTGAACAAAAAGTTTTATAAGCAGTTGAAACACCAAGTATTTTCTTTTGAATATTAAATCCTTTTGGAATGTTTTTTGAAATTAAACCTATTACAAATTCTCATTGATTTAATGCTTTAGATTTTTTAGAAATTTTACCTATTTTGTTTTTAAAACCATTATAACCCACGCTAACATTTTTTATTAATTTAGAATTGAGAATTTGATTTTTTTCAAAAACAAGTTCATTAATTTTTCGATTTGTAGATTTTTTTAATAAATTTTGAATCAAAAATTCTTCTATCATTTTTATCAAATTATTTCCTAAATTTATTTTAAAAATTATTTTTTCAATAGGTTCAATAATATCTATTAAATTTTTTATATCTTTTTTTGTGTTTTTGATATTATCAATTCTTACACATTGTGAATAACTTAAAAAAAGATTTTCATAAGGCTCAATAATTTTTATTATTTCTTTTTGAGCTTTTAAACTTGGTAAATTTATTTCAAAATCACTTATTATATTTATAGATAAATTTTGTTGTGCTCCACCTACTGCTCTTTTTTTAATTTTATATGAATTTTTTATTAAAAAATAATATAAAAATTTATTAAAACAAATATTTTTGTAACAATTAAAAACACATATTGCTTGATTAACATACATATTTTCTCCAAGATATCCTACTTTACCAGCAGTTGCACCATACATAGCCATTAATATAGAGTTTTTCAAAAATGGTTCTTTTTTAAATTTTTTAGAATTTATTTTTTCTTTTGAAAAAGAAACATTTGCTTTTATTTCTCCAGATGACAATCATTTTAAATTTCCATTAGTTCAAAAATCTTTATTATTTCTTGAAGGTGTAGAACCACTTTTCATTTTAGTAATTTCTCCAAGTTTATAAATTGCCATTATCAAACCCTTCTAATTAAAATTAAATGTGTAGTTTAAACTACACTATTAAATTAAATTATAAAGGAGAAAAATGCAAAATTACATTAATTTTTTAAAAAGAAATAAGTATTCTATTAACACAATAAAAACTTATTCTTGAATTTTAAAAAAATATCAAAACTTATTTTATGATATTAGACTAATAAAAAAAGAAATAATTAAATATACTAATGTTCCTAATACAGCATGGTTGCATTACAATGTTATTATTTCATTTTTTAAATTCAAAAAAGATAGAAGAATATTTAAATTACAAGAACTTAAGTTACCGCCCATTCCTAATAAATATATGCCAGTTTTTTCTAAATCTTTTTTATTTAAAAAAACTAGTGATTTATCAAAATATAAAAATGTTATTATTCGTTTTTTATTCGAAACAGGAATAAGAGTTTCTGAAATTCATAATATTTTAGAAATAAAAAATAAAACAATCATTGTTAAAGGTAAAGGATCTAAAATTAGAGAAATTTTTCACAATAATGAGACCACAAAATTGTTAAAAAAAGTTGATTTTACAACTAAAACATTAAGAATTTGAACCAAAGAAGTTCTTGGCAAAAAATATACTCCTCACTCAATAAGAAGATCACATGCAACACACATGTTACTAAGAGGAGCTAATCCAAAAATAGTAATGATCCAACTTGGTCATTCCAAAATAGAAACCACTTATAAATATTTACAAATGTCAAAAAAAGATAATTTAAAAATATACAATAAATTTTTTTAAAATAACTATTTTCTAAATCTTACATATAAAAATTATTAAAAATCTTAATTTTTTTGTTTTTTTCTTATGTTTTTTAATGGCAATTTATAAACTTGGAGATATAGGTGAATTCAAAGGTGGTATTTCTAATCTTCAAAAAAATAGATATGATAAAGGAATTAATTTTATAAATTATATGGATATTTTAAATAATTTTTCAATTGATAAAAATGTAGTTTTAAGAAAATATGATGCAACTAATAAAGATATTTTTAAATATGGAGTTAAATATGGTGATATTTTTTTTACTGCCTCTTCTGAAACAATAAATGAAATAGCATTTAGTTCTGTTTATTTGTCAAATAAAAACGCCATTTTTAATGGTTTTTCTAAAAGATTTAGATTTAAACATTCAATATTGAATCCTAAATATGCTGGATATTTTTTTAGAAGCTCAACATTTAGAAATATTGTTAAAAAACATGCAACTGGTTATACTAGATACAATATTAGTCAAAATAGTTTAAATAAAATTAAAATTAATATTCCAAATTTAAAAGCTCAAAAAGAAATAATAAAAATTATTGAGCCTTATGAAAATCTTTTTTTAAGTTATTCACAATGTGTAAGAATTGATAATATCAAAAACACAAAAAAAGATATAAAAAATTTAATAGATATTATTGAACCATTGGAAAATCTTGAAAAAAACATTAAAAATTTTAAGAAAATTGTAAATAATTCAATTCAATTTTGTCTTAAAAGTATTTTGGGAAATAAAAAAACAAAACTATCTAAAATATTAAAAATTTCATCAAACTTTAGTGAAAATCTTACATCATACGGGGTTGGTAAAAATGGACTATTTAAAAATTCTTCAAAAGTGAAAAGATTAAAAAAGGTTGATTATTATGATATTTGTATTGGTTACGTAAGAAAAAACCGTATTGATATTGGTATTAATGGAACAATTAAAAACATGGGAGTTTCTTCTGCTTACAAAGTAATAAAAACATCAAAAGAACCAATACTATCACATTTAGTTTATGAGATTATCAAAAAAGACTATTTAAAATGAACTCTTCACTCTTCAAGAGGAACAGGAACAATTAACATCAAAAAATTATTCAATGAATTTATTTATGTTGATATAAAAAAAATAAAAAATATGTCTTCACATTTTAAAAAGTTAATCTTAAACAATGAAAAACTTATAAATTTTGAATCTAAAATTAAAAATTTAAAGATTCAAATAATTGATAACATAATAAATTAAAAAATTATTAGATAGATTTATACAATGTTTAAATACATTAATTTATAATTTTTTTAATATGAAAATAACAAAAACAATTGAAAAAGCTATAAAAATAATGAGTGATTCTATGTATAAAAATAGTTCAAAAGATGAGAAAGGTTTCCTAGTTTCGTGTGTTTTTATTAAAGAAGATAAAATTATTATTTATAAAAATAATCAAAGAGAAAATGATAAAACAACAAATTATAAAAACCACGCTGAATATTTATGCTTAAAAAAAGTTAGTGATGTTAAAGAACAAATTTTAATTAAAGCAATAATTACTTTACCACCTTGCTTACCTTGCTTGGAAGAGATGAAAAAAATAACTAATATCAAGTGAGAAATATATTATTTAAATGATGCTATTAGAGAAAAAAGCAAAAAAATTTATATTAAAGAAAATGAAAGTTTTATTAAAAAGCTTTATGTTTCTAAATTCAAAATTAAAGACACTAGATTAAGATTTTTATATTGTGTTGATTCATTAATAAGTGGTTTTTTGAATCATTGAAAAAAAAGATCAACAGAAGACAAAAAAGAAATTATTAAAAAACATCATGATCATAAAATTAAATTAAAAAAATATCTTCGTTCATTAAGAATTTCTGGTGGTCAAACTTCTACAAATTGGTTAAAAGAATTTAATAAAGAAAACAGATATAGAAAAATTTAAATTAAAAAAACACCGTCCAACGGAGAGGGTGCGCCTACCACCAAGCCCAATTCAAAGAAAGCACATTGGTTCTGGGACTTATAATTTTATTCTATCATAATTTTAATTTTGATTATTAAATTTTGGTTTTATTAAATGTAGAACAAATCAACAAGTTCTCCTTTGGCTCAAAAATAGCAACTTTTTATAAAATCAATTATAAAAAGAATTACTACGCAAAAATAAGCATAATATTGTTTTAAATTAACAAAGTTTTTAAAACAATAAACATTAGTAAAAAAACCACAATAGTTTAGATTTAAAACAAAATATTAGCATCATTAAAAAATTAATTTAACAATTTTTTAACAATTTACTTATTTTTAGTTATATGTTATTAGAAGGAATAATTATATATACAATAAATTTATATTAAAAATTATTATCTTCACTTTAACGAAAGGTAGTAACTAAATGCATAAAATCAACTTTACAAAATTCAAAAAAATCTTCAAAAATTTAAAAAATAGAAATAATTCAATTAATAAATCACAATTAGAAAATGACTCTGAAGTTAAAATAATCACTAAAGGAATTTTTGAACAACCAGAAGAGGACGCAACAGAACCTCCAAAATGATTTATTGAGTTAATTGATAATATTGAAAATAACATAGATCAAAACATTGTGAAATTATATAATAATGTTGAAAGTAAAATAAAAGAAAGCATTATTAAAGTATCTAATAATGTTGAGAATAAAATAAGAGAAGAGACTATTGAATGATTTAATAATTTTGAAAATAAAATCAATAAACAAATTGCTGAGTGATCTAATATTCTTGGAAATAAAAAATTAATAAATTAAATAAAGATTTATTAAAAAGCTTTATGTTTCTAAACTTAAAAATAAAAACATTAGATTAAGATTTTTATATTGTGTTGATTCTTTAATAAGTGGTTTTTTAAGTCATATAAAAAAATATCTTGGTTTATTAAAAATTTCTGGTGGTCAAACTTCTACAAATTGGTTAAAAGAATTTAATAAAGAAAATAAATAAAGAAAAAATTAACATTTAAAAAACGCCGTTTAACAGAAAGGGCATGCCTACCACCAAGCCAAATCCAAAGAAAGCACGTTGGTTCTGGGACTTATGATTTTATTTTATGATAGTTTTGTTTTTTATAAAATCAAGTTTTACTAAATGGTATTTTAAATTAACTAAAACTAAGTTTAATTATTTTAAAAATGTTTTGATAAAGAATTAAAAATATTAAAAAATTTAAAGATTTTTAAATAAAATTTTTAATTTCTAAAATGATTTTTTTGTTTTTTTAAAGACATATTTTATAATATATAATATTTCAAATGTAAAGGGAAAAGATGAAATTATCAAAAACTAAAAAAATTATTTTACTAGGAGCAATTATAGGTGTATTAACTACAGTAGTTGTTACTCCAATTGTAATTTTTAATAATAAAGATAACAATCAAAACAATGATCAAGAAAAGCAAAATCAACAAGATGTTGAAAACATAATCAAAATACTTGAAGATAAAACCGAGAGTGAAAGAACATTAATATTTGCAAGTAATTTAACAGGTAAAATTATTGCTGATAATCAAAGTAAAATTGTTGAAAAAATCAAAACTTTAATTGGTGCTACAAATTTAAAAGAAGCTAAAATAGAAATTTTTATTAAAAAAAATAAAAACATTTCACCCGCGCTAGATAAAAACATTTCACCCACACTTGAAGAAATTCAAATTAAAGTTTCAAAAGGAAAATATTCAAAAACACTTGACTCTAAAAAAACTTATTTTGTTAAAAGAGAACAAAATCAACAAGAAATAATTGCTGATGTTAACAGTGTAAAAATCGCTTTAACAAGTTTAGGAACAAAAACTTTAGAACTTGAAGCTAAAGATGATGATAAAAGCATCAATGCTAATAAAGAAGCGATTTTAAATACACTTAAAGAAATAAAAGGTTATTCAGATATTAATTTTAAAGAAGTAGAAATTAAAGTTAAAAGTGATTCAAGAATTTTACCTTTAAACAATGATTCTCCCATAGACATTGTTTTTGTTCTTTCAAAAGGTGATGCTTATAGTACAGAAGTAAGTGGTTTTAGTGCAAAACAACTTGATAATGATCAAGTTGTAAGTATTAAAAATGAACTTAACCAAATAAAATCAAGTTTAGAAAGTTTAGGTTTAAAAGAAGTAGAAGTTTATGCTCCGAGCAACAATAAAACAATTACTCATAATAAAGCCGGAATTAAAAGTGCAATTGAAAATTTAAATGGTTATAATGCTATTAGTGATAATTTTAACGGAGCTTCTTTAGAAGTAAAAAATTCCGATGCACTTTTACCTACTAATGAACAAGATGCAATTGACATTATTCTAGTTCTTTTAAAAAATAATGTTAAAGTTGAAGTAAACGGTTTTAGTGCTAAGCAAACTATTTCAACTCAAAATAAAATAAACCAAATTAAATTAAAAATAACGGATAAAGATATTTTAATTGCTCCTAATGTTTCAACCCAAAACCAAATTGAAATTGAAGATGCAATTAAAAATCAACTTCAAAAGGAAAATCCTGCATTAACTAGTAGTGATCTTTTAAAGATTAGCACTAATCTTTCATCTTTAGATGTTGGAGTTAAAACTTCTGTTGTTCTTACTTTTAGAATTGATTCTATGAGTTCAACCTTAAGAATTGATGTTGAAAAAGCTAATTTATTAAAAGGTTCGAGTATTGTTAATGGTAGTGGTGGAGCAATCTTTCAAGATTCATTTAAAAACCTTTGAGCAATGAGCTCTTCAATAACTAGAGATATTGATGGAAATAGAAAAACTGTTCATGCAAAACTTCAAGTTCTTAAAGCAAATCAAAATAAAGATGGTTATGTAACTTCTTGAACTAATAATAATGGCGAAAATGGTGAACCGTTATTAAAAGGTTCAAATATTACTAATGGTCAAGATGGAACAATTTTCCAAGATGAATTTAAAAATCTTTGAGTAATGGGACCCGGAACAAGTCTTCAAGTCCTTAGAGCAAATGATCAAAAAAATGGTTATGATGATACTGGTTGAACTAATGATAATAAGAGTGGATTATTAAAAGGTTCAAATATTATTAATGGCGAAAATGGAAAAATTTTCCAAGATGAATTTAAAAATCTTTGAATACTCGGAAGAGACACAAGACTTCAAGTCCTTAGAGCGAATGATCAAAAAGACGGTTATGATGAAAATAATGGTTGAACTAATGATACTAGCAGTGGATTATTAAAAGCTTCAAATATTATTAATGGTCAAGATGGAACAATTTTTCAAGACGAATTTCAAAATCTTTGAGCAATGGGAAGAAACACAAGTCTTCAAGTTCTTGAAGTAAATGATCAAAAAGATGGTTATGATGAATCTACTGGTTGGACCAATGCTAAAAATAGAGGATTATTATTAAGATCAAATATTGAATATGGTGCATATGGAACAATTTTTCAAGATGAATTTAAAAACCTTTGAACAATGGGGTATGATAAAAAACTTCAAGTTCTTAGAGCAAATAATGCTAAAAATGGTTATGTAACTACTGGTTGAGATAGTAATAATTTAAATTCAGCAACCGGATTAACAAAAGGTTCAAATATTACTAAAGGAAGAGAGGGAAAAATCTTCCAAGATGAATTTAAAAACCTTTGAACATTAGGTAATGACAAAAGACTCCAAGTTCTTAGAGTAAATTCTTCTGGTAATAATTATGTTAATACTGGTTGAAGTGATGCTGTTAACAATGGATTAACAAAAAATTCAAATGTTCTTTATGGTCAAAACGGAATAATCTTTCAAGATAAATTTAAAAATCTTTGGGTAATGGCAAGAGATGCAACTTTTCAAGTTCTTAAAGTAAATTCACAAAAAAATGGTTATGATGAAAATATTGGTTGAAAAAATGCTAGTGATAGCGGATTATTAAAAGGTTCAAAAATTACTAATGGTCAAGATGGAACAATTTTTCAAGATCAATTTGATAACCTTTGGGCAATGGGTTATAGAGAAATTAAAATTATTAAAGGAGAACAAAAAATTATTTATACAAAACTCCAGGTTCTTAAAGCAAATGTAACTAAAGATGGTTATGTAGATTCATGACAAAGACCTATTGATTAAATTTAAATTTGATAAAGTTTTTGTGTAAATAACATTTTGAACCTTACTAAATTTCTATTAAAAAAACAATTTATTTATACTTCTATTATTAATGTTTTAATTATGAAAAAAATATTTTTTTCATAATTAATTTAAATATTATTCTTCATAAGTTTTTTTAAAAGTTTCAAATAGTTCAACAATTCATTTATATTGTGCATCATTTTCGTTTTTATCATAATCAATTTCAATTTTATTCTCTGAATCTTTGGTTGCTATTGCAATTAATAATTTATTAATAGAGTTACTATTTCAAGTTGGTGAGTTTTCTCTAACTTCAACAACTTTATCGGCAACAGTTATTTTAATTTCATCATTAGATTTAGTAATTTTAATTTTCATTTTTTTCTCCTATTATTATTTTGTATCTTTTATCTAGTGCATCAACTCCACCTTCTAAGAAGTTAGCAGCATCTGAGTATTTTTCTTGATTAATTTTTGTATTACCTTCAGAATAAGGTTTATCTTTTTCAAAGTTAGCCACAATAACCTTATTACTTGCTCCTGTTAAAAGTCCGATGTTGGCATTATGCGTAATTATAAATTTTTGATTATAAAATTTATTAATTGAATTAACTAGTTCAGTTTTAATTGTTTCGTTATCTAAATCATCTTCGGGTTGATCTAAAAAGAGAATTTGCGAGTTTAACTTGTTAGCATTATTTAACTTAAATTTTATCCCGAAGATTGACTTTTGACCATTGGATAATGAAGAGTATTTTTTACCGTTTGCCATGACGTATACATAGTCAACTAAATAACTTTTAAATAAATTCATGATCGTTTTTTGGTTAAAATCTTTTAATGAATTTTTTTTAATTTGGGCATTAATTCAGTCTTCAACATTATTTATTGAATTTGGTTTATATAAAACTCCAACCAGTAATTTAATAATAAATTCATTCTCAAGTTCTACTTTATCCTTTGCTTTTAAAGTTAAAATTCCTGCTTGCTTGCTTTCATCCATTTTAATTGTTAGTTTTTCGTTTTCATCTAAAAATTTATTTACATGTTTTTTAATAGTTTTAATAGTTTTTGCCATTTGTTCAAAGTAAAACTTGGCATCTATAGTAAATTTTTCAACTATTTTATCACCTTTACTTTCGTTAACAATTTTTGCTTTTATAATTTTTAAAGCGTTTTCAAATGCTCGAAACGTTCTGTTTAGTTTTTGGTTTTGCTTTTCTTTAAGCTTCATTAATTTAATAATTTTTTCAATTGTAGAAATTAAATTATCTTTGGTTTTTTCTAATTCTTCTTTGGAAATTTGACCTTCAATAAAGTGTTCTTCCTTAATGTCTTTGATCGATTGATAAAAACTTATTTTTTCTAAAATGTTTTCAATTTCTTTAGAATTTTTATTATTTTTTTTAATTTCATCAATGTTAGAATACTTTAGACCAATGATTAAATCAGTTTCTTTTTCTTTAGTAGATATTTTATAAATGTTGTCCCAGTTTATTTGACTATCCATAATTGCAAAAAACTTTTTAAATTCTTGATGAATATTAAAAAGTTTTCCGATTGACTTTTTAACATCTTGATTATCTCTAATTAATTCATCGATAAAGTTTTTTTTATCTTTGTTAATTTCTTTAGAATTATCTAACTTGTATTTAATTTCATCTTTTTGTCAAATTACGTTACTTAGCTTGTTTACCTTATTTTCAAACTCTTTAATTGGTTTTTTTTCAAGGTTTTCAACTTTAATAATTTCGCCAGAAAATTTTTCCACTTTAGTGGGAATGTAGGGAACTTTACTTTCGTTTTGAAAAGCTTCGAATACACCTTTAGAAATATAACCGTTAGTTGCACCAACAAGAACGTTTAATAAGGTTGATTTGCCACCACCTTTTGGTCCGATAATGATGTTTGTTTTGGGGTTAAAATTAATTGCAAATTCTTCACCATCAATGCTCGTATCATTTTTAAAGTATATTTTTTTAATCATGTTTCTCCTTTATGTATTTTTGGTTTTGTTTTAATTTTTTTTTAAGTGAGTCAAAAGTTTTTTGCTCTAAATCAATTTCGGTAATTAGTTTATCATGCCGTGGAAAAGAATTTCAAGTGTGAGTGTCACTGAAAGCAACAATCGATGATTTTAGCTTTTTGGTAACTTTTTTAAGGTTAGAGTGCTTTAAATTCGTTGTTTCAAAAGCATCATACTTAATTTTATTTAAATCACTTATTTCAAGATGGTTGCTTTTACCAACGTGCGGAATTATAATAAGGTCAAAATCATTAAACAAGTTCATTGCTTGGTTGTGAGTGATTCCGTTTTTCTTTAATTTTTTGGTGCAAATATCAGAAATTTTCTTTAACTTTTTTATAGTTAAATCTTCTCTAAAGATGTATAAAATGTTCCCAATTTTACCACGGTCAGTGATGATGTTTATTTCAATTCCGGGAAGTATGGTGATTTTTTTATTTAAATAATTTCTAAAGTCAACATATTGTTTTCAATCAAAAGTACTATGGTCTGTAAAACTAACCATTTGGTACTTATGCTGATTAATTATTTTAGCTACTTCCTTAAGTCCGGGTCATTTTATTGAATCACCGTTTTTTTTAGAAGCAATTGAGTGAAGGTGTAAGTCTATTTTCATTAAAAATTCCTTTTAGTTATTAAACTTTTTTAAAGTTAATTAAATTAATTTATTTTTAAAATTAATTTCTAATTTCTAAACATTATTTTAAGTTTTGTTTCTTAAGTTTATGCTTAACACATTAGTGTGGTTACCCTAGTTTTCTAGGCATAAATCTTAACAACCTGCTCTTCAGCAAATTTTAAAGTGATAAAGTTAATATTTTTAATTTATCACAATAAAATTATAAATTATTTTTTTATTCAAAAAACACTTTTTAATAGAACAAAATAAAAGTTAAAATGTCAACTTATTAATCTTTGTAGGTGTTAACAAAACAAAATATTTTTTGGAGAAATAAAAAAAATCTTCTTGTCAAAAAAATCTTAAAGTCTTTAAAATAAGCTTTTTAGTTTGCTAAATGAACTTTTTTTTTTTTTTGCAAAGAGACATTTTATAATCTAAATTGTAAAGGAAATTATGAAATTATCAAAAACTAAAAAAATACTTTTATTAGGAACATCATTAGCAATATTAACTACTTCCATAGTAGTTCCAATTGTTCTTCTTAATAAAGATGAAAAAAGTGAAGAAAATGATGTAGAAAAAATATTCAAAATTTTAAAAGCAAAAACAAGCAAAGAAAAAATCATTGAACTTTCAAATAATGCAAGTGGTAAAATCATTGCTGATAATCAAGATAAAATTATTGAAAAAATTAAAACTTTAATTGGTAAAGCAAATTCAAAAGAGGTAAAAATTGAAGTTTCAATGCAAGATGATGTTAATATTTCTACTACTTCACAAAAAATTATTATTAAACTAACCAAAAATGAAGTTTCAAAAAAAATTGAAGATTTTTCAGTTAAGAGACAATTAACTATTGATGAAGAAATAGCATCAATAAAGAAAATTCTTGATGCTAAAACTAGTAATGAATTAATAATTTTTCTTCCAAGTGATTCTCGTGGAAACATTATTGGAAATGCTACTAATAAAAATGCAATTCTAAAAAAACTAAGAATATTAATTGATTCTTCAAATACTAATGGAGAAGCTAATCATGAAAGTTTAAGAGAAACATCAATAGGAGTTTCAAAAAGTTCTGATGCAGCAATTTCAACAACTCCTCAAAACATCATTGTATCAATTAGTAAAACTGGCGGAACAACCCTTAGCACAACAAAAATATTCCAAGTAAAAAGAGATTTTACTCCAGATGAAGATATAGCAGCAATAAAGCAAATTCTTGATTCTAAAACTGGTAATGATTTAATAATCATTATTCCAAGTTATTCAAACGGATTAATTATTGGAAATCTTACTAATAGAAATGCAATTGAAAGAAAGTTAAGAATTTTAATTGATCCTTCAAATACTAATGGAGCATATAATCATCCAAGTTTAAGAGGAACCAATATAGTATCATCTATTCAAGTTGACAAAAAAATTTCAACAACTCCTCAATATATTGAAGTATATATTGTAAAAACCGGAGGCAAAAATATTGTAATAACAAACAAATTCCAAGTAAAAAAATCTTAAATAACAAAATAAAATTATTTTTAATAAATTTTATAAATTAAATTCTTTAAATCTTTTCATTGATTGATTATATTCACCATTAATTTTTTAGTTTAAAAAAATCTTAAAGTCTTTAAAATAAGCTTTTTAGGTCATTAAATGAACTTTTTTTTTTTTTTGTAAAGAGACATTTTATAATTCCAAATATAAAGGAAAATTATGAAATTATCAAAAACTAAAAAAATACTTTTATTAGGAACAACTTTAACAATATTAACTACTTCCATAGTAACTCCGATTGTTATCCTTAATAAAGATGAGAGCGACAAAGAAAATCATGTAGAAAAAATATTTAAAATTTTAAAAGCAAAAACAACTAAAGAAAAAATCATTGAACTTTCAAATAATGCTAGTGGAAAAATCATTGCTGATAATCAAGATAAAATTATTGAAAAAATTAAAACTTTAATTGGTAAAGAAAATTTAAAAAATGTAAAAATTGAAGTTTTAATGAAAGAAGATGCTAACATTTCAATTGCTCCACAAAAAATTATCATTAAATTAAGCAAAAATGAAATTTCAAAAGAAATTAAAGATTTTTCAGTTAAAAAACAATCAATCATTGACGTTAATAAAGATATAATAGCAATTAAAGATATCCTTGATGCTAAAAGTGGTAATGATTTAATAATTATTCTTCCGAGTAGTTCAACCGGAAACATTATTGGAAATATTGCTAATAAAAATGCAATTCTAAAAAAATTAAGAATATTAATTGATCCTTCAAATACAAGTGGCGAAGCTAATCATTCAAGCTTAAGAGGAACATCAATAGAAATTTCAATGAATGCTGATGCACCAACTTTAACAACTGCTCAAAACATTATTGTTTCAATTAGTAAAACTGGTGGAACAACTCTTAGAACATCGAATACTTTCCAAGTAAAAAGAGATTTTATAGCAAATGAAGATATAATAGCAATAAAAGAAATTCTTGAATCTAAAACTGATCAAGATTTAATAATTACTCTTCCGAGTGATTCAACCGGATACATTATTAGAAATGTTACTAATTATGATGCAATTCTAAAAAAATTAAGAATATTAATTGATCCTTCAAACACTAACGGCGATCCTAATCATGCAAGTTTAAGAGGAACTATCATAATAATCTATATTAATAAAGATGTACTAATTTCAACAACTCCTCGAAATATTATTGTAACAATTAGTAAGCGTTCTGGAACAACTATTGAAATAAAAAAAACTTTTCAAGTAAAAAAAGCTTAAACAACAAGATAAAAAATAAAATTATTTTTAATAAATTTTATAAATTAAAATCTAATAAATAAATTCACAATAAAAAAGAATGATTATTTATTTAATTCAAAAAAATCTTAAAGTCTTTAAAATAAGCTTTTTAGCTTACTAAATGAACTTTTTTTTTTTTTTGCAAAGAGACATTTTATAATCTAAATTGTAAAGGAAACTATGAAATTATCAAAAACTAAAAAAATGCTTTTATTAGGGACATCATTAGCAATATTAACTACTTCCATAGTAGTTCCAATTGTTCTTCTTAATAAAGATGAGAAAAATGAAGAAAATGATGTAGAAAAAATATTTAAAATTTTACAAACAAAAACAACTAAAGAAAAAATTATTGAAATTTCAAGTAATGCTAGTGGTAAAATCATTGCTGATAATCAAGAAAAAATTATTGAAAAAATTAAAACTTTAATTGGTAAAGAAAATTTAAAAGAAGTAAAAATTAAAGTTTTAATGAAAGATGATGCTAACATTTCAACTACTTCCCAAAAAATTATTATTAAATTAACTAAAAATGAAGTTTCAAAAGAAATTAAAGATTTTTCAGTTAAAAAAGAATCAATCATTGAAGTTAATAAAGATATAGAAGTAATAAAAAATATTCTTGATGCTAAAACGGGAGAAGATTTAATAATTATTCTTCCGAGTAGTTCAACGGGAAACATTATTGAAAATAGAATTAATAAAATTGCAATTATCAAAAAAATAATAATGTTAATTGATCCTTCAAATACAAGTGGCGAAGCTAATCATTCAAGCTTAAGAGGAACATCAATAGGAGTTTCAAAAAGTTCTGATGCACCAATTTCAACAACTCCTCAAAACATTATTGTATCAATTAGTAAAACTAACGGAACCACTCTTACAACAACCAAAACCTTTCAAGTAAGAATTTTTACTGCTAATGAAGATATTTTAGCAATTAAAAATATTCTTGATTCTAAAATTGGAAATGATTTAATAATTACTCTTCCGGGTGATTCAAAAGGAAGTGTTGTTGATAATCGAAATGCAATCGAAAAAAAATTAAGAATACTAATTGATCCTTCAAATACTAACGGCGATCCTAATCATGCAAGTTTAAGAGGAACTACTTTTTTTATTACTGATAAAGGCGGATTCATTTCAACAACTCCTCAAAATATTGATGTATACGTTGAAAAAAAACCTGGCACAACACTTCTTAAAACAACAAAAATCTTTCAAATAAAAAAAGCTTAAACAACAAGATAAAAAATAAAATTATTTTTAATAAATTTTATAAATTAAAATCTAATAAATAAATTCACAATAAAAAAGAATGATTATTTATTTAATTCAAAAAAATCTTAAAGTCTTTAAAATAAGCTTTTTAGCTTACTAAATGAACTTTTTTTTTTTTTTGCAAAGAGACATTTTATAATCTAAATTGTAAGGAAATTATGAAATTATCAAAAAAGAAAAAAATTCTTTTATTAGGAACATCGATTGGAATTGTAACAACTGCAATTGTTACTCCAATTGTAGTGCTTAACAATAAAAATTCAATTCAAAATAAAATAAATGTATTTAAACAAAAAATAACAGATAGAGATATTTTAATTGCTCCTAATGTTTCAACTCACAACCAAAATGAAATTGAAAGCGCAATTAAAAACCAACTTAAAAAAGAAAATTCTTTACTAACTAATAATGATCTTTTAAAAATTAGCACTAATCTTTCAACTTTAGATATCGGAATTAAAACTAAAGTTATTCTTATTATTAATATTGATTCTACAACTTCAACGTTAAAAATTGATGTTGAAAAAGCTAATTTATTAAAAAATTCAAAAATTTTTGATGGTCGTTATGGAGCAATTTTTCAAGATTCATTTAAAAATCTTTGAGCAATGGGAGATCGTAAAAAACTTCAAGTTCTTAAAGCAAATGAAAATGGAAATGGTTATGTAAGTTATTGAACTAATAATAAAAATGGTGAAACATTATTAAAAGGTTCAAAAATTAATGATAGTATTGGCGGAAAAATTTTTCAAGATGATTTTAAAAACCTCTGAGCAATGGGAAATAATTCAAAACTCCAAGTTCTTAGAGCAAATTCTTCTAAAAATGGTTATGTAAAGACTGGTTGAGATAGTGATAATTCAAATTCAGCAACCGGATTATTGAAAGGTTCAAAAATTAATGATGGTTTTCACGGAACAATTCTTCAAGATAAATTTAAAAACCTTTGAGCATTAACAAGAAACAAAAAACTCCAAGTTCTTAGAGTAAATGATGATGGTGATGGTTATGATGAAATTACGGGTTGAACCAGTGCTAATAGTGGATTAACAAAAGGTTCAAACATTACTAATGGTGAAGCTGGAACAATTTTTCAAGATTCATTTAAAAACCTTTGGGCAATGGGATTTTTACCAAAACTCCAAGTTCTTAGAGTAAATGATGATGGTGATGGTTATGATGAAATTACTGGTTGAACTAGTGCTAATAGTGGATTAACAAAAAATTCAAATATTAAGTTTGGTTTATATGGAGCAATTTTTCAAGATTCATTTAAAAACCTTTGGGCAATGGGACATAGACCAAAACTCCAAGTTTTAAAAGCAAACACAAATAAAGATGGTTATGTAACTACAGGTTGAATTAATGATAATTCACGTAGTAGTGATAAATTATTAAGAGGTTCAAATGTTATTAATCGTAGTACTAGAGGAACAATTTTTCAAGATTCATTCAAAAATCTTTGAACAACAACATGAAAACAAAAACTCCAAGTTTTAAAAGCAAACACAAATAAAGATGATTATGTAATTACTGGTTGAAGCAGTGCTAATAGTGGATTAACAAGAGGTTCAAATATTACTAATGGTCGAAATTCAAAAATTTTCCAAGATAAATTTAAAAACCTTTGAACAATGGGATATAAATCAAAACTTCAAGTTCTTAAAGTAAATAAAAATGGAAATGGTTATGTAAATGCTTGAACAAATGATAATACTGAAGATGGTGAACCATTATTAAAAAATTCAAACATTAATGATGGTTTTGGAGGAACAATTTTCCAGGATAATTTTAAAAACCTTTGAGCAATGTCAGAAAAAACAAAACTTCAAGTACTTAAAGTAAATCAAAATGGTGATGGTTACATAGATTCATGACAAAAACCTAGTGATTAATTTTTTACTATTCATTTAAATTCATTATTAATTTTTTAGTTCAAAAAAATCTTAAAGTCTTTAAAATAAGCTTTTTAACTTACTAAATAAGCTTTTTTTTTTTTTTGCAAAGAGACATTTTATAATCTAAACTGTAAAGGAAACTATGAAATTAACAAAAACTAAAAAAAATACTTTTATTAGGAACAACACTTGCACTATTAACTACTTCCATAGCAGTTCCAATTGTTCTTCTTAATAAAGATGAGAAAAACCAAGAAAATGATGTAGAAAAAATATTTAAAATTTTAAAAGCAAAAACAAATGAAGAAAAAGTTATTGAACTATCAAATATTGCTAATGGTAAAATCATTGCTGATAATCAAGAAAAAGTTATTGAAAAAATTAAAACTTTAATTGGTAAAGCAAATTTAAATGGTGTAAAAATTAAAGTTTCAATGAAAGATGATAGCAATATTTCTACTACTCCCCAAAAAATTATTATTAAACTAACAAAAGATGAAGTTTCTAAAGAAATTAAAGATTTTTTAGTTAAAAAACAGTCAATCACTAATGTTAATAAAGATATAGCAGCAATAAAAAATATTCTTGATGCTAAAACAGGAGAAGATTTAATAATTACTCTTCCAAGTAGTTCAACGGGAAACATTATTGGTAATATTATTAATAAAAATGCAATTGAAAAACAATTAAGAATATTAATTGATCCTTCAAATAAAAGTGGGGAAGGTAATCATTCAAGCTTAAGAGGAACATCAATACAAGTTTCAATGAATGTTGATGTGTGAATTTCAACAACCCCTCAAGACATTATTGTTTCAATTAGTAAAACTGACGGAACCACTCTTAGAACAACAAAAACATTCCGAGTAAGAATTTTTACTCCTGATGAAGATATAAAAGCAATTAAAAATATTCTTGATGCTAAAAATGGAGAAGATTTAATAATTACTCTTCCGAGTGATTCAACCGGAAATATTTTTCAAGAACCTAATCATAGTGCAATTGTAAAAAAATTAAGAATATTAATTGATCCTTTAAACACAAGTGGGGAAGCTAATCATGCAAGCTTAAGAGGAACTTATGTAACATTTTATACAATAGGTTCTTTACCAATTTCAACAACTCCTCGAGATATTATTGTATTAATTGGTAAAACAGGTGGAACAAATATTAGCATAAAAAACAAATTCCAAGTAAAAAAAGATTAAATAATAATTTAAAAAATAAAATTATTTTTAATAAATTTTATAAATTAAATTCTAGTAAGCAAAAACATATTAAAAAAGAATGACTATTTCTATTTTAAAGGTATGCTTAAATATATTGTAACTTTGGACAAAAATATAATTAAACTCTTTAAGTTTTATTTTGAGTGAAATAAAATTTATTTTTTTAAATCTTTTTATTAACTATATTAATTATTATTTTTAGTTAAAAAAATCTTAAAGTCTTTAAAATAAGCTTTTTAGTTTACTAAATAAGCTTTTTTTTTTTTTTGTAAAGAACAATTTTATAATCTAAATTGTAAAGGAAATTATGAAATTATCAAAAACTAAAAAAATACTTTTATTAGGAATAACATTAATAACATTGACTACTTCCATAGCAGTTCCAATTGTTCTTCTTAATAAAGATGAGAAAAACCAAGAAAATGATGTAGAAAAAATATTTAAAATTTTAAAAGCAAAAACAAATGAAGAAAAAGTTATTGAACTATCAAATATTGCTAATGGTAAAATCATTGCTGATAATCAAGAAAAAGTTATTGAAAAAATTAAAACTTTAATTGGTAAAGCAAATTTAAAAGAAGTAAAAATTGAAGTTTTAATGAAAGAAGATACTAACATTTCTACTACTGCACAAAAAATTATTATTAAATTAACTAAAAATGAATTTTCTAAAGAAATTGAAGATTTTTCAGTTAAAAAACAATCGATCATGGATGTTAATAAAGATATAGTAGCAATAAAAAAAGTTCTTGATGCTAAAAGCGGAAATGATTTAATAATTATTCTTCCGAGTAGTTCAACGGGAAATATTATTAGAAATAGAATTAATAAAATTGCAATTATCAAAAAAATAATAATGTTAATTGATCCTTCAAATAAAAGTGGTGAAGGTAATCATCAAAGCTTAAGAGGAACATCAATACAAGTCTCAATTAGTAGTGATGAACCAATTTCAACAACTCCTCAGAATATTGTTGTGTCAATTAGTAAAGCTGGTGGAACAACTCTTAGTACAACCAAAACTTTCCAAGTAAGAATTTTTACTCCAAATGAAGATATAGCAGCAATAAAAAAAGTTCTTGAATCTAAAACTGGTAATGATTTAATAATTACTCTTCCAAGTGATTCAACCGGAGTAGTTTTTGATAATCAAAATGCAATCATAAAAAAATTAAATAAATTAATTGATCCTTCAAACACAAGTGGTGAAGATAATCATTCAAGCTTAAGAGGAACTTCTATTATAATTGTTGCTAAACGTAATATACCAATTTCAACAAGTCCTCAGGTTATTTATACATATATCAAAAAGATTGGTGGAACAACTCTTGAAATAAAAAAAACTTTTCAAGTAAAAAAAGAATAAATAATAAAATAAAAATAATTTTATTATTTAAATTTTTCTATTAATAAATCATTATTTACAATTATATTTTTAATTTAAAAAAATCTTAAAGTCTTTAAAATTAGCTTTTTGGTTTGTTAAATGAACTTTTTTTTTTTTTTGCAAAGAGACATTTTATAATTCAAAATATAAAGGAAAGATTATGAAATTATCAAAAACTAAAAAAATACTTTTATTAGGAACAACACTAGCAATATTAACTACTTCGATAGTAACTCCCATTGTTCTTCTTAATAAAGATCAAAATAACAAGGAAAATGATGTAGAAAAATTATTTAAAATTTTAAAAGCAAAAACAAATGAACAAAAAATTATTGAATTATCAAATAATGCTAGTGGTAAAATCATTGCTAATAATCAAGATAAAATTATTGAAAAAATTAAAACTTTAATTGGTAAAGAAAATTTAAAAGAAGTAAAAATTGAAGTTTTAATGGAAAATGATATTAACATTTCAACTAATGCACAAAAAATTATTATTAAATTAACTAAAAATGAATTTTCTAAAGAAATTGAAGATTTTTCAGTTAAAAAACAATCGATCATGGATGTTAATAAAGATATAGTAGCAATAAAAAATATTCTTGATGCTAAAAGCGGAAATGATTTAATAATTATTCTTCCGAGTAGTTCAAGCGGAAACATTATTGGAAATAGAATTAATAAAATTGCAATTATCAAAAAAATAATAATGTTAATTGATTCTTCAAATAAAAGTGGTGAAGGTAATCACCAAAGCTTAAGAGGAACATCAATACAAGTCTCAATTAGTAGTGATGCAGCAATTTCAACAACTCCTCAAGACATCATTGTGTCAATTAGTAAAACTGGCGGAACAACTCTTAGCACAACAAAAACCTTCCAAGTAAGAATTTTTACTCCAAATGAAGATATTTTAGCAATTAAAAAAATTCTTGATGCTAAAACTGGTCAAGATTTAATAATTACTCTTCCGAGTGATACAACAGGAAATATTTTAAATAACCAAATTAAGATTTTAAAAAAGTTAAGAATCTTAATTGATCCTTCAAATACAATTGGTGAAGCTAATCATTCAAGCTTAAGAGGAACTTCAATTATAACTATTGCTGAATTTGTTATACCAATTTCAACAACTCCTCAGGGTATTAACATTTATATCCAAAAACCAGGCGGAATCAGTCTTAAAATAAAAAAAACTTTTCAAGTAAAAAAAGCTTAAACAACAAAATAAAAAATAAAATTATTTTTTATAAATTAAACTCTAAAAACTAACCTTATACTAAAAAAGATTATCTCTTTATTAAATAATAATTGCACTGAAGAAAAATTAATATTATTTATATTTAAAAAGAAATAAAAATTTTGTTATGAAATTATAAATTAAATATGTTACAACTTTAAGAAAAAAAATGAGTTTTTATACTAGTTATATTCATTATTATTTTTTTAATTCAAAAAAAATCTTAAAGTCTTTAAAATTAGCTTTTTAGTTTGCAAAATCAACTTTTTTTTTTTTTTTGCAAGGAGACATTTTATAATTCCAAATATAAAGGAAAAATATGAAATTATCAAAAACCAAAAAAATAATTTTATTAGGAACATTTTTGGGAGTTTTAACAGCTTCCATAGTAACTCCCGTTGTTCTTCTTGATAAAAATAATGCAAAAAACGATGTAGAAAAATTATTTAAAATTTTAAAAGCAAAAACAAATGAACAAAAAATTATTGAACTTTCAAGTAATGCTAGTGGCAAAATCATTGCTAATAACCAAGAAAAAATTATTGAAAAAATTAAGATTTTACTTGGTCAACCAAACTTAAAAGAAATAAAAATTGAAATTTTAAAGAAAGATGATACTAACATTTCAATTGTTCCACAAAAAATTCTTATTAAATTATCAAAAAATGAATTTTCAAAAGAAATTGAAGGTTTTTCAATCAAAAAGATAAATGCTATTGATGAAGATATAGAATCAATAAAAAAAGTTCTTGATGCTAAAACTAGTAATGAATTAATAATTTTTCTTCCAAGTGATTCTCGTGGAAACATTATTGGAAATGCTACTAATAAAAACGCAATTTTAAAAAAAATAAGAAAATTAATTGATTCTTCAAACACTAGTGGAACAGCTAATCATGAAAGTTTGAGAGGAACAACAATAGAAATTTCAATGAATAATGATGTAACAATTTCAACAACTCCTCAAAACATCATTGTATCAATTAGTAAAACTGGTGGAAAAACTGCTAAAACAACAAAGATTTTTAAAGTAAAAAAAGAGTCTGCTGCAGATGAAGATATAATTGCAATAAAACAAATTCTTGATGCTAAATTTAATAATAATGATCCTGATTTATCAATTATACTTCCGAGTAGTTCAAGAGGAAGTATAATTAACAATCAAACTATTAAAAATGCAATTGAAAGAAAAGTAAGAATCGCAATTGATTCTTCAAACACCGATGGTGATCCTAATCATGCAAGTTTACGCGGAACAATAATTACTCTTACAAAAATAGACTCTACTCCTCCGTCAAATGATTTAATTTCTACTAAAAATAAAGTTATTATTATAACAATTAGTAAAGCTGGTGGAACAAGTTGGGATTTTAGTGGTTTTGTTGTTAGAAAATCTCATAATTAAAATAAATAAAAACATAAAAAATACATTTTTTTGGTGTTTTTTGATGTGGAACATAACAATATTAGATTAACCAAAACTTATTTTTAATGCTCTAAAAAAATCTTAAAGCCTTTAAAATAAGCTTTTTAACTTACTAAATGAACTTTTTTTTTTTTTGCAAAGAGACATTTTATAATCTAAGTTATAAAGGAAATTATGAAATTATCAAAAACTAAAAAAATACTTTTATTAGGAGCAACATTGTTAGTATTAACTACTTCCATAGCAGTTCCGATTGTTCTTCTTAATAAAGATGAAAAAAATGATGTAGAAAAAATACTTAAAATTTTACAAGCAAAAACAAGCAAAGAAAAAATCATTGAACTTTCAAGTAATGCTACTGGAAAAATCATTACTGATAACCAAGAAAAAATTATTGAAAAAATTAAAGCTTTAATTGGTAAAGAAAATTTAAAAGAAGTAAAAATTGAAGTTTCAATGCAAAATGATACTAACATTTCTACTAATTCTCAAAAAATTATTATTAAATTAATCAAAAATGAAATCTCAAAAGAAATTGAAGATTTTTCAGTTAAAAGACAATTAACTATTGATGAAGAAATACAAGAAATAAAAAAAGTTCTTGATGCTAAAACTAACAATGATTTAATAATTATTATTCCGAGTAGTTCAACCGGAAACATTATTGGAAATGCTACTAATAAAAATGAAATTATAAAAAAAATAAGAATGTTAATAGATTCTTCAAACACTAATGGAGAAGCTAGTCATCCAAGTTTAAGAGGAACAACAATAGAAGTTTCAATGAATGCTGATGCAGCAATTTCAACAACTTCTCAAAACATTATTGTATCAATTAGCAAAAGTGGTGGAACAACTCTTAGAACAACCAAAACTTTTCAAGTAAAAAGAAATTTTACTGCTAGCGAAGATATAAAAGCAATAAAAAGAATTCTTGATGCTAAAAGTAGTCAAGATTTAATAATTACTCTTCCAAGTAGTTCAAGTGGAAGTATTATTAATAATAAAATTAATAAAAATGCAATTGAAAGAAAAATAAGAATAATGGTTGATCCTTCAAATACTAATGGTGATGTTAATCATCGAAGTTTACGCGGAACAGTAATTAATATAACAGAAGTAATTTATCCTGCTGGTAAACAATATGATTTTATTAGTGTTTATCCTAAAGCTATTGTTATAATGATTAGTAAAAATAATGGAACTAGTTTAAATGTTAGTGGTTTTGTTGTTAAAAAATCTAGAAATTAAAAAAAATATCAACACAACATTAACTAAAGTGAATTTTTAATATTTTAGTAGAGAGTAATTTTTTAAAAACTACATAGATAAATATAAATTATTAAATTTTTTATTTATATTTAAAATGATTTTATAATTTCTTTAAATTGTTAAAAATTAATTATTTTTTAAAGATTGTTAATAATTTTAAAATAAAAAAATTAAACATTCATTTTAAAAAATTTTTAGTTTAAAAAATTCTTAAAGTCTTTAAAATAAGCTTTTTAGCTTACTAAATGAACTTTTTTTTTTTTTTATAAAGAGACATTTTATAATTCAAATTGTAAAGGAAATTATGAAATTATCAAAAACTAAAAAAATAATTTTATTAGGAACATTTATCGGACTTTTAACTGCTTCCATAGCAATCCCAATTGTTTTTCTTAATAAAGATGAAAATAACAAAGAAAATGATTTAGAAAAAATATTTAAAATTTTAAAAGATAAAACAATCAAAGAAAAAGTTATTGAACTTTCAAGTAATGCTAGTGGTAAAATCATTGCTGACAATCAAGATAAAATTATTGAAAAAATTAAAACTTTAATTGGTAAAGCAAATTTAAAAGATGTAAAAATTGAAATTTTAATGGAAAATGATACTAATATTTCAATTGCTCCCCAAAAAATTATTATTAAACTAACCAAAAATGAAGTTTCCAAAGAAATTAAAGATTTTTTAGTTAAAAGACAATTAACTATTGATAAAGAAATAATTTCAATAAAAAAAGCTCTTGATGCTAAAAGTGGTAATGATTTAATAGTTACTCTTCCAAGTAATTCAACTGGAAACATTATTGGAAATCATAGTAATAAAGATGAAATTATAAAAAAATTAAGAATATTAATTGATCCTTCAAATACTAATGGTGACCCTAATCATCCAAGTTTAAGAGGAACAACAATAGAAGTTTCAATGAATGCTGATGCAGCAATTTCAACAACTTCTCAAAACATTATCGTGTCAATTAGTAAAACAGGTGGAACAACTCTTAGCACAATAAAAACTTTTCGAGTAAAAAGAAATTTTACTGCAGATGAAGATATAGCAGCAATAAAAGCAATTTTTGAAAAACAAAAAAATAGTTTATTTAGAATTTCAAGTAGTTCAAGAGGAAGTATGATTAATAATCAAATTAATAAAAACGCAATTGAAAGAAAAGTAAGAATTGCAATTGATCCTTCAAATAAAAATGGTGATCCTAATCATTTAAGTTTAAGAGGAACAACAATTACTCTTACAAGAATGAAAAATTTAGATGAAAATGATTTAATTTCTGTTTTTCCTAAATTTGTTGTTATAACAATTAGTAAAATTGGCGGAACAAGTTTAGAATTTAATGGTTTTTTTAATTGCTAGAGAGTTTTAAAAAAAAGAGTTCATTTTTGTAAGATAAAACATTTTATCAATTTATCAATTTAGATATCAATATAGTATAAATAAAAATCTATTGAAAATTATAA
The DNA here is from genome assembly GCA_965263245.1 of Metamycoplasmataceae bacterium. Taxonomy (GTDB): domain Bacteria; phylum Bacillota_I; class Bacilli_A; order Mycoplasmatales; family Metamycoplasmataceae; genus DT-68. The sequence continues at coordinate 550,521 of CBDHHR010001146.1, read as the reverse complement.
AATGACATTATTTAAATTTTCTACACTTTCATAATTTAATTCTAAACAATTTTTTTATTTAAAAAAATCTTAAAGTCTTTAAAATTAGCTTTTTAACTCACTAAATAAGCTTTTTTTTTTTTTTGCAAAGAGACATTTTATAATCTAAATTGTAAAGGAAATTATGAAATTAACAAAAACTAAAAAAATACTTTTGTTAGGAATAACATTGGTAGCATTAAGTACTTCCATAGCAGTTCCAATTGTTCTTCTTAACAAAGATAACAACAACGCCAAAAACGATGTAGAAAAAATATTCAAAATTTTACAAGCAAAAACAAGCAAAGAAAAAATCATTGAACTTTCAAGTAGTGCTAGTGGTAAAATCATTGCTGATAATCAAGAAAAAATTATTGAAAAAATTAAAGCTTTAATTGGTAAAGAAAATTTAAAAGAAATAAAAATCGAAGTTTTAATTGAAAAAGACACTAACATTTCTACTACTCCCCAAAAAATTATTATTAAATTAACCAAAAATGAAGTTTCCAAAGAAGTTAAAGATTTTTTAGTTAAAAAACAATCAATCATTGATGTTGATAAAGATATAGCATCAATAAAAAAACTTCTTGATGCTAAAAGTGGTAATGATTTAATAATTACTCTTCCGAGCAGTTCAACAGGAAACATTATTGGAAATGCTACTAATAAAAATGAAATTATAAAAAAATTAAGAATGTTAGTAGCTTCTTCAAACACTAGTGGAGAAGCTAATCATTCAAGTTTAAGAGAAACTTCAATACAAGTTTCAATGAGTGTTGATGCACCAATTTCAACAACTCCGCAAAACATTATTGTTTCAATTAGTAAAACTGGTGGAACCACTCTTACAACAACCAAAACTTTTCAAGTAAAAAGAGATTTTACTGCTGATGAAGATATAAGAGCAATAAATGAAATTCTTATTATTAAAAATAAAAAGGATGTAGATGGAAATGATTTTATAATTACTTTCCCCAATAATACAAGTGGAAGCATTGTTAATAATCCAAGTATCAAAAATACAATCGAAAGAAAAGTAAGAAAAGTAATTGATCCTTCAAATAGTAATGGTGATCCTAATCATCCAAGTTTAAGAGGAACAACAATTACTCTTGTAGGATTACTTGATTTATCAATAAGAAATGATTTGATTTCTTTTTTTAGTAAAGTTGTTTCTGTAAGAATTAGTAAAACTGGTGGAACTAGTTTAGATTTTAATGGTTTTATTGTTAAAAAATCTCGTAATTAAAATAAATAAAAACATAAAAAATATTTTTTTTGGTATTTTTTAAATTTGCTACATAATAATCTTACATTAACTAAGACTTATATTTAATGTCCTAAAAAAGAAAAATTTTTGAAAAGTTCTATTAAAAACTATAGAATAATATTATTGATTTTTAATTTATATAAAATGAAAAAAAATAGATGTAAATATTAATAGAATTAATTTATCTAATAGTTTAATTTTAAATAAAAAAAATCTAAAAGTCTTTAAAATAAGCTTTTTAGCTTACTAAATGAACTTTTTTTTTTTTTTGCAAAGAGACATTTTATAATCTAAATTGTAAAGGAAATTATGAAATTATCAAAAACTAAAAAAATACTTTTATTAGGAACAACGTTAGCAATTTTAACTACTTCCATAGCAGTTCCAATTGTTCTTCTTAATAAAGATGAAAAAAATGAAGAAAATGATGTAGAAAAATTATTTAAAATTTTACAAGCAAAAACAACTAAAGAAAAAATTATTGAACTACCAAATAATGCTAGCGGTAAAATTATTGCTGATAATCAAGCAAAAATTATTGAAAAAATTAAAGTTTTAATTGGTAAAACAAATTTAAAAGAAGTAAAAATTGAAATTTTAATGAAAAATGATGTTAACATTTCTACTACTTTGCAAAAAATTATTATTAAATTAAGCAAAAATGAAATTTCAAAAGAAATCAAAGATTTTTCAGTTAAAAAACAATCAATCATTGATGTTGATAAAGATATAGCATCAATAAAAAAACTTCTTGATGCTAAAAGTGGTAATGATTTAATTATTACTCTTCCAAGCAATTCAACCGGAAACATTATTGGAAATAGAATTAATAAAATTGCAATTATCAAAAAAATAATAATGTTAATTGATCCTTCAAATACTAATGGAGAAGCTAATCATCAAAGCTTAAGAGGAACATCAATACAAGTCTCAATAACTAGAGATGCAGCAATTTCAACAACTTCTCAAAACATTATTGTATCAATTAGTAAAACAGGCGGAACAACTCTTAGCACAACAAAAACTTTCCAAGTAAAAAGAGATTTTACTCCTGATGAAGACATAGCAGCAATAAAGAAAATTCTTGATAATAAACAGGAAAATGATGATGATGATTTATTAATTAGACTTCCAAGAAATTCAAGTGGAAGCATAGTTAATAATCCAATTAATAAAAACACAATCGAAAAAAGAATAAGACAATTGATTGATCCTTTAAATATTAATGGCGATTCTAATCATATAAGTTTACGCGGAACAATGATTACTCTTACAGGAGTAGTTACTAATTCTCGTGTAAATGATTTAATTTCTTTTAATATTAAAGTTATTGTTATAAAAATTAGTAAAACTGGTGGAACTAGTGTAAATTTTAGTGGATTTGGTGTTACAAAAATGTTCTAGAAAAATACAGATAACAATGTGTTATGAAGTAAAACCAATATTTAATGTTATAACGATGAAAAGTTTTTAAAAAATACTATAAAAATTAAACATTAACGTTAATAAAATTAATTTATCTAATAGCTTTGTTTTGAACATTTTTTTTAGTTTAAAAAAATCTTAAAGTCTTTAAAATAAGCTTTTTAGCTTACTAAATAAGCTTTTTTTTTTTTTTGCAAAGAACAATTTTATAATTTCAAAATATAAAGGAAAACTATGAAATTATCAAAAACTAAAAAAATTATTTTATTAGGAGCTTCAATTGGATTTTTAACCGCTGCTATTGTTACACCGATTGTATTACTTAATAATAATGAAAATAATCAAGATGAGCAAAACCAAAAAGATGTTGAAAGTGTAGTTAAAATACTTGAAGAAAAAGACCAAGATGAGAGAATATTAAAATTTGCAAGTAATTTAACAGGTAAAATTGTTGCTAATAATCAAGAAAAAATTGTTGCAAAAATAAAAACTTTAATTGGTGCTTCAAATTTAAAAGAAGTTAAAATTGAAATTTTAATGGAAAACGATCGAAACATTTTACCTAATTATGCAAAAATTCAAGTTAAAGTTTCAAAGGGAAAATATTCAAAAATAGTTAATTCTGAAAAATCTTATTTTGTTATAAGAGAACAAAATCAGCAAGAAATTATTGCTGATGTTAATAGTGTAAAAAGTGCTTTAACTAATTTAGGAACAAAAACTTTAGAACTTAAAGTTAAAGTTGATGATAAAAGTGTTAATAGTAATAAAGATGCGATTTTAAATACGCTTAAGCAAGTAGAAGGTTATTCAGAGATTGATTTTAAAGAAAAAGAAGTAAAAATTAAAGTAAAAGAAAGTTCTAACCAATTACCTTTACATAGTGCAACTCCTATAAGCATTATTTTTATTCTTTCAAAAGGTACTTATAATATTGAATTAAGTGGTTTTAGTGCAAAGCAACTTGCTCCTAATCAAGTTAATATTATTACAAGAGAACTTAATGAATTAAAATCAAGTTTAGAAAATTTAGAAACTAAAGAGGTAGAAGTTTATGCTCCAAGCGAAGATAAAACAATTACTCATAATAAAGATTCAATTAAAAACGCAATTGAAAATTTAGATGGTTATGATGAAATTGATTTAGATGGAGCATCTTTAGAAGTAAAAAACTCTAGTGATAATTTACCAACAAATGATCAACTAGCAACTAACATTATTTTAATTCTTTCTAAAAATAATGTTGATGTTGAAGTTCAAGGTTTTAGTGCTAAGCAATCTTTAACTATGACGCCTCAAGATAAAATAAACCAAATTAAAGAAAAAATAACTGATAAAGATATTTTAATTGCTCCTAATGTTTCAACTCAAAATCAAAATGAAATTCAAAGTGCAATTAAAAACCAACTTCAAAAAGAAAATCCCTTTTTAACTAATGATGATCTTTCAAAAATTAGAACTAGTCTTTCATCTTTAATTTTAGGAACTAGAACTGAAGCTATCCTTACTATTAGCATTGATTCTACAAGTTTACCGTTAAGTATTTATGTTGAAAAAGCTAATTTATTAAAAAACTCAAAAATTATTAATGGTAGTGATGGAATAATTTTTCAAGATTCATTTAAAAATCTTTGGGCAATGAGTCATTCAATAACTAAAGAAGTTGATAAAGTTCAAAAAACTATTCATACAAAACTTCAAGTTCTTAAAGTGAATGAAAATGGTGATGGTTATGTAAATTCTTGAACAAATGATAATAGTGAAAATGGTGAACCATTATTAAAAAATTCAAATATTGTTAATGGTGAAGGTGGAGCAATTTTCCAAGATGAATTCAAAAATCTTTGAACAATGGGAAAAAATTCAAAACTTCAAGTTCTTAGAGTAAATGAAAGCGGAGATGATTATGTAACTACAGGTTGAACTAATGCTATTAATAACACTTTAACAAATGGTTCTAATATTACTAATGGCTGAAACGGAACAATTTTTCAAGATGAATTTAAAAACCTTTGGGCAATGGGAACAGGAACAGCTCTTCAAGTTCTTAGAGTAAACCAAAACGGTGATGGTTATGATGAAATTACTGGTTGAATTAATGCTAGTAGCGGAATATTATTAAATTCAAATATTACCGATGGTAGATGAGGAAAAATTTTCCAAGATGAATTTAAAAACCTTTGAGTGTTGGGAAATTCAAAACTCCAAGTTCTTAGAGCAAATCAAGATGGAGATGATTATGTAACTACAGGTTGAATTAATGCTAATAGCAAACTAACAAAAAATTCTAATATAGACTATGCTTCTGGAGGAACAATTTTTCAAGATGCATTTAAAAACCTTTGAACAATGGGACCTTTAGAAAAACTTCAAGTTCTTAGAGCAAATGAAAGTGGAGATGGTTATGTAAATACTGGTTGAGATAGTAATAATTTACCTTCAGCAAATGGATTAACAAAAAGTTCAAACATTACTAATGGTTCAAATGGAACAATTTTTCAGGATGAATTTAAAAATCTTTGAGCAATGTCATTTGAAAAACTTCAAGTTCTTAGAGTAAACCAAAATGGTGATGGTTATGATGAAAAAACTGGTTGAACTAGTGCTAATAATGGTTTAACAAAAGGTTCAAATATTGTTAATGGTTTAAATGGAACAATTTTTCAAGATGCATTTAAAAACCTTTGAACAATGGGACAAAAAACATCTCTTCAAGTTCTTAGAGCTAATGAAAGTGGAGATGGTTATATAACTACTGGTTGAACTAGTGCTAATAATACTAGTTCAACAAATGTTTTTAATATTAGTAATGGTAATGATGGAAAAATTTTCCAAGATGAATTTAAAAACCTTTGGGTAATGGGGGAAAATTCAAAACTCCAAGTTCTCAAAGCAAATACAGATGGCGATGATTATCTAGACTCATAACAAAAACCTAGTCGTTAATTATTTTATTATTTAATTATATTCAATATTAATTTTCTCATTAAAAAAAATCTTAAAGTCTTTAAAATAAGCTTTTTAGCTTACTAAATAAACTTTTTTTTTTTTTTGGAAAGAGACATTTTATAATTTCAAAATATAAAGGAAAATTATGAAATTGTCAAAAACTAAAAAAATTATTTTATTAGGAGCTTCAATTGGAATTTTAACAACTATGATTGTTACGCCCATTGTATTACTTAATAATAATGAAAATAATCAAGATGAGCAAAACCAAAAAGATGTTGAAAGTTTAATAAAAATACTTGAAGAAAAAAACCAAGATGAGAGAATATTAAAATTTTCAAGTAATTTAACAGGTAAAATTGTTGCTAATAATCAAGAAAAAATTGTTGCAAAAATAAAAACTTTAATTGGTGCTTCAAATTTAAAAGAAACTAAAATTGAAGTTTCAATGGAAAATGATCAAAATATTTCACCGAATTTTGCAAAAATTCAAATTAAAGTTTCAAAGGGAAAATATTCAAAAATGGTTGATTCTAAAAAACCTTATTTTGTTATAAGAGAGCAAAACCAACAAGAAATAATTGCTGATGTTAATAGTGTTAAAATTGCTTTAACTAAATTAGCAACAAAAACTTTAGAACTTAAAGCTAAAGTTGACGATAAAACTATTAATGGTAATAAAGATGGTATTTTAGATACGCTTAAACAAATAGAAGGTTATTTAGAGATTAAATTTAAAAAAGTAAAAATAGAAGTAAAAGAAAATTCTAATCAATTACCTTCACACAATGCAACTCCTATAAACATTGTTTTTGTTCTTTCAAAAGGCACTTATAATAGTGAGTTAACTGGTTTTAATGCTAAGCAACTTGCTCCTAACCAAGTTAATATTATTAGAAGAGAACTTAATGAATTAAAATCAAGTTTAGAAAATTTAGAAACTAAAGAAGTAGAAGTTTATGCTCCAAGTGAAGATAAAACAATTATACATAATAAAGCCGCAATTAAAAGTGCAATTGAAAATTTAGATGGTTATGACGAAATTGATTTAAACGGAGTTTCTTTAGAAGTTAAAAATTCTGGTAATAATTTACCTAATAATGATCAACCAGCAACTAGCATTATTTTAGTTCTTTCCAAAAATAATGTTGATGTTGAAGTTCAAGGTTTTAGTGCTAAACAATCTTTAACTATTACTTCTCAAGATAAAATAAACCAAATTAAAGAAAAAATCACTAATAAAGATATTTTAATTGCTCCTAATGTTTCAACTCAAAACCAAAGTGAAATTCAAAGTGCAATTAAAAATCAACTTCAAAAAGAAAACCCTTTTTTAACTAATGATGATCTTTCAAAAATTAGCACTAGTGTTTCATCTTTAATTTTGGGAACTAGAACCGAAGTTATTCTTAATATTAGTGTTGATTCTAGAAGTTTACCATTAAGTATTTATGTTGAAAAAGCTAATTTATTAAAAGGTTCAAACATTGTTAGTGGTAATGGTGGAGCAATTTTTCAAGATGAGTTTAAAAATCTTTGATCAATGAGTTCTTCAATAACTAAAGACGTTAATAATGTTAAAAAGACTATTCATACAAAACTCCAAGTTCTTAAAGTAAATCAAGTTGGTGATGGTTATGTAAATTCTTGAACTAATGACAATGGCGAAAATGGTGAACCATTATTAAAAGGTTCAAATATTGTTAGTGGTTTAACTGGAACAATTTTTCAAGATCAATTTAAAAACCTTTGGGCAATGGGATATAACACACCTCTTCAAGTTCTTAGAGTAAACCAAAACGGTGATGGTTATGATGAAACTACCGGTTGAACTAGTGCTACTAATAGCGGATTAACAAAAAATTCAAATATTGCTGATGGATATAATGGAACAATTTTCCAAGATCAATTTAAAAACCTTTGAACAATGACGCACAATAGTACTCTTCAAGTTCTTAAAGCAAATGATGACGGTGATGGTTATGATGAAACTACCGGTTGAACTAGTGCTACTAATAGTGGATTAACAAAAAATTCAAATATTGCTATTAGTGGTTCTAGTGGAATAATTTTTCAAGATGAGTTTAAAAACCTTTGAACAATTGGAGTTGGAACAAAACTGCAAGTTCTTAGAGTAAATGAAAATGGTGATGGTTATGATGAAACTACCGGTTGAACCAGTGCTAATAGCGGATTAACAAAAAATTCAAATATTATAGATGGTCAAGGAATAATTTTTCAAGATGAGTTTAAAAACCTTTGAGTAATGGGATCTTATAAAAGTCTTCAAGTTCTTAGGGTAAATCGAGAAAAAAATGGTTATGATGAAACTACCGGTTGAACCAGTGCTAATAGCGGATTAACAAAAAATTCAAATATTACTAATGGTCTAAAGGGAACAATCTTTCAAGATGAATTTAAAAACCTTTGAGCAATCGGTTATTTAAAGAATCTCCAAGTTCTTAGAGTTAATTCTTCTAAAACTGGTTATGATGAAACTACCGGTTGAACTAGTGCTAATAGCGGATTAACAAAAAATTCAAATATAAATAATAATGGTACAAATACAACAATTTTTCAAGATCAGTTTAAAAACCTTTGAGTAATGAATGGTAATACAAAACTTCAAGTTCTTAGAGTTAATTCTTCTAAAACTGGTTATGATGAAATCACAGGTTGAAGTGATAATAATGATCAAAATACTGGTGATCAATTATTAAAAGGTTCAAATATTGCTAATGGTAACGGCGGAACAATTTTTCAAGATGAGTTTAAAAACCTTTGGGTAATGGCATTTAAAGAAATTAAAACTATTGAAGGATCTCAAAAAACTATTTACACAAAACTCCAAGTTCTTAAAGTAAATGTCGATGGCAATGGTTATGTAGATTCATGACAAAAACCTAGTGATTAATTTTTTATAAAATGTTTTTATTTGATGATATAAACCATCTTTTTTGCTCTTGTAAGGGCCGTGTAATGCATTTTAACACTTATAAAATTTTTTAATTGATCAGGTGTTAAAATGTAACAAACTTCTTTATACTCGCTTCCTTGAGCTTTATGAACGCTTATAGAATATCCAAGAGTACAATTTGTTTTAACAATTTCAACGGGTACTTCAATTTCTTTTTTAGTATCAAGATCTTCTAAAAATAAGACTCTATTATCATTTGCTCAATTAATTTCGTGGTTTAGCTTTAAATAAGTTCTAGTTTTTTGTTGAATGTTTTTTAACACAGCAACGGTTCCGTTTTTTATGGGGGTTCCCCATAAGTTTTTTGTAAAAAGTATTTTATCATTTAAGTAAAATTGAATATCTTCTTCTAAAACTAATTTTTGATTTTTTTCAACTCACTTATAACTTTTAAAAGCTTTTTTTCTTAATGTTTCATTTTTTAAAAGAATTTTTTGAATTTTTTGGTTTAACTTAATAGTACCGTTTTTAAATCTATTAAACGGAGAAATAATTTGAAAGGACTTATAATTTAGTAAAAATTTATTTAAAACATCTTCTAATTTAACTTTTTTAACGTTTTTATAACCTTGAAATTGATTAATGGTTTTTGTACCTTTTCTAATTTCGTTAGCAAAATTAACAATGTCATTTTTAGTTCTAAAGATTTTAGTTAATGTGGTGATGGGAAAGTTTTGGTTTTTGATGATGTTTATAAACGGCTTACCTTTACCAACTGGTTCTAATTGTTCTGAATCACCTACAAAAATAATTTTTTTATTTTTGTTAAAAGTGCTATTATGATAAATTTCCATTATTTTATCAAATAACTTATCGTCTAACATTGAGCTTTCATCAACGATAAGACACTCTTTTCTTTCAAAACGCTCTTTAATAAAACCAATTATTTTAAAAGAGTTTTTGGTTTGTTCTAAAACCGGAAGAAGTCAAGAATGAATGGTTTTGCCACTTATTTTTTTAGCTGCTCTTCCGGTTGGAGCTGTTTTTGAAACGATTCAACCTTGGTTTTGAAGTTTTTTAGTTATGTAAAAAACGGTGAAGGTTTTACCTGTTCCGGCATAACCATTAATGATTGAAATGCGGTTTTCCATCACCATCTTGATTGCCTTTTTTTGTTTTTCTGCAAGATTTTCAATGTTTTTTTCTTCTTTTTGTAATTTAAATTTTTCATCATTTTTTTTAAAAATTGACGAAAACATTAAGATTATCAAGAATATAATTCCAGCTATAATTCCGATTATCACTCAAAAACTCCTTTAAAAGATTAATTAAATTATAGTTTAATTATTAAAGCATTGTTTATACTAAAAATCATTATAAACGAGTTTATTTTTGATAATTGCGGTATTTTTCAAGTTCTTCTTTGCTAAATTCTATTCATTCTTTTTTTGAGAATCATATTTTTTAATTTTTAAATTTTTATTTTTTGGCATTTTTTTATTAAATTCATCACAGCATTTTAAAACAAAAGATTTTTGAGAAGACGATAAAAAATCTTGTAACATAAAAAATTGAGAATTTTGTGATATTAGTAAAATTAAAAATTTATTTTTGGTTTTAATTGCATTTTTATAGTATTCTTGCAAATTAAATATTTCTTTACCTTTATAATTACTTCTAATTAAAACCAAATTCTTTGGCATATCATTAATTTCAAAAGGTATAAGATTTTTTTCAATTTCTTCCAGTTCTTTTTGTTGAAAAATAAATTTATAACTATAAATACAATGAAAAAAATAATATTTATATTTTTTAGATAATGAGTCAAAAAATAACTTTTTATTTTTTCTTGAATTTATTATTATTATGCTAAGATTGAAAAAAATTTCTCGTTTTAAAAAATCATTATTACTTAGAAAGAAATTCAACAACTCGTTTGAATTTTGTTTTTCAATAAAATCTAAAAATTCAATAATTTCTTGATCTTCTATAAAATCAAAAATTTCTATTTCATTTAAACCAAATTCATTAAATTCTTGTAAAAAAGTTAATGGTTCATTTTGAAATTTTTCTACTAATTCCATTTCTAAATAAGCATAATTAAAAATTGAAAAATAAAATGATTTATATTTAGGAATAAAAAAACTATTGTAAATTTTTTGTTTTTTTGAAATAAGGTTATCTAAAGTATGATGTTCAATATATCAAGTTACATATGAAGGAAGCGTAGATTTTATTTCTTTTAATAAATAATCTTTTTTTATTTTGTTTTTTTTAGCTTTTTCTTCATCAATTGTTAAATTATAATTTTCTCTAGAAATTAATGCATTGTAATTTTCTTCTTGCATAATTTCATAATATAACTTAGTATTTTTAAGTTGTAAAAATTTTAAAATTAAAAAATCTAATAAATTAATTTCTTGTTTAGAAAAAATATACACATCTTTAAAATCTTTGATTAAATTATAAAATGTTCTATAGGTTAAATCATTCATAATTTCTTGTATAAGTAATTTGTTTTTGTTTGTTAAATCTTTAAGTTTTTTTAAATGCTCTTGTTTAATTTTAATATTTTCAATTTCTTTTTTTAAATCTTCAAATAAATTGTCTATTAAATCTCATTTATTAATATTTTTTAAGTGTATTTCTTTTAAATCAAACTTATATTTTAACTCTTGGTCAAATTTTTCGTCAGTCTCAAAGATTAATAAATTATTTTTATAAATGTTTTTAATTTTTCAAATTATTTTTAATAATTCTTCCCTTTTATTTTTATCATTAATAAAATTTAGTTCGTGAAAATGAATTATTTTGAAATTTCATTTTTTAGAAAAAATATTAAAAAAAGCATTAATCAATCAAGAGATAAAAAGCATTGATAAGAATAAAATAATCGGAATTAACGGAAGTCATACTTTAATTCAAAACAAATAATTTCAATCACTTTTAAAATTAATTACTATTGAATACATTAATACAGAAAGCGAAATAGAAACACTAAAAATTTTTATAAAGTTCTTACAAAGCTTTTCTAAAAATAAATGATTTCACCCTTTAAAAGATAAATAATAAGATAAATTTTTGGTATTTTGAACTTCAACTAAATCAATTGATAATAATTTTTTAAAAATTCATTTTGAACTTTTTTCTGAAGCTTGTTCTATGATTGTTGTTTTACCAACACCTTTTTCGCCAATGACTAATAAATTCTTTTTTTCTTTTAGTTTATCTTTAATAAATTTTGTTTCTTTTTTTCTTATAATTGCTTCTTGATTCATAAATAAATTTTATATTAATAATTATTTATGAATCAAAGTTATTATTTTATTATTCGTTATAATTTTTTTATGAAAATAGAATTAATTGAAAAAGCTTTAAAAATAATGAGTGAAAATATTTATAAAAATTCTTTAAAAGAAGATAAAGGTTTTCCGGTTTCGTGTGTTTTTGTTAAAAATAAAGAAAATGTTTGTGTTGAAAATAACAAAAGATCATCCAACAAAGAAACTTATTATAAAAACCATGCTGAATATTTATGTTTAGAAAAAATAGATAAATTTAAAGAAAATATTAAAATTTTAGCAATTATTACTTTACCACCATGTTCAAAATGTTTAGAAAAAATTAAGCAAAAAACTAACGTTGAATGAGAAATATATTATTTAAATGATTATATTAGAGAAAAAAATCAAAAAACTTACATCAAACAAAATGAAGGATTTATAAAAAAACTTTGTTTTTCAGAACTAAAAAATGAAGAAATTAAATTAAGATTTTTATATTGTGTTTATCATTTGATAGATGGTTTTTTAAGTCATAAAATTAGATGAGATCAAATAAATATTAAAGAAAAAGTCATGCAGAATAAAATAGAATTTAAAAAAGATCTTTGTTCATTAAAAATTTCTATTGATGAAATTTCGGCAAAATGATTAAAAGAATTTTATTTAAAAATTAAAAAATGCTTACTAGTTAAATAAATTATTAAATAAAAAATAATGAAATTATAATTAATGAAATTATTAAGTCTATTAGTTAAATTAAATCTACATTTATGTTAAATTAATAAATAATATTAGCGCTAAAAAATAATAAAAATAAATTAAATACATTAATTTATAATTAGAATAATAAAAAAAACTATGAAACTTTTAAATTTTAAGCAATTAGAACATAAAAAAATATGAAACAATGGTATGATGGGAATGACATACGGATTCATTGGTACTTTAATAGTAGGAACTATAATTGGATTTTTATCAATCAACCAAGATAATCAATTTTCTTTTCTTATTAATAACATTAAAAAAATGCTTTATTATGTTTGTCCTTTTGCCATTGGTGTTGGTGTTGGTGTTCAAATGAAATTTAATATTTTTAAAATTTTTGCACTCGGAATTGCTTCGTTTATAATTGGTCATTCACAAATTATTCCAAAGTTTGAAAACGAAACAATTAATTGAACAACAACAAAAATTGCTATAAATGAATTCTCGCTTAGTCCCGGAGATGTTTTTGGTGCCTTTATGGGAGCAATGTTCATAACATATGTTTTTAAAATAATAGTTTGAAGAACACTATTTGATATATTAATTACTCCCATTATAGGCATTTTTTTAGGAATTTTAGGAATGATGTGAATCACTTATTTAACTTCAAGTATTTTAGTTGTTGTTAAATGAATAATTTTTCATTCCATTAACAAAAATTATTGAATTGCCATTTTACTTGCTCCAGTAGTTGGAACACTCATGGGACTTGCGCTTTCGTTTCCGACTTCTTCAGCCGCAATTGCTTTTTCACTTTCGTTAAGTGGTTATGCAGCAACGGCAGCAATGGGTGGAACAGCTGGACAAATGATTGCTTTTGGAATTCTTACATATAAAGGAAATAAAAAAGTTTCTTCAGCAATGGCAGTGGGACTAACAACATCAATGTTGCAAATGAAAAATTTTTCAAGACATCGTAAATTATTAATCATTCCTTGCTTTGTTAGTGCAATTTCTGCTACTATTGCTGTAATTGCTTTTCCACTAGAATTTCCAATGCAAAGTCCTACTTCAGGAATGGGAACTAGTGGACTTTATGGACCAATATTTACTTTAAAAGAAAATGGATGAAATAATTATAATGCTTATTTAAACGTTTTTATTGCCCAAATTATAGTTCCGATTATCCTAACGTTTACTTTATCTTATTTATTAATAGATTATTGACCATTAATAAAAAAAGAGTGATTAATTATTTAAAACCAAATCATATGTAGAAATTTATTAAAAAAAAACTAAAAAGTCTTAATTATAGTTATTAATATTTTAAATCTAAAAAAAGAGCATATAGCTCCATTTTAGAAATCTATCACACATCTATAGTAACTATTGCTTAGTATGACCTATCCAAACTAGTATCAGGATCCCTTTTATTAAGGTAGAGTTTTAAAATTATCCAAAACCAAACTAGTATAAGGAGAAAATTAAATAATTTTTTAACTCTTTCATTTTTCATTATAATACAATATTTTTAATTTTGAAAAATAAAAATATATTTATAATTAAATCATGCAAAAAAAATTTAATTATTATTCTTTTAGTGCTAAATACATAGATCAATTTAGAAAATATTGTAAAAATCAATTAACAAATAATTTTATTGAAAATCTAAATAATTTTCTATCATCATTAACTAAACCTAATTTAAATGATAATGACTTTATACCAGATTTAATGATAAATAAATGTAGTTACATTTCAAGTGGAATTAATTTTTTTTATAGTCAATCAATCTATCCTATTAATTACAAAGAAATTAAAAAATATGTTAATGAAAAAATTTTTAATTATTATGAACTCGTAAAACAATCAAATGATAATTACACTTGGGGATGATTTATAATACTTTTAACTCACACAAAATTTTTTAATTCTTTTGCTTTTCCATTAAGTAATCAAATTATTGAAATTATTGGACCATTTTTGTGTAATAAGAAAATTGTAAAAATATTTAAAAAATTTTTACCAAATTATCTTAATTTATTGAAAAATAATTTACCAAAAAAATCAATTTTTTTAAAATTTAACAAAGAAAAATTTATAAGATTTGAAAGAAAAATACATATTTTTTATCCAATAAAAAAACCAACAATTATTCATTTATTTCTTAATCCAAAAAATAAATCTAAAAATTTAAAAAATTCTTTTACATATTCTTTAAAAAAATTTAATAGAAAAGAAATTTATAGATTTTTAAAAGAAATTTTTATCTTTATTAAAAAAGAGTTTAATTTTATCAAAATACCTACTTTTGATTTTTTATTAAATAATTTATATAAAAACGAGTTTGTAAATTATTTGATATTTTCAATTTTAACTATCTATTTAAAAAATAAAAAAATAAATTGAGACAAAACAAATCGATTTATATATCATTTATATATTAAAAAGAAAAAAGAACAACGATTTACCTTTGGTGATATATTAAAATTATGAAAAACTACAAAAAACTATTTAAATTAGGATTTTTAAAAAGAGAAAAGTATTTTTTTTGAAAATCAAAAAAAGCTTTTGAAATTGAAAATGAAAAACTATATGCCTTTTTACCAGAAGAATTTATTAAATTTAATAATGTTGACTTTAGTGATGAAATATCTCCAAATCCGTTTGTTTGAAAAGAAAATATTCCTAAATTTAGATTTAAAGCAGAAGTATTAAAAATAGATGATATTTTTTTAAATAAATATATTAAATATTTAGAAAAAATTCAATACAACATCAAGCAAAAAAAATTTCATATTGTTCCAAACTTCATATTAAAAAATTGAAAAACAAATTCAGTTCCTAAAATTTATGATTTTAAAGATAAAAAAGAAAAAAATTATCATGAAAAATATTTTGTACTAAATATTCCTAATAACAATAAAGAAATTATTTATTTTATTGAAATTTTTTCTTCAAAAATTGAAAATTTTATATCAAATTTATCTTTTAAAAATCATGAAAAAACAAAAAAAACGTTAGAAAAAGATGGTTTTTTATTAAATTTTGTACACAGTTTATTTTCTTCAAGAAACCAATATATATTTGAACTATCTGAATATTTTAACAAGAAAATAAAACAAATTAAAAATAAAAAAGATAAATATTTTCAATATAGTAAATATTTTCAACATACCTTGCCGATTTTTAGTTTTATTACTAAACAAAGTATAGGTGATAACTTAGGTTTTGATGTTTCTTTTAATTATTTATATTTTTATTCTTTTCCAAAAAATTTACCACTTTCTAACATAAATTATTTTTTTCAAATTGATGTTAAAAAAGATCTTATTTTTGGTGGATTTTTAATAAAACCAAATGAAATTATTGTTATTACAGATAAATTAATAGAAAAAGATGATAAATATTGAAAAATTATTATTGATACTTTTATAAATAAATGTTATTATGATGAAAGAACAAGAATAATTTTATATAATGACAAAACAGATAAAATTATTTTAAATACTCTTAAAAAAAATGATAATTATAAAGCACCAATAATTATTCCAATTTATGGAAAAAAACCTTAAATTAAATTAATGTCTAATACAATTATCTATTTTGTTTAATTCTTTTTCTTTGTTTGTTTTTCAATTAAGTTCTGTTATTCTATAAATTTTATAACCTTTTGCTTCAATGAATCTTTGTCTTTCAAGATCTTTTAAATTTTTTTCAAATCCAGAGTGATATTTATAGCCATCAACTTCAATTCCAAGCATAAATTCATTACTATTTTCATCAATAATTGCTATATCTATTCTGTATGAACCAATTAAAAATTGTGTTTTAACATATGCTTTAAAGTTTAATTTTAAATTTTTAACTAAATAATCATAAACTTCTTCTTCAAAGTCAGAATCAAATTGTTCAGTTTTTTTATAACTTTTTAAAACATATTTTTTTCTATCAATAGTTTCTAGTTCTAAGTATTCTAACCATTTTTTTAAAGTTATAATTGAGTCGTTTTTATTTTTTGAATATATTTCTGAAGATTTAATTGATTTAAAGATGATGATCATTTCTTTTGCTCTTGAAATAGCAACATTAAGTGCGTTTCTACCTTCTGGCCTTGCCACGTATGTAGAAGCAAACCTTGCACTTTTATCATAAGCAACAGAAACAATTACAAGGTCAGCTTCATCACCTTGAATGTTTTCAAGGTTTCTAAGAAATACTTTGCCACTTTCAAGCATTTCAATAATCGGAAAATAAATTTTAGTATTATAAATAAATGATTCAATGTATTGTTTTTGACTTGAGTTTAAAGTTAATAATATAATTTTATTATAATTTTTCGCAAGTTCAATGAGTTTATCAAGTGCTAGTTTTGCTTCTAAATGGTTGGTTCTTCCTTCTCATTTTCCGTTAACATCATAAACCTTGATTGATTCTTTGTCAATAAAGTTTTTATTATCTATCACGTCTAACTTACTTTTATAAAACTCTTTAGATGAAAACATCATTAGTTCAGAAGATTTGGACCTATAGTTTTTTGTAAGCATGTATTCTCTTGCTTCAAGACCGTTTCGGTATGCAAAGTTTAATAATGAGTCAGCATCAAATTCTGTTTCTTCAAAATCAATCGAGTTATCCCTTATTTCAATTCAAGATGTTGGTTTCATTTGTTGATTATCACCAGCGATGACTGATTTTTTAGCCATCGAAATAAACGGAATTGCTTTTTCTAAGTGCATTTGTGAAGCTTCATCAAAAATTGCATAATCATATTCTAAGTTCATGTTTATTATTCCCGCAAGAGTTTGTGGTGTTGAAACAAAGGTATCAAACAAGTTAGTAATTATTTCTTTATAAATATCTACAAATTTATACGGAATTCTTCAAGCAGAGTTTGCACTTCTTAAAAATGATTTAATTTTTTTTCTGGTAAATTCATCTTGTTTTAAATTTTTAATTTTTTCTCTAAACCTATGTGCTAAAGACATTTCTAAAAAATCTTCATCATTTTCAAAATCATAATTATTTAGTTGAAAATCTTTTTCAATTTCTAAAAGTAAATTTTTTTGGTTTAAATTATTAAGGTTATTAATTTTGGAAATTCTTTTTACTAATTCAATATCATCATTGCAAAAAGATAATAGTTTTTTAATATGGCGAATATTTTTAGGATATCTTTTTCAAATAAAACCTTCTTTTTTAAACCCTAATTTTAAAATGGTTTCTTCAAAAGTTTCCTTAGCGTTTAACTTGTTTAATAATTTTTTCTCTAAATTAATAATTTCGCCAAAACGCTTAAGTAATTTATATAAATCTATATTTGGATGTTTTTTATTAATAATGTTTCAAGTATTTACTAAGTTTAAAATGTTTTCGTTAACAAGGTTTTCTCTTTGCTTAAACATTTTTTGTTCAGCAATGGTTATAAAATTTTGAGGTTTTTTTCAATTAATTGTTCTTGATTTTTGAATGATACTTATTAAATCTTTAAAAGGTTTATAAAATAATTTTTTGTCAACGTTTTTATTGGTAAGTCCAAAGAACATAAACTTTGCAAGCTTGCCCATTCTTTCTTGAATAACATCAAGGGCAGCCTTTTTTTCTGAAGTAATAATGGTTTTACTGTTTCGGTAAAGTAAATTAGCTACTATGTTTGAAATTACTTGGGATTTACCTGTTCCGGGCGGACCTCATATAATTGAATGATCTTTTAAAGAACCAATGATAGCTTTTTCTTGCGAAAAATCTGTTTGGTTAATTCGGTAAATAAAGTTATCATTTTTAATGTCTTCAATAATAATTTCGTTTCAGTCTTCAGTTATATCAACGTCTAAAATTTCGTCAATTTGCTCATTTTCAATTAACTCGATAAGTTTATCCCTTAATCTTCCGCCAGAAGGTGAAATAATTGAAAGCACTACGCCCGGAGCATACTGAAGATCCTGATTTTTGATGTCATTTTTTTGAAAAAATTCAAATTTATCAAAAAAGTTAAAATCTTTTTCGATGATGCTTTTTAATGAATTTAAAAATATTTGCGTTGCTTCTTGTAGTGAAAATTTTGCTTCTTCTTTTAGTTTAGGAAGTTCAAATTTATATTCATTTTTTAAAAGAAATAATAATTTTTCGTTAATTTGGACTGAATCATCCATCGATTTAATTTGGACTTTATTAGTACTAGTAATGTTAATTTTTGCTTTTTTTAAAATTAATGGTGCATATAAAGTTGTTCGGTAAGTTTTTACTTTTAAAAACATTGTTCCAACGTATAAAGGTCAAGAATTAATTTGAACTTGCTTGTCTAAATAACGGTTTTTAATTTTTTTTCACTTGGCAATTCTTTTATTTTTTTTCTTTTTAATATTGGCAATTAAAATTTCTTTATGGTTTAGAAAATCTTTTTCTAACAATATTCTGTTGGTAATTGAAATCGGAATACCGTTTAAATCAGTTATATCGATAAAATCATCAAAATTATCAGTAAGTTCTAAATCTCTTATAACTACATTATCTTGAACGTTTTTAATTTCTACTGTAAAACTTTCGTTA
Organism: Metamycoplasmataceae bacterium; assembly: GCA_965263245.1. Lineage (GTDB taxonomy): Bacteria > Bacillota_I > Bacilli_A > Mycoplasmatales > Metamycoplasmataceae > DT-68. Next base: position 531,404 of record CBDHHR010001146.1, on the reverse strand, counting down.
TTTAAAACCTTGTTAAAATCTTTTTCATCAAGTAAAGTTTTTAAATCAAAATTAGATATTTTGCTCGACATAAAAACGGCATTATCTCTGTTAGCAATTCCTAATAAATTATTTAACATTTTTTTAAATTCAGGTCTATTTTCTATTTTTTGATCAATGTTAAATAACATTGATTCGTTTTCGCTATATTTTTCCATATTATTAATTATATAAAAATATAATAAAAAGATTGTAAAACGTAGTTTTTGTGTAGACACAAAGCAGTAAGTTCCTATGTTTAGTCATACTTATGCAAAATATATCAAAAGTAATATTAAAACCAAGTTTATTTATAAAGAATTTATAATGTTTCTAGCAGTTCTAAAATCTAATCTTCTTCTTCTTTCGGTTTTTCCGTTTAATTGACAATTTCCTTTAAATGGTGAAAGAAGAACATCATTTGTTATTTTTCTATATTTATTTAATTTATTGTTTAATTTTTTTATAAATTGATCATTAATAATCTCATCATTAATCTTAATTTTAGAAATAACCCTTGAAGAAACTTTAATTTTTTTATTGTATTTTAACTTATTAACTTTTAAAAATTTTATTTTATTTTTCTTATTAGAATCATACCCGATTAAAGCTAAATTTCCGTTATTATCATTAAATATTATTTTCTTTTTTTGATTATTTTTAAACATCTTTTGAGCTATTTTTTTTATGTCTTCATAATAATTTAAAAAAGCATTGTTTTTATAGATCTTTGTTTTTTTAAAGGTTTTGTTTGGATCAAAACATATTATGCAAACTGGAGTTTCAGTGTCTTGAAAGGGATTAGGTATTAATATAGTAATTGAATAAACGTGTTTTTTATCATATTTTGAATTTATAAAAGTTTCAGGAACTATTGCAATTCCGGGCATTTTAGAACAAAACATTTTATCTAAAGCAATTTGGTATAAATCATTTCTGTTTGAACTTAAAAATGATTGGTGATTAATCTTTTTTCTTTTGTTTGAAACTTTTGATAAATAGGGCGGGTTTGTTATGATAAAACCGTTTTTATGAAATGGTATTTTTTGTAGTGAATCATTAACTTTTCAATTAAGACTTTTATCAATGTCATAACCGATTTTTTTTCTAAAATTGGAAAAAGAATTTAATAAATCTCCGTTTCCGGCAAAAGGATCTATTAAATCATAATTTTTATATTTATATACAAAGTTTAAAATGTGCTTTTTTCTTCAGTATTTTTCTTTTGTAAAGTATTGAAAATATTGGTTTTGATTTTTTTTCATCTTCATTATTGTAACATTAACTTTCTTGTGGAGGGTTAATTTTTGTTCAAATTTCTTCTAAGAAAATAGAGATACGTTTAATTTCCTCTTCAAGTTCATAATTTCCAGAAGAAAATATTGAATCGTGTAAATCTCCGTTTCACATTAAAACTGATTTAGAAAGATTGTCTCTAATGTATCTAATTGTGGTTATATTTTTTGGGTTAATTTTTCTTATATCCAAATGATAAATTGTTTCATATATTTTTTCTGATAAAGCTTTTTCAAACCAATCGTTTGGTTCTTTCATTATTTTTTCTGCATATGTGTTTACTGAAATTTCTACAATTGGTCTTATAGAACAAGCAATTAATTCTTTATAGTTCATTAGTGTTAATTTATTAATTTGAGTAATTAAATTTGATAATTTATCATTTGTAATGTTTGTCGATTCTATGTTAAAATTTATTTTTCGTTTTCTTTTTCTTTTTTTATCAACATATTTTTTGCTTCAAGTTTTTGAAAAAGTTGATTTTTGTAAATAATTTTCATTCATCATTTTAATTGATTTGATTTTATCAGTTTTTTTATTTACAGAAGTAAAGTTTAATTTTTTATCATTTGTAGCTTTTACAATTGCTATAAATCTTTCGTGTAATTTTTCTTTATTTTTAATTATAAATTTTTTATTTTCATTCTCATATTCAACCCCAAGTCATTCGCGCGAAAAACGTGAAGCAAAAAATCTTTCTCAAATGGTGTATTTAACATTGATGGCAAAATCTTCATATTCAATTCCTGCTGCTTCTGCTTCGTTAGCAATAATTAATGCAAGATTATCTTTTTGAAATATTTTTTTCTCTAGTGTAGGTCAATCCTGGTGACTTGCTCCACCAAAATCACTCGTGTGTTTTCTTTCAAGCGCTTTAATTGCATCTTCTCTATTTTTAAATTCAAAAACTTTAATTTCCTTTAAAGAAGATTTTCTTGCTCCAATTTTGCTTAAATTATTGTTTAAAATTTCTTGAATTTCCTTTGGTAATTTGATTTTGTCATTTTCATAAATTATTTTTAATGCTAATAATCTTCTATTACCATCAAGAGCAACATATTTTTCACCTTCTTTAAAAACTCCAATAATGTCTAAAGGCATTAGACCATTTTCAATTATGTCTTCAATCATATCAATAACATTTTGTAATTTACTATTTCTAATCATAAAATTAGCTATGTTTTCATCTTTGTTTTTTCTAGTTACAAATCTAGGATTTTTTCTATCTAATATAATTTCTTCTAATTTAAGTTGTTTTTCCATTTTAATCCTTTTTTAAATGCTAATTTATAAAAATCTAATTTATTCAAAAATCAAAAAATCATTATTTTTTATATAAAATAAATCCAAAAAAATGATTTTTAAGATAAATTTTTTTATATTTTTACACATTATTAATTATATAAAAATATAATTAAAAGATTGTAAATCATAATTTTTGTGTTAATCCAAAATAGCAACTTTATATGTTTTATCATTCTTATGTAAAAATGTCAAAAATAATATTAAAACCAAGTTTGTTTATTTTTATTATTTTTTTATTAACTAAATACGTTTTTAGAACTAAAACAAACTTTTTTAACAAAATTTGTATCACTTGATGGTTGTTTTTAAAAATAATAGTTAATCAAGAAATATCTATATTTTTTTGTTTTTAACATTAATTTTATGTAATTTTTTGTTAATTTAATCAATTTTATGAGTAGTTAGTAATTTGTTTTTACAATTTATTCTTTAAAAACAAATTTTTATTTTATAATTCTTTTACTATAAAGAAATATAAAAAAATTAAGCAAAGGAACAAAAAATTATGAAAAAGAAAAAGGTGATTATTTTAGGAACATTAGGTACAGCAGCATTAGTTGCGGCAACGGTAATTCCGATTGTTCTAATAAACCAAAAAAAAGATGAAAAAACAATTGAAAAAGACAATGTTGTTTACAGCAATAAATTAAAAGCATTGTCAGAAAAATCAGTAAAAATTATTGCTTTAAATACAGAAAGTGTTACGGATAAAAAAGCAGAAATTTTAGCAGCAATAAAACTTTTAACAAATTTCCCAAAACTTCCTACGGGCATTACTTTAGAAGTTAAAGATGATGCTACAAAAATTGTTAGCAACAAAGAAGTTGATGTTACGTTAATAGTAAAAAAAGATGGTGAAACTAATATTGAAATAGAAGGCTTTAAAGTTAGAAGTTTTACAGATCAAGAAATAGTAGATGATTATGCTAAAAAATTAGAAGCATTTGCCACAAAAGAAGTGCAAATTCCTTCAATTACCGGTACAATTACAAATAAAAAATCTGAAATTGTAACTTCTTTAAAAGCTTTAAAAGACTTTCCGAAATTACCTAATGATGTAACTTTAGACGTTAAAGATGATGCTACAAGTCTTACACTTCAACCAGCTGAAATCACTTTAATTGTTAAAAAAGGTTCAGTAGATAAAGAAGTTCAAGGTTTTAGCGCCATTAGAAGTGCAACCGACCAAGAAAAAGTAAATGTTTTTAAAGGAATTCTTCTTGCAGCCTTCACAGTGTTCGATAATCTTAACCCGAATCTTAAATATTTAAAAATTGAAAGTAGCGGTAGTGTTACAGACAATAAAAACGCAATTCTTACGGAATTAAAAAAATATGGTAGCATTGATTCTAGTGAAAATCCTTTACTAAATGATCAAGGCTTAATGTCAACTGGAATTGAGCTTGCCATTAAAGACGATTCAACAACAATTACAAAAGAAGGAATTCCGATTGTTGTTCAACTTAAAAAAGGTGCTGCAGTAGCTGAATTTGACGGAGCAGGTGGCTCATTTCAATTTTTTGTTAAAAAAATTCTTACACAGGCTGAAAGTGATACTGAAATTAAAAATTATTTATCCCCAACTAATAATAAAATTTTTATTCCTCATTTAGTTTCAACAACAACTGCTGAAGAAATTTTAATGGCTGTTAAAAATGTTATGGGTAATAACGTTTCAGAAGAAACAAAAAATTTATTTGCTATCAAAGCAGGTCAACCCACTTTACTTAATGCTGGAGAACAAACTTCTATTGAATATGATTTCGGAACCGATACTATTACAATATTAGTTACTAGAAGAACCAGCGATGCACAAGCAATTATTGATTATTTTGCTCAAAATGATAAAAAAGATTTATCAATTCCAAGCGCAATAGCAATTTCAAATAAAGCTGAATTAACAACTGCAATTCAAGCAGCTTTAAAAGCAGATGATTCAAATCTATTTGATGATACTAAAAAAACTTATGTAACACTAGCAAAAGATTATACTTATAGCGCATTTACAAAAGGAGTTGCTAAAGATGTAAAAGTTCAAATTCAAAAAGACTCTGAAACATCAGAATTTATAACACTTTCAGTTATGCATAACACCAGTGATTTTGAGACAGTTATTAATTATTTTAGTACTAATCGAGAATTTTTTATTCCTCATTTAACTCCAACATCAAGTGCTAGAGAAATTAGAAATGCTTTCAGTGATGTAATTGCTGGTGAATTAACTAATTCACAAATAAATTTAATTGATGAAACACCAAAACCTAATCCGGTTCAATCGCTTGTCGATGGAGTAAAAACATCCATTACTTATATGGTTGGTGGCGGAAGAGGCGAAATTACATTTTCAATTACTAAAAGAAGTGCTGATGCTCAAGCAATTATTGATTATTTTGCTCAAAGTGGTAAAAAGAATTTATCTATTCTACCTGAAACAGTAATTTCAAATATAACTTCATTAACAACCGCAATTCAAGAAGCTTTAGAAGCAAAACAATCAAGTTGAATTAATAATACTACAAAAACTTATATAACAGTAGCAGAAGATCATGTTTATGGTCCATTTACAAAAGGAGTTCCTAAAGACGTAAAAGTTAAAATTCAAAAAGGTTCTGAAACACCAGAATTCATGACACTTTCAATTATACATAACACTAGTGATTTTGATTTTGTTAAAAATTATTTTGATTATGTTTCTGAATTTTTCATTCCTAATTCAACTTCAACGTCATCTGCTAAAGAAATTTTAAATGCTTTAAAAGTAGAAATAGGAAGTGAATTAACTACTCAACAAAAGAATTTAATTAATATTAAAGTTGATCAACCTATTTCTCTTGATAACGGAAGAAGAACAGCTGTTGTTTATACAGTTACAGGTGGAAGAGATGAAATTCAAATTTGAATTACTAAAAGAAGTTTTGATGCGCAAGCAATTATTGATTATTTTGCTCAAAGTGGTAAAAAAGATTTATCAATTCCAAGTGCAACGGTAATTTCAAATAAAGCTGAATTAACAACTGCAATCCAAGCAGCTTTAAAAGCAGATGATTCAGCTTTATTTGATGATACTAAAAAAACTTATGTAACAGTAGCAAGTGGTTATGTTTATAGCGAATTTACAAAAGGAGTTGCTAAAGACGTAAAAATTAAAATTCAAAAAGATTCTGAAACTCCAGAATTTATAACACTTTCAATTATGCATAACACTAGTGATTTTGAGGCAGTTATTAATTATTTTAGTACTAATCGAGAATTTTTTATTCCTCATTCAACTCCAACATCAAGTGCTGCAGAAATTTTTAATGCTTTCGGTGATGTAGTTGCTAGTGAATTAACTATTTCACAATGAAATTTAATTAACATCACACCAAAACCTAATCCGGTTCAATCGCTTGTCGATGGAACAAAAACATCTATTACTTATATAGTTGGTGGTGGAAGAGGTGAAATTACATTTTCAATTACTAAAAGAAGTGCTAATGCACAAGCAATTATTGATTATTTTGCTCAAAGTGGTAAAAAGAATTTATCTATACCAAGCGCAACAGAAATTTCAGATAAAGCTACATTAACAAGTGCAATTCAAGAAGCTTTAAAAGCAGATGATTCAGCTTTATTTGATGATACTAAAAAACTTTATGTAACAGTAGCAAGTGATTATGCTTATAGCGGACTAACAAAAGGAACTGCTAAAGATGTAAAAGTTCAAATTCAAAAAGGTTCTGAAACACCAGAATTTATAACACTTTCAATTACTCATTTAGAAAACACTTCTGATTCTAGTTAATTAATTTTTAAATTATTATTGATAAAGTTAAAAAAATCGAAACAAACCAATGATTTCATATTTTTTAGGAAATATAAAATTTAAATTATTTATCTTTCTTTTTGCTATCTTGTCAATTTTTCATAAATTTTAATTTGTTGCGAAGAAATGTTCTTTTTTTCTAAACATAATTTAGAATAATTTCTTTGAACAATCATTTTAAAACCTTTTTCAAAATCTTTAGTAATGATTTCTCTAATTGCTTGAATACCAATAAATTTTCTTCCTTGACTAAGTTTATCAGCAGCATAAATTATTTTGTCTAAAACAGATAAATTTTCTGCAAGGTTGGTGTGGTTTTTAACAGCGTTTAAAATTTGTTCATCTTCAATTTTATATTTTTCTTTTAACCAGTGGTATCCACTAAGAGAATGAAGAGTGTGTTTGGGAGTTTCAAAACCTTTTTGACCAAGTGAAGCTAAAAAACCTCTATGTCATGCTTCGCTTTTACTTTTGGTTATATCATGTGTTGTTCCGGCAAACCAAGCTTTTTTAAGATCATAATTAAGTTGCTTGGCATATTTGATGGCAAGAATTCCGGTTGCGATTGAATGTTTAAACCTTTTAGCATCAACCATGTTAAATAAAATTTCGTTAACGTATAAAAAGTTTTTAGCAATGTATTTATTAACTTTAGGATCAATTTGGTCAAAATCGCCCTTTTTAAATTCAGTAGAAGAGTAATTAAAAATTGGGTTATTTAAAATCTTACAACCGAATTTTTTAACATTGATGTTCTGAAAATTTTTTTTTCTTTTAAAAATAATTATTTGACTTAAACTTGCAATTTCTTGAATGTTTTTTCATTTATTAAGTTTAAAAATTTGGTCTGAACCAATAATTAAAAATAATTCATCGTTCGGGAACTTGTTTTTAAAATACTTAATGGTTTTAATTGTAAAAGAAGGACCTTTTTGGTTAACTTCAAACGAAGAAGTTTCCATTTTTGCTTCTTTTACTAAGTTAATCATGTTGATGCGGTGCGTACCATCAACGTATTTTTCATTTATTCTAAAGGGATTTTTAAAGGTCGGAACAAAAAAAAGTTTATCCAAGTTTAGCTTTTTAATTGCGATCTGAGCTACTTTAACATGTCCTTTATGAATCGGGTTAAACGAACCACCATAAATTGCAATTTTCATAATTAAATATTATATTATATATTAAACAAAATACATAATCATAATATTTTTTACTTGCTTTTTCAAGCGTTTATTAAAATAAAAAAAATAGTTAATCTAAAGTTATAATTAACTATTTTTCTTTTTTAACTTTTAATTTAAAATCATTTTAACAACTTTTTTAGCAATTGATGGGGCTGAAGAAAGTCCGGGAGATTTAATTCCAATTAAGTTTATAAACCCCTTATTTTTACCATAATCAATTAGAAAATCATTGGTTTTTTTATAAATTGATCTTGAACCGGAAAATGTTCTTTCGGTTTTTGAAAGATCCAAGCTTGGAATTAAGTTTTTTCCAATTTTTCCAATTAGTTTTCATTTTTCTAACGTAACTAATCTTGTGTCTTCAACCGGAACATTTTCCTCTGCAGTTGGACCTACAAGAACTCTACCGTCAAGCATCGGAGCAACAATAACACCTTTTCCAAAAATTGTTGGAACTTTAAATACAACGTTATTGATTTTGCTACTTTCAGATTTTGATAAAACTCTGTATTCTCCTCTTCTGGTAAAAGTTTTATAGTTTCCTTCTTTTGCCATTTTGGAAATTTTTGATGCATAGTGTCCAGCAGCGTTAATAATTTTTTTAGTTTCAATGATTAACTTATGGTTTAGTTCTACTTCATAACCATCTTTTTTTCTTTTAATTTTTGTAGCTTCAGTAGCTTTAAGAATTTTTGAACTTTTAGCAACTTCTCTTGCGATTTCGTTTGTAGCTGCTACAGGGTCAACCGCATAAGATGAAGTGCATAATAAAGCTTTTGTAACGTTTTTGTTAATGTAAGGTTCAATTTCTATGATCTCTTTTTTTGATATTATTTTAATATCTTTTGGATCTAAGTTATTTTTTATACCTCTTTTGTATAACTTTTCAACTTCTTTTTCTTCAAGTTCATTAAAAGCTACTACTAATGAATTAATTTTGATTTTTGGTATGTCTTCAAAGTGCGGAAAAATTTCTTCTTCTCACAACTTGGTTCCTTTAACGTTGAGTTCTGCTTCAACAGGATGTTCAGCATCAAACCCGCCGTGAAGAACTCCGGAGTTTCCCTGCGTTGTTTCATCAGCTAAGTAATTGTTTTTTTCAATTTGTAAAATGTTCTTATTTTTCTTTTGAAGATAATAGTGAATCATTGTGCCAATGATTCCACCACCAATTATTAGAACATCATATTTTTGGTTTTTCATGATTTATTTAATTCAGTTTCTTGCTCTTTTGACAGCGTCTTTTCAACCATCGATTTTTTCCATAATTTCTTCTTTTGAAAATTCTGGTTTATAAACTTTTTCAATTTCGATTTTGTTTCTAATATCTTCAATAGAATTTCAGTATTTTGTAGCTAGACCTGCCATGTAAGCAGCACCCATTGCAGTTGTTTCAATGTTTACAGGCTTAATGATTTCTTTGTCAAGAATTGAAGCTTGAAATTGCATTAAGTAATCTGAATTTGTAGCACCACCATCAACTTTAACAGATTTAACTTTACTGTTTAAATCGGTTTCCATTGTTGTGATTAGATCGTGTGATTGATAAGCGATTGCATCAAGTGTTGCTTTTGCAAAGTGTTCAATTTTTGTTCCTCTTTCGATACCAATAATTGCTCCTCTAGCACTTGTATCTCAGTACGGAGCACCAAGACCTGCTAGGGCAGGAACAAAGTATATTTTTTGATTATCTTTAACTTTTTTAGCTAGTTCAGTTGATGCGCTTGCTTCCGGAATTATTTTAAGACCGTCTCTTAGTCACTGAATAGCAGCTCCGGCAATAAACACTGAACCTTCTAAAGCATAAACAATTTTTTCGTCATTGATTTTTCAAGCAATGGTTGTTAATAAATTGTTTTTAGATTCAACAGCTTCAGTACCTGTGTTTAGAAGGGCAAAACAACCTGTTCCGTAAGTGTTTTTAACATCACCATAGTTTGTTGCTAAATGTCCAAATAATGATGATTGTTGGTCCCCGATTACCCCTGTAATAGGAACAATACCCTTAGCGTTCATTGAAAACACTTTTGGATCAATATCGCCGTACATCGTTGAAGAAGCTTTAACTTCAGGTAGAATCTCCTTAGGAACTTCTAGTATTTCTAATAATTCTTCATCTCATTTTCCTTCTTTGATGTTGAATAATAATGTTCTAGAAGCATTTGAATAATCTGTAGCGTGAACTTTACCTGCTGTTAAGTTTCAGATTAATCATGTGTCAATAGTACCTGCTAATAAGTTACCTTTTTCGTGTACTTTTTTTGCTTTTTCAACGTTTTTGATAATTCATCTAATTTTAGTACCTGAAAAGTACGGGTTTATCACTAAACCAGTTTTTTTTCTAAATTTTTCAGAATAACCTTTTTTAATTAGTTCATTACAAAAATCTTTTGTACGTGAATCTTGTCACACAATAGCGTTATAAACTGGTAATCCGTTTGTTTTATCTCATAAAACAACCGTTTCTCTTTGGTTAGTAATTCCCACTGAATCAATATCAGTAGACTTAATTCCTGCTTTTTGTTTTGCGCTTTGAATTGTTAATTTTTGTGATAATCATATTTCGTTTGCGTCGTGTTCTACCCATCCAGATTGCGGAAAGATTTGTGTAAATTCTTTTTGAGCAGTTGCCACAACGTTTGTGTTTTTGTCAATGATTAAGGTTCTAACAGATGTAGTACCTTCATCCACTGTCATTATGTATTTTTCTTTCATTTTTTTCCTTTTTTTTTTTTTATAAATATGCTATTTTCATTACTTATTGAGCATAGTGGAATAATCCAACGACAATACCTGCTGTTGTTGGAGCAACTACAGGTATTCAAGAATATGTTCAATTTGAATTTACAGTTTCAACTTTACTTTTTAAACTTGTAAATCTATAAATTAATGCGTGTACAACTCTTGGGCTTAAATCTCTAGCTGGATTAATGGCATAACCAGTTGTTCCACCAAGTGATAGTCCGATCACAAGAACTGTTAGTGCAATTGCAAACGGAGCACCTTGGAATCAATCACTACTAATTGCAAAGTATGCCATTGTAACAAGTACCACTGTACCAATGAATTCTGAAAATGAATTTGTAAATATTGATTTATGTGTAGGACCTGTTGAGTGGGCTGAAAGAACAGTTCCTTGTTCTTCTTCTTTGATGTGTTGTCAATAAAATATTACAACTATAATTTGTCCAACAAATGCTCCTAAAAATTGTGAAGCCATGTAAACTAAACCGTCAACAATTTTTAGTTGATCACCAAATAATAGTCCCATTGTAACAGCTGGATTAATGTGTCCGCCAGTATCTCAAATATTGGCAACTGATACTCCTGTAAACACGGCTATTGCTCATCCGAGAGTGATGACAATTCAACCACCTTTACTTCCGATTGTCTTTTTAAAAATAGAGTTAGCAACAACACCATTACCTAGCAAGATTAATGTTGCTGTTCCTAAAAATTCCCCTATAAAAATATTATCCATATATTCCTCCTTAATGAAATATTGTAGTTTTTTATACTACATTTATAATTATAAAACTTATTAATAATATAAGATAACAATTAAATGAAAAAAAATCTTTTTTAATTAAAAATTTTAAACGTTTTTTGATAAAATTAAAAATTATTTTTTTCTTTTAAAAAAATGGTTTACAATTTAAAAAATTTAGAATTTATCGGGTTTTATTGTTTGATAAAACAAAAATTAGTTTATCAAAAGAAAAAAATATAAAAAGGATTTGTAAAACAAAAATTAACCCAGCAGGATTATTAATTTTAATTGTTATAATTTTTTTATGAAAAAAGTAGTATTAGGTTTATCAGGTGGGGTTGATTCAGCGGTTTCAGCATATTTGTTAAAAAAGCAAAATTATGAAGTAATAGGTGTTTTTATGCGTAATTGAGACTCTATTGCTAATAATGATATTTTAGGTAATCCGAACAAAAACGCTTCAATTTGTCCTGAAGAAAGAGATTGAGAAGATGCTAAAAAAATTGCTAAAAAACTCGATATAAAAATAATGAGGGTTGATTTTGTCAAAGAGTATTGGGACAATGTTTTTCAAGATCTAATAAACCAGTATAAAAAAGGAAGAACACCTAACCCCGATATTTTATGCAACAAGTATATAAAATTTGGTTCTTTTATAAACTGGGTAAATAAAAACGTTAAAAACGTTGATTTTATTGCAACCGGACATTATGCAAAATTTGAAAACAACCAACTTCAAAAACCGCTTGATGTTTGAAAAGACCAAACGTATTTTTTAGCACAAGTTCCCAAAAAGGCGTTAAAAAACGTTTTATTTCCGTTATCCAACATTTTAAAAAGTGAAGTTAGAAAAATTGCTAGAAAAGAAAATTTAAACGTTGCCGATAAAAAAGATTCAACCGGAATTTGTTTTATCGGTGAAAGAAATTTTGCTGCTTTTTTACAAAATTACATTCCGGCTCAACCCGGTAACATAATTGACATTACTAATAATCAAATAATCGGCAAGCACGTTGGGGCAATGTATTATACAATTGGTCAAAGAAAGGGACTTAATCTTGGTGGTAAAAAAGAAGCTTATTATGTTGCAGCCATTGATGTTAAGAAAAAAACTATTTTGGTTTCTCCAGCATCGAATAAAACTCATTTATTATCAGACAAAGCAGAAATAATTGATGTTAATTTATTTGAAAAAATAACTGAAAATCAAGAATTAGAAGTTAAATTTAGATACAAATCACCGTCAGTTAAATGTAAAATCAAATGAATTTCAAAAAATAAATTATTTTGTTATTATCCGCAAACTTTTGAAGCAGCAACAATTGGACAACAAGCAGTTTTTTATAAAAACAACATTTGTCTAGGTGGCGGAACAATTAATAAACTTTGGTTTAAAAAAAATTAAATAAATAATAAATTATAATTATTTTAGTTATAATTTTATTCAAACAATTTGTTATAACATACTAAAGTTAAGGAAAAAAATGCAAAAAATATTAGATGTAAACGCAATTAAAACCATTATCCAAAAACATGGTTTAAAAAATATTATTAAACAAACTATGGATCGTATTGAACATGATTTTTCAAAATGACAAGATTTTGATATAATCCCTCGTCCTGCTTTTTATGTACCAAATGGTGTTATCGAATTAATGCCTACTGCCAATAAAGATTTTTTTATTTATAAATGTGTCAACGGTCATCCTGTTAACCCATCACAAAATAAACTTACAATTTCAGCGGTTGGACAACTTAATACAACGTATGATGGTTATCCAGTATTTATTACGGAAATGACAATTCTAACTGCTATTAGAACTGCTGCAACAGCTGCTTTAGCAGCAAAGTACATGTCAAGAGCAAATTCTACTAAATTAGCAATAATAGGAACAGGAGCTCAATCTGAGTTTCAAATAATTGCCCATAAATTGATTAGAAATATTAAAGAAATTCATTATTATGACACCGATCCAAAAGCAATGGATAAATTTGAAAATAACATTATAAAAAAATACCCAAAAGTTAAATTTATAAGATTTAATTCGACCCAAAAAGCCATTAAAGGTTGTGATATTGTGGTTGTAGTAACTGCTACAAAAGCAGAAGTTCAAGTCATTAAAAGTGATTGGGTTGAAAAAGGTATGCATTTATCTGGTCTCGGGGGAGATGCTCCGGGTAAAACTGAGTTTGAAAAAGAAGTTCTTCAACTACCAAATTCAAAAGTTGTGGTTGAATTTTTTGACCAATCATTTATCGAAGGAGAAATTCAAAAATTTGATAAAGCAACTGCAAAAACAATTGTACATGCAGAAATGTGAGAAATATGTAATAAATCAAAACTAGGTAGGGAAAATGACTCGGAAATAACAATATTTGATTCAGTGGGAATTGGTCTTGAAGATTTTTCAATATTAAAAGTAATTTATAAAATAATCAAAAACGAAAATTTTGGAAAACATAAAGTAATGGTTCCAATTTTAGATAATGTTAAAGATTTATACGGACAACTTGAATCAAACATAATCACTAATAAAGTTGTTGAATTTGACGCTATAAACAAAGATCCAAAATTTATTGGTGATAATATTTATAAAATCGCAAGTCATAAAAAACAGTTTAAAGCTATAACCAAAGAATCTTGCATGTGTACCGTTGGAGTTTGGTCTGGAGCTCAAAAATATTACGGAAACATTGGTTTAATTCAAATAGGTGAACTTATTAATTCTTCGATTGTTTCGCTTTTAGGTGAAGGTGACAGAAAAGAAAAATTTTTATACGACCAAATAGGTAAAATATCCGGAGAAAATTATGTACTGGCAGGTCTTGATTATAAAGTTGCAAAATCTGAAGAAAAATTTATCAATAGGTTAAACATAATTAATAACCACGGAATCAACATTCATTTTAAGGACCAAGTTAAAAACCTTGGATATGAAGAAATAATTAAACAAGCAAGTAAAAGTTTTGAAGCTAAAGGAATATTTTGGGGAATTTCAGCAACAGTTGAAACCGAAAAATTTGCTAAAAAATACTTAACAAATAAAAATTTTATTGGTTATGAAATTAAAAAATAATTTTATTACTCTGGTTTATTAAGGTTTTTAAACACGTTTTGTTTATAAACTTCAACCCCGGGTTGACTAAACGGATTAACTTTTAATAAATATGCTGTCATTGTAATTGCTCTTTTGAAAAACATTATTAATTCTCCAAATCCTGATTCATCCATTTTGTCAAATTCAATGTGAATATTAGGAATTTTGGCAATTTTTACATGAGCTTCTGTGACAGATTCAAAGACAGTTTTATTAATTTTATGAACATCATTATTAACAAGATAATTTAAATTATCAAAGTTTTTTTCTTCAAGGATAATTGAAACGTTAGAATTAGGTTCTTTTACAGTCATAACCGTTTCAAATAAAATTTTTTTTCCATCTTGAAGATATTGACCTAAAGAATGAAGATCGGTTGAAAATATTGCACTAGCTGGGAAAAGTCCCCTTTGGTTTTTGCCTTCTGATTCACTAGCCAAATGTTTTCATCATTCGTTGAACGCTTTCATTTGGGGTTCATATTGAACCATTAATTCTACATTTAAACTTTTATTTAAAATTATTCTTGCAACAGCATATTTATAAGCAATGTTTTCATTAAGATTAGCAATTTTATAAACCTCATTTGCTTTTTTAGCACTTTCAATAATTTTTTCTATGTTAATTCCGGCACAAGCCATGGGGAATAACCCTACAGGTGTTAATACCGAAAATCTTTCTCCAATGTTACTTGGTATTGCGAAAGTTTTATACCTTTTTTCTTTGGCGATTTGAAATAATTTACCCTTTGTTGGATCGGTTGTAACAAAAACAAACTTTCGAGAATTATAAATTCCGATTTTATCCTCTAATAATTTTTTAAATAATCTAAATGCTATTCCTGATTCAATGCCTTTTCCGTATTTTGAAATAATGTTGATGGCAAAGTTTTTATTTTCAGCATAAATTAATTTTTGTTGTAAATTAGAAGAAGAAATTGATTCACCAACGTACATAATTTCAATTTTTTGTTTTTCTGGATATTCTCCTTGAATCATTTCGATAGCTGCTTTTGAACCTAAAAAAGCACCACCAATTCCAATCACAACCAAAAGTTCAATGTTTTGTTTTACCAATCTTTTAGCAGTTTGGTTAATGTCGCCAATTTCTCACGGATGAATGTTTTTAGGCTGGTCTTTTCAACCTAATCATTCAAAACCTTCAGATTCTAACTTTTCAATTCTGTTGGCAATGATTTTGACATTTCTTTTATATTTTTGAATAGAAATATCTCTAACAGCATTTTTTAAATTTAACTTTATCATTATTTTCCTTTATTTTATCTAAATTATATATTACATAATACAAAAGTTTTTAGATTTGTATGCACATTAATAATCTATTTTAAAATTACTATTTTTTAAGATTTTCATTTTTGTTGTGTTTTATCAAATACTTGAAGTGGTGATTTTTTCCCTACTGCTCAAAGGTTTCCAGAAGAGTCTTCAAAAATAAACCCTAAGTGTCCGTCACTAATTCTTGAACCTTTTAATAATGGTTCACCATTTTCGCTCTTATCATCAGTTCATGAATCTGCAAAAGAACCGTCTTCATTTTTGACAAGAACTTGGAGTTTTGTTCCTTTGCCCATTGCTCAAAGGTTTCCGGAAGAGTCTTCAAAAATAAATCCTGAATGTCCGTTGGTAATTTTTGAACCTTTTAATAATGGTTCACCATTTTTCTTATTTTTATCAGTTCAAGAATCTACATAACCATCACCGTTTTCATTTGCTTTAAGAATTTTAAGTTTAGAATCTTTGGTCATTGCTCAAAGGTTTTTAGAAGAATCTTGAAACATAAATATTCCTTTAGTCTCTCTTATATTAGAATTTTTTAATAATGGTTCATTATTATCATTTCAGGAATTTGCAAAAGTACCATCTTCTTTTTTACGTAAAACTTGGAGTTTTGAATTAGCAATTGCTCAAAGGTTTCCAAATGAATCTTCAAACATAAATCCTGATTCTCCATTTTTAATATTAGAACCATTTAATAATTTTCCGTTACTGCTTCATGCATCTTCAAAAGTACCATCTTGTTTTTTAGCAAGAACTTGAAGTTTTGTTCCTTTACCCATTGCTCAAATGTTTCCCGAAGAATCTTCAAAAATAAATCCTTTTTTTCCATCAACAATGTTAGAACCTTTTAATAATGGTTCACCATTTTTGCTATTGTCATCAGTTCATGCATTAGCAAAAGAACCATCTTTTAGTTTTTTAAGAACTTGAAGTTTTGTTTCTTTCCCCATTGCCCAAAGGTTTCCAGAGGAGTCTTCAAAAATAAATCCAAATTCTGCATTTTCAATATTAGAACCTTTTAATAATCCAGTTGCTGAAGGTAAATTATTACTGTCTCAACCTGTGTTTATATAACCATCTTTATTTTGGTTTATCTTAAGGACTTGGAGTTTAGAACTTTTACCCATTGCTCAAAGGTTTCCCGAAGAATCTTCAAAAATTATTCCGTATTCTCCATCTTTAATATTAGATGCTTTTGTTAAACCAGTTTTTGTGCTATTTTCTCATCTTAAAAAATTTAATTTAAGAACTTGAAGTTTTTTTTGAGAACCCATTGATCAAATGTTTCCTAAAGAATCTTGAAAAATTGTTCCGCCAAGACCATCTTTAATATTAGAACCTCATTCAGCTGCAGAATTTTTAGTTCATAATTTTATATTTCTTTTTTTTGTAACAAAAATTTTAACTAATTCACTTACGTTTTCTGATTTAATTTTCAAAGTTACAAGAATTTTCTTTTCGGGTTTTAAATATATAACATTATCTGTAATTTTTTCAAGTTCTTTATCATTTAACAGAGGATTTTCAACTTTAAGTTGGTTTTTAATTGCTAAAAGTGTTTTTGCATCATTTGAAGTATCAACATTTTTTGGTATTATGAGAACTTTATTTTTGATTTTTGATTTTATTTCTGAAACTATTAGTTGATGATTGAGAATTTTTTTAACTCTAAATATTGAAACAATCTCTTTGTTTATTAACCCTTTAGTAATTTCAATTGTAAACGGAATTCCTGATAATGTTATTTGCGTATCTTCTTCTTTAATTAAAACGTTTGTTTCTCTTAAATCAATGTTTGAAGAACCAATCAATAAATTAAAAGCTTCAATCATAGCTTGCTTATTATCAGTAATTGTTCCAGAATTTGTCCTAATTATAATTTCTTTTGAATCAAGATTTTCAAGTTCATTTTTAACAACATCAACTGATTCAAGATCACTTAAAGGTCTTGTAACTTGAATCTCAATAGTATCAGATTTAGTACCAACTGAAATTGTTAAAACCACATTTGTTCTTGCTCCTGGAACAAGGGAAGAAATGTTGTCAGTAATTTTTGTAAGTTCTTCATCACTTAATGAAGGATTTTGTTTTTTAAGTTGGTTTTTAATTGCTAAAAGTATTTTTTCATCACTTGAAGTATCAACATCTTTGTTAATTATTAAATCTTTATTGACAATTTTATTTTTAATTGTAGTAACTTTATAACTATTTATTTCTTGATTGTTTCTACTTCTTTTAACTGTATACAATGAAGTAATTTCTTTGGTTGTAGTTCCTTTAGAGATTAAAATTGTAAAAGGAACTCCGTTTAAAGTTAATTTTGTATTTTGATTTTTAATTGAAATAATTGTTCCTTTTAAATCAATGTTTGAAGATTTGATTAATGCTTTAAGATCATTAGATATAGTTGCTTTATGGTCGGTGATTGTTCCTGAAATTGCACTAATTGTAATTTCTTTTGGAGAAAGATTTTCAAGCTTATTTTTCACAGCGTCAATTGATTCAATGTCACTTAAATCTCTTTCGATTCAAATTTTGACTGTATCACTTTCAACACCAACTAAAATTGTTAAAATAACAGGTGTTCTTTTTTCTGGTTCAAGCAAAGTAATGTCATCATTAATTTTTGCAAGTTCTTCATCATTTAATGAAGGATTTTGTTTTTTAAGTTGGTTTTTGATCGCTAGAAGTGTTGCTGCATCTTTTGAAGTATCAACGTTTTTACTAATTATTAAATTTTTATTGACAATTTTATTTTTAATCTTAACAACTTCATCTTTATTTTTTTCTTGAGTAGTTTTACTTCTTTTAACTGTATACATTGAATTAATTTCTTTTGTTAAAGCTCCTTTAGTAATTAAAATTGTAAAAGGTACCCCTTCTAGAGTTAATCTTGTATCTTCTTCTTTAATTGCAATATTTGTTCGATATTTACCTAAAATTATTGAAAATCCATAATTTTCTTTAAGAGTTTTTACTATAAGATCTTTATTATTAGTAATTGTTCCAGAAGTTGCACTAATTGTAATTTCTTTTGGAGAAAAATTTTCAAGTTGATTTTTAGTAAAATTAACTGATTCAAGGTCGCTATAACTTCTTTCGATTGAAATTTTGACAACATCTCTTTCAGAACCAATTGAAATTATTAAAGTTACAGATGTTTTTTTATTAGGAGCAAGCAAAGTAATATTGTCTTCAATTTTTGAAAGATCCTCATCACTTAGTAAAGGATTTTCTTTTTTAAGTTGATTTTTAATTGCTAAAAGTGTTTTTGCATCGTTTGAAGTATCAACATCTTTATCTATGTTGAAAGTTTTAACTTTAATTTTTGATTTAATAAGAGCAATTTTTTCTTTGTTTTGTTCAACGTTATTTTTAATTAGTTTAACTACAAATAATGAAGTAATTTCTTGAGTTACATTTCCTTTAGAAATTAAAACTGTAAAAGGTACTCCGTCAAAAGTTAATTTAGTGTTTTCGTTTTTGATTGAAATATTTGTCCCTTTTAAATTAATTTTTGAAGAACTAATTAATTTATTAAGAGCGTTTTTTATGATTTGTTTATTATTAGTAATTGTTTTATAAGCCGCATTAATCTGAATTTCTTTTGAAGCAAGATTTTCAAGTTCATTTTTAACATCATTAACTGCTTCAACATCATTTAAGGGTCTAATAACTTTAATGTTAATAGTATCAAATTGATCACCAATTGAAACTTTTAAAACCACGTTTGTTTTTACTCCCGGAGTAAGTGAATCAATATTATCATCTATTTTTAAAAGATCTTCATTACTCAATGAAGAATTTTGAATTTTAAGTTGATTTTTAATTGCTAAAAGTATTTTTGCATCAGTTGAAGTATCAACATCTTTATCAATTATTAAATCTTTATTTATAATTTTGTTTTTAATTACGACAACTTGATCATTATTTATTTCTTGAACATTTTTACTTCTTTTAACTATAAATTCTGAACCAAGTTCTTGGTTTATATCTTCTTTAGAAATCAAAATTGTAAAAGGTGTTCCGCTTAGTGTTAATTCAATATTTTGGTTTTTAATGAAAATATTTGTTTCTCTTAAATTAATTTTTGAAGAACTAATTAATTTATTAAGTGCATTTTTTATAGCTGCTTTATTACTGGTAATTGTTCCGGAATTTGCACTAATTGTAATTTCTTTTGCAGTAAGATTTTTAAGTGCATTTTTAACATCATTAACTGCTTCAAAGTCATTTAAGGGTCTAGTAACTTTAATGTTAATAGTATAAAGTTGAGTATCAACCAAAATTGTTAAAAGAACATTTGTTTTAACTCCGGGAAGAAGATAAGTTATATTATCAGTAATTTTTGAAAGATCTTTGTCACTTAATAAAGGGTTTTCCTTTTTAAGTTGGTTTTTAATTGCTAAAAGTATTTTTGCATCAGTTGAAGTATCAACGTCTTTGTTAATTACTAAATCTTTATCCTTAATTTTTGAAATTAATGTTTGATAATTATTTTTTGAAGATTTAACATTAGTTTTTGTTTTTTTATTGTTTAAAATTATTCCCACAGTTCCAACAACCACACTTGAAATAAGTCCCAGTAAAGTAAAATTTTTAATTTTTTTTCAATTTTTGATTTGTTTTTTTGTTTTTTTCATTTTTAAACCTTTTTGTTTTCTTCAATTAAAAAAAGTACAAATTGTAATTTAAAAAAATGTCAAATTGAAAATATTTTTTAATTCTTTTTGTGTATTTAAAAAATGTAATCTTGACATTTTAAAATTTTTATAAATATTTGAATTTTTTTTAATATAATTCTACATAAATAATTATATTATTAAAATATCAATAATGATATAAATTTTGTAGTTAAAACTTTTAAAATATAGATTGAATTCATATTTGGATTATCAAAAAATAAAATAATTTTGAATTTAAATTATCAAATAATTTGAAGTGTAGACATTTTAAATGATTTAATAATTACTCTTCCGAGTAGTTCAAGTGGAAGTATTATTAATAATCAAACTAATAAAAATGCAATTGAAAGAAAAATAAGAATATTAATTGATCCTTCAAATACTAATGGTGATGCTAATCATCCAAGTTTACGTGGAACAAGAATTACTCTTACAAAACTTTTCCTAGTTTCTCCTACAGAAAATGATTTAATTTCTACTATTTCTAAGATAATTGTTATAAAAATTAGTAAAACTGATGGAACTAGTTTAGAAGTTATAAAGTTTTTTGTTAAAAAATCTCATATTTAAAAAAATATAAAAACTATATCAAAAAGAAACATCTATTTTAATAAAACTAATTTATTCAATAGTTTAATTTTAAATAAATTTTTTAAATAAAAAATCTTAAAGTCTTCAAAATAAACCTTTTTTTTTTTTTTGTAAGGAAACATTTTATAATTGAAATATAAGGAAAACTATGAAATTATCAAAAATTAAAAAAATGTTTTTATTAGGAGCAACGTTAGGAACATTAACAACTGCGACTATTGCCTCTGTTTTATTTTTAAATACTAAAAAAAATAATGATCAAGAAAATCAAAATAAAAAAAACGTTGAAAATGTAATTAGAATAAACGAAATTAAAGAAAAAATAATTAATAAAAATATTTTAATTGCTCCTAATGTTGCAACTTCAAACCAAAATGAAATTAAAAGCGCAATTAAAAACCAACTTCAAAAAGAAAATATTTCATTAAATAATGATGATCTTTCAAAAATTAGTTTTAACCTTTCATCTTTAAATTTAGAAATTAGAACTAAAGTTATTCTTAATATTAATGTTGGGTTCCAAAATTTAACATTAGAAATTTATGTTAAAAAAGCTAATTTATTAAAAAATTCAAATATTGTTGATGGTAACGGCGGAACAATTTTTCAAGATTCATTTGGAAACCTTTGAGCAATGAGTACCTCAATAACCAAAGATGTTAACGGAACTAAAAAAACTATTGACAAAAAACTTCAGGTTCTTAAAATAAACAAAAACGGTGATGGTTATGTAAATTCTTGAACTAATGATAATGATGAAAATGGCGAACCATTATTAAAAGGTTCAAACATTATTAATGGTCAAAACGGAGTAATTTTTCAAGATGAATTTAAAAACCTTTGAACAATGGGAAACGGAACAAGTCTTCAAGTTCTTAGAGCAAATGAAAACGGTGATGGTTATGATGAAAGCTTTGGTTGAATGAGTGCTAATAAAGGACTAACAAAAGGTTCAAACATTACTGATGGTAAAAACGGAGTAATTTTTCAAGATGAATTTAAAAATCTCTGAGCAATGTCAATTTATAAAAAACTCCAAGTTCTTAGAGTAAACGAAAACGGTGATGGTTATGATAAAAACGTTGGTTGAACTAATGCTAATAGCGGATTAACAAAAGGTTCAAACATCACTGATGGTTTCAAAGGAAAAATTTTTCAAGATCAATTTAAAAACCTCTGAACAATGGGAAATAAAAAACTCCAAGTTCTTAGAGTAAATGAAAACGGTGATGGTTATGATGAAACTAATGGTTGAAGTGGTGTAATTCGTAATGGATTAACAAAAGGTTCTAACATTATTTATGGTAATGGTGGAACAATTTTCCAAGATGAATTTAAGAATCTCTGAGCAATGGGATACGGAACAAGACTCCAAGTTCTTAAAGCAAATGAAAATGGTGATGGTTATGATGAAAAAACTGGATGAACTAGTGTTAATAGTGGTTTAACAAAGGGTTCAAATGTTATTGATGGTTGAGGTGGAATGATTTTTCAAGATGATTTTAAAAACCTTTGAATAATCTCATATTATAAAAAACTTCAAGTTCTTAGAGCAAATCAAAATCAAAATGGTTATGATGAAAAAACTGGATGAACTAATGCTAATAGCGGATTAACAAAAGGTTCAAACATTATTGATGGTCAAAATGGAGTAATTTTTCAAGATCAATTTAAAAACCTTTGAGCAATGGCATACCAAACAAAACTCCAAGTTCTTAAAGCAAATCCTTCTGGAAATGGTTATGATGAAAAAACTGGATGAACTAATGATAATAATGGATTAACAAAAAATTTAAGTATTAATGATGGTTTAGGTGGAACGATTTTTCAAGATGAATTTAAAAACCTTTGAGCAATGGGAGCTTCAGAAACTAAAACTATTGATGGAGTTGAAAAAACTATTCACACAAAACTTCAAGTTCTTAAAGGAAATATAGCTAAAGATGGTTACGTAGATTCATGACAAAAACCTAGCAATTAATTGTTTTATTATTTAATTGTATTGATTATTAATTTTTTAGCTAAAAAAATCTTAAAGCCTTTAAAATAAAGTTTTTAGCTTACTAAATAAGCTTTTTTTTTTTTTTGCAAAGAGACATTTTATAATTTAAATTGTAAGGAAGATTATGAAATTAACAAAAACTAAAAAAATACTTTTATTAGGAACAACATTATTAGTATTAACTACTTCCATAGCAGTTCCAATTGTTCTTCTTAACAAAGATCAAAATAACAAGGAAAATGATGTAGAAAAAATATTCAAAATTTTAAAAGCAAAAACAAGTAAAGAAAAAATTATTGAACTTTCAAATAATGCAAGTGGAAAAATCATTGCTAATAATCAAGATAAAATTATTGAAAAAGTTAAAGCTTTAATTGGAAAAGCAAATTTAAAAGAAGTTAAAATTGAAATTTTAATGCAAGATGATAGCAATATTTCTACTACTCCCCAAAAAATTATTATTAAATTAACAAAGAATGAAGTTTCAAAAGAAATTGAAGGTTTTTCAGTTAAAAAACAATCAATCATTGAGGTTAATAAAGATATATCATCAATAAAGAAAATTCTTGATTCTAAAAGTCATAATGATTTAATAATTACTCTTCCAAGTGACTCTAGCGGAAAAATTGTTGGAAATAGAATTAATAAAATTGCAATTATCAAAAAAATAATGATTTTAATTGATCCTTCAAATATTAATGCGGAAGGTAGTCATGCTAGTTTAAGAGGAACATCAATACAAGTCTCAATGAATGTTGATGCACCAATTTCAACAACTCCTAAAAACATTATTGTATCAATTAGTAAAACTAACGGAACCACTCTTACAACAACCAAAACTTTTCAAGTAAAAAGAAATTTTACTCCAGATGAAGATATAGCGGTAATAAAACAAATTCTTGATATTAAAATAAATAATAATGATAATAGTTTATTAATCAAACTTCCAATTGATTCAAGTGGAAGTATAATTAATAATCCAACTAATAAAAATGCTGTTGAAAGAAAAGTAAGAATTGCAATTGATCCTTCAAATATTAATGGTGATCCTAATCATCCAAGTTTACGCGGAACAACAGTTACTCTTACAGGTGTAGTTACTAATTCTCGTGTAAATGATTTAATTTCCTATAAAATTAAAGTTATTGTTATAACAATTAGTAAAACAGGTGGAACTAGTGTAAATTCTGAAGCTTTTGGTGTTAGAAAAAGTCGTATTCAAAATAAATAAAAACATAAAAAATACATTTTTTTAAAATGAATTCTTTTGGTGTTTTTTAAATGCACAACATAACAATATTACATTAATTAAGACTTATGTTTAATGTTCTAAAAAAATCTTAAAACCTTTAAAATAAGCTTTTTAGCTTACTAAATGAACTTTTTTTTTTTTTGCAAAGAGACATTTTATAATCCAAATTGTAAAGGAAATTATGAAATGAACAAAAACTAAAAAAATACTTTTATTAGGAACAACTTTAGCAATAGTAACTACTTCCATAGTAACTCCTATTGTTCTTCTTAATAAAGAAAAAAACAATGATAAAAATGATGTAGAAAAATTATTTAAAATTTTAAAAGCAAAAACAAATGAAGAAAAAATTATTGAACTTTTAAATAGTGCTAGCGGTAAAATTATTGCTAATAATCAAAATAAAATTGTTGAAAAAATTAAAACTTTAATCGGAAAAATAAATTTAAAAGAAGTTAAAATTAAAGTTTTAATGGAAGATGACACTAACATCTCAATTACTCCCCAAAGAATTATTATTAAATTAAGCAAAAATGAAGTTTCAAAAGAAATTGAAGGTTTTTCAGTTAAAAAACAATCAATCATGGATGTTAATAAAGATATAGCAGCAATAAAAAAAGTTCTTGATGCTAAAACTGGAAATGATTTAATAATTATTCTTCCGAGTAGTTCAACAGGAAACATTATTGGAAATAGAATTAATAAAATTGCAATTATCAAAAAAATAATAATGTTAATTGATCCTTCAAATAATAGTGGTGAAGGTAATCATCCAAGCTTAAGAGGAACATCAATACAAGTCTCAATTAGTAGTGATGCAGCAATTTCAACAACTCCTCAAGACATTATTGTGTCAATTAGTAAAACTGGTGGAACAACTCTTACTACAAGCAAAACTTTTCAAGTAAAAAGAGATTTTACTCCAGATGAAGACATAATGGCAATAAAAACAATTCTTGATAATAAACCACCAAAAGATTTATTTATTACTCTTCCGAGTGATTCAACGGGAAACATTATAGGAAATATTACTAACAAAAATGCAATTGAAAGAAAAATAAGAATGTTAATTGATCCTTCTAATACTAATGGCGATCCTAATCATCCAAGTTTAAGAGAAACAACAATAACGCTCTCAGGAGTATTTGGTTCTTCTATACAAAAGAAAGATGATGCACCTTTAGAAAAAAATGTTGATAGGGAAATTTTTATAACAATTAGTAAAACTGGGGGAAAGTCTTTAGAAGTTAGAGATATTAGAATTAGCAAATTATAAAAAAATGTAAAAATTAGATTATCTTTTTATAAAATTTTTTCCTTTTTGAACTTCGTATTTACTAAGTCCAACATATCCGATTTGTCTATGCACTTCGTATGTTAAAAGCATTACGGTATTTGCAAGATTTAATGATCTTTCATTAGGTGTCATCGGAATTCTTAAACAAGTTTTTAAAGATTTTTTCATAATTTCTTTAGGAATTCCGGTTGATTCTCTTCCGAACATTAATCAAATTTCCTTTTTTTGATCAAACTCTTTTTTAAACGAAACATCTGAATAAGTTTTTAAGCCGTATCTAGTTATAAAAAATATTTTTTTATGAGCATATTTTTGGTTAAATTCTTGGTAAGATTCGTGAATTTCATGCTTAATATCTTCTAAAAGTCTACCTGCAGCTGCTCTTTTTAAGTATTTCGGAGAAAGATCAAAAGAAATGGGTTTTATAATGTGGAGTTTTGCGTTTGTTGCTAAACATATTCTAATTATGTTCCCGGTATTATTTGGTATTTCAGGTTGATACAAAACAATGTTAATCATAAAATTATTATATAGATTTAAATTATTTTTTTAGTTGTTTTAAAAGAAATTTTTGCAACTTTATTTAAATTATTTTTACCATGTTTTTTAACAAATTCTTTTGCTAATTTTTCAACATTTTGGTTGGTTCCTAAAAGAAACTTCATGTTTCATTTTTTATTTTGTGCTTCCATTAATTTAATAAAGTAGGATCTAGCAACAATCGAAGCTGCTGCAACCGCAACATGTTCATTTTCTGCATTTATTTTATAAAGAATTTTATTTTTAAGTTTTTTAACAACTTTGTTTTCTAAAAGCTTTTTTTTATATTTTTCTAAAGATGCTTCGTTAGAAAAAGCGTCTAATAAAATTAAATCAACATCTTTTATTCTTTTTTCGAGTGCATTTATAGCTTTTAGATGAAGAATCATTTTGAGTTCATTAGCATTATAATTTTGATTTAATTTGTTATATTCTTCTTGCAAAAAGTATCTAACTGAAGATTTAATCATTGGTTTTATTTTTTCAAATAAATCTAAAACTTGTTTATCAGAAAGCTTTTTAGAGTCTTTAATCCCCATTTTTTGAAATTGTAAAACGTTTTGTTTTGGAACAAAAACAGCTGCTGTAACAAGTGGGGTTAGATAATCTCCAACTCCTGTTTCATCAGCTCCAATAAGGTTTTTATTTTTGTAAACTAAATTCATATTTTAATTATATATATTTATGTTATTGAATTATTAAGTTAAAATAAATTTTAAAAAACTTTAGCATTAATAAATGTTGAATTTGGTAAATAATTTTTTAAAGTGTTATTTTTTTTTATTTTTAACTTTTAAATTCAAGAACTTACATAGCCATCACCGTTTTCATTGACACTTAAAACTTGAAATCTTTGATTTCCCATTACTCAAAGGTTTTTAAACTCGTCTTGAAAAATTGTTACATTATTTCCATTACCAATATTTAAACCTTTTAATAATGGTTCGCCAGTTTCACTATTATCATTAGTTCAACCCGTATTTACGTAGTCATCATCATTTTTATTTATTTTAAGAACTTGAATTTTTACAAGTTGTCTTATTGCTCAAAGGTTACCAAATTCATCTTGAAAAATATTTACTACATCATTTAAGTTTGTAACAGAGGGTGGATTTCAATTTTTTAACATTTTGCTATCAGCTTCAACAGTAGTTCAATTATTTATATAGCCGTTTTCTGAAGAATTAACCTTAAGAACTTGAGGTTTAAGATTAATTCCTTTAACAAAAAGATTTTTAAATTTATCTTGAAAAATTATTCCAGTAAATTGATCTCCAACATTTGAATTTTTTAATAATCCTTCCACATCATAATCTTTTGTTCAACCTGTTTCTCTATAACCATCGTTTTGATCGTTTACTTCAAGAACTTGAAAATTTTTAAGATCAGAACTTCTAGAAATTATTCAAAGATTACCAAAAAAATCTTGAAAAAATTTTCCAGTTTCACCACTAATAATCTTTGAACCTTTTAATAATGGTTCACCAGTTTCACTATTATCATTAGTTCAGCCAGTGTTTACATAGTCATCGCCGTTTTGATTTGCTCTAAGAACATATATAGTAAAGATTTTGGGATTTATGTAAGCATTATTTCCTGTAAGTAATCAAAGATTTTTAAATTTATCTTGAAAAATTGTTTGTAAATCTCCTTCACTAACATTTAAACCATCTTTTCCTTTTAATAATGGTTCACCAGTTTCACTATTATCATTAGTTCAGCCAGTGTTTACATAGTCATCACCACTTTGATTAACTTTAAGAACTTGAAGTTTTGGTTCACTAACTTGTGATTCTCCTTGATCATTATCATATCTTACATTATGACTCAATAATCAAAGATTTTTAAATTCATCTTGGAAAATTTTTGGATTTTTTGCTTTAATGATTTTACAACCTTTTAATAACACTTCACCATTTTGACTATTGTCGCTAGTTCAACCTGTATTTACATAACCATTACCACTTTGATTAACTTTAAGAACTTGAAGTTTTGAACCATCTGAAATTGCTCAAAGGTTTTTAAATTTATCTTGAAAAATTATTCCATCTTGACCATTAGTAATTTTTGAACCTTTTAATAATCCCGTAGCAGAATTAGAATTATCATCATCTCAACCTAGATTTGTATAACCTTTTCTTGAAGAACTTG
Organism: Metamycoplasmataceae bacterium; assembly: GCA_965263245.1. Lineage (GTDB taxonomy): Bacteria > Bacillota_I > Bacilli_A > Mycoplasmatales > Metamycoplasmataceae > DT-68. Next base: position 503,392 of record CBDHHR010001146.1, on the reverse strand, counting down.
CTTCGAGAACTTGGAGTTTTGAACCATACCCCATTGCCCAAAGGTTTTTAAACTCATCTTGAAAAATTGTTCCAAATTGACCATAAACAACATTTGAATTTTTTAATAAATTAATTTTTTCAACACTAATTTCTAATGTTAAACTTTCAGATTCAACCCTAATATTAAGAATAACGTTAGTTTTAATTCCTAAAGTTAAAGTCGGAAGATTGAAACTAATTTTTGAAAGATCTTCATTAGTTAATTCAATGTTTTGTTTTTGAAGTTGGTTTTTAACTGCGGTTTCAATTTCGCTTTGATTCGTGGTTAAAACGTTAGGAGCAATTAAAACTTCTTTAACTCTAATTTTTGAAATAATTTTATTTACTTTGTCTAAATTTGAAACAGTTAGCTTAGCACTAAAACCTTGAACCTCAGATTTAATATTATTTTTAAAAAGAACTAAAATAATGTTAATTGCTTCTTCATCATTGCCGGGTAAAATATCATCAGAATCTTTTACTTCTCATGTTGCACCACTAAAATTAATCAAATTATAACCACTTAAATTTTCAATTGCACTTTTAATTATAGCTTTATTGTGAGTAATTGTTTTATCTGGAGTTGGAGCATAAACTTCTACTGTTTTTGGACTTCAATTTTCTAAAGCAATTTTTATTAATCGAAGTTGATTTTTGATCTGACTAACTTCTTCACTATCAAGTTGTTTAGCTTTAAAACCAGTTACTTCAATAGGAGTAACATTTCCTTTTGAAAGCGTTAAAGTAATATTTATAGGACTTTCTTCGCTTGAAGGTAAACTATTAGAATCATCTTTTACTTTAATTTCTACATCTTTAAAAACAATTTTTGAATAACCCGAAACTTGTTTAAGCGTATTTAAAATAGCATCTTTATTAGCATTAATACTTTTATCATTTTCATCAGCAAGAACTTCTAAATTTTTTGTTCCTAAATTAATTAAAGCTGTTTTTACGCTTTTAATATCAGCAATAATTTCTTGTTCATTTTGCTCTCTTTTAACAAAGTAAGGTTTTGCAAAACCAAACGTTTTTGAATAATTTCCTTTTGAAAGTTGAATTTGAATTTGTTCAAGGTTAAAAGATATGTCTTTATCATTTTCCATTGAAATTTGAATTAAAACATCTTTTAAATTTGTTTTACCAATTAAAGTTTTTAATTTTTCAATAATTTTCTCTTGATTATCAGCAATGATTTTTCCTTCTGTATCACTTGGTAAAATTATTTTTTTGTTGTCTTTGTTTTTTTCTTCGAGTATTTTAATTATGTTTTCAACGTCCTTTTTATTTTGTTCATCTTGAGCATTTTTATCATTTTTAAAAAGAAAAATTGGTAAAACTACTCCGGTTGTTAATGCTCCTAACATTAATCCGAAAAAAATGGTTTTTTTAAGCTTTGAAGTTCTCATTTTAGTCCTTTATTTTAAAATTGTCTATATTTTAGATTATAAAATGTTGTCTTTGCAAAAAAAAAAAAAAGTTTTATTTAATAATCTAAAAAGCTTATTTTAAAGACTTTTAGATTTTTTTATGATTATTTTTGTAGTTAGTAAAACATTATAATAAATTTAATTGTTAATTTTGATTTTCTTTAAAATTAATTTCAAATGGTTTTTTTTGTTTACTTAATTTAAAAATATAAAAAATTTATTTTTTTGAGCAATTATTAAATTAAAACTTATCATCGTTATTTTTAAAATTATCATATATAATTACACTATAAAAAGACTTTTATTGATATCTTTTAAAAATTAAGAAAGGATAAAAAATGCCAATAAAACTAAAAATGATATTACTTTTTCCGCTAACTTTATTTTTAAACTGAAGAGCAAGAAGAATTTCTAAAAAAATTAAAAAACCCGAAGGTGAAGAGAGGTATCCGGTTCAATGAAGAAACGATTATGTTTTAAAAAGAGCAAAGTTATTTTTAAAAATTTATAATGTTAAAATCATTGTTAAAGGTTTTGAAAACATTCCCAAAGCACCAGCAATTATCATTCCCAACTATAATTCAACCATTGATCCGGTTGTGATTTTTTGTGCATTAGAAAATCCTAATGATACACCTGAAGATGTTAATTACATGCCAATATTTTTAGCAAAAAAAGATTGTTTAAAAAAAAGGTCTATCAAAGGTTATATGTCAATTTTAGAAACTCATTTTATTAATGCTAAAGATCTTAAAGAAACGACTAAAAACGTTGAAAACATGGATAAAGCTGCAAAGAAAAATAAAAAGTATCAGGTAATTTTTCTTGAAGAAAATTATGCAACTAATCAAAAAAATACTAAACTGCAAAATTTAACATTTAAAAACACTAAAACATCTTTTTTACCAATTGTACCCGTTACCATTAATAACTCCTTAAATTTAGAAAAAACTTCTCGCAAAAAAACTCAAAAGGTTGAAGTTTTTTTTCATCCTGTTATTAAACCAATGAGCATTATTTCTCACGAAATTAAAGACGTTATTCATAAAGTTAAAAAAATTATTGAAACTAAAAAAGTAGCAAAATAAATGAATCACAAAAAAGAAAGGTTACAAAAAATTCTTTCCCAAGCTGGCGTTGCTTCAAGAAGAAAAGCTGAAGAAATGATTAAAGCTAAAAAAGTTACTGTTAACGGAAAGATTGCCTTACTAGGCGATAAAGCTTCTTTTGATGACCAAATACTCGTAAATGGTACTCTGATAAAAACTCAAGAAGAAAAAGTTTATTATCTTTTAAATAAACCCGAAAAAACTATATCTTCAGTTTTTGATCCCCAAAAAAGAAAAACCGTGATTGACTTAATAGATGATAATAGAAAGATTTTCCCCGTCGGAAGACTTGATTGAAACACAACCGGAACGTTATTAATTACCAATGACGGAGCAATGGCAAATAAGTTAATGCATCCTAAATATAAAATTAAAAGGGTTTATAGAGTTAAAATAAATCAAAAACTTACAAATCAAGAACTGGAATTTTTAAACGGTAACAACGTTTATTTAAATCACAAAAAATCTAAACAAGAAATTATGCAAGTTGATCAAAAAGCTTATGTTGTATCGCTTTGAACTGGCTCTTACCACCATGTTAAAAAACTTTTTGAACTAGTTGATAAAAAAGTTATCAAGCTAACTAGAATTGAATTTGCCGGATTAACTCACGTTAAAAGTCTTTCTAAAGGAAAATACCGGCTTTTAAAAGCTAAGGAAATAAAATGATTAAAAACTTTAACAAATTTAAATAAATAATATTTTATATAATAAAGGAGAATTATTCATAAGGAGAAAAAATGAAAAAAACAATTGATGATTTAAAACTAAAAGGGAAAAAAGTTCTTATAAGAGCAGATTTTAATGTTCCGGTTAAAGATAACATAATCCAATCAGATAAAAGAATTAAAACTTTAATCCCAACAATTAAAAAGGTGGTTAATGAAGGTGGAAAAGTAATTTTATTTTCGCATTTTGGAAGAATTAAAAAAGAAGAAGATAAAGCTAAAAATGACCTAAAAATTGTGGCAGAAGCACTTTCAACATTAATTAATCAAGAGGTTAAATTTATTAACCAAACAAGAGGAAAAATACTAGAAAAAGCAATTTTAGACATGCAAGAAAAAGAAATTATTATGGTTCAAAACACAAGGTATGAAGATCTTAATGGTAATGCTGAATCTAAAAACAATCAAGAGTTAGCCAAATATTGAGCCTCACTTGGTGATATTTTTATAAACGATGCTTTTGGTACATCGCACAGAAACCATGCTTCTAACGTTGGTATTGCTAAAAATGTTTCAACTTCTGCAATTGGTTATTTAGTTCAAAAAGAACTTAAAATGCTTTCTAAAGCACTAGAAAATCCAGCTAGACCATTTATTGCCATTATTGGTGGAGCAAAAGTTTCAGATAAAATTTTAGTAATTGAAAACCTTCTTCAAAAAGCTGACAAAATAATCATTGCCGGGGGAATGGGTTATACCTTTCAAAAAGCAAGAGGATATGAAGTTGGTTCATCAATGGTAGAAAATGATTACATTGATTTTGCAAAAAAAATGTTAAAAAAAGCAAAGGGAAAAATAATACTTCCCATTGATCACGCGATTTCAAAAAGTTTTGCTGATAATAAAAGAAAAGTTACAACGGGAATTAATATACCAAAAGGATTTATGGGGTTAGACATTGGTAATAAATCCATTAAAATGTATCAAGAAACATTAAAAGGAGTAAAAACAGTGGTTTGAAATGGTCCAGTGGGAGTTGCCGAATTTGATAATTTTAAAGATGGTACTTTAGCAATAGCAAAAACAATAATTAAACAAAAAGATGTTTTTTCCATAATTGGTGGTGGAGATTCAGCTTCAATTATAATTGATTTAGGTTTTGAAAATAAATTTACCCACATTTCAACAGGCGGAGGAGCTTCGCTTGAATTTATGGAAGGTAAAAAACTACCTGGAATCGAAGTAATTCAAAACGTTGAAAAAAATTAAGTACACAATGAAGTTTTAAGGTTTGAACTAAAAATAAACCAAGGAATTTGCACTAAAATAATTGCGTGTAAAATTAACGGAATAGAATGTATTAGTTCTAAATTACCTATTTCAGAAGCATATAAATGAGGTACTATTAAGTTTAAAAAGGGAATGTAAATTAAAATGTCAATGTTAGTTACATAAAAAGCATAAAACTTATTATTATTTGTCATTGTAGAACCTACAATGTAATATCCAATGGTCATTAAAATTCACATTCCTAATATTATTGTTTTTTTCTTACCAAACGGTAATGAAGCATTAATTAACCTCATTCCGAATGAAGAAAAAAGGTAAACAAAGCAAATTGAAATAAAGAATCTAGTTAATATTGAATAACTTTCATCGGAAAAAACACCGCCTAAAATGTTTATTATTAAGGTTGGTGTTAAAAGACACAAAAGGCCCATGTTAATTGCAAATAGTAAAAAATCAACAACTATTTTAGCAAAAGCAACTAAGTTTTTGTTATGACTTAAAAAACTTACTCTATTTTTATCAAGCGTACTGTTATCCCTTAATATTGAACCAACTCTAACAAATAAACCATAAATTGCACCTTGAATTAAAACAGCTGGCATTAAAGCATTGGAAAATATAATTTTTTGAACATAAATTGCTTTATCAAAATCTTCAGCACTTAATGCGTCTTTTTTGTCTCTTCAAACATAAGAATTTTTAAAATAACTATCATAATTTTCTGAAGCAAATATTGCAATCATCGGAACAAGCAAAGCAAAAAATAACGCTGCTAATTTAACCACAGTAATTTGACTAGAAAATTCAGATTTAAAAACTCTAAAAGTCGAACTAATTTTGTTTAACATTTGTTTCACCATACCCTTCAAACACAGAGGCTGCAATACTTTTTTCTCTTATTGTTGAATATTCATAATTTTTGTGAGCAATTAATTTTTTATTTAAATCTTTAAAATAACTCATGTCTTTAATTTCAATTAAATTTTCTTTATCATCTCTTAATACGTTAATAACACCAGGAAATTCTTTAATGTTTTTTATTGGTATTTCTTTATTGGTTGCAATCGTTACAATGTTACTATCAATTTGCTTTTTATCAATAATTACCCCGTCTTTTAAAATGTAAAACTCTTTACACATTTTTTGAACAACGTTCATTCTGTGTGAAGTTATAATTATGGTTTTATTTTTAAGTCTTAAGAAAATGTTGCTAATTTTGTTAACCATCACCGGATCAAGTCCATCAAAAGGCTCATCTAATAATAGTGTTTCGGTATTAGGGTTTAAAAAGGTTGCTAAAACTTTTATTTTTTGTTGATTACCTTTTGAAAGCGTTTTAATTGGCTTGTTTCAAAACTCTGTAAACTCCATTTCTTTTGCTAGTGGCATTATGATTTCTTTGGCTTTTTTCTTTGAAACTTTGTACAAAGAAGCAATTTGGTATAAATGTTTTTTAACTTTCATAGGGTTTTTAGGCTCAGCACCAGCTGAAAGGTAAGAAATTTTTTTTCTCATTTTTTCAGTTGAAGGACTCCCGTCTATTAAAATTCTCCCTTCAAAATCTTCAATATAATTGGCAATTATATTGAATGAAGTTGTTTTGCCAGAACCATTAAAACCAATTAAACCAGTGATGATATTTTTTTTAAAATCAATGTTAACATTTTTTAATGCCCTAACTTTTCTATCGTATGTTTTTGAAACGTTTTCCATTTTTATATGCATTATGTAAAAATAATATCATATTTAGGTTATAAACAATAAACTAATTATTAAAAATTATTTTTAAATGTTAAAATATTTATATAAATAAACTATTTTAAAAAGGAAAAAATTAACATGAGAAAATTAAAACTAGCATTATTCACAGGAACAGTAATCGGAACAATTGGCGGACTTGGTTTAGCAGTTTATCACATTGAACAAAACAAAGAAAATAAAGAAGGTTTTAGGATTAAAGGTGTTTTTGATACTCAGTATTTAAGTATTTTTAAAAACTTTAAACAAAAAAAAGATGCTGGTGTTGCCAAAGAAAACATTTACTTTAATTACGAAGTTCCTTTTAAAAATAAAAGCATTAAAAATAATGAAAATAAAATCTTTAATATAGGTACCCAATCAGAATTATTAATTGCATTAGCTGCATTTAAATTAATTGAAGAAACTAAAGATAAAGTTGAAAATCAAAAAATAAAATTTGATGATCGTTTAAATAAATGATTTTCAACATCTACAGGTACTACAGATGATAAAAAAGTTGCGGAAATTTTAAACGGTAATGCTCTTAAAAAAGATAAAATTGCTAATTATGGATGAAGACCATTTAATTATTTAACTGATATAAAAATATATCACCTGTTATTAAACACTTCGACATTACCTAATTTTAATAATTTAAAAACTAAAATAACTAAAATAATTAATGCTAAAGAAGAAAATATAGCTGAAGAAATTAAAAAACAATATTATAAAAACCCTATTGTTGCATATGATAACACTACTTTTACCGATAGAACAAAATGAAAACTTTTAGATTTTATCAATTTAGCTGCAAGTAAATGAATTGATAAAGACATAAATAACTTATATGATAACCCTTATAATCCAAATGCTGTAACCAGTCCTATAAATAACCAACAAGGTCCTTTAAATATAAATCCTTTAGATAAAGTTGAAAGTGAAGATAAAGATAAAGATAATTTTAGAGAATGAGAACATTCGCCGCTCAACTATATTTTATTAGCAAACATTTTAGAAAAAGTTTATAAAAAAGCTTTTGATCAAACTTGAACTTTTGACCAAATTGTGAAAAAATATGTTTTAGAACCTTTAAAAATGAATAATACATATTATAATATCCAAAGAATTGATAAGTTCAAAGATAAAGTTTATAAAGATGTTGATACAAGCTTTTTAAACGCAAGTAAAGGTTATGTTTCAACACTTGAAGATCTTTCAAAATTATATAATGCACTTTACAAAAAAGATTCTAAACTTTTAAAACCAGCAACATTTGAAGATTTTTTCAAATTTCTTTACCTTCCGGAAAATTTTAAACAAGATAATTATGAAAAAAGAATTTGACCAGGAATTGGTGGTTTAAAATTATTGGTAAGAACGTTTGATTATCAAATTGATCTTCTAACAGATTATGCAAATAAAATTTTCTTTATAAAAGGTATTAGTCCCGATTTTAGATCGTATTCATTTTATTGTAAAGATAAAGAAATATTCTTTTTGGTCGCTTCTGATGTTCCGTACAGTTATTATTCTACTAACACTAACAAAGAACAAATTATTAGAACTGCAACCGAATTAACATCTTTAATTAATTCCACGTTTGAATTTGATATTTCAAACTTAATTGATCAAAAAGAAACTTAATATTTATTTTTAATTACTTTACTTGCAAGTTCATTAATTCTTTTTTTAAGACTTTTAACAGAAAAGGGCATTTTTTCTTGAGCATAAGCTCATAATAGTACTAATCAGTTTACAAATAACTTGTATTTATCCATTCACTCTTTAACATAAGCATTATAATCATCTAAAGAGTTATAAGCGTCTAAAAAAATTTTTTCTTGCTTTAAAGAAAGTTTTTGGTATTCAATATAATAAGCAAGGTCAAAATGTTTATCACCCATTGTTGCAAATTCTCAATCAATTATTCAAATTTTTTGGTTATCATCTTTAATGATGTTAGTTGACCAAATATCATTATGACAAGGATTAATTTTGCTCATTCTTGTTATTAAACGGTTCATTTCTTTTCAATAATTATCAACTTCCGGAATTTTTAAATATTTATCATGAATAATTCTTAAGTAATTATTTACCCTGTTTCTTAAATTGTTTTTAGGAAACTTAGCTTCAGATTTATGAAGCTTTCTGATGCTAACAGCAAGTTTTTTTAAATCATCGTTAGTAGGTTTTTCTAAATGTATTCCCTTTAATAGTTTTCAAGTAACACTTTCTTTATTATCTTCAATTAAATCAGGCACAAAATCAAATTCTTTTAGTTTTGAATAATCAATTTTGTGGTTAAAACCAGTGTAAGTTTTTTTAATAATTAAATTGCCATTTTTAATGGTTTTATCTTTATTTGTAAAGCCTAATTGAAGATTTATTTTCATAACGTAGAAATTATATACAAAAATATTATTTATAAACAAAAATATTCATAATCTATAAAATATTTTTTTTATTTACTATTTTTTCAATATTTATAAATTAATTTTTCAATTAATAAATTTTTATAAGGTCTATAAGTTCCTTTAACTTCTTGTTCAACAATGTGTAAAATTTCAAAATAATTTAAATATTTCTTAATAGTTTTATTATTTAATTTAGTTTTTTTAACTAAAAAATTTATTGAAAATTTAACTCCAACAAAACAGTGTGGAAGCAAATTTAATAATTTTGTATTTTGATAAGTATCAAAAACAATTTTTTCTGATCATTCGTATTGTGAGTTTAAATCTTTAGCAAAATCAATTGACATTTTTAATGATGAATTAAAAATTTCAAGCATTATTTCAAGGTATTTAATGTAATCATTTTGATCTGCTAGTCTTAAAGCTTTATAATATTTTTCTTTATTTTTAACAGCACTATAGGAAAAAACTGATGCTGGTACTTCTAAAACGTTATATTTTGTAAGTAAAATAGCAAAAATTATTCTACCAGTTCTTCCGTTGCCATCAGCAAAAGGATGCATGTATTCAAATTGATGGTGAATTAATAAAGATTTTATAATTGGATCAAGATCATTATTTTCAGAATTAATTATTTTTATTAATTCAGACATTAATTCTGGTAGTTCATTCGCATCCACTCCTTGATGAATTGTTTGTTCGTTTGAATAATTTTTTTTTACAATTTTAACTGGAGTTTTTCTTAGACCAATATTTTTTCCTCTAATTCTGTTATTAATTCAAACTATATCTTCTTGTTGAATAATACCTTTTTCTGATAATTTTTGGTGAGCAGTTTTTAATGCTTCTCGGTATCTTACAAACGGTGAAGCAAAATCTTTTTTTACAATGTCGTTTGCCGCTTCATCAACAGTTGTGTGAATGTTTTCAATTTCATTTGAACTAATAGCATCAATTTTTTCAATGATGTAAGTTAATATGTACTTGTTTTTCATTTTTGCAATTAAAACATTTAACTTTCCAAGTAATTCTTTTGTATTGACTAGTTTTCTCATTATTTCTAAAGTTAAATCATCATCTTTAATTTCATACCATTTTTTTGTTTTTTTGATAGTTTCTAGTTTCATTTTTAAGTGCCTTTGTTATTTCCATTTTACTATAATTTTTACTTCATTTCCATTTTACCACAATTTTTACTTGATTTCCATTTTTGAACTTTTTTTACATATAACTTATTATTTTAAATTATTTTTATAATTCTTATTTATAACCATAAATAATTAATTTATATATAATGTCTATATAAATATTTAAACTATAAAAATTAAAATATCACAAAATTGTTTAAACTAACTAATTAACAAATATTAAAAGTACATTTTTGTTTTTTAAGGAGTAATAAAATGGATTTAAAACACGTTAAAACACTAGAAGAACTAAAAATTGAAAAAGCTAAATTTTATGCTAAAGACGGAAAGCTTAAAAAGCTTCAAAAAGAAATTAGAAGTGCTTCAATCGAAAAGAAAAAAACAATCGGTAAAGAAATATCTCAATTAAAACAAAAAGCAGAAAATGCTTTTAGTCAAAAAGCTAAAGAAATTGAAGCAAAAATTATTGAAGATAAAATCAAAAACGAATGAATTGATGTTACTACTCCTGTTGAAAAAACCGGTGGACTTCACCCTTTAACAATCATTTCAAACCGTTTTAGAAATTGATTATTACAAAATGGTTATTTTGAAACAACCGGAAGTGAAATTGAAACAGATGAGTATAATTTTGAAAAGTTAAACATTGCAAAAAACCATCCAGCAAGAGATTTGCAAGATTCATTATACATTGATGAGCAAAAACTTCTTAGAACTCATAACACAGGTTTTACTGCTAGGGAACTTGCAAAATTTGCTAACAAAGAATTTAGTCACTTTTCAATAGGAAATGTTTATAGAAACGATGAAGATGATAAAACCCATTTACACCAGTTTTCACAAGTTGATTTTGTTTCGGTGGGAAATAATATTTCTTTTCCAAACTTAATTTGAACGCTTAAAAATTTACTTTCATACGTTTTAGAAGAAAAAATTAAAATTAGGTTAAGACCTTCCTTTTTCCCTTTTACTGAACCTTCTGTTGAAGTTGACATTTATTTTAAAGAAAGATGAATAGAAGTTTTAGGTGCAGGCATACTAAATAAAAAAGTTCTTAAACTAGCTGGTTATACAAACAATATGAATGGTTTTGCAGCCGGCATTGGAATTGAAAGAATTGCCATGATAAAATATGACATTAAAGACATTAGAGAATTTTATAAAAATGATTTAAGGTTTTTAAACCAATTTGCAGGAGGTAAATAATGATATTTTCGGAAAAAAAATTAAGAGAAATGGCAAATTTACCAAGTAATATTACATTAGAAAAAATTGTAAACACCATTAATTTAATTGGGTTTGAAGTTGAAAATGTTACAAGTTTTACTGATGTTGAAGGTATTATGTTCGGTAAGATCACCAAAATGTACAAAAATCCTAACGCAGATAATTTAAACGTTTGTGAAATTAAATTTAAAGATAAAAACCGAATAATCCAAACAACGGCAACAAATGTTTTTGAAGGTATGGTTGTAATTGTTTTTGTTCCTGGTTCAAGAGTTGGAAAAACAGTTTTTGAAGAAAAAAAATTTAAAGGCATTGTTTCCGAAGGCATGCTTTCGTCTTTAAATGAATTTGGAATTAACAAAGAACTTTTATGAGACGGAGCAGTTGAAGGTATTCAACATTATGAAGATTATTCAATTGAAGATGATCCGATTGAAAAATTAAAACTTAATGATTCTTTAATTGAAGTTAATTTTATGCCCAATAGAACCGATGCAATTTCTTATCTTGTGATGGCAAAAGAACTTGCGGCTTATTTTAACACCATAGAATCAAAAATAGAAAAAAATAAACCAAGCTTTAAAAGTGATTTAAAAGTAGAAGAAAATTTACACCAAAAACTTGTTTTAATTGAATCAAAAACTAAACCCAAAATTACCATTGAAGATAAACTGCTCTTAATTAAAAGCAACATTAAATCGATTAATGATATTGTTGATTTAACCAATTTAACACTCATCATGACTGGTCAGCCTACTCATGCTTATGATAAAAATTTAGTTAATAAAAATTTTTCAACTAAATACTCTAATGAAAAAATTAACATAATTGGGAATAAAGAAATTAAACTTGATCATAATTTAGTTATTACTTCAAATGATAAACCTGTTTCTTTAGCTGGAGTAATTGGTTTTACAAATTCGGTGATTAATAAAAATACTCAAGAATTTATTTTGGAATTTGGTCAATTTGAAAATAAAGACATTAGAAAAAATATTAAAACCATCAAGTTAGAATCAAATTCAGGAATCCAATCTTCAAAATCTTTAAGTGGTGGTATGTTAAAATTTGCCATTGATTTTGTTGCTTCAAAACTAAATAATTTTTCACACCCTGTTAATTTTAAAGAAGATAGTCAAAAAGTAATAAATTTTGATCAAAAAAAGTTAGACCAAATTGCTGGATTTAACCTTACTAAAACCGAAAAATATCAAGAAGTAATGAACTCTTTAAAAAAATTAGGTTTTGAATTTTTTGAAAATATGGTTAAAATTCCGACTTATAGGTATGACGTTAATCAACAACAAGATCTAAATGAAGAAATACTTAGATTTTATGGTTATGAATTATTACCCGAAATTAAACCACAAATTAAATTTTCCCGTCCAACTTTAGATAATAGTTTTAAAAATCTTATTGCAGCTCAAGGATATAATGAAGTTTTTACTTACTCTTTAATTTCTGAAGAAAAAAACGTTTATAACCCTTTTAATTTTGATAAAAAAATTAAATTAAAAACTTTTGTTTCTAAAGAAAGAGAAGTTATTAGAGATTCACAAATTTATTCAATACTAGAAATTTTAAATTACAATCTTAAAAAAAACATCAATGATATTAATGTTTTTTCTTGCGGAATGATAAATAATGGAGTTAAAACAATAATAATGACTTCAACTATCAAAAGTTTTATGGAAGTAAAAAAAGATGTTGTTAATTTATTACCAAAAGAAATTATTTTTAAAGTTTCAAAAGATGAAAACATGCATCCTAATTATTCTGCTGATATTTATTTAAAAAATCAAAAAATCGGTTTTATTGGTAAAATAAACCCTAAAAATACTAATGTTGATGCAATAATTTGTGAATTTTATGAAAAAAAATATGTTAACAAAAAATTTATAGATTATAAAAATGAAGTTTTAAAAGCTATTGATATTACCTTTGAACTTAACAAAAAGGAAAACATCCAAAATAAAATTAAAGATATTAAATTTCATTTTCATAAAATAATTGATCAATTTGATAAAGCTAACAAAAGAAAAATCACTGTTCGTTTTGTGGGAACAAAAGAAGAAATTAAAAAAATAAACGTTAAATATAATCAATAAATTTAAAACTTTAAGATTGTAAATATTTTATTAATAATTTTGTCATGAATTTACATAACCATCACCATTTTGGTTAACTTTTAAAACTTGAATTTTTGGATCAACAATTGATGATCCAAATCTTTTGTAAACACCCATTGCTCAAAGGTTTCCAAAATCATCTTGAAAAATTGTTGCTCCGTTACCAATAAGAATATTTGAACCATTTGTTAATCCGCTATCATTAGCACTAGTTCAACCAGAAGTTACATAACCATTTTTTTGTGAATTTGCTTTAAGAACTTGGAGTTTTGAATTTTTTCCTATTGTTCAAAGGTTTTTAAATTTATCTTGAAAAACAATTCCGTTAAAACCATCATTAATATTTGAATTTTTTGTTAAACCGCTATTAGCACTAGTTCAACCAGAAGTTACATAATCATTTTTTTGTGAATTTGGTCTAAGAACTTGAAGTTTCTTTTGATTTCCCATTGCTCAAAGGTTTTTAAATTCATCTTGAAAAATTGTTCCATAACCACCAAAAATAATGTTTGAATTTTTTGTTAATCCACTATTAGCACTAGTTCAACCAACATTTTCATCATAACCATCTTTTTGTGCATTTGCTCTAAGAACTTGGAGTTTTGTTTTAATTGTTCCCCTTGTTCCCACAAAATTTCGATCTCGATAAGTTACTCCCATTGCTCAAAGGTTTTTAAATTCATCTTGAAAAATTGTTGTTTCTCCGTTAGCAATGTTTGTGCCTTTTAATAATCCACTATTAGCACTAGTTCAACCAACATTTTCATCATAACCATCTTTTTGTGCATTTGCTCTAAGAACTTGGAGTTTTGAATTGATAGTAATAGTTTTAGATTCGTTATAATAACTTTTTCCTATTGTTCAAAGATTTTTAAATTCATCTTGGAAAATTGTTCCACTTTCACCATTCTTAATATTTGAACCTTTTGTTAATCCGCTATTAGCACTAGTTCAACCAACATTTTCATCATAACCATCTTTTTGTGAATTAGCTCTAAGAACTTGAAGTTTCTTTTCGCTTCCCATTGCTCAAAGATTTTTAAATTCATCTTGGAAAATTGTTCCTTTAAAACCATCAGTAATGTTTGAACCTTTTGTTAAGCCGCTATTAGCACTAGTTCAACCAGTAGTTTCATCATAACCATCATCATTTTGATTTACTCTAAGAACTTGAAGACTTGTATTATTTCCCATTGCTCAAAGATTTTTAAATTCATCTTGGAAAATTGTTCCAAATTGACCATCAGTAATGTTTGAACCTTTTGTTAAGCCGCTATTTGTATTGCTTCAACCTAAACTTCCATCATATGAATCTTTAGTAGAGTTTGCTCTAAGAACCTGAAGTCTTGTTCCATTTCCCATTGCTCAAAGATTTTTAAATTCATCTTGGAAGATTGTTCCAAATTGACCATCAGTAATGTTTGAACCTTTTAATAAATTAACCTTTTCAACATAAATATTTAATATTGAAGTTTTAGAATCAATACTAATACTAAGAACAACTTCAGTTCTAATTCCTAAAGTTAAAGTTGTAAGACTTGTGCTAATTTTTGAAAGATCATTATTATCTAATAAAGGATTTTCTTCTTGAAGTTGATTTTTAATCGCACTTTGAATTTCGCTTTGATTTGAGATTGAAACATTAGGAGCAATTAAAATATCTTTATCAGTTATTTTTTGTTTAATTTTGTTTATTTTATCTTGAGTTGTGATAGTCAAAGATTGTTTAGCACTAAAACCTTGAACTTCAACATTAACATTATTTTTGGAAAGAATTAAAATAATGCTACTTGCTGGTTGATCGTTTGTTGGTAAATTATTACCAGAATTTTTAACTTCTAAAGAAGCTCCATTTAAATCAATTTCATCATAACCATCTAAATTTTCAATTGCACTTTTAATTGCAGCTTTATTATGTGTAATTGTTTTGTTTGTACTTGGAGCATAAACTTCTACTTCTTTTGTTTCTAAATTTTCTAAACTTGATTTTAATTGATTAAGTTCTTCTGTAATTTCATTAACTTGATCACTATCAAGTTGCTTAGCACTAAAACCAGTTAACTCACTATTATAAGTAGCTTTTGAAAGAACAAAAACAATGTTTATAGGAGTTGCATTGTGTAAAGGTAACTGATTAGAATTTTCTTTTACTTTAATTTTTACATCTTTAAATTTAATATCTAAATAACCTGAAACTTGTTCAAGTGTTTTTAAAATACCTTCTTTATTACCATTAATACTTTTATCATTATCTTTAGCTTTAAGTTCTAAAGTTTTTGTTCCTAAATTAGTTAAAGCAGTTTTAACGCTATTAACATCAGCAATTATTTCTTGCTTGTTTTGTTCTCTTATCACTAAATAAGACTTTTCTAAACCAACTATTTTTGAATATTTTCCCTTTGAAACTTTAATTTGAATTTTTGCATAATTAGGTGAAATATTTCGATCATTTTTCATTAAAATTTCAATCTTAACTTGTTTTAAGTTTTTTTCACCAATTAAAGTTTTTATTTTTGCAATAATTTTTGCTTGATTATTAGCAACAATTTTACCTGTTAAATTACTTGCAAATTTTAATATTCTCTCATCTTGGTTTTTTTCTTCAAGTATTTTAATTACACTTTCAACATCTTTTTGGTTTTGATCATCTTGATTGTCATTGTTATTAAGCAATACAATTGGCGTGACAACCATAGTTGTTAAAATTCCGATTGAAGCTCCTAATAAAATAAATTTTTTTGTTTTTGATAATTTCATATTTTTCCTTTATATTTTGAAATTATAAAATGTCTCCTCGCAAAAAAAAAAAAAAGTTTATTTAGTAAGCTGAAAAACTTATTTTAAAGACTTTAAGATTTTTTTAGTTAAAAAAATATTAATCAATATAATCAACAAAAAAATTTAAAAAAATGAAATTTATTTTACTTAAAAATATTTTTTAAACCATATTTATAAATTTATTTTTAAATAATTTAAAACAAAATTTTAAGAATTTAATTATGTTTTTTTAAAAATTCTAATCTATTAAAGCATATATTTATAATAGAAATAATCATTATTTTTTTACTATGGTTTTATTTTTTAAAGTTTAATTTATAAAATCTATTAAAAAGAATTTTATTTTTTACATTTTTATTTAAGCTTTTTTTACTTGGAAAGTTTCTGCTATTTCAACACTTCTTCCAGGACGTTTAATAATTAATACATCAACATATTTAGCAATTGTTGAAATTAATCCATTAGCGCTAATATTAAAATCAGTTCCTCTTAAACTTGGATGATTAATTTCTCCTCTAATATTTGAAAGATCAACTAATATTCTTAACTTTTTTTTAATTGCATTTTTGTTATTAATATCATTAATCCTTCCGGTTGAATCACTTGGAAGAGTGATTATTAAATCATTACCAATTTTAGATTCAAGAATTTCTTTTATTGCTTGTATATCTTCATCCGGAGTAGATTCTCTTTTTACTTGGAATATTTTTGTTGTTCTAAGGGTTGTTCCGTTTGTTTTGCTAATTGATACAATAATGTTTTGAGGAGTTGTTGAAATTAATGCATCAGCGTTCATTGAAACTTCTATTGTTACTCCTCTTAAACTTGAATGATTAGCTTTTCCACTAGTATTTGAAGGATCAATTAATATTCTTAATTCTTTTTCAACTGCATCTTTATTAGTAGCATTTCCAATAATGTTTCCCGTTGAATCACTCGGAAGAGTAATTATTAAATCATTTCCGCTTTTAACATCAAGAATTTTCTTTATTGATGCTATTTCTTCATCAATAGTTAATTGTCTCTTAACTGAAAAATCTTCAATTTTTTTTGAAACTTCATTTTTGGTTAGTTTAATAATAATTTTTTGTGAAGTAGTAGAAATATTAACATCATCTTGCATTGAAACTTCAATTTTTACCTCTTTTGAATTTGCTTTACCAATTAAAGTTTTAATTTTTTCAATAATTTTATCTTGATTATCAGCAATGATTTTACCACTTGCATTATTTGAAAGTTCAATGATTTTTTCTTTGCTTGTTTTTGCTTTTAAAATTTTGAATATTTTTTCTACATCATTTTCTATTTTGTTTTCATCTTTATTAAGAAGAACAATCGGGGTAACTATGGAAGTAGTTAAAATTGCTAACGTTGTTCCTAATAAAATGATTTTTTTAGTTTTTGATAATTTCATAATTTCCTTTACAATTTAGATTATAAAATGTCTCTTTGCAAAAAAAAAAAAAGCTTATTTAGTAAGTTAAAAAGCTTATTTTAAAGACTTTAAGATTTTTTTAAAATAAAAAAATTGTTCAAAACAAAGTTATTAGATAAATTAATTTTATTAACATTAATGTTTATTTTTTATAGTATTTTCAAAAAACTTTCCATTATTATGACATTAAATATCGATCTTGTTTAATAATTCATTGCTGTGTTTTTTTATTTTATAATATCTTTTCCAACAACAAATCATCTAAAATTTACACTAGTTCCAAGAGTTTTACTAATTGTTATAATGATATATTTAAAACTAAAAGAAATTAAATCATTTACACGAGAATTAGTAACTACACCTGTAAGAGTAACTGTTGTTCCGCGTAAACTTGGATGATTAGGATCGCCACTAATATTTGAAGGATCAATTGCAATTCTTACTTTTCTTTCAATAGCATTTTTATTAGTTGGATTATTAATTATACTTCCGGTTGAACTTCTTGGAAGTTTAATTAATAAACTAGGGTCATTATTATTCATTTTAGTATCAAAAATTGTTTTTATTGCTGCTATATCTTCATCTGCAGTAAAATCTCTTTTTACTTGAAAAGTTTTGGTTGTGCTAAGAGTTGTTCCGTTAGTTTTACTAATTGATACAATAATGTTTTGAGGGGTTGTTGAAATTGGTGCATCAACATCCATTGAAACTTCTAATGATGTTTCTCTTAAACTTAAATGATTAGCTTTCCCACTAGTATTTGAAGGATCAATTAATATTCTTAATTTTTTTATAATTTCATTTTTATTGGTAGCGTTTCCAATAATGTTTCCGCTAGAGTTACTTGGAAGAGTAATTATTAAATCATCTCCAGTTTTAGCATCAAGAATATTTTTTATTAATGCAATATCTTTATCAATTTCAATGATTGATTGTTTTTTAACTGAAAAATCTTCAATTTCTTTAGAAACTTCATCTTTTGTTAATTTGATGATAATTTTTTGTGAAGTAGTAGAAATATTAACATCATTTTTCATTAAAATTTTAATTTTTACTTCTTTTAAATTTGTTTTACCAATTAAAGTTTTAATTTTTTCAATAATTTTATCTTGATTATTAGCAATAATTTTACCGCTGGCATTATTTGATAGTTCAATAATTTTTTCTTTAGTTGTTTTTGCTTGTAAAATTTTAAATAATTTTTCTACATCATTTTCTTCACTTTTTTTATTTTTATTAAGAAGAACAATTGGAATTACTATGGAAATAGTTAATATTGCTAACGTTGTTCCTAATAAAAGTATTTTTTTAGTTTTTAATAATTTCATAAATTTCCTTTATATTTTAGATTATAAAATTGTTCTTTGCAAAAAAAAAAAAAAGTTCATTTAGTGAGCTAAAAACCTAATTTTAAAGATTTTAAGATTTTTTTAAACTAAAAAATTAATAATGAATTTTATATAAATGCTTTTTTTGAATAAACTAACACGTTTTAATTAATAAAAAAATATTTTAATAATTTTTTAATACTTTATTTATTTTTAACTATATGTTAGTAGAAGAAAAGTTTTTACATAAGTAAGTTTATGTTAAAAATTACTATCTTTTTAAAAGAAAGGAGCAACTTTTATGTTTATAATTAACTTTAGTAAACTAATTAAAATATGAAGAAATTCAAAAAACAGAATTGTTTCAGTCAACAAACTAGAACATGAAAAAGATGATGATGTTAAAATAATAGTTGAAGGCAAATTTAAAGGAAAAGAGGAAGATGTGTCAAAACCTCCTAAGTGATTTAAAGAATTTGAAACTAAAATCAACAAAAAAATTGCTAGATTAAATGAAAATTTTGAAAATAAAACTCCTAAATGATTTAAACATTGAGAAAATAAAATCAATAAAAAAATTGCTAAATTAAATGAAAATTTTGAAAATAAAACTCCTAAATGGTTTAAAGATTGAGAAAAAAATTCTGAAAATAAAGTTCCTAAATGGTTTAAAGATTGAGAAAAAAATTCTGAAAATAAAGTTCCTAAATGGTTTAAAGATTGAGAAAAAAATTCTGAAAATAAAGTTCCTAAATGATTTAAAGATTGAGAAAAAAATTCTGAAAATAAAGTTCCCAAATGGTTTAAAGATTGAAATCAAAAAACTTTCATTCCTTTTAAAGAAAAAGTTGAAAAAGACATTATTATTATTAAACAAGAAATTGTTGAAATTAAAAAAGACATTGTGGTTATGAAAAAAGACATTGTGGTTATGAAAAAAGACATTGTGGTTATGAAAAAAGACATTACTGCTATAAAGAACACTCCCACAATGAAAAAAGAACTTGGTTTATCTCAAAATAAGTTTAATAAATAGATTTAAAAGAAGTGTAAAAATTTTGTGTAAACATCATTAATTACTATATTAAAATAATTATTTAAAGGGCATTTTTGTTATAAAAAAAGAAAATACAAATAATATAACTAATGATGTTGTTATTTAAGCTTTTTTTACTTGGAAAGTTTTTGTTGTTAAAAGGGATTTTCCTCCAGGTTTAAAAATTGCTACAATAATGTTTTGAGGAATTGTTGAAATTGCTTTTTTATTATTAAGCACAGAAATTCCTATAATTGTTCCTTTTAGACTCGGATGATTAGGATCCGCATTAGTGTTTGAAGGATCAATTAATATTCTTAATTTTTTTTCAATTGCAATTTTATTAGTAAGTTTATTAGTAAGTCCGCTTGAATCACTTGGAAGTGTAATTACTAAATCTTGACCAGTTTTAGAATCAAGAATTTCTTTAATTGCTATTATATCTTCATCTGGAGTAGATTCTCTTTTTACTTGAAAAGTTTTTGTTGTGCTAAGGGTTGCTCCACCAGTTTTACTAATTTTTACAATAATATTTTGAGGAGTTGTTGAAATTGGAGCATCTCTAGTTATTGAGACTTGTATTGATGTTCCTCTTAAGCTTGGATGATTACCTTCACCACTTTTATTTGAAGGATCAATTAACATTATTATTATTTTGATAATTGCAATTTTATTAATTCTATTTTCAATAATGTTTCCGGTTGAACTACTTGGAAGATTAATTATTAAATCTTTTCCACTTTTAGCATCAAGAATATTTTTTATTGCTGCTATATCTTTATTAACATCAATGATTGATTGTTTTTTAACTGAAAAACCTTCAATTTTTTTTGAAACTTCATCTTTGGTTAGTTTAATAATAATTTTTTGTGGTGTATTAGAAACATTAATATCTTTTTTCATTAAAATTTCAATTTTTACTTCTTTTAAATTTGTTTTCCCAATTAAAGTTTTAATTTTTTCAACAATTTTTTCTTGATTATCAGCAATGATTTTACCATTAGCACTATTTGATAGTTCAATAACTTTTTCTCCATTTGTTTTTGTTTTTAGAATTTTAAATAATTTTTCTACATCATTTTCTTCATTTTTTTCATCTTTATTAAGAATAACAATTGGAACTGCTATGGAAGTAGTTAATATTGCTAATGTTGTTCCTAATAAAAGTATTTTTTTAGTTTTTGTTAATTTCATAATTTTCCTTTATATTTTGAATTATAAAATTGTTCTTTGCAAAAAAAAAAAAAAGCTTATTTAGTAAGCTAAAAAGCTAATTTTAAAGACTTTAAGATTTTTTTAAACTAAAAAAATAATAATCAATGTAAATAAATAATAAAAAAATTAATCACTAGCTTTTTGTCATGAATTTACATAATTATCACCATTTTGATTTACTTTAAGAACTTGGAGATTTGTTTCGTATCCCATTGTTCAAAGATTATTAAATTTATCTTGAAAAATTGTTCCAGTTGCAAATTTAGTAATATTTGAACCATTTGTTAATCCACTATTTCTAGCATTAGTTCAACCTGTATTTATATAACCATTGCCGTTTTGGTTTGCTTTAAGAACTTGGAGTCTTTCTAAATTACCACCTATTCAAAGGTTTTTAAATTCATCTTGGAAAATTTTTCCAAATGAACCATTAACAATATTTGAATTTTTTAATAAATTATCACCACTACTTGAATTATCATTAGTTCAACCTGTATTTATATAACCATCACCGTTTTGGTTTGCTTTAAGAACTTGAAGTTTTGAATTTGACATTGCTCAAAGGTTTTTGAAATCATCTTGGAAAATTGTTCCATAAGAACCAACAGAAATCTCTGAACCATTTGTTAATCCGCTATTTCTATCATTAGTTCAACCTGTATTTACATAACCATCACCGTTTTGGTTTGTTTCAAGAACTTGGAGACTTGTTCCAAGTCCCATTGCTCAAAGGTTTTTAAATTCATCTTGGAAAATTACTCCATCTGCACCATTAATAATATTCGAACCTTTTGTTAATCCACTATTAGCACTAGTTCAACCTGTATTTACATAACCATCACCGTTTTGGTTTGCTTCAAGAACTTGAAGTTTTGAATTTGACATTGCTCAAAGGTTTTTAAATTCATCTTGAAAAATTACTACGCCATCACCATCATTAATATTTGAATTTCTTGTTAATCCGCTATTAGCACTAGTTCAACCAGCGTCTTCATCATATCCATCACCGTTCTGGTTTCTTTCAAGAACTTGGAGACTTGTTCCATTTCCTATAGATCAAAGGTTTTTAAATTCATCTTGAAAAATTACTCCGCCGGCACCATCATTAATATTTGAATTTCTTGTTAATCCACTATTAGCACTAATTCAGCCAGTATTTACATATCCATTTTTAACATTATTTGCTTTAAGAACTTGGAATTTTTGATCTTTTCCCATTGTTCAAAGGTTTTTAAATTCATCTTGAAAAATTGTTCCACCACGACCATTGACAATATTTGAACCTTTTAATAATGGTTCACCATTTTCACTATTATCATTTGTTCAAGAATTTACATAACCATCTCCATTTTGATTTGATTTAAGAACTTGGAGTTTTGTATGAATAGTTTTTTGAACTTTATTAACTTCTTTAGTTATTGAATGACTCATTGATCAAAGATTTTTAAATTCATCTTGAAAAATTGTTCCATAAGAACCTTCAATAATACTTGAACCTTTTAATAAATTAGCTTTTTCAACATCAATTATTAATGTTGAAGTTGTAGAGTCAATAGTAATAATAAGAGTAATTTGAGTTTTAACTCCCATATCTAAAGTTGAAAGACTAGTACTAATCTTTGAAAGATCATCATTATTTAAAAAAGGGTTTTCTTTTTGAAGTTGATTTTTAATTGCACTTTGAATTTCGTTTTGGTTTTGGGTTAAAACATTAGGAGCAATTAAAATGTCTTTATCAATGATTTTTTCTTTAATTTGGTTTATTTTATCTTGAGGCGTTATAGTTAAAGATTGTTTTGCACTAAAACCTTGAACTTCAACATCAACATTATTTTTGGAAAGAATTAAAATAATACTAGTTGCTGGTTGATCATTTTTTGGTAAATTATCACTAGAATTTTTAACTTCTAAAGAAGCTCCATTTAAATCAATTGCATTATAACCATTTAAATTTTCAATTGCGTTTTTAATTGAATCTTTATTATGAGTAATTGTTTTATCTATTCCCGGAGCATAAACTTCTACTTCTTTAGTTTCTAAATTTTCTAAACTTGATTTTAATTGATTAAGTTCTCTTGTAATAATATTAACTTGGTTAGGAGCAAGTTGCTTGGCACTAAAACCAGTTAACTCAATATTATAAGTACCTTTTGAAAGAATAAAAATAATGTTTATAGGACTTTGTTCACTTGAAGGTAAGTTATTAGAATTTTCTTTTACTTTAATTTCTACTTCTTTTGCTTTAAAATCAATTTCTGAATAACCTTCTATTTGTTTAAGGGTATTTAAAATCGCATCCTTATTACCATTAACACTTTTATCATCAACTTTAGCTTTAAGTTCTAAAGTTTTTGTTCTTAAATTAGTTAAAGCAGTTTTAACACTATTAACATCAGCAATGATTTCTTGCTGATTTTGTTCTCTTATAACAAAATAAGGTTTTTCAGAATCAACTGTTTTTGAATATTTTCCTTTTGAAATTTTAATTTGAATTTTTGCATAATTAGGAGAAATATCTCGATCATTTTTCATATAAATTTCAATTTTAACTTCTTTTAAATTTGCTTTACCAATTAAAGTCTTAATTTTTGCAACAATTTTTTCTTGATTGTTAGCAACAATTTTACCTCTTAAAGTACTTGAAAATTTTAATATTCTTTCGTTTTGATTTTTTTCTTCAAGTATTTTAACTACACTTTCAACATCTTTTTGATTTTGTTCATCTTGATTATTTTTATTAGTATTAAGTAATACAATTGGTGTGACAATCATAGTTGTTAAAACTCCAATTGATGCTCCTAATAAAATAATTTTTTTAGTTTTTGATAATTTCATAGTTTTCCCTTATATTTTGAAATTATAAAATGTCTCTTTGCAAAAAAAAAAAAAAGTTTATTTAATGAGCTAAAAAGCTTATTTTAAAGACTTTAAAATTTTTTTAATTAAAAAAAATAATGAATATAAATAATAAAAAAATTTAAAAAAATAAAATTTATTTTACTTAAAAATATTTTTTGAACCATATTTGTAAATTTATTTTTAAATAAATAAAACAAAATTTAAAGAATTTGATTATGTTTTTTCAAAATTGCAATGTATTAGAGCATATATTTATAATAGAAATAATCATTATTTTTTTACTATAGTTTTATTTTTTATGTTGTTATTTAAGCTTTTTTTACTTGGAAAGTTTCTAGTATTGTAGCACTTCTTGCAGGATATTTAACAACTAATATATCAATATATTTAGGAGTTGTTGAAATTGATCCATTAGAACTAATAGTAAAATTAATTCCTCTTAAACTTCAATGATTAACCTCTCCATTAGTATTTGAAGGATCAATTAATTGTCTTAGTTTTTTTATAATTTCATTATTATGATTAAAAATAGCTCCAGTTGAATCACTTGGAAGAGTGATTATTAAATCATTACCAGTTTTAGATTCAAGAATTTCTTTTATTGCTGCTATATCTTCATCTGCAGTAAAAATTCTTACTTGAAAAGTTTTTGTTGTGCTAAGGGTTGTTCCATCAGTTTTACTAATTGATACAATGATGTTTTGAGGAGTTGTTGAAATTGATGCATCAGCATTCATCGAAATTTCTATTAATGTTCCTTTTAAACTTTCATGATTAGCTTCTCCATTAGTATTTGAAGAATCTACTAACATTCTTAACTTTTTTAGAATTGCATTTTTATTAGCTTCTTTTCCAATAATGTTTCCATTTGAACTACTTGGAAGAATAATTATTAAATCTTCTCCCGTTTTAGCATCAAGAATATTCTTTATTGCTATTATATCTTTATTAACATCAATGATTGATTGTTTTTTAACTAAAAAATCTTTGATTTCTTTTGACGCTTCATTTTTGCTTAATTTAATAATAATTTTTTGGGAAGTAGTAGAAATGTTAAAATCGTTTTCCATTAAAACTTCAATTTTTACTTCTTTTAAATTTGATTTACCAATTAAAATTTTAATTTTTTCAATAATTTTATCTTGATTATCAGCAATGATTTTTCCACTAGCATTATTTGAAAGTTCAATAATTTTTTCTTTAGTTGTTTTTGCTTTTAAAATTTTGAATATTTTTTCTACATCATTTTCTTCATTTTTTTTATCTTTATTAAGAAGAACAATCGGAACTGCTATAAAAGTAGCTAATATTGTTAAAGTTGTTCCTAATAAAAGTATTTTTTTAGTCTTTGATAATTTCATAATTTTCCTTACAATTTGAATTATAAAATGTCTCTTTGCAAAAAAAAAAAAAAGTTCATTTAGTAAGATGAAAAGCTAATTTTAAAGACTTTAAGATTTTTTTTATTAATTTGAAATTAATGTAACTATCATTATTTTTTGTAATTAGTTGTTTAGTATTTTTGCATTAATTTTTTTAAAATTTGTTTTTAATATCATTTTCTAAAATTAAAAAAAATATTTAGAATATTTCTTAATTATTATTAATTATGCTAAATCAAGTGCTATTTTCATCATTTTTGTAAATGATTTTTCTCTTTCTTCAGGTGTTGTAGATTCTTTAGACACTAAAGAATCAGAAATTGTTAATAAACACGCAGCGTTTTTATTAAGTGCTTTGGCGTTTGCAAAAAGCGCAAATGATTCCATATCAACACAAATTGAGTTAGTAACTTTAATAGTTTCTTCAAGTGATCTTTTTGCATAAAAAGCATCTGAACAGTGAATTTGTCCTGAGTGAATTTTTACATTTTGGTTTTTTGCAATCTTTTTGATTTTTTCATTTAGTTTTTTAGACGGATATAACGTGTTTGTTTTTTCTTCTAAAACTAGCTCTGCATAAGCACTTGAATCTGAATATGTACTTTCAGCTAAAACAATGTCATAAATGTTTAAGTTTTTTATATATGAACCAGAAGAACCAATTCTAATGATGTTGTCTACATCATAAAATTTGAATAATTCATACGAATAAATTCCCATGGAAGGAATTCCCATTCCTGAACCTGCAATTGTTATTTTTTTACCATTATAATAACCAGTGTAAATGTACATGTTTCTCACTGCATTAACTAATTTGTAATCTTTTAAAAAAGTTTTTGCTATAAATTTTGCTCTTAAAGGATCTCCGGGCATTAAAACTGTTTTTGCTATGCCCTCTTTTTTGGCAACTATGTGTGGTGTCATTTTTTCTCCTTAAATTTTTATCATTTACATTATCTCAAAAAATGAATTAATTATTTAGTTTATAACAAATCAATAATTTTTTGCATGTATTCATTAATTAAATTGATGTGAAAAAAGGTGATTTTTTCAGATTTTAAATTATTGGTATCATACGTGTGAAACAAGTATTGATTAGCGTTACACTTTATTTCTTTAGAAGTTATAAATAAAGCATTTTTACTGCTTTCAAGAGTTTCGTAACACCATTTATGATTAAAAGAATGGGAAATAATTATTATAAAATCATCTTTATGGTAATTTTCTAATAATTTCATTTGGTCAGGTTTTCCTTCAACATAAATAGCATTAATGTTTTTTAGTACAAGCAAAGTATAAAAAAATCTTGATATAAGTCCGGAAATACCTTGAGCTAAAAAAATAACTTTGTTTGATTGTTTAATTTTTTTAGCTATTTCCTGAATATTTTTATTAAAATTAATGTTTGTTTTGTTTTTGGTCATCGAATTGATTTTAAAAATGTATTGTAAAACTAAAAATTTTTCAATTTTATTTTTTGATAAATATTTAGATATTGAACTTTCAGAGATTGATAACTGTTTAGAAATTGTCCTTAAACTTGGCAATTTTTTTTTAGTTTTTCACTTGTTAATAAAATAATTTGTTATTAATTTATCAACGTTTGAAATTGTTTGAACACTTTTTAAATCAAAGATTTTATCTATTTCTTTGTTTATAATCTTGTTTATTAGCATAAAACAATTATAGTAAATTAATTTACTAATTAATAATGAATTGACAATTAATTAAAAATATAATTTGAGTGTATTAAAAAACAATAATACAGAAAGGAAAAAAATGGAAAAAACTTTAAATATTAAAAATTTAAGAGTTCAAGTTCAAAAAGTAGGAACGCTTCTTTCAAGTATGATCATGCCGATTTTAGGTGTGATCATTGCTTGAGGATTTTTAACTGCTTTTTTTATTCCAACAGGTTGAACTCCGGTTAAACCAATTACTGATTACATTGTTGGACCCACAATTACTTATTTAATACCATTATTAATAGGTTTTTTAGGTGGTAAAAGAATTTATAAATCTGATAAAGGAGGGTTTATTGGAGCTGCTTCTACAATTGCAATAATTGGTGGAGCAAAGTTAATGGAAAGTGGTTACTACGGAATTAAGGATGCCAAGTTAGGTGTGCAATTTCTAGGAGCGATGATTGTTGGACCGCTTTCAGCTTTTGGTTATAAACACGTTGAAAAACTTTGGGACGGAAAAATTAAACCTGGTTTTGAAATGATTGTAAATAATTTTGCAATGGCATTTTACATTTTTCTAGCAATGATGGTATCAATGTTTGTAATTCCGTGAATAATTTTTGGAATCACTTACGTTTTAAACGGAATCATTGATCCTTTAACAAGGTGAAAAGCCCTTCCGGTAATTTCACTATTTGTTGAACCTGCTAAACCATTATTTTTAAATAATGCGATTAACCACGGTATTTTTACGCCAATAGCAACTAACCAAGTACTAGATAACGGAAAGTCAATTCTTTATTACATCGAATCAAATCCTGGTCCAGGAATGGGAATTTTACTAGCATACATGCTAATGGATAGAAAACAAAGAGCAAACGCAAGCTCTTCTTCGGTAATTCACTTTTTTGGTGGAATACACGAAGTTTACTTCCCGTTTATAATTCTTAAACCGATTTTAGTCATTGCAGCAATTGCGGGTGGAGTAGTTGGAGTTTCAATGATGCAAATTTTTGGAGCAGGAGCAGTTGCCCCAGCTAGTCCTGGGTCAATCATTGCTTTATTTGGAGTTTCTGCAAAAAGCGGAATTGCTTATGCTGGTCTTGCGCTTGGAATATTTTCATCATTAATTACTTCATTTATAGTTGCGGTGTTTTTATTAAAATTCACAAGCAAAAACCAATTATCAAGGGATGAAGCAATAATGAAAATGAATTTGCTAAAAGGAAAAGACAGTAAATATGTCAAAATTAGCACTACTCAAGAAATGGTTAAAAAAATAGTTTTTGCATGCGATGCCGGAATGGGCTCTTCAGTGATGGGTGCAGGAATTTTAAGAAAAATTTTTAAAGAAAATAATTTAGATATTAGCGTATCAAACTCAGCAATTAATAATTTAAAAAACGTAAAAGCTGATTTAGTTGTTGTTCACAAAGACCTTGCTAAACGAGCAAAAGAAGAGAATAACACCAACCAAATGATTATTGAAAACTTCTTAAATAAAGATCAATACGAAAAGCTAACTAAAAAATTATTAGCAAACAATCAAATTAAAACTGTTAAAAAAGCAAAAAAATACAAAATTTCGTTAATAAATAAACTAGTTTTATTTAACCAAGCAAAAACTTCTAAAAAAGAAGCTATTGAACAAATTGGTAATTTACTATTGCAAAATAAATTAGTTAAAAAAGAATATGTTAAATCAATGCACTTAAGAGATCAAGAAGTGAGCGTGTACATTGGTAATAACGTTGCCATTCCCCACGGAACGAGCAAAAGTCAAAAATACATCATTAAAAACGGCATTGGTATTGCAATTTATCCTGAAGGAATAAAGTGAAATAAACACAAAGTTAACATAGTTATTGGAATTGCCGCAAAAGGTCAAGACCACATAAAAATAATTGCTCAATTAGGTTCTTGTTTATCCGATAAAGAAAATGTTAAAAAAATCATTAATGCTAAAAGCATAAAAGAGTTAGAAAGAATCATTAATGAATAAAAAACTGGCAATTCAAATTGGTGCCGGTAATATTGGTAGAGGATTAAACGGATACATTTTAAATTTAAATGATTATAAAATTACTTTTTTAGACGTTTCAAAAAAACTTGTTTCAAAGTTAAATGATTCAAATTCGTACGTTATTAATGAATTTGGAAAAGTTGATAGTCAAAAAAAAATTACTAACTTTAACGCTTTAAACATCTTGGATGAAAAAACTATTTTAAAAAACATCTTAGATTATTCTCTTATTACTATTTCAATTGGTTTTGATAATTTAATTAAATTAAAAAACTTATTTGTTAAAATAATTAAAAAAGTTTATAAAAGTCAATTCAAAAAAAGTTTAAACATCATTGCGATTGAAAACGGAATAAATCCTTCAAGTCATTTGAAAAAAATTTTGTTTGAAGAATTAAGAGCTGAGGAAAAAACGTTTGTTAATAAACACGTTGGATTTATTGACTGTGCAGTTGATAGAATTGCTTTTAAAACAAAATCAAACACCTTAGACATTAATGTTGAAAAATTTTATGAACTAGTTTTGGACGAAAATAATTGAAAAGGTGAAAAACTAAAAGGTGTTGTGTATTCTAAAAACGTTATTAAATACATCGAAAGAAAGCTTTACATGCTCAATGCTGTTCACTGTTTTTTAGCTTGAAAAGGAATTAAAAATAATTTTAAATACATACACCAATTTCAAGAATTTAAAAATCTAAAAAAAGAAGTAAAACTTTTACTAAAAGAATTTAAAAACATTTTGATTGATAAATATAATTTCTCTCAAAAAGAATTAAATGAGTATTCAGAAAAAATTGTTAAAAGGTTATCAAACCAAAAAATCAAAGATGAAGTTTTAAGGGTTGGAAAAGATATTAAAAGAAAAATATCAGAAAACGATAGGTTTATTAAACCTTTAAAATATTCAATTAATCATCATTTAAAAAACACAAACATAGTTAAAGCAATTTCCTTAGCTTTTAATAATCTTAATTTTGAAGATAATGAATTAAAAGAAATTAATGAATATATGAACCTAAACGGAATTGAAAAAACAATCAAAAAATACACCAATCTTCAAAACCAAGAAATAATTAATAAAATCATCGAACATGCTAAAAATAATTAATTTTTTAAAAAAATATAAAAAAATATTTTACGCATTGTTATACCAAATAGGTGTTTCAATTAACATTTATTTGTTATACGTTTTTTGAGAAAATAACGTATTAAAATACATTGCAATTATTTCTTTAATAACGTTATTTTTAACTGCTGTATATTTAAGTTATTTATACAAAAAAGGTTTTAAAATTAAATAATAAATACATTTTAATTCATGTAACTTTCAACTGTAACTTTATAGTTGAAAGTTTTTATTATTTATTGTAATTAGTGTAATTTAAACCAATTGCGTTTAATATAACTTGCATAATATAGTTAAACGGTTTATTATAATGGGGTAAAAAATAAACGTCTAAAAGTGCTATTTCTTGAATTGTCATACCTTTTTGAATTGCAAGTGAAAGAGCAAATATTGCTTCGGAATGGTTGTGTTGGCCGAATGAACCTATTTGTGCTCCTAATAACTTAAAAGTTTTTGGATCATAAATAATTTTAATTTGAACATCTTCAGCATTATGCATAAATTCAGGTCTGTCTTTATCAATTAAAAATTCTGATTTAACATCAATATTATTTTTTAAAGCAAAGCTTTCCGAAATACCTGTTGAACTATAATGACAACCAAAAACATCAATTCCGTTTGTTCCTTGAATACCCGGAAATTTTAAATTTTTGTTAGAAATTGACATTGCAGCAACAAGTCCTGACTTAACCGCATTAGTGGCAAGAGCAACGTGTGCAATTTTTAAAACGCTATGTTTTAAAGCAACACAATCACCTATTGCATATATATCTTTGTTAGAAGTTTTCATTTCATCATCCACAATAATAGCTCCGTTTGAAAGCATGTCAACTTTATTTTTAAGCATGTCAGATTGTGGTTTAAATCCAATTGATAAAATTACCATATCAACTTTATATTCACCTTTATCAGTAATTAAATGTGTAACTTTTCCGTTTTTACCTTTAAAAGATTTAATAGCTTCTTGATGTTTTAAGTTAATTCCAGCCTTTTCCATTTTTGCTTCCATCGGATCTGTAAATTCTTTATCAAAATATCTAGAAACAACTCTATTTTCCAAATCTATTAAAGTAACTTTTTTACCAAATTTTACACATGCTTCAGCAAGTTCAACGCCAATGTATCCTGCTCCAATTACAGCAACGTTTTTAATTTCGGGTTTTGAAATTGTTTTTTTGATTTTAATAGCGTGTTGATAAATTTTTGATAAAAATATGTTTTCTAAATTTATCCCTTCAAATGAAGGTACTATTGGTCATGTTCCACCAGCAAATACTAATTTATCATAACTATCTTTAAATTTTTTACCAGTTTTAAGATTTTTCACAACAACGTATTTTTCTTTTTCGTTAATTTCAATTACATCATGTTCCATTTTTACGTTTATTCCCATTGATTCTAATTGGTCTTTATTAGAATAAAACAATCCGGAAGGATCTTCAAATTCTCCACCAATTCATAATGCTATTCCGCAACCTAAAAACGAAATGTTGTTGTTTCTATCGTAAGTAGTAATTGTTGCTTTTTTATTAATTTTAGCAATTGTTCTTAAAAAAGAAGTTCCTGCATGGTTTGTACCGATTGATATTATTTTCATATTTTTTTGCTCTTTTTTTCTTAATATATTTTATAAATATCAATTATACATTAATTTGTTTTAAAATAGAAAAATAGTTTTTTTGTTTTTATAAGTGTGTTTTATAAAAATTTAAACTTAAAAAATAATTAAGTTAAATTTTTAATCAGTTAAAATAGTTTATTTTCGAATAAAAATACCTTAAAAATATATAATTTTATTAAATTATTAGGAGAAGCATGGTAGAAAAAAAGAATAGATGATTGTTGACCGTTGATTTAGACGGAACACTTCTTAAAGATTCAGCAAGTGGAGAAATGAATAAAATGGATCTTGAAGCAATAAAAAAACTAAATTCGCTTGGACACGTTGTTTGTATCGTGACTGGTAGGCCGTGAAACGCCACCAAAAACACCTATAACTTGCTTGAACTAGACACAATTGTGGGTAACTATAATGGTGCTAGAATTCATAAACCAAACGATGATACTTTCGTACCAGAAATAAGTTACATTGATTTAAATAACGTAATGTACATTTTGGGCGATAAAAAACTTAAAAAATCAATTTCTAACATCGCAATTGAAGGACCAAGTTGAGTTATGATTGAACACAAAGATAAAGATTTAGAAAGAATTTTTGGTTTTAAAGACATTCCTAAATACAAAACAGGAATTAATTTTAATAAAATTCCTTTAAAACCGACAGGGGTAATTTTTGACACAAAATTAGACACTAACGTTGTAGAACTACAAGATTATTTAACTAGAAAATACGGTGATTTAGCAGAGTTTTCTTCATGGTCAAAGGGTGAAGGTAAAAGTCTTGTTTTTGATATTACAAGTAAAGGAATTACCAAAGCAAAAGTTGTTTCTTTGCTTTCAAGATATTATGATATTCCAATTTCAAGAACAATTTCAATTGGTGATAGTTACAATGATTTACCAATGTTTCAAATTTCTGAAATTTCAGTTGCGATGGGTAATTCTCCAATTGAAGTTAAATCAAAAGCTACGTACATAACTAATAAAACAAATAAAAAAGCTGGAGTAGCAGAATTTGTGAATAAATTTTTAAATGATGATGGTTCGTTTATAAAAAGTTTAAAAGCAAAAAGAAGAAAAATTTATAGTTTCAAACAAAAAATTACTAAAGCAAACTAAATTAAATCTTGAATTAGTTTTTCAAATTCTGTTATTTGTTTACTTTCAGAAAAATTCAACTTTTTATCTAAAACAACTTTACCTTCTTTTAAATAAATAATTCTTTCTGATAATCTTAATACTTCATCAATATTGTGCGAAACAATTAAAAGAGTGATGTTTTTAGACGTTGAAATTTTTTCTATATAATCAATAATCTTTTTTTTGGTTGAAATATCTAATCCGGTTGTTATTTCATCTAAAATAATAAGTTTTGGTTTATGAATAACCGAAAGTATTAAATTAAGCTTTTGGTTTTGTCCGCCCGAAAGACCAGTTGTTTCTTGATTGATAAAATCTTCTATTTCAAAAAATTTTAATTGTTCTCTAAGGTCTTTTTCATCAATTTCAAAATCTTTAATTTCGTTAAAAAATTTAATTACATCTAGCGTTGTAATACCTTTAGGAAAATTTGCATCTTGAAACTGAATTCCGATTTCTTTTGGAGAAAGATTAATTTTTGCAATTCCTTCAGTTGGTTTAATAATTTTAAGAAGGATTTCAAGCATGGTAGTTTTACCAGCTCCGTTTGCGCCCATTAAAGCTATTTTTTCACCTTCAAAAACATCAATGTTAATGTTGTCTAAAACAACTTTTTTCTTACCAAAGACTTTTTTTAATTTTTTTATTTCAATTATTTTTTTCATCATTTTTACCTGTTTGTTCATCTAAATGTTTTTAAAGATATTACAAATAAAGCTGGACCGACAATTGCTGAACCAGAAATATATGCAACTTTTTGTAAACCGTTTAAAAATCTGTAATCTTTTGAACCCTTAATTACCCCTTCTGGTGTATCAACGTATGATTTTACTGAAATAACATAATCTTCTAAACTAAAAATATTATCACCATCAAATGCAGCAAGCATTAAATTAGAAGGATATTTTTGTCAAAATACGTAAGAAGCATAATCTAATTCTTTTAATTTTAAAATTATTACCGGGTCTAAATACTGCGAACTTAAAAACCCCCCTGGAATTAATATAACAAGTCCGAGTGCCATAGCAATCATTTCGTTTCTTGAAACTTTTGCCACAAGAATTCCGATTCCTCCTGATAAAACTAAGAGCAAGAAAAACGAAAATATAAAACTTAACCAATTAACATCTGAAATAAGTTTTACAAAAGCAACTTGATCTTCAATTTGACCAATAGCGGGTTTAGTTGTGTTTCCATACACTATAATTGTTAATAAAAATAACATTGCAGAAGAAACCATCGAAATTAAAAAACCATATAAAACAAACGAAAGAAGAACGTTTCTGTTTTTTATATTTGAAGCTGCAAGTCTTTTTAAAACCGAACTTTTTCTAAAATTAACTAGTAACATCGGAATGTTAACGCATAACACAATTATTGCAATTTGACCCACTACTCCAGGGAAAACTTGTTTTATCTGCATAAAAGCACCAAAAATTAATATAAAAATCATCGGCAAACCAAAAGAAGTGAATAAAACAGCCGCGTTTGAAATAAACATTTTGTTAATAAACCTTCATAAAGGTAAAAAGTTTTTCTTAAAATAAGGAATAAACTCAAATATCCAAAGTCCTAAAATATAGTAAAAGAAAATTGTTATCCAATAAAGAGATTTTTTTATCATTTTAAAATTATATATTTTTTTTGAAAAAAATTAACTTAAATTTTGAAAACTATAATTTTTTTGAAAAAGATTTAAACTTAAATTTATAGACATTATAAGTTATCGGAACAATCAAAATGGAAAGAAAAATGTGAAATAATGATTTAAATATTCCGCTTAAAAACGTTGCTCGGTATAATAAAAAGTTGTATTCGATGTTTAACACTGCTCTTCTTCATTCCTGAACAGCTCAAGGGTGATAAATTCAATCAATCAGTATTGAAATTGTGAGTATTAACGTAAATATAATCATGTATTCATTGTTTTTCTTTTTGTTTAAAAATAAATAAATTTGGTAAATAAATAATCCGATTAAAAAACAAAAACCAATTAGTGAAAAGTAATAAACAAATAACCGGGAAATCAGTGCTTGAGAAGTTTCTAACTTGTTTTTTCTAACTTGTTTTTCAAAAGAAAAATTATCAATATTTGTTATGAATGCAAATATTGAAAAACTTATAAAAATGATTAATGTTAAAAAAACAAAGTAAATAAAATTTTTTTTATCTTTAAATAAAAAAATCAAGTGTTTAAACATAAAAGTTATTAAAATAATAATTACTGGTTCTATCTGGAGAGATCAAAACCAAAAACCAAGCAAACCTCTTAATAAAAGTTGAAAAACATCAATTAAAAAAGCAACAATAATGCCAATAAATAAACGAAAAATTAAACCAATTAAAATGTAAATACTAAAAGTTAGAAAAACCAAATTATTAATTCTAATGAACGCATCAGAAATAATTCCAATTGCTAAAAAAAACCCTGCTAATGTTATTTCTTGAATTGAAATCTTACTAAAAAGTTTAATTGTCTCTTGCTCCTTTTGATAAATCATTTCTAAAATGAAAACTATCAACATAAAGAATTTTAATATCTAATTTATTTTTTTATGTTTTAAAAATTATATATTTATTTATTAAAAAATTAAGTTAAATTTTATAAATTTTTTGAAAAAGGTTTAAAGATAAATTTATAAACTTTGTAAGTTGTTGCAACAATTAAATAAGCAAAGGGAAAATGATGATTTAAATATTTTCTTAAAAACCTTTTTTAATATAATCAAGAGTTACGTTTTATATTTAACACTGCTTTTTTTAATTATTGAATAGTTTAAAGGCAAATAAATCCAATCAGTTAATATTGAAAATATTAATATTAAACATAATTATGTATTTGGTTTTTTTGTTTAAAAAATAAAAAGCAATTAGTGAAAAATAATAAATAATCAAGAAATTAACGTGTTAAAATTTTCCAGCTTGTTTTTTATAACTTGTTTTTTAAAAAAGAAAAATTATCAATGTTTGTCATAAATGTAAACACTGAAAAACCTACGTATAAAAACTATTAATCTTGAAAAACAAACGTTATTAAAATAATAATGACTAGTTCTGTTTGAAAAATTTAAAATTAAAAACCAAAAGAACATTTTCTGGTTCAAGATCAATTTATAAAAAACCAAATTATTAATTCTAATGTATGCATCATAAATAATGTTAATTGCTAAAAAACCCACTAACATTATTTCTTGAGTTAAAACCTTATTAAAAAAATGCTTTTTTACAAAAAAGATAATTTTTTTAATAAAATTTTAACTAAAAACTTAATTGTCTCTTTCATCTTTAAATAAATCGTTTATAAAATGAAAACTACCAATGTAAAGAATTCCGACGTTTGATTTAATGTTTTTTATATCTTCTAATGAGTATAAAATTTTATTATAAGATTTTTTATAATCTTTTAATTGCATGGGGTTTGGACCGGTATGTTTAAAAATGCTAATGTTACAATTAAATAAATCATAAATTTTTTCATCATCTTTATTTGCTGATAAAGAAAGAATAACTTGGTCAAATTTAACATTTTTAGTTTTAAGTAACTTTAAAGATTCGTAAATTGCATCATAATTATGTCCTACATCATAGATATAGTTAACATTATTTTTAATTTTAATAGAAGTTCTTCCGAACGGGGTATTAAATTTTTGAATATTTTTTGAAGTAATATACTTAAATAAAGCATTTGCCATTTTTTTATTGCTTTCTTGATAATTAATAGCAAAATTATCTACTTCAATTAATTTTATGTTTTTTTCTTTTGCGGTTTTTTTAAAAATATTTTTCGAAAATTTATCAAGTTTTTTAGGCAAAAAGAAAACCATGTTTTCATTCATTATTCCTGCCTTATCAATTGAAATATTCTCCTTTGTTTTAAACCAGTCTAAATGATCTTCGCCAATGCTTGTTAAAATTCCGTAATCACCATCAATGATGCTTGTGGGATCTTCTTCACCACCGATTCCAGCTTCAAGAACTACATAATCAACATTATTTCTTTGAAAATATATCATTCCCACAATGTAACACAATGGGAAGTACATAATCCTCTCTTTATTATAATCTTCAAAACGAGGATTTACAATATCAAAAAAATCTTGATCAGAAATTTCTTTATTGTTGATAGTTATTCTTTCGTTATATTTAAAAAGGTGTGGTGAAGTAAATTTTCCAACTTTAAAACCTTCAGCAATCAGAGCATCAGTGACATATTGCGAAACTGAACCTTTTCCGTTTGTCCCTACAATGTTAATTATTTTAAACGTTTTTTTAAACCCTTCGGAAAGTAAAAATTTTTCAGTGATTGAATTGTCACACCTGCCTTCCATTTTAAAAATATTATTTATTCATTTTTTAGAAATTTTTTCCATATTTAATCCTTTTTTAAAAGTTTTTAAATTAAATTTTTAATAGTCAAGAAAAAGATCTTTAAAACAAGATCTTTTTGAATCAGTCATTGTTTAAAATTAAATAATTTCTGTAACTGATCCGGCTCCAACGGTTTTACCGCCTTCTCTAATTGAGAATTTAGTTCCTTTTTCAACTGCGATCGGAGCAATTAATTCAACTGTAAGTTCAACATTATCTCCTGGCATAACCATTTCTGTTCCACTAGGAAGTTCAATTCCACCTGTAACGTCTGTTGTTCTAAAATAAAATTGAGGTTTATAATTTTTGAAAAACGGAGTGTGTCTTCCGCCCTCTTCTTTTGTTAACGCATAAACTTGTGCTTTAAATTTTTTGTGCGGAACAATAGATTTAGGTTTTGCAAGAACTTGTCCTCTACTAATAGAATCTCTATCAACACCTCTTAGTAATAAACCTGCATTATCTCCTGCAATTGCAGAATCTAATAATTTTCTAAACATTTCAATTCCGGTAACAGTAGTTTTTTTAGTTTTTTTAAGTCCAACAATTTCTACTTCTTCGTTAATTGAAACTTTTCCTCTTTCAACTCTACCTGTAGCAACAGTTCCACGACCAGTAATAGTGAATAAATCTTCAATTGCCATTAAAAATGGTTTATCCATTTCTTTAGGCGGCACTTCAATGTATTCATCAACTGCTTTCATTAAGTCAAGAATTTTTTGTTCATGAACAGGATCACCTTCAAGTGCTTTAAGAGCTGAACCTCTAATAAAAGGAGCATTATCACCATCAAATTCATATTTTGATAATAATTCTCTAACTTCTATTTCAACTAGTTCAACTATTTCTTCATCTTCTTTACTTTTAAGCATATCAGTTTTGTTTAAGAAAACAACAATTTTAGGAACACCTACTTGTTTTGAAAGTAAAATGTGTTCTCTAGTTTGGGGCATTGGTCCATCAGTTGCCGCAACAACTAAAATTGCTCCATCCATTTGGGCAGCACCAGTAATCATATTTTTAACATAATCAGCATGACCAGGACAATCTACGTGTGCATAATGTCTAGTTTCTGTTTCATATTCAATATGTGCAGTATTAATTGTAATACCTCTTTCTTTTTCCTCAGGAGCTGAATCAATTGATTCATAATCTTGTGATTTAGCTAGTCCTTTTTTTGAAAGAACAGTAGCGATTGCAGCTGTTAAAGTTGTTTTACCATGGTCAACGTGACCAATTGTACCAACGTTAATATGTTCTTTAGATCTATCAAATTTTTCTTTAGCCATTTTTTTCCTTTCTATTTTTGATAATATTTAATTTATAAACATTTTTATATGTTTAAATGAATTTAAACCACCACCTGTTAAGTCTTTCATCTTAATCCTATCCATTCATTCATTTATTATTTTTTTAAATTATATTAAAATTAATGTTTTTTTATTATATTAAAATTAATTTTTTATTTTATTAAACTTCAACATAAGTTCTTTTTTTAATAATTTCGTTTGCAATTAAGGTTGGAATTTTTTCATAATGATCAAACGTCATTTGGTAATTTCCCCGACCCGAAGTCATGGATCTTAATTCTGTTGCATAACCAAACATTTCTGAAAGCGGAACAAATGCTTTAATGGTTTGAGCTCCATCAGACCTAATTTCATTTTCTCTTACTTGACCCCGTCTTCGGGAAATGTCACCCATAATGTCACCAAAATTTTCTTCTGGTACAATTACAGAAACGTCCATAATTGGCTCAAGTAATATAGCTCCTAATTTTTCTTTTCCGATTGTTAAAGCTTTAGAAGCAGCAATTTTATAAGCCATTTCTGAAGAGTCAACATCATGGTAAGAACCATCGAATAACGTAGCTTTTAAATCAATTACTGGATATCCGGCAAGAATTCCAATTTTCATTTTTTCTTCAAGTCCAACTTGAATAGGTTTGATATACTCCTTAGGAATTTTACCACCAACAATTTTATCAACAAATTTAAAACCTTTTTCTGGATTTGGTTCAAATTTAATTCAAACGTGTCCGTATTGACCTCTTCCTCCGGATTGTTTAATGTGTTTTCCTTCAATTTCAGCCATTTTAGTTATTGTTTCTCTATAAGAAACTTGTGGTGTACCAACGTTTGCTTCAACATTAAATTCTCTTTTTAATCTATCAACAATAATTTCAAGATGTAATTCACCCATCCCGGCAATAATTGTTTGACCAGTTTCATCATCAGTTCATTTTTTAAACGTTGGATCTTCAGCTGCAAGTCTTTGTAGTCCGATTGAAAGTTTTTCGGTA
This sequence comes from Metamycoplasmataceae bacterium, assembly GCA_965263245.1. Classification (GTDB taxonomy): domain Bacteria; phylum Bacillota_I; class Bacilli_A; order Mycoplasmatales; family Metamycoplasmataceae; genus DT-68. The sequence goes on along the minus strand of CBDHHR010001146.1, from coordinate 463,917 downwards.
GCGGCTTTAGTTTTAGGCTCAAGCGCAAGTGAAATAACTGGTTCAGGAAATACCATTTTTTCTAAAATAACTTTCTTAGCTTTTTCGCCAATCAATGTATCACCGGTAGTTGTAAATTTAAGACCAATAGCTGCTGCAATATCACCGGTTCTAACTTCATTAATTTCTTCTCGAGAATTAGCGTGCATTTCTAAAATTCTTCCAATTCTTTCTTTATTGTTTTTTGTAGAATTAAAAACGTATGAACCCCTTGAAAGTATTCCTGAATAAACCCTAAAAAATGTTAAAGTACCAACGTAAGGATCGTTCATAATTTTAAATGCAAGAGCTGAAAAAGGTTCTTCATCAGAAGCTTTTCTTTCGATTTCTTCACCGTCTTTATCAACACCTTTAATGGCAGGAATGTCAAGCGGTGAAGGAAGATAATCAACAATTGCATCTAAAAGTGCTTTAACGCCTTTATTTTTAAAAGCACTTCCTGAAAATGCTGGAAAAAATTTTGAAGTAATTGTAGCATTTCGAATTGCTTTTTTAATGTCTTGAACTAAAATTTCTTTTTCATCAATTATTTTTAACATTAGTTCTTCATCAAAATTTGCTACTTCTTCTATTAATTCTTCTCTTAATTTAGTAGCCTTTTTTAATAATTCAGCCGGAATTTCTTTTGGTGTTTTTTGACCTATTTCATCTTCTGTTCCGTCTAAAAAATATGCTTTCATTTCTACAAGATCAATGTGGCCTTGATAATCGTTTTCGCTACCAATGTTTAAATGTACTGGCATTGCGTTTCCGCCTAATTTAGTTTTAACCGATTTAACAGCTTCTAAAAAGTTAGCTCCTGCTTTATCCATTTTATTTACAAAAACAATTCTTGGAACTTTATAATTAGTTGCTTGTCTTCAAACTGTTTCGGTTTGAGGCTCAACCCCTGTTTGAGCATCAAGAACAGCAATTGCTCCGTCTAAAACTCGTAATGAACGTTCAACTTCCACTGTAAAATCAACATGACCCGGTGTATCAATAATGTTTATTCTTTTCTCTTTTCATATTGCTGTAGTAGCAGCAGATGTAATTGTAATGCCACGTTCTTTTTCTTGTTCCATTCAATCCATTTGTGATTCACCAGTGTGGGTTTCACCAATTTTATGAACTTTCCCCGTATGGTATAAAATTCTTTCTGTTGTTGTTGTTTTTCCGGCATCAATGTGCGCCATAATTCCGATGTTACGATAATCTTTTAATTTAAAATTTCTAGCCATATTTTCTCCCTTATCACCTGAAGTGAGCAAAAGCTTTATTAGCTTCAGCCATTTTGTGTGTGTCCTCTTTTTTCTTAACAGATGCTCCGGTTCCTTTAGAAGCATCAATAATTTCGTTTGCTAATCTAAGTTCCATTGAATGTTCGTTTCTTAAACGTGCATAATGAACTAACCATCTAAGTGTTAAAGTGCCCTTTCTTCTTTCGGAAACTTCAATTGGAACTTGATAATTTGCTCCTCCAATTCTTCTTGATTTAACCTCAAGTTGAGGAGTAATATTTTTAATTGCTTTTTTAAAAACATCCATAGGTTCTTCATTAGTTTTTTGTTTTATAATTTCAAACGTTGAATATAAAATTTTTTGAGCAATTGATTTTTTACCACTTAACATAATTTTGTTAATTAATTTTGTTATAGTAACAGAATTAAAAATTGGATCTGGTAAAACTTTTAAAATAGGTGCTTGATTTCTTCTTGACATTTTATTCTTCTTTCTTTAATTTCAAAATTAAGATTTTGGTCTTTTAGAACCATATTTTGATCTAGATTTTTTTCTGTTTTCAACACCTGCTGTATCTTGTGTTCCCCTAATAATATGGTATCTAACTCCGGGAAGATCTTTAACTCTTCCGCCTCTAATAAGAACAACAGAGTGTTCTTGTAGGTTGTGTCCTTCGCCGGGAATATAAGCAGTTACCTCGGTCCCGTTAGAAAGCTTAACTCTTGCGTATTTTCTAAGGGCAGAATTTGGTTTTTTGGGGGTCATTGTGGCAACCCTAGTGCATACACCACGTTTAAACGGTGAAGACTTGGTGGTTATTTTTTTAGATAAAATATTGTATCCAAAACCAAGAGCAGGAGCTTTTGTTTTGGAAACTTTATTTTTACGTCCGTTGTTTACTAATTGATTGATTGTAGGCATTACATAAATCCTTTCTTTGTTTTAATAACTTATTTTACCAACATTTTTAAAATATAGTGTAAGACATTATACAACAACTTATCCTTGTGTATCATTTTTTTTAATAAAAAAACACCATTTAAATATTAATAGTAATTTTTTATTATTCGTTTTTTGAAGTTTTTTCGCCTGAAACTCTTAATATTGAATCTATTAATTCTTCTTTTTTCATCGTGTTATAACCCGAAATAGATAACTTTTTAGCAATTGCTTTTAATTCAACTATTTTTAATTTTTTTAATTTTTCCAGATTAGAATTTTTGTCTATTTTATTTTGTTCATTTGAACTTTGAGTTTGATTAAAAGAAGGATTAATAAATGGTGATAATGGACTTATTGGAGTTTGTCCGCTTTTCATTTGTTCTTGAAGATTTTTAAATTCAGGAGAATTTTTAAGTTTAGTAACTCTTTCAGAAATTAAAAACTGATTTCTAATTCGATTAATGGGAACCGAAACAAAAATAAACACGAGAATCGGAGCAATATAACCAATAAAATTATATATTCCGTAAGCATAAGAAAATATTGGTGTTCCATAATAAATGTTAAATAATTGGTAAACACCAATAATTGCCCCCAAACCAATAACAAAAGTGGATCATTTTGAAATAACAGAAAAAGTTTTTTTTCTGTAACAATCAATAATTGTTGAAATGTATAATACAAAACCAATAAATAAAACTGTAACTTTTAATGAAGGTGTGATTATTAAATCATTTCTATAAAATCTGTTTGCCCAGTTATCAATTGCAATATCAGCATCAACACCTTTTGCAAATCTTAAAGTAGATGAGGGCGAATTACCCCAATTTATAAGGTTTTGAATTACTTCAGTTTTATTTGAAGCATTTAAAATTAGTCCAACTAATGATAAAGCTAAAATCCCAAAGATGGAAAGACCAAACAAAATTATTCAAACTCTATATTTAGATTTTTCATTTTTTCAAAGCTCTTGAGGTGTTGGAACATTTTGTGGAGAAAACATTCCTTGATTCATATAATTTGGATTCACAGTTTTACCTATCCTTTGTGTTAATTAACATTATTTAATATTATATTATTTTAAAAGAATAATTGTAAAAAAGTTTAAAGTATTTTTATTTTAATACCGGGTCCCATCGTTGAAGAAACCGTTAATGTTTGAATATAGGTTCCTTTAACTGAAGAAGGTTTTAATTTTTTGATTGAATCAATAATAAATTGAGCATTTTCTAACAGTTTATTTAAATCCATAGACTTTTTCCCAATTATTGTGTGAACAACACCGCTTTTATCAGTTCGATAGTTTGCTTTACCTTTTTTTATTTCGGTAACCGCTTTTCCAATTTGGTTAGTAACTGTTCCTGTTTTTGGATTAGGCATTAATCCTCTTGGTCCGAGTAACTGTCCATATTTTCCAATTACAGGCATCATTTTTGGATCAACAACAATAATGTCAAAATCAAACTTACCACCTTTTAATAATTCGTTTAATTCTCCTGAGTTAACTATAATGTCGGCTTCAAATTTTTTTGCTTCTTCTTGACTTTTAACATCATCTGTTGCCACCAAAATTTTAACTTTTTTACCCGTTCCGTGTTTAAGAACTAACGAACCTCTTAGTTGCTGGTCTGCTTGTTTAACGTCTAAATTTAATTTAAAAGCTAAATCAAGTGTTGAATCAAATTTTTCATAAGAAACTTCTTTAATTAGTTTAATAGCTTCTTCTAGTTCATAAAATTTTTTAACATCAAACTTTTTATAAGCGTTTTTTAAATTTTTTGTCATTTATGAACCTTCTTTCTCATCAGTTTCTTCTGGTTCTCCGCCGTGTTTAGTTTCAGATTCAACAAATTCTTTATTTTCTTTAGCTGCTTCTGCTTCTTTTTCAAGTTGAGCTTCTTTAGCTTGAGCAGCTGCTTCTGCTTTGCTAGCCTCTTCAGCTTTTGCTAGTGCTTCTTCAACGTTATCAATTCCTTCAATTAAAATTCCCAGATTTTTTGCTGTACCAGCAATTGTTTTCATTGCTGCTTCAATTGTGTAAGCGTTCATGTCCTCAATTTTATATTCCGCAATTTTTTTTAAATCTTCTTTTGAAATTGTAGCAACTTTTGTTGTCTTAGAGTTACTTGAACCTTTTTCGATTTTTGCTGCTTGTAATAACTTATAAGAAGCAGGTGCAGTGTGAGTTTTAAAAGTGAAAGACTTATCTTTATAAATCGTTATTGTGACGGGAACTGGTTCGTTTCCTCTATCTTTTGTTTTATCATTAAAAGCTTTTGTAAACTCTGGCATCACAATACCAAGTCCAGCTAGTTCAGGTCCTGGTTTTGCTTGTCCAGCGTTAAATTGCAATTTTGCAATACGTGTAATTTCTTTAGCCACGAGCAATCCTTTCAATTCTCTTTGTAGTAATAATGACACTTGTCTTCTACGTGCTAGAATACACATAAAATAATGTGCTTTTTAATTTTAGCATAAAACTAATTCAATAATAAAAAACATTCCTGTTCAAGGAATGATATGGCTGCCCATGTTGGATTCGAACCAACGCATAGCGATACCAAAAACCGCTGCCTTACCACTTGGCTAATGGGCAATATGGTGGGGGGAGAGGGATTCGAACCCCCGAACTCGAAAGAAGTGGGTTACAGCCACCCGCATTTGACCGCTTTGCTATCCCCCCGTATTAAATTTATAAAATAATTCTTAACTATTATAATATATATTTTTAAAAAATATAAAAAGTTACAAAAAAGGTTTTTTAAATTCTTTTTTGTAAAATTACTAAGTTTAACGTTTAATTTCAAGGTTTTTATAATCAATGTCAGTAGGAGTTTTTCTTTCGAACAAAATTAATTCAACGGTTGCAATTTTTTTCTCTTCGTTAGTTTCTAAGATTGGTCCTATTTGACCTTTTGTGGGACCATCAATAACTTCTACTAGTGTTCCCGGAGTAAAAACGTTTAAGTTTTTACCTTGGTCAAAGTCTTTTTTAATTTTTGCTATTTGTTTCTCGATTTTTTTCATTTCAAAATCAGAAACTGGTGTTGGTTTTGCTCTTTGTCCTGAAGAACCGACTAAACCAGTCACATACTGGGTGTTACGCACCATAAATCAAGCTTCGTTTGTCATGTCCATTTTAATAAAAATGTAACCAGGAAAAAGTGATTTTGTTTTAACTTTATAAGGTTCTCCTAAAATTTTTTTTTGAGCTTCTTTTGGTGTTAAATGGGGGATTAACATCACTTTTATATCTCCGAATAAGTCTTCTAAACCTTCTGAGACAATTCTGTTTTGTAAAGATTCTACAACTTTTTCTTCCCTACCGGAAATTGTTGTAATCATGTATCACTTTTTACTATTCATTTATTCCTACTCCTAAATTTGACCACGTTGATGTAAAACCGATTGCAATAAAAAACAATATTAAAGACGTAATTGCAACAAAAACTAAAACAATAAAAAAGGTTTTGTTTGATTCTTTGATTGAAATTCACCTTACTCTTTTTAATTCTTTTACAAACATTTTTAATTTTTTCATTACTTTTCCTCTTTATGAACCTGGTGTTTTTGACAAACCTTGCAGTATTTTTTAATAATAAACCTTTTATTAAAAGTTTTTGATAATTTATAATTCTTTGTTTTACAAACTTCACAAGCGAGCATAAACTTTGTTTTTTTCACTAATTCATTATACTTAATTTTTAACTTGGTCTAATAATTTTAACTTAATTAAATTGATTTTTTTCCTAATTTTATATTTACTTAAATTTAGTTTTTCAGCAATTAAATCTAAATCAAGTTCATCCACAAAAAAAGCTTGAAATATTGACCTTTCAAGCTTTGATAATGACGAAGTGTTTAAAGGTATTTCAACTTGGTTTTGACTTGTTAAATTTAAAAATGATTCTTTTTGGTCGATTGAATAATACGTGTTTAAAACCTTGTATTTGTTCGAGCTAAAAGTACGACATTTGTTGCTGGTAAAAAAATTACATTGCATTCCTAAAAAAGTTTTAAACGGAACGTTTTTATTAATGTCAAATTTTTCTAAATACATTGGTGTTAAATATAAAAATTCAAAATATATATCTTCTCATGTTAACGGAATCCCGTTATAACTTCTTAACCTTTTTTGAATAATGGTTTTAAAAATCAATTTAAAATTAAAATTCATTCACTCTACTATTTTATTTTTATTAAATTTTTTTAATTCTAAGATGTCATTTTCAACAAAATTATGTTGCATTTTATAAATTCCTTTCTAAAAAAGCACTATTTTAAATGTAGTAAAAAAATTTAAATTCTAAATGCTTTTTTAATAATTTGTGTTTTTTAATTTAAAAATTTTTATTAATATTTTTAACTTTACTCATTTTAAAATTACTTTTTAATGAGTTTAAAAAAAGTTTTCCCACAACTATATTTTCACATAAAATTCTTTTTTAAAATTCCTATTTTTTTACTAAATTTATAAAATTCCCTTTTTAATAAGTTCTTTTCTTAATTGATCAGCCTTTTGAAATTTTTCTTTTTTTCTTAAAGAAATTCAATTTTGGTAATCTTTTTTATCTTGGTTGTTTAACTTAAGTTTAGAAAAATTCATTCCTAATAATTTCATTATTGCCACTATGTTAGAAGCATTAGATTTATTAATGTTAAAACTTTTAATTTCTTGATTAATTAATTTTAAAGCACTTGATCAATTTCAATTTGCTAATTCTATCGCTATTTTTTTAATACTAACGTTTGATTTTTTTGCTAGTTGCGAGTTTAAAAAAACCTTTTTAAATTTATTTTTTAATTTTTGGTTTTGAAAAATTAATTTTTTTGATAATTTTATAGGAGTTGTTGGGTTTGAAGTCAAAAATATCATTCTTAAAGTTTCAGAATCATATTTTTCTAAAAATTCAAATGCTGTTAAAACGTTTCCAATTGATTTTGACATCTTTTGGTCGTTAAATTCAACTTTACCAATGTGTTTTCAAACTTTTGTAATTGGATTACCAGTTAAAGCTTCATACTGAGCATTTTCGTTTTCGTTGTGCGGAAATATTAAATCTATTCCTGCACCGTGAAGATCTAATGAATTTCCCTTTAGGTATTTATAAACAAGTGCAGAACATTCAGTGTGTCAACCGGGACGACCCTTTGATCAAGGTGATTTAAAATTTATACCCTTAGTGGTTTTTTTTCATATTACAAAATCCAATGAATTTTTTTTATTTTGGTTTTTTTGTAAATTGACTTTATTAACATCTTGATTTGAAATATTTCCGTAGTTTTTAAATGAATTAACACTAAAATAAACGTTTCCGTTATGTTCATAAGCTAAATTTTTTTTTAAAAGATTTTTGATAAATTTAATTATTAAATTTATGTTTTTAGTAACTTTAGGCATAAGGTTAGGTTTTAAAACGTTGTAAAAAACTAATAACTTTTGATATTGCTCTGTGTATTTATCAGAAATTTTTTTTTCGGTAGTTTTTTCTTTAAAAGCTCTATCAACAATTTTGTCATCAATGTCAGTAACGTTGTGAATAAAATTAATTTTATTGCCTAAAAATAAATTTGCTCTGTTAAAAATGTCAAACGAAATGATCGGTCTTAAATTACCAACGTGTGGAGTATCATATACGGTTGGACCACATAAATAAAGTTTTTTTTTCATTATTTTTTTTCCCATTCATTACCCGTTTTTTTATAAATAAGGGGTGAAATTACTTTATAAGCAAATAAAATAATTACCATGTTAGCCCAAATTTTCACCGGTGAAATTAATAAATGACCAGTTAGTATAATTAAAAATCCGTTTTCAAGTTCTCAGGTTGCAATATCACCTAGTGTTGTTAAAGGAGTGTTAATGATTTCTAAAATCGCTGAAAAAGATACAATCGGAAGAATTCCGTTTAAGGTTGAAGGTTTTAAAACAAACCTAAAAATAATTGTTGCAATTAACATTGTTCCGGTTCCAGAAGTTGCAATAAATAAAAATAATCATTTGTTTTTGATCAATTTTTGTTTTGCAAAAACCGATTCATCCTGAAGCATTATAAAAGTAAATACGGTTGTAAATATGGTTGCTAAAATTATTATGGTTATGATAAAGTTTACGTTGTTAATTTTGGTTTTTGATTTTTCTTCATTTTCTTTGTTTTTTCGGTTCATGTAATAACCAACTAAGCCAGGAATAAATCCGGCAATTGCAAATGATAGCGTGTATCAAAAATGGATGTAAGTGGGTATTAATGAAAACGAAATAATATCGGCAAGAGCGCCAGTAATAGCACCTATAAAAGGACCAAAAATATACCCGGTTAATTTAATTGGTAACCCGCCAGCCATTAATTTAAAACTCGGAAGAGAAGCGATTGGAGCAATTCTGGTAAAGATAAGAACAAACACAACACTTGTAGCAATTAAAATTGAAACAAAAGAAATTTTTTTATTTGTTCATATTTTATTTTTTCTTTTTCAAATCCGTTTCATTTTTTCCTTTTTATCTATAATATTTTACAACTTTAAATTAAAAAAATGTTATTTTTAGATTTTTTAGAAAAAAAAATAATCAATTATTAAAATGTATTTTTAGTATTTTTAAAAAAGAAACAAGTATGTTAAACCTCACTTTTTTTCCTTTTATATTCTATGTGAAACATTAACATTTGAATGTCAGCAGGATTTATTCCGCTTATTCTTGAAGCTTGACCAATTGTTTTAGGCTTGATTTTTTTCATTTTAATTTTTGCTTCAGTAGCTAAATTTACAACGTCATCAAATTTTAGATTTTCGGGTATTTTAATATTTTCTAATTTCTTAAGTTTTTTAGCTTCTGTCTCTTGTTTTTTGATATAACCTTTAAGACGAACTCTGATTGAAAGTTCATAAATTCATTTAAAATTTGAAACCTCATAAATGTTGGTTTCTGCTCTTGAAAGTAAGTTAATTAACGAAGGACCATTTTTAATGTTCATTTTGATTGCAAGTGGATCTTTTGCAGAAAGATACGTTTTTGAAAGTCTTTGCATCTCCTTTTTGATTTGGTTATATTTATTTAAAACATGTTCGTATTCCTCTTGAGAAATCATTTGGTTTTGATAAGCAACTTTAGAAAGTCTTTCGTCAGCATTATCGTTTCGTAATAAAAGTCTGTACTCAGCTCTTGAAGTAAGCATTCTGTAGGGCTCTTTTGTTCCTTTAGTAACAAGATCATCAATTAACACCGCAATGTAAGATTGGTTTCTTGTTAAATTTATTGGTTCTTTATTTTTGATTTTATTAGCAGCGTTTATTCCTGCAATTAAACCTTGAGCAGCAGCTTCTTCATAACCGCTTGTACCGTTTATTTGACCGGCTAAATATAAGTTATTAATTTTTTTAGACTCAAGCGAAGATTTTAATTGAAGGGGGTTAATCGCATCATATTCAATTGCATAAGCTCATGCTTGAACTTTTGCATTTTCCATTCCCGGAAGTGTTTTAAGAATTTTTCTTTGAACATTAATTGGCATTGCAGTTGAAAAACCTTGAATGTAAATTAGTTTCATGTCATTTGATTCATATTCATAAAAAATTTGATGTCTACTTTTATCCTTAAATCTTACAACTTTATCTTCAATCGATGGACAATAACGTGGTCCAGTTCCAACAATTATTCCGGAATACATTGTTGATTTATTTAAATTATCTAAAATTATTTTGTGGGTTTTTTCGTTAGTGTAGGTTAAATATGAATGAAGTTGTTTTTTAATTTTTAAATTACTTCGGTTTGAAAAAGTTAAATTGTTGTTTTCAAGTATTTCTTCTTGAACTTTGGAAAAATCAATCGATGAAGCATAAACTCGTGGTGAAGTACCAGTTTTTAATCTTTGGAGTTCAAAACCAATATTAATTAATGCTTGAGAAAGTTTATTAGTGGTTCTTTGACCTTCTGGACCCTCTTTTTTTCTAGTGTTACCAACTAAAATTCTTGAATCCATGTAAGTACCAGTTGTTATAATGGTAGCTTTTGAATAAATAACTTCGTTTGTTTCTAAAACAACTCCTTTAATTTTATTATTTTTAATAATTAAATCGATTGCTAAACCTTCAATTAAAGTAATGTTTTTTTCTTGTTCAATAGCTTTTTTACAAATAAAAGTGTATTTTGATTTATCTATTTGTGCTCTAATTGCCCTTACAGCCGGACCTTTAGATTTATTAAGCATTTTAATTTGGGTCATTGCTTTATCAGAGAAAAAACCTTGAACACCTCCAAGGGCATCAATTTCTTTGGTCAAAATACCTTTTGCAGGACCACCAATAGAAGGATTGCAAGGCATGCTAGCAATTCTGTTTTTATTTAGTGTGACTAAAGCAACTTTTAAATTCTTTTTTGCAACTGCAAAAGATGCTTCAATTCCGGCATGACCAGCACCTATAACAATAACATCATAATTAATCATAAAACAATTTTACCACAATGTTTTTAATATTATTTGTTAAATAATTATTGATAAAAAAAGGTTTTTTTATCTAGTTATTTTTTTTAAAAATTTTCTCTAATTGTTTACTAAATTATTTTAAATCATAAAAAAATAATTTGTCTTAAATTTACAAAAAACTACCTACCATTAAGCGTATTAACGTGTGACAAAATTAAAAAATACATATTTATTAAATAATTTAATCATTATAAAATCAATTATTCAAGAAAAAATTTTAGGTTATTAAATTAGTAATTTGACTTTAAACACTTATTTTTACATAAAATAATGTTTTTTATTTTATAATTTGTTTGTTATAAAAAGCTAAAGACTTTTTAATTAATTTTTTAAGTGTTGTAATCAAACAACCCAAAAGGAGAAAATAAAATGAAAAAAAAGAAAAAAATTATTTTAACAACAATAGTTATAGGAACATTGCTTACCGCTTCTCTTGTTCCTGTTTTTTTATTGAGGAAAGGTAGTGATGATAACCAAGAAACAGATCAAAAAACAGTTGATAATTATGTTGAAAAATTAAAAAAATTAACACCAAAAGAAGTAACAATTAAAGAAACTTCTGGAAGTGTTACTAAAAATAAAAATGCTATTCTTAGTGCAATCAAAAACTTAGATAACTTTCCTTCAATTCCTAGTGGTGTAACTTTAGAAGTTAAAGATGATTCTAAAAATCTTACACTTCAAGGAATTGCAATTACTTTAGTTGTTAAAAAGTTAACAATTAGTAAAGAAGTAACTGGATTTAAAGCTAAAAAATCTAAAACTAAGGTTGAATTAGATACTGATTCAGTTAACAATGTTAAAAAAATTCTTGATGATAAAGGTCAAAAACTTGTAACAATTGAAAGTGCTCAAGCAAAAGTTGAAGACGTTGGAGTTTCAGAAAAAATTGTTGCAAAACTACAAGAAACAATTGGAGCAAGTAACTTAGAAGGAGTAACAATTAGTGTAAAAGCTGATACTACAAACGCAAATATTCCTAATGCTGAACCAGGAATTGGCTTTATAATAACACTTTCAAAAGGAACTGTTCAATCATCAGATATTACTGATTGAAAAGTTACAAGAACAAAAACAACAGTTGAACTAGATACTGCTTCAGTTAATAATGTTAAAAAAATTCTTGATGATGAAGGTCAAAAACTTGTAACAATTGAAAGTGCTCAAGCAAAAGTTGAAGACGTTGGAGTTTCAGAAAAAATTGTTGCAAAACTGCAAGAAACAATTGGAGCAAGTAACTTAGAAGGAGTAACAATTAGTGTAAAAGCTGATACTACAAACGCAAATATTCCTAATGCTGAACCAGGAATTGGCTTTATAATAACACTTTCAAAAGGAACTGTTCAATCATCAGATATTACTGATTGAAAAGTTACAAGAACAAAAACAACAGTTGAACTAGATACTGCTTCAGTTAATAATGTTAAAAAAATTCTTGATGATAAAGGTCAAAAACTTGTAACAATTGAAAGTGCTCAAGCAAAAGTTGAAGACGTTGGAGTTTCAGAAAAAATTGTTGCAAAACTACAAGAAACAATTGGAGCAAGTAACTTAGAAGGAGTAACAATTAGTGTAAAAGCTGATACTACAAACGCAAATATTCCTAATGCTGAACCAGGAATTGGCTTTATAATAACACTTTCAAAAGGAACTGTTCAATCATCAGATATTACTGATTGAAAAGTTACAAGAACAAAAACAACTGTTGAACTAGATACTGCTTCAGTTAATAGAGTTAAAAAAATTCTTGATGATGAAGGTCAAAAACTTGTAACAATTGAAAGTGCTCAAGCAAAAGTTGAAGACGTTGGAGTTTCAGAAAAAATTGTTGCAAAACTGCAAGAAACAATTGGAGCAAGTAACTTAGAAGGAGTAACAATTAGTGTAAAAGCTGATACTACAAACGCAAATATTCCTAATGCTGAACCAGGAATTGGCTTTATAATAATACTTTCAAAAGGAACTATTCAATCATCAGATATTATTGATTGAAAAGTTACAAGAACAAAAACAACTGTTGAACTAGATACTGCTTCAATTAATAGAGTTAAAAAAATTCTTGATGATGAAGGTCAAAAACTTGTAACAATTGAAAGTGCTCAAGCAAAAGTTGAAGACGTTGGAGTTTCAGAAAAAATTGTTGCAAAACTGCAAGAAACAATTGGAGCAAGTAACTTAGAAGGAGTAACAATTAGTGTAAAAGCTGATACTACAAACGCAAATATTCCTAATGCTGAACCAGGAATTGGCTTTATAATAATACTTTCAAAAGGAACTATTCAATCATCAGATATTATTGATTGAAAAGTTACAAGAACAAAAACAACAGTTGAACTAGATACTACTTCAATTAATAGTGTTAAAAAAATTCTTGATGATGAAGGTCAAAAACTTGTAACAATTGAAAGTGCTCAAGCAAAAGTTGAAGCAAGTGGAGTTGCTGCTAAAATTGTTGAAGAGATTGAAAAAGCAATCGGACCAAGTAATTTAGCGGGAGTAACAATTGAAGTAAAAGCTGATGCCATTGATGGAGATATTGTTGAAACTGGTCTTGGAACAGGATTTATAATAACGCTTTCAAAAGGAAGTGCTCAAGAAGTAGAAATTAGCAATTGAAAAGTTCTAAGAACAAAAACAACAATTGAACTAGATACTGCTTCAATTAATAGTGTTAAAAAAATTCTTGATGATGAAGGTCAAAAAGTTGTAACAATTCAAAATGAGGAAGCAAAAGTTGGAGCAAGTGGAGTTGCTGCTAAAATTGTTGAAGAGCTTGAAAAAGCAATCGGACCAAGTAATTTAGCGGGAGTAACAATTGAAGTAAAAGCTGATGCTACTGATGGAGATATTGTTGAAACTGGTCTTGGAACAGGATTTAAAATAACGCTTTCAAAAGGAACTGTTCAATCATCAGATATTACTGATTGAAAAGTTCTAAGAACAAAAACTCAGTTTGAACTAAATACTGCTTCAATTAATAGTGTTAAAAAAATTCTTGATGATGAAGGTCAAAAAGTTGTAACAATTCAAAATGAGGAAGCAAAAGTTGAAGCAAGTGGAGTTGCTGCTAAAATTGTTGAAGAGCTTGAAAAAGCAATCGGACCAAGTAATTTAGCGGGAGTAACAATTGAAGTAAAAGCTGATGCTACTGATGGAGATATTGTTGAAACTGGTCTTGGAACAGGATTTATAATAACGCTTTCAAAAGGAACTGCTCAAGAAGTAGAAATTAGCAATTGAAAAGTTCTAAGAATAAAAACTCAGTTTGAACTAGATACTGCTTCAATTAATAGTGTTAAAAAAATTCTTGATGATGAAGGTCAAAAAGTTGTAACAATTCAAAATGAGGAAGCAAAAGTTGGAGCAAGTGGAGTTGCTGCTAAAATTGTTGAAGAGCTTAAAGTAATAATTGAAGATAATTTAGACGGGGCAACAATTGAAGTAAAAGCTGATGATAATAACGAAAATATTGTTGATACCGGAAACGGAATCGGATTTATAATAATGCTTTCAAAAGGAACTGCTTCGGTAGAAATTAGCGATTGAAAAGTTCTAAGAACAAAAACTCAATTTGAACTTGATAATGAAAGAGTAGTTGATGAATTTATTTTAAAATTAAATGCATTAGGAGAGAAAGAACTAACAATTTTTGAAGTTTCAAGCGGAACTGTTAACGACCATAAAGATCTTATTAGAAGTGCAATAGTAAATCTAAATAATTTCCCGACTGATCTTCCAGATGGTTTATCTTTAGAAGTTAAAGGTGAAACAACAACACTTACAGCTGCAGGAGTTGATATTACATTAGTTGTTTCAAAAGGTTTAGTAAACAAAGAAGTGTTAGGATTTAGAGTAAAACTAAAATTAACAGGACGTAATGGTGTTGAAAATTCAATAAGAAATTATTATGTTTCTTTTGGAGGTTTTAAAATGGAAATTAGTAATCGAGTTTCTCTAAATGATAATAACGAAATTCAAACAGCTATTAAAAATGATATTTTTTACAATGTCGGAACTAATAAAAATTGAATTTCAATTCCAAATGATGTTGATTCAATAAGTCTAGATGAAACAAATCCTACTAAAGTTATTGTAACATTTAGTGTTGGATCTATTAATATAAAAAGAGAATTCAAAGTTTGAAAAGCTTCTTCATAATAATTAAAAATTTTGTTATTAAAAATACATATTAATAAAAAATAAAATACACTTTGAAAATGTATTTTATTTTAATTATTTAACTTATTTAAGGGATTGTATTTAGAAGCTAAAAACTCTTTGATAATTTTATTAGTAACACGTTTAACTCTTAGTGTTTTAAAATATTCTGAAAATGGTTCCCATTGACTATCTTCAAGTTCAATAAAATAGTTATTTTTATATACAATTGGTAATATAAGACGTTTATATTCTCTATGACGAAGTTCTAACCTATACTCATATGTGTTAAAACTACGGTTTTTACGAAGTGAAATATCTAAAAGACGTCAGCCCGGATGATTAGTTCTAATGTAACGATTAATGTCAATTCAACTTGGTAAATAAAAATTAAAATTTATTCATGTATCCATTCCATCAACTAAATTAACTTTATCAATTTTTTTTATTCCAACTTTAATCTTTTCGATAAAATCTTGAGAAGCTTTTTTGAAAAAAATATTTTCGTAAAACATTTTTACAACATGAGTTTTATAACCTTTTTTGAAAAAATAAACATTAAAACTAACATGGTTCTTTAAAGAGTCAAAAATTTTATTATTAATAGAAACGTTTATATTATTTTCTTTAATCAATTTAATTTTTTTAATAGTGTTTTCAAAATTTTTAAAATTAACAGTTTCATAATCTTTACGTTGATTATTTTCTAAAAATTTAAAAACCTTTTTTTCTAAAAAATCGGCGTTAATTTCTTTTATTTCATGAGTAATGTCTTTTTCAAGTTTTTCATAAACTACATTAATTGTTTTATGTTCTTTGTCAAGATAATAAACATCAACATCAAAACTTAATTTACCTTCTTTTTTATTGATGTTAAAATTTTCTATTTTGATTTTTACATCTAGTATATTTTGACTTTCTAAACTAAGAGAAATAAGGTTTTTTATTTTTTCTTTTGTAATTATTGAATAATTTTCTATACTTTGATCCACGCTAAAAACGCTTTTAATTCAGTTTTGATTTAATAAATTAATCTTTTTAAAATTTTCTTGTTTTTTTGTTAAAAAATTACTAACTAAAAATGGTTGAATCATAACTTTTAAATCATCTTTTTTGAGATGACCAAAAATTTTAATTTTTCCATCACTAGTTTCTCATTTATCGATGACATATAAAATGTTTCTAATTCCTTCAAAATTGTTAATTATATAATTTTGGTTTAATTTATTAACGTTAATTTTTGAAGAAGAAAAATTATCCTTTTCAAAACCAATGTTTTCAATAATAATTTTTTTAAGATGGTTTCATTTTTTTTGATTTGTCGCAATATCATTCATAATCCTAAAAATTTCTTTTTCATTTTTTAAAAACTTATTTTTAAAATTATTGATTTTAATTTCTTTGGCTGGTTTTACTTTTTCCTTGACTTTATTTTGTTCTTTATTTTTTTTATGATAAATAACCGGAACTAAAATAGAACCACCAACAATACTAATTAAGCTAATAAATAAACTTATTTTTTTAATTTTCTTTAAGGTGTTAAATCTCATTTAATCCTCCTAATTAGATATATAAAAAAAATCTAAACTTGTTAAAAGGTTTAGATTTTTATTTTAATTATTTTTTAACTTTAACAACTTCTTTGAGCCTTGCTGACTTTCCTTTTCTGTTTCTCATGTAATAAAGTTTTGATTTTCTAATTTTGTTTGTTCTTATAATTTCAATTTTAGCTATAAGTGGAGAATTAACTAAAAACGTTCTTTCAACTCCAATTCCGTAAGAAATTTTTCTAACCGTAAAGGTTTTTCTGACACCCGAATTTTTTGTTGCGATAATAAGACCTTCAAAAATCTGAATACGCTCTTTTTTACCCTCTTTAACCCGGACATAAACTTTAACGTTTTGGCCAATTTTAAAATCAATTAAATTTTTGTTTAACTGTTTAGATTCAATGTTTTCAATTATTTTATTTTTCATTTTTACCTCTTTTTAATAAATCTGGTCTAATTAGTTTTGTTTTTTGAATTTGTTTTTCTTTTCTTCACTTATTAATCTCGGCATGGTTTCCGCTTAATAAAACTTTTGGAACTTTCATGTTTTTATACTCTCGTGGTTTTGTATACTGCGGATAATCAAGAAGGTTGTTTTGAAACGAATCATTTTCGTGTGATTCAGTTTTAATAACTCCTGGTAATAACCTAACGATTGAATCTGCTATTACCATCGAAGGTAATTCACCACCAGTTAAAACATAATCACCAATTGAAATTTCTTCATCAACAAGGTTTCTAACTCTTTCGTCAAACCCTTCATAACGTCCAGCAATAAAAGTTATTTCTTTTTCTTGGGAAAATTTTAGTGCTTTTTCTTGGGAAAATAATTTTCCTTGTGGTGAGAGCAATATTTTTTTACCTTTAGTTTTTTGAAGTGCTCTGTCAATTGGTTCAACCATTAGCAGCATTCCTTTACCACCGCCATAAACAACATCATCAACTTTATTATTTTTATTATTTGCAAATTTTCTAAAATCAACAACGTTAACTTTTAAAATGTTTTTTTTAATCGCGTTTTTAATAATTGATTCTTCTTGAAATGGTTTATAGTAATTGGGGAATAATGTTAAAAAATTTATTTTCATTATTTAGAAAGTTTTTCTTTATTTTCGATAGTTGGTTTTGTTTTGACTTCAACTTCTTTAATTTTATTATCTTCAAGATCTTTATTTTTTAATTCTTTTTTAGATTTACGTTTTTTGGGTTTTTTAATTAAAGTAATTAAACCGTTTTTAAAATCACCTTTAGTTTTTGCAATTTCATATTCTTTAAACAAATTTTTTGTTGTTTGTGTGGGAATTGCTCCTTTACTTAACCAATTCTTTCAACTTTCTTCTTGAATGTTAATAAATTTTTTATGAGGGTTATACGTACCAATTTCTTCAATGAATCTTCCGTCTCTTGGTGCTCTTGCATCTGCTACAACTATTCTGTAATAAGCATTAAACTTTGAACCAATTCTTTTTAACCTAATTTTTACCATTTTTCTCCTTAATAATTTTAATATTATTAATTTTAACATAAAAAAACAAAATATGTAAAGCATAAGTGCTTTACATATAAAATATTTAATTTTTTAATAATTCTCTCAAAACTGAATAATAACTTGTTTTTAACCATAAATATTTGAGTTTAAATCTATCAATTATTAGTATTGGTCAGCTCAATATGTCACCACACTTACACTTCCAACCTATCAACCTCATAGTCTATAAGGAATCTCAAGGGAATGTTCATCTCAGAAGAGGCTTCCTGCTTAGATGCCTTCAGCAGTTATCCTTTCCATACTTAGCTACCCAGCTATGCCTCTGGCGAGACAACTGGAGCACCAGTGGTATGTTCAACCCGGTCCTCTCGTACTAAGGTCAACTTTCTTCAACATTCCAACGCCCACAGCAGATAGGGACCGAACTGTCTCACGACGTTCTGAACCCAGCTCACGTTCCGCTTTAATTGGCGAACAGCCAAACCCTTGGAACCGACTCCAGCTCCAGGATGCGATGAGCCGACATCGAGGTACCAAACCACTCCGTCGATGTGATCTCTTGGGAGTGATTAGCCTGTTATCCCCGGGGTAGCTTTTATCCGTTGAGCGACGGCCCTTCCACTTGGAACCGCCGGATCACTAAGTCCTGCTTTCGCACCTGTTCGACTTGTAAGTCTCACAGTTAAGCTCACTTTTACCTTTATGCTCTACATACAGTTTCTGACCGTATTGAATGAACCCCCCTTGAACGCCTCCGTTACTTTTTAGGAGGCGACCGCCCCAGTCAAACTACCCACCACGCACTGTTTCTCATCCGGATAACGGATGTAGGTTAGAGATTCAATTAAACAAGGGTGGTATTTCAAGGATGACTCCATCAAAACTAGCGTTTCAACTTCAAAGTCTCCCACCTATCCTACACATGTTTAATCAAATCCCAATACGAAGTTATAGTAAAGCTCCACGGGGTCTTTTCGTCTTGCTGCGGGTAGACTGCGTTCTCACAGCCACCATAATTTCACCGAGTCTATTGTTGAGACAGCATGGAGATCGTTACACCTTTCGTGCAGGTCACCAATTAAGTGACAAGGAATTTCGCTACCTTAGGACCGTTATAGTTACGGCCGCCGTTCACCAGGGCTTCATATTATTGCTTTGAATAAATTCTAACAACTTAACTTAACCTTCTGGCACTGGGCAGGTGTCACCCTCTATACATCATCTTGCGATTTAGCAGAGAGTTATGTTTTTGATAAACAGTCGCCCCCATCGATTCCTGCGGCTCACAAAAAGTGAGCATCCCTTATTGCTAACGTACGGGATCATTTTGCAGAGTTCCTTAACAATAGTTATCTCGCTCGCCTTAGAATACTCATCTTGGGTACGTGTGTTCGTTCTCGGTACAGGTTCATTCAAATTACAGTTAGAAATTTTTCTTGGAAGTGTAAATCACATAATTCGCTAATTGCCGAAGC
Organism: Metamycoplasmataceae bacterium; assembly: GCA_965263245.1. Classification (GTDB taxonomy): domain Bacteria; phylum Bacillota_I; class Bacilli_A; order Mycoplasmatales; family Metamycoplasmataceae; genus DT-68. The sequence continues at coordinate 444,560 of CBDHHR010001146.1, read as the reverse complement.
TTTCACTATGTATCATATCTCGTGGTTAGTATAACGGATTTTCCTATTATACCCATTAAATATTTACCCCACAATCCAATAAGTGGTAATGCTATCACTCTTCGTCATTCCATCACATTTGAAGAAGTACTGGAATATGAACCAGTTGTCCATCGACTACGCTTTTCAGCCTCGTCTTAGGTCCTGACTAACCCTGGGTGGACGAACCTTGCCCAGGAAACCTTACCCAATAGGCGTCAAAGATTCTCACTTTGAATCGTTACTCATACCGGCATTCTCACTTTTTAGCACTCCACTAGTCTTCACAGTCTAACTTCATTGCACTAAAAACGCTCCCCTAACATACATAAGTATCCGTAGTTTTGGTATTATGCTTAGTCCCGGTAAATTTTCGGCGCAGAACCTCTTGACTAGTGAGCTGTTACGCACTCTTTAAATGATGGCTGCTTCTAAGCCAACATACTAGCTGTTTTAGAGATTCAACAACCTTTCTCACTTAGCATAATTTTGGGACCTTAACTGACGATCTGGGTTGTTTCCCTCGCGACTATGGGTCTTATCATCCACAGTCCGACTGCTCAAGTATACATAATGGTATTCGGAGTTTGATTATAGTCAGTACGTTTAGACAACGCCATTCCACATTCAGTGCTCTACCCCCACTATTTAAACTTAAACGCTAGTCCTAAAACTATTTCGGGGAGAACCAGCTATCTCAAGGTTCGATTAGAATTTCACCACTATCCACAAGTCATCCAAGCACTTTTTAGCGTACCCTGGTTCGGTCCTCCACAACATGTTACTGCTGCTTCAACCTGCCCATGGATAGATCACCTTGTTTCGGGTCTACATTATTGTACTAAACGCCCTGTTAAGACTCGATTTCTCTACGGCTCCACTTTTATCTGCTTAGCCTTGCACAATAACATAACTCGCCGGCCCATCCTGCAAGATGTACGCCATCACCCATTAACGGGCTTTGACTAATTGTAAGCAATAGGTTTCAAAATCTATTTCACTCCCCTTCCGGGGTTCTTTTCACCTTTCCCTCACGGTACTAGTTCGCTATCGGTTTCTGGTTAGTATTTAGCCTTACCGAGTGGTCTCGGTAGATTCAGACAAGGTTTCACGTGCCTCGCCTTACTCAGGATGCAGCCAGGAGAATTATTTATTTCGATTACAGGACTATCACCTTTTTTAGTTAAGCTTCCCAACTTATTCTTCTATAAATAATTTTTATAACTCCATATAGTCTGTCCTACAACCCCATCAAAATGATGGTTTAGGCTCTTTCATTTTCGCTCGCCGCTACTCACAAAATCATTATTATTTTCTTTTCCTCTAGTTACTAAGATGTTTCAATTCACTAGGTTTTACTCTAATATACCTATGTATTAAGTATATAGTGACTAAAGATTAATCTAGTCGGGTTGCCCCATTTGGAAACCCCCGCGTCACAGTGTATATCCAACTATGCGAGGCTTATCGCAGGTAATCGCGTCCTTCATCGTCTTCCAGAACCAAGGCATTCACCTAAAGCTCTTAATTATTTAAACTTTTAGCATTTACAATTTTTTGTTATTTTAAATATGAGTAATTTTTTACCTATTTAGTAAAAAAATGTTAATAAAAATTTTTTTATTAACGAGTATATCTATGGTTGTGAACATTATTTTAGACAAAAAGATCTTGTTAGGATTAACAATGTCTTTTCATTATATTAATGTTATTATTCAGTTTTCAAAGAACTATTTTGAGAGTATAGCACCCTCAAAACTGAATATATATTAGTTCTAGTCTAAACACTTCATGAACCACTTATTAGATTAATTAAAATTCAATAAGATTTTAAGACTATTTTTTTCAATTTAAAAATTGAAAATGTACTCCGTAGAAAGGAGGTGATCCATCCCCACGTTCTCGTAGGGATACCTTGTTACGACTTCACCCCAGTTACTAATCCTACCTTAGATAGTAGCATCCAAAGTTAACTAACCAGCTTCGGGTATTATCAGCTCCCGTGGTGTGACGGGCGGTGTGTACAAGACCCGAGAACGTATTCACCATAGTATTGCTGACCTATGATTACTAGCGATTCCGACTTCATGGAGTCGAGTTGCAGACTCCAATCCGAACTGAGAACAGTTTTATTGATTTGCTCCATGTTGCCATATTGCTTCATTTTGTGCTGTCCATTGTAGCACGTGTGTAGCCCCATCTGTAAGAGGCATGATGATTTGACGTCATCCCCACCTTCCTCCTGATTACCCAGGCAGTCTCATTAGAGTCCTTAACTTAATATTAGTAACTAATGATAGGGGTTGCGCTCGTTGCAGGACTTAACCTAACATCTCACGACACGAGCTGACGACAACCATGCACCATCTGTCATTCTGTTAATCTCAACTATATCTCTATAGCTTTGCAGAAGATGTCAAAAATGGGTAAGGTTCTTTGCGTATCTTCAAATTAAACCACATGCTCCACCGCTTGTGCGGGTCCCCGTCAATTCCTTTAAGTTTCACTCTTGCGAGCATACTACTCAGGCGGATCGTTTAACGCGTTAGCTGCGCCAGTGAATTATTCCACCGGCTAACGATCATCGTTTACAGCGTGGACTACCAGGGTATCTAATCCTGTTTGCTACCCACGCTTTCGTTCCTCAAAGTCAGTATATAGCCAATTAGCTGCCTTCGCCATTGGTGTTCTTCCATATATCTACGCATTCCACCGCTTCACATGGAGTTCCGCTAATCTCTCTATAACTCTTAGTTTACCAGTATCCAAAGCGTGCTGGGATTGAGCCCCAGTCTTTAACTCTAGACTTAATAAACCTCCTACGAACGCTTTACGCCCAATAAATCCGGATAACGCTTGCACCCTATGTATTACCGCGGCTGCTGGCACATAGTTTGCCGGTGCTTTCTGATAAGGTACCGTCAGGGCTTGATCATTTCCTATCAAGCTTGTTCTTCTCTTATAACAGCAGTTTACAATCCTAAGACCGTCATCCTGCACACTGTGTCGCTCCATCAAACTTTCGTTCATTGTGGAATATTCCCTACTGCTGCCTCCCGTAGGAGTCTGGGCCGTATCTCAGTCCCAGTGTGGCGGTTCAGCCTCTCGACCCCGCTATACATCATTGACTTGGTAAGCCATTACCTTACCAACAATCTAATGTAACGCACTCTCATCGTTAAGCGAAGCAAACGCTTCTTTTATAATCAATTCATGCGAAATGATTACATATTTGGTATTAGCAGTTGTTTCCAAATGTTATTCCAATCTTAAAGGTAGATTAAGTACGTGTTACTCACCCATTTGCCACTAAGCACAAGTGCTTCGTTCGACATGCATGTATTAGGCACACAGCCAGCGTTCATCCTGAGCCAGGATCAAACTCTCAAAAAAATTGACATTCATGATTTATATATATTCAGTTTTCAAAGAACTATAATTTTGTCAAAAAAACATTTTTATGACCTTTTTATTTTAACAAAAAAAATAAAAAAAATCATAGTTTTTTTCTTATTTTTATTAACGAATAAAAAAGATTATCTTAAGGATTTTTTAATTGTAATTATTTCGTTATTTTTTTTGTTAAATTTTAAAATTACTGCATTCATTTCAATTGGGTTTTTAGAAACCTTAAATTTGATAAATTTATTGTACCTCATTTTCTGGTATACGCTCTCATAATCAGCTCCTATTGCAGAATTAATTGCGCACGTTGAACCAACATCTGTAATGTATGCTGTTCCTTTGGGAAGAATTTTTGCATCTGAAGTTTGAACGTGTGTATGAGTTCCGAGTAAAGCGCTAACTTTTCCATCAACGTATATTCCAAAAACATTTTTTTCACTTGTAACTTCACCGTGAAAGTCAATAATGTGAAAATCTGCATTATTTTTTTTATGAATTTTATCAAAACTATCAAAAAAATTATTGGCTCTTTTTTCTTTTCAACCAGTTGTTAAATCATTAAATTCATACCCTAATAAAGAAGTGACTCTAATCTTTTTACCTTTAACACTAAAAATGTTTGTTCCCCTTCCGGGATAACCCTTATTAATGTTGTATGGTCTTATGACATCTTCTTTGTCAATTATTTTTGCAATTTCTTTTTTTGCTCAAACGTGGTTTCCCATGGTAAAAACATTGATTCCGCATTTTTTAAGTCTATCGTAATCTTTTTTAATTAATCCTTTTCGATCTGAAACATTCTCTCCTTGGGCAATAACAAAATCAATTTTATTTGAATTAATAAATTTTGATAAATGTTTTTCAAGAGCTTTAATTGCAGATTCGCCAAATATGTCACCAATAAACAATATTTTCATTTACATCTCTTTCTTGTGTATTTTCGTTGCAGTAGAATTATAAATGTAAAATTTTATTTTTTTGTTTTTTCAAAAGTTTTATTTTTTATTTCTTCAAATAAATTTTTGTTTTCTTTTAATAAATTTTTAAAGTTTTGTTTTCCTTGAGCAATGTTTTTGTTTTGATATTTATATCATGCTCCGTTTTTTAAAATTATGTTTTTTTCTTGAGCAAATTCAATTAATTCACCTTCTCTAGAAATTCCTTCCGAAAAAACTATTTCGGTAAGTCCTGTTTTAAAAGGTGCAGAAAGTTTATTTTTAACAATTTTAATTCTGATGTTATTACCCGAAATATCTTTGCCGTTTGCAATTGAAGAAACCCTTCTTACTTCCATTCTAATTGAAGCAGAAAATTTAAGTGCTCTACCACCGGGCGTAACTTCCGGATTACCAAACATAACCCCAATTTTTTCTCTTATTTGGTTGATAAAAATAATTGTTGTCTTAGTTTTGTTTAATGAAGCGGTAATTTTTCTTAATGCTTTAGACATTAGTCTTGCTTGTGCTCCCATTGTTTGTTCGTTCATATCACCGTTAAGTTCGGCTTCTGGAACAAGCGCTGCTACTGAATCAATAATTATTAAATCAATTGCGTTAGATTTTACTAACGTGTTTACTATTTCTAAAGCTTGTTCTCCAGAACTTGGTTGAGACAAAATTAAATTATTTGTATCCACTCCTAATTTTTTTGCATAATTAGGATCAATTGAATGTTCTGCGTCAATAAAAGCAGCCGTACCACCTGTTTTTTGAACTTCGGCAATTGCGTGCAACGCAACAGTTGTTTTACCAGAAGACTCTGGTCCGTAAACCTCTATTATTCTTCCTCTTGGATAACCGTTTATTCCTAAAAGTTTATCAATTACAAATGAACCAGACGGAAAGGTTTCAACATCAAACATTTTGCTTTTTCCAAGAATCATAATTGCTTCTTTGCCAAATTTTGTTTCTATTTTACTAATAGCTTCTTTAATATTATTTTCGTTTTTTGTATTTGCATTTTTTATCCCTCAAATATAAATGTAAGAAAATTAAAGTTTAGTTAATTTTTCGATAACAAATTTAACAGATTGTTTTCTAATGCTTATTCTTGAACCTTTAAAATGTTTTTCGTACACTTTATTATTTATTGCAACATAAACAAGACCAACCGGTTTATTTTCGAGTGTTTTTGGACCTGCATTACCTGTAAAAGCAACACAAACATCAACGTTTAAAATTGCTTTTCCTTTTTTAGCCATTAAAAGTGCAGTGTTCTTGTTAATAACACCTTTATTGCTTAAAATACCAAATTTTTTCTTGATTTCGTTTGAATACGTAATTAGTGAACCTTTAAAAAATGCTGAAGCACCTTTTTTAGCGGTGATTCTCTCGGCAAAAAGTCCACCAGTAAAAGATTCAACTGAACCAAGTGTTTTGTTTTTAAAGTAATTCAAAATAATCTCCAGGTTTTTCACTAAAAAAGTTATCTTTTTTAAGAATTTTTTATTTTATGAAATTATTATATTAAAAAACATTTATGAGAAACCAAAATTTTTAAATTAATAATTTTAATAAATTTTTTTATGAATTAAAAATATCATGTTTACATTTGTGTATTTTTTAATGAACGTGAATTATTTGAATTAACATTGACGTTGTAAGACCAATAACAAAAGATAAAATTAATTTATAAGTTTCTTTTGTGTTTTCGACGTGCACAAATGCAGGACCAAGTTCAAATATTGAAGCTCAAATCATTAAAATCCCGCTTATAATTAAAAATAGCGGTAATATTCAAAATAGTTTTTCGTGGTTTTGAAAATCATAAAGATGACCAAAATGACCAATTGAAATTGCTATAAAAATAAAGGGAATAATGATAAGTTGAGTTAAAAACGCAAATTTAAGTGAATTTTTACGGTTTGATTTAGTTTTTAATTTTGCAATATAAGTTATCACAATTTCAGGAATAATGTGCAATATAAAAGCAAAAAGAATTGAACTAGCAAATTCACCACCATTATTTAAATTAATAATTAAAAAACCAATCGTTAAACCTGCTGGCATTCTATGGGTTAATATCATGTAAATAAAAGCTTTTTTGTCTTTTTTGAATTCATCAATTATCTCAGCTCTTGTATCTAAGATGTGTGAGTGTCCTTTAGTTAAATGGTTTTTGGTGTGTTTTTCTTGTTCAACGGAATGACTATGATTAATTTTTAAAGAGTATTTTTTGATCATGAAACCTAAAAATGTTCCAATGATTATTCCTGATAAAAAGACAGACATTACAATTAAAGAATTACTAAAAGAAAGACTATGTTCATGATCTATTGAAACATCATTATGCTCTTGTTTTGCTTGAAAATATTCTAAAGATCTAAATAACGAGTCTCTTCCGCCGGTTACAAACAAACCAACTATTGCGGTAATTATTAAAAAACCAGAAGTAAAACCATAAATTTGTTTAATGTTCTTTTTTAAAAAATTAATGTTAATAAAGTAAACAATTATTAATGATAAAAATAAAGTTGGAATAATCATTGAGACTATTATTAAACCTTGAACAAAAACATCAAACTGTTTAAGTCAATCCATTTTAAATCCTTTCTACTTAATTAAGAGTGATTTTTTAACCATGGTGCTTGGTTTTTTAATTTTCATGTAATCTAAAATTGTTGGTGTAACGTTTGAAAGAGAACCGTTTTTTAATTTTAAATTTTTGTCTGTAGTAATTAAAAATACGTTAGAAGTTGTGTGCTTGGTTGCTGGTTTACCGTTTTCATCTTCAGTTATTTCAGCATTTCCGTGATCAGCCGTAATAAATAAAGTTCCGCCGAGAAGATCAACTGCGTCTTTAAGTTTGGATAATTCTTTATCTAAATGAGAAACAGCAATTTTGGTTGCCTCAAGGTTTCCTGTATGACCTACCATATCAGGATTTGCATAATTCATTATAACAAAATCATAATCATTTAAAACACTAATTAATTTATCAGTAATTGCAGTTGCAGACATTAAAGGTGCATTAGCAAAATTATCAACTTTTATTGAATCAATCATAATTCTTTGAGAATTTTTATAAATAATGTCTTCGCCACCGTCCATAAAAAATGTTACGTGAGCATATTTTTGGGTTTCAGCTATTCTAAGTTGTTTTAACCCAAAATTAGAAATCACACTTCCGATTGTATTTTTAATTTTTTGTGAACCAAAAGCAATAACTGCTCTATCAATTCCTTCATATTTCATCATCGTTACTAAAAAAGTGTTATTTATTTTATTTTTAGGTATAAAGTTATATTCGTTTGAACCAATGATTAAGTGCGAAAGTTGTCTTGCTCTATCTGGTCTAAAATTAAAAAAAATGAACGGATCTCCTTCTTTAAAAAAATTAACTTTTTTTGAAGAATTAATTGCAACATCTAAAAATTCATCATTGTTATTTTGTTTTTCGTACTGGTTTTTTAAATAGGAAAATACATTATCAAAAGTTTTTTTACATTTTCCTTGAATGGCATTAAAAGCAACTTCTGTTTTATCAAAATTTTTGTCTCTATCCATTCCGTATAATCTTCCGCCAATTGAACCTAAGTCATAATTATATTTTTCTAAACATTTTACTAATTTTTCAAGTGAGGGTTTAATGCTTCTAGGACTAACATCTCTTCCGTCGCCAAAAACATGAACGGTTACTTTTTTGACATTTTTTTCATAAAAAGTTTTTAATAAAAGAAATAAATGATTATCTAAAGAATGAACCCCGCCCGGAGAAAGAAGACCTGCAATTTGAATAGTTCCGTTATTTTTTTTAGCAAATTTAATTGCTTCTAAAAATGCTTGATTATTTGCAAAAGTTCCTTTATCAATTGCATTTTGAATTAATGATAAACCTGTATAAACAGTTTCACCTGCTCCGATATTAAGATGTCCCACTTCCGAATTACCAATTTGACCTTCAGGAAGTCCAACAGCTTTTCCCGAAGCTTTTAATATTGCATTTGGATATTCTAAAAGCATTTTATCTAAAAAGGGAGTTTTTGCTTGTAAATAAGCATTTCCCTGAATTTCTTTTCTTAAACCAAGTCCATCAATAACACACAAAACAATCGGTTTTTTCATTTTTTTCCTTTATTTATTCAAAGTAAGTAGTTTGACAAATGATTCTGGATCAAGTGAAGCATTACCTACAAGTGCTCCGTTAATGTCTTTTTGATTCATTAATTCTCAAATATTTTCTGGTTTTACTGAACCGCCGTATTGAATTATTACGTTTTTATCAGTAATTTCTCTAACAAATTTACACACTTTTTGTGCGTCTTTAGCTGAAGCTGTTTTACCAGTTCCGATTGCTCAAATTGGTTCATAAGCTAAAATAACTTTTGAAAGATCAACGCCCCTAGTAGATTCGTTAACCATTTTTTGAATTACTTGTTTTGTTTTGTTATTTTCATATTCTTCTAGTGTTTCACCAAAAGCAATAATTGGTGTAATTTTGTTTTTAATAGCTTCAATTGCTTTTTTGGCAACTTTTTCGGAAGTTTCATTAAACATTTTTCTTCTTTCAGAATGACCTAAAATAACCGCGTTTGCTCCAACTGATTTAATCATTTTGATTGACAATTCTCCAGTGTATGCACCACTTTTGTTTTCGTTAACATTTTGTGCTACAACCAAACAGTTAATAGCATTCTTATTTAATGTTTCTAAACTTACATATGGTGCGGCAATGCCATAGTGAACATTTGGTTTTATTTTTGCTTTATTTTTTTGCAATAATTTATTAAACTTTTTCATAAAAAATTCAGTTTCTAAAGGTGTTTTATTCATTTTTCAATTACCAATTATATATAAATTATTTTTCATTTTTTCCTCATTATTTAACATGAAAGATTATAACATTAAGCAATTATTAATTCTTTTATTTTTTAATTTTTTTGTTTATATCATTCGGCTTGCTTTTACTTAATGTTTTTTTGATTGGAATTTCTTTGATTATTTCTTTTTTTAATAAATCTTTTTCGTACGGGAAAGTAAATTTAACTGGATTTTGTTTTTCCACAAGAACTTTATAATCTTCTACTTGATTTTTAATTCCTTTTGAATAATCTCTATAATCTTTAAGTAAAAACTTGATTTTTTTGGTGTGTAAAAATAAAAATGAAACATTAATTGAGACAAGTATTGGGGTTAAAACTGCTACAATGCTTCAAACAATATTGGCATTTAAAACAGCTGAAAGAATGATGAATCCAATCATCAAAGCTTTAAGAAAATGTTGAAAAATTTTCTTTTTGGTAATAAATTTTAGGGAACTTTCTGAATAATAATAAAGTCCGATTACCGTTGTTAAACCAAATAAAAATAAAGAAATAAACACAAACCATTTAGCAGCTTCGCCGCCAAATTCAGCCGAAATTGATTCTTGAACTAAAACGACAGGATTTTTTCCACCTTTATCAGGATCATACTGTTCTAAAACTCCTGGTTTCTCAATAAATCCTGAATATAAAATGATAAAACCTGTTGCTGTACAAATAATAATAGTGTCTAAAAATGTAGATAATGATTGTAATAATCCTTGTTGAACTGGGTGCTTTGAATTAGAAGAAGCAGCAGCAAATGATGCAGAACCAATTCCTGCTTCATTTGAAAATACACCTCTAGCAAATCCTTGTTGAATAGCTTTTGCGATTATAAAACCACCTGTTCCTGCAAAAAATTCTTTAACTCCAAAAGCATTTCTAAAGATTAATGTTCAAACTTTTCAAGTATCAGTAATGTTCATAAAAATAATTGTAACTGCAATTAACAAGTAAAAAATTCCCATTAAAGGCATTACAATTGATGAAAATTTACCGATTGATTTAATTCCCTTGATAGTTATTACAAGTAATAATACTGCTAGTATTATTCCCGAAATTAATTTAAATATTCAACTTTTATGTCCTTCTAATGAAAGTGAACCTGAAAACGGACTAACCACATCATTAAAACTTGAAGCAATTGCGTTTGACTGAAATCCAACGTATGATAATCCAAAAGTAAAAATTGCAGCCACAGAATAAATTATTGCAAAAATCTTTAACAACCTTTTACCACTTCTACCAGCAATATAAAATGGCACACCTCCATAAAATGTGTTTCCATCTTTTCTTTTATAATATTGAGCCATAACACCTTCTACAAACGCTATTCCCATAGCTAAAATTGCCATAAATCACATTCAAAATAAAGCACCTGGTCCGCCTACAACAATTGCTCCGGCAACTCCTGCAATATTTCCGTTACCAATTCTTGATGCGGTTGAAACCATTAAAGCTTGAAACCCTGAAATACCAACCTTTTTTTTCTCTTTTTTTTGTTTTTCTTTTTTCTTTGGTCTACTAAATAAAGCTTTAAAATTTGTTAAATTTCACTTACGTTTTTTTACGCCTGGTGTTCTAAAAACGTTAAACATAGATTTAAAATTCCACTGAAAACCTTTTAAAACAAAAATAAAAAATATTGATGCTATAAATAAAATACCGACTAAAATGTAATACTTTGCAATGAAATTATCTACACTACCCATGAAGTCAGTAAACACATTATTATCTAAAAAATTCATTATCCTCTCCTTTTTAAAAATAAAAAAATGCTATAAACATTTTTATTATTGAAAAAATTATACCATATTTTATTTTTTTTATCATTTTTGCTTCTTTATAGTACCAAATTTACAAATATTTTTAATAATTTAAAATTTAAAATTTATCTTTATTTTTACCATTAATATAGGTTTTTAAATCATTATTTAAATGCAAAAATAAATTTAAAAATATTTTTAAAAAATGATGATAATTTTATTCTAATTTTGCTTTTTTTACGTTTAATATTTAAAAATTATTATTAAAAAATACCACTTAATGCAGTATTTTTATTTGGTAAAATTATTTTTTTTCTTTTACTTTTGCCTCAACTGGTCCGTCTTTATTAGGATCAGATTTAGCATTTTGACCTGTTTGAGCTTGCGAAAATGCTTGAGCCATTTTGTCAATTTGGTCTAGCTTTGTTTTTAAAGTTTTAACATCTTTTTTATCTAGAAGGTCTTTTAATTCTTTAATTTGTTTTTCGGTTTCTTCTTTTTGTTTTTTATCAATTTTATTTTTCTGATCTTTAAGACCTTTTTCTAATTGGTTAATTAAAGACTCGGTTCTCACAATAACTTCAACTTCTTCTTTTTTCTTAGCATCGCTTTCTTTATTAGCTTCGGCTTCTTTAATCATTTTTTCGATTTCTTCTTCACTTAAAGAAGTGTTGTTTTCGATTGTAATAGTGTTTTCTTTGTTGGTTTTTTTATCTTTTGCTTTTACTTTTAAAATCCCGTTAGCATCAATTGAAAATGAAACTTCAATTTGTGGAATACCTTTTGGTGCAGCTTCAATTCCTCCAAGGTTAAACCTTCCGAGTGAAGTGTTATCAATTGACATTGTTCTTTCACCTTGTAGAACGTTAATTGTAACTTCTGGTTGGTTGTCTGCTGCTGTAGAAAACACTTGACTTTTGGTTGTAGGAATTGTTGTGTTTCTTGGAATAAGTGGTGTAGAAACTCCACCCATTGTTTCAATGCCTAGGGTTAATGGTGTTACATCAAGTAATAAAACATCATCAATATCACCAGCAAGAACTCCGCCTTGAATAGCAGCTCCAAGCGCTACAACTTCGTCAGGATTAATTGATCTATTTGCTTTTTTACCAACGGTTGATTCAACCATTGATTGAATTGCTGGCATTCTTGTTGAACCACCCACTAATAAAACCTGATTAATTTCTGATGCTAAAAATTTAGCTTCTTTTAAAGCGTCGTTAATTGGTACTTTTGTTCTTTCGAGTAAATCAGAAGTCATTTTTTCAAACTCGCTTCTGTTTAATGAATATTCAACGTTTAATGGTCCGTTGTTAGTCATTGCTAAAAACGGTAATGTAATTGTTGTTTTCATTTGTTCAGAAAGCTCAATCTTTGCCTTTTCAGCAGAATCTTTAAGTCTTTGAATTGCCATTTTATTATTTTTAAGATCAACACCATGTTCGTTTTTAATTTTGTCTTGAAGTCATGAAACAATTCTGTTGTCCCAGTCATCTCCTCCAAGCTTGTTATCTCCCGAAGTTGAAATAACTTCAAAAGTTCCCTCTGCTAAATCTAAAATTGAAACGTCAAATGTTCCTCCGCCTAAATCATAAACAAGAATTTTTTCTTCTTTTTCTTTTTTATCAATTCCGTACGCAAGTGCTGCTGCTGTTGGTTCGTTTATAATTCTTTCAACTTTAAGTCCGGCAATTTTACCAGCGTTTTTTGTTGATTCACGTTCTGCGTTGTTAAAATATGCCGGAACTGTTATAACAGCTTTTGATATTTTTTGACCAGCTTTTTTTTCAGCATAATCTTTTAAATACCCGAGAATCATTGCTGAAATTTCTTCTGGTGAATATTTTTTATTATTTAAATCTATTTTTTCTTTTGTTCCCATTAACCTTTTAATAGAACTAACAGTGTTTTCGTTTGTTTCCGTTTGTCTTTTAGCTGCTTCACCAATAATGAATTCGTCGTTTTTAAAGGAAACAACTGATGGTGTTGTTCTTTTTCCGTTCGGATTTTCTAAAACAATTGGTTTTCCGTTTTCAATTATTGAAACAACTGAATTGGTTGTTCCAAGATCTATACCTAAAATAATTTCTTTTGCCATTTTAATTCTCCTTTTTTAATTATTTTATTATCATTTTATTTTTTTTACAAAATCATTATAACAAAAAAATAGCACTCTTTATAAATGAGTGCTAATTTTTTTTATTTATAAACTTCAACAACTGCTACTTTAAGCAATCTATCATGGAGTTTAAAGCCTTTTTTAAATATTTTAGAAATTGTGTTTTTTTTTCCTTTTTTTTCTGAAAAACTTAAAATATGGTGTTCTTTGGGGTTAAAAGTTTCTCCAATTTTGGGAATAATTGTTTTAACTCCAAAATTTTCAAGTTCTTGATAAATTTGGTTAATAAGCATTTCAAAACCTTTAACATAACTAGAAACATGATTATCTTTTTTGCCGCTATTAATTGCTAATTCAATGTTAAGAAGTGGTTCTAATAATGATTCAAGAAGCTTTTGAGAACCATATTTTTTAATATGCTCTTGTTCTTTTTTAAATTTTTGAAAGATTTGCTTTTGTTTTTCTTCAATTTGTTTTTTAGCTTTGAGTTCAAAGGTTTTTGCAAGAGCATGAAATTCAAACAAATTTTTTTGATTTTCTTTTTCGATATTATTTCTTTGTTCTTGAACTAATTTAAGTTGTTTTTTAGTTTTTTCTAATTCTTTTTTATAATTAGTTCTAACTTTTTTTGGTTTAGAATTTTTTCTAGTTTGGATTTTTTTAGTTTGGATTTTTTTAGTTGCTTCTTTTTTAATTTTGTCCATTATTTTTCTCCTTTATTTTTAAAAAATTTTTCTAATAAATTGATTGCTTGTTTAGCTTTAGAATAATTCATTCTGTGAGAACCAACAATAGAAATTTCTTTAGTTTCATTATTAACGTTTATTTTTTTAGAAATTAAAGAGGTGTTATTTGGTCTTATATCAATTTTTAAAGTGTTGTCCTCATCTTCGTTTGCTTCAATTGATTCTCAAACTGATTTATTTTCTATTAAATTTATTATTTTTGCTATATCTTCTCTTTTAATTTCGTATTTTTTAACAAGTTCAGAGTTTCCGTAAACTTTATTTTTGTGTTTAAAATGAAAATCAAAGATTTTTAGTGCAAACGTTTTAATAAGTTCTTCGTAATTTTTGATTAGTTTTGAAAGTATTGGAGTTAAAACTTGAATTTTTGTAGAAAGTTCAACAAGTTTAGTGTCTAAAAGTCTTTCTTTAAAAATTCTAACCGCTATTCTAACATCATTAATTTTGATTTTTTTATTAAATTCAATGAGCTTTGAATGAACTTCTCCTGAAGAAGTAACAATAACTATTGTTCCCATAAAATCGTTTATCGGTGTTAATTGAATTGATTTCATTAACTCGTTTTTTTTCGAAGATGAAGTTACTAAAGTTAAATCAGTAATATCAGAAATTGCACTTGCGGCTTTATCTAAAGTTTGATCAATCAAAACACTTCTTTTTGCAAATATTTTTTTTAACTTTAAAGTTAAATCATGGTTTTTTTCATTAGCTTGATAAATAGCATAATATTTATAACCCTTTATTGAAGGAATTCTTCCGCTTGAAACATGAGCTTTTTCAAGCATTTTTTCTTTTTCTAAGCAGTTTAATTCGTGTCTTATGGTTGCTGAAGAAAGTTCTAAATTATATTTTTTAATAAGGTATTTTGAACCTACTGGTTTACCTTCTTCGATGTAAAGTTCAATCAAAAATTTTAATATTTCTTTTTGTCTATGTGTCATATTTAAATAATTATAGCACTCTACAGCTTAAAGTGATAATTATTTAAGATTATCTATTAAATTTGTAAATAAAGAAATAACGGTCATCGGACCAACCCCACCGGGAACTGGTGAAATTGCAGAGGGTAAATTACCAACTGAATTTTGATCAACATCGCCAACTATTTTTTTATTTGTTAAAACGTTAATACCAACATCAATAATGATTACACCTTTTTTAATATTTTCTTTTTTAATTAAATTTTTTTGGCCAGCTGCAACAATTAAAACATCTGCTGTTTCGGTTCCTAAAATACCAGTTGTTTTGTTATAAGTTTTTACAATTGCCCCTTTTTTTCTACATAAATTTGCTATTGGTTTACCAACTATGTTAGAATCTCCAACTACTGAAACGTTTTTGTTTTTAACTTTAATGTTATAAAAAGAAAGTAAGTCTAAAACTCCTTTGGCAGTAGCAGGTGTTATCAAAAAGTTTTTACTATTAAGTCCATCAACATCTTTTTTAACGGGAATAGAATCTAAAATTTTTTGTGTATTAAAACTTTTAGGAAGTGGTAATTGAACTATTAAACCATCTACTTTTTTTGAAATACTTTGTATTTTTTGAATTAATTTATCTTCTGGAATATCTTTAGAATATTTTAAATGAGTTGCTTCAACACCAATATCAAATGCTTTTTTTAACTTAATTTTAATGTATTTTTTAGATACTTTATTTTCTCCTACTTGAACAATGATTAATTTAGGTTTAAAGTTAAAATTTTTAACTTTGTTTTTTAATTTTTTTTCAATTGCTAATGCTGCTTTTTTACCATTTAATATTTTCATAAAAAAATTATATATTTAAATTTTAAAATTAATAATAACATTTAAGATATTATTTTATTTTTTGAATTTTTTTATAAAACTATAATTTTCTATTTTTCAAAATTAAAAAAACAAGTAATTTTGTTTTTTTAATTTTAATTTAAGAATTATTTAATCTTTAATGGGTGCAAAAGCTTCATTAACTGGTTCTAATCATTTAGAATATTTTAAAAATTCTTTGTTTATTAATTTAAACGTTTTTGTTAAATCAGGAAGATAATCTGACATAGAAAGCACCTTATATCCTAAAACAGAGGGTTCTAAATTATAATATTGATTGTATAATCTTTCTAATCTTAAAATTAATGAACTTAAATAATGTACATCAACACCACCATAAATTCCACCTTCGCCATTAATTACTTTAAATAAAGTATTTCCAAAATCTTTTAATACTGGTAAAAGTTCCTCAAAAACTGGTTTAGCTTGTTTAATTGCAAATTCTAAAATACTTTCAGAATGAATGAGTCTTTGAAATGCTGTTCATATGAAAGGAACTGAAGGAAGCATTGATTTTATTTTTGTTTCAACATCATTTATTTTTGGTTTTAAAAAGTTATCTCAAAAACCTTTAATGCTTGTATTTAAAAAGTGAACTTTGCTTATTTCATTATTAATAAGATTTTCATATTCAACTTTTAAATCATCAACACTATTTTCATTTTCTCATCTATCTACATTACTAGTAAATAAAGAATTTGGTAAATTTTTAAAGAAAGAAACTAAATTTATTTTTTTCACATATAAGTTTGTTTCGCCGTTAACAATCTCAAGTTTTATCACTGAAAGAGGTTTTTTGCTAACGTTATTAGTTAAATCATCTTTAATTGCTTTCATTAATTCAACAAAAGTTTTATTAGTAGTATTTTCTCATGTTTTAATTCAATCTCAAATTTCAGGCATATAAGCATCAATGGCATCATTTTTAAGTTTAATGTTATATCATTCTTTATTATGCTCATCAATGTTGGTAAATTTATCAAAATTTTCAATAAACTTATTGTTAAATATAAAGAAATTAGTAATTAATTTTTTAGTGTAATTAATTATTGTTCCATCATAATTTACATTAGGATCATCTAAAGAATTTATTTTTGTTGGTTTAGTATCTTTAAATTTTTTGAATAAATCATTAACAAATTTTTCAAAAGCATATGTTGAGTAACTTGTATTTAATAACTCTTTTGAAAGCGGCATGTTATGAAGATTATCTTCAATAATTTTTTTAAACGTTTTCCCGATTGCATATGCTAAGGGATTAATGTATTTAGAATGTAAAGTATCAAATATTTTTGGAACATTTGAAACAACATCTACTAAATATCTTGAATATCTTACTTTTTTTGAATCATCATATATAGGAATATCTAATGTTCAACGAGTAGTTTTTCAAGCTTTATAAAACTTTAAATTATGAATTTTAAATTTTTTAACTCTAGCGTTTAAAGAATCTAAATGTTCAACAATTTCGTTATGTTTATCTTTAATGTAAGTTGGAATGCTTCCTAATTCGTTTATAAGTTTTTTTACTGAAGAAATATTTTCAGTAGACAATTGATCAATTAAAGGATTAATCATTTTTTCTATTATTTCTTTAAATGAAGTTTTTTGTTGTTGGTTTAAATCTTCTTTATAAGCAGAAATATTTTCATAATCACTTTCTCTAATTGTGTTTTCTAAATTAGTAATTCTTTTAATTTCCGTAAGAATTCCGCTTGCTTTATCATTAATATTTTTTAAAGCAAAATCTTCAATATTTTCCCAAACGTTTAAAAGAATTTCTCTTGTGCTTAAATTAAATGCCAGTCTTAAATAATCAAAAGAATCTTTTAATTTTTTATCATCTGAAATTGAATTTCATAAATATTGACTTTTTCTAACAGAAACTAAAACTGGTGTTTTAATTGACTTGTTATAAAGCATTCTACTAGTTTTTTTGTTATTTTCAATACTTTGATCTGTTGAACTATGATCAATTGAATATTTTACTTTAGCAGCTTTATATTCACCAAAATTAGCATATTGAACAAAATCACTACTTGTATAATCTCCGTTTACATCTGTTAAAACAGCAATTATATTTTTATCTTCAGCCATTTCGGGCACTTGTAGATAATTAGAATCTTCTTTTGTAGCATTATTTTGAATATTTAATTCTCTTGCTTCAAGAGCTTTCTTTTTTATTTCATTTAAATCAATTTTTAAATCAATCATTTTAGCAAATTGACCAACTTTTAATTTAACAATTTCTTTTTTCTCGTTGTTAACTTTAATACCAATGTTAATTTCTTTAAAGTTTCCAATATTAAAACTAGAAAAATCTCCATATGATTCTTCGATTTCAATATAAGATATTTGTTTTGAAGTAAGTTTATACTGGTTTTTCATTGCCTTTTTAATTTCTTGATCTAATTCAGCTTTACCACCAATCTTTACATCAGCATCTATTTTTAAGTTATTTTTATTTTCGTTTTTAAAGAAATTAACTAATTCTTTTTGTGTTTTTAAATCAACAGGATTTGAATTTTTTATATCTGTATTAATATCAACAGCATTGTCTGAACTGCTACTTTTAGCACAGGATAAAACTACCAACGAAGAAACTGAAGCTATTGCTAAGGATCCAATAGAATATAAAATTTTCTTTTTCATGATAAAATCTCTTTCCTATACATACTAAATTCGCATTAAAAATTTAAAATATATATTATTACATTATATTAAATTTAAATTTTTTTTATTTTTTTATAAATAAAAAATAACAATAAAAATTTTTAATATTCCTTTATTAGTAGTTTTTAAAAGAATGTTAACTTTTATTAAAAGTTGTTATTTTTGTGTTTCAAACATGTTTTTTTGCCGTATAAAAATTTATTAATTTTAATGTTTGAAATTAATTATTTAGATTGTCATGAACCTACATAACCATCTTTAGCTTTGTTTATTTTAAGAATTTGAAGTTTTTAACTAGTTTGTGGTGATTTATCTTTTCTCATTGTTCAAAGGTTTTTAAATTCACCTTGGAAAATTACTAAACCTTAACCAACCATAATTGTTAAATCATTTAATAATTTTTTCACCATTATTACTTCAACTAGTGCCATCTGGTTTTGCTTTTAGAACTTTGGAGTTTTCTTTAGTTCCCCATTGATCAAAGGTTATTAAATTGACCTTGAGAAATTTTTGCTTACTAACTATCGATAGTATTTGAATTTTTTAATAATGGATCATCAACACTTGAATTATCTTTAATAAAAAAAGCTGCTTCCTATTTTCCCAAATGGTATCGTCGGCGTAACTAGGCTTAACTACTGAGTTCGGAATGGTATCAGGTGGACCTTAGCACTATTGCAACCCACATCATTATATAAAATTTTTCTAAATTTTATTATAAAATTATTATTTTGCCGCTTTCATTGATCTCATAACTGCTTTTATTTGTGCTTCAGATGGTTTTCTTCCCATTTGCAAAAACATCGCTCTAATCATTTTTTCGTTAACCGGAGGATTTTCTCTTAGCTGCTTTTCAAATAATTTTTTTGTTAACCAAAACGTAATTGCTGCTGCAGTTAATCCAACAATAACTGAAACACCAATTATTAATCCGATACTTAAACCTAATGACATAATAAAACTCCTTTAATTTAAATTAATTATATATATTTTATATAATAAATTATATTAACATTTAAAAAACTAAAAAAATTAGAAAGGAAATGATAGTGAATTCACAAATTATTGTAATCATTTCTTCATCAATATACTTTGGACTTTTTTTATCAATAATAGCGTTTAGTAAAAAAATTAAAAAATTAATAAAGTTAAAATATTTTTGGCAAATTTTTCTTACATTATGACTATCAATTTATTTAGGTGGCCGTTACGTTCCCTTTATCATTGAATCAATAAATGCAAAACCAAACACTTACGCTAAAGACCTTTTGTTTACAAACATATTTTTAACAAACATTTGTCCGATGATCATGGTGGTTTTAATTTTTCTCTCTTTTAAAAAATCTTGAAGATTAAAGTTTGCTCCTGGGGTTGCAACTTGGGGAATTTTATCAGGAATAGTCATTGGGATAGGAATTTTTTTCCAAAAACCAGACGGATCAATATGAGAGTATATCTTTATCAAATACGTTATCACTAACGAAAATGATAAACTTAACAGTTGAATGTTTTATTTAAGTCATTTAATAATGTTAATTCATTCGTTATTCATAATTATCGAAAAAGGTAAATTAAATAAAAATGATTTAAAATACTCATGAATTTTTATAATGTCATTTTGAAGTTATGTTGCCATAATAATGTTAATCACCGGACAAAGAAATGATGTTAGTGGTTTATGAATTAATGATTGAATTTATGATGAAGATAAAAAAAGAACGGGTGTATTTGCAACTATAGGTGATCTTATTTGACCTGGTAAAACTACTGAAATATATTCTATTTTAAAAGTAATTTTAGGTTTAACAACCATATTAATAGCTAATAATTTAAATTATTTATTGATTAAACTTTTTCTTAAAAAAGATAAAAAAATGTTTATAAAAAAAGTTTTTAGAAAAAATTAATTGGGAATTATTTCTGCCATTTGAATAAAGAAAAAACCTAGTAAAAAACCTATTACAATCGAAATGATTAATCATAAAAATATTGCTAAATCTTTTCTTCCTGGTCTCATTAATTTACCAAAATCAATTTGGTAAATTAAAACAAAAGAAATTAACAAAGTGATTAAATAAATAATTAATTTAAAATATCAGTCCATTTAATTGTCCCTGTCTTTAACGTTTAATCGGTTAATTGCTTTTTTAAGATCAATTTCTGCCATGTGAATTTCATAATCACTTTTTTTGCTCTTAATTATTTGTTCTGCTTTAAGTTTTGATTTTTTGGCTCTTGATTTAGAAATTTTGGTTTTTTCTTCAATTGCATCAGTGATTATCAAAACGTTATTTCTATCAACTTTGACAATTCCGCCAGCAATTGCACATTCTAAAAATTTTTTTGATTTTTTGCTATTAATTAAAAGGTTGGCAATATCAAGCGAAGCAATAAATGGTGATTTATTTTTCATTAAACCTATAAAACCTTCGGTAGTTTTAAGAGTAACAATTTCTACTTGATTGTTATAAAAAATACCTTGTGGAGTTATTATTCTCAAATTTGTTTTTTTACTAATCATTAATTCATTCCTTTTGCTTTTTCTAATACTTCACTTATTTTTCCCACAAACATAAATGCAGATTCTGGAACACTGTCGTGTTTACCCTCAAGAATTTCTTTAAAACCCTGAATAGTGTCTTTAATTTTTACAAATTTCCCTTTAATTCCCGAAAATTTTGCAGCAACAAAAAACGGTTGGGATAAAAAGTTTCTAACACGTCTTGCTCTTTTAACAATTTTTTTATCTTCTTCTGATAATTCATCAATCCCAAGAATTGAAATAATGTCTTGCAGTTCTTTAAATCTTTGTAAAATGTTTTGTACTTTTATTGCTACTTGATAATGGTTGTTTCCAACTATTTCAGGATCTAACATTCTCGAAGAAGAGTTTAAAGGATCAACAGCTGGATAAATTCCTAAAGCAGCAATGTTTCGGTCTAAAACTGTTTTTGCGTCTAAATGTGTAAACGTTGTAGCAGGAGCTGGATCAGTTAAATCATCGGCTGGAACATACACTGCTTGAACAGAAGTTATTGAACCGTTTAATGTAGAAGTGATTCTTTCTTGTAGTTGACCCATTTCGGTTGAAAGTGTTGGTTGATATCCAACGGCTGAAGGCATACGACCAAGAAGTGCAGAAACTTCAGAACCAGCTTGTGTAAACCTAAAGATATTATCAATAAACAATAATACATCTTGGTTTTGAACATCCCTAAAATATTCGGCCATTGTTAAAGCGCTTAAAGCTACTCTCATACGAGCTCCGGGTGGTTCATTCATTTGACCAAAAACTAATGCTGTTTTATTTAAAACGCCTGATGTTTTCATTTCGTAATACAAATCATTTCCTTCACGTGTTCTTTCACCAACACCTGCAAAAACTGATAAACCACCGTGGTGACTTGCAATGTTGTTTATAAGTTCTTGTACAAGAACTGTTTTTCCAACACCGGCTCCGCCGAATAAACCGGTTTTACCACCTTTAGCATACGGAGTTAATAAATCTATAACTTTAATACCCGTTTCAAAAATATCTACCGTTGTTTTTTGATCTTCATAAGAAGGAGCTTTTCTATGAATTGGTAGTCTTTTTGCTTTGGGCGGTGCTAATTCATCAATTGGTTCTCCTAAAACGTTAAACATTCTTCCTAAAACGTTATTACCAACTGGTACCGAAATTGCTTTTCCGGTATCAATTACTTCAATGTTGCGAACAAGTCCGATCGTTGGACCCATGGAGATGGTTCTCACAGTGTCATCTCCGATGTGTTGTGCAACTTCTACAATTTCTTTTTTACTTCCGTGTTTAATTTCTAAAGCATTAAGTAATTTAGGTAGCTTTGTGTTAGAAAATCTTACATCAATGATTGGTCCTAAAATTTGAACAATTTTACCTTTGTTATTTTTATTCATTAAACTTTCTCCTTTTTGTTAGAATTTGATCCAGCAACTATTTCAATTATTTCTTGTGTTATTTTTGATTGTCTTACTCTATTATAAGCAAGGTTTAACTGCTCTATTAATTCTTTAGCATTTTCAGTTGAATTTTCCATTGCCATTCTTCTTGATGCCATTTCAGAAACTTTTGATTCAATTAAAAATTTGTTAATAGATGATGAAAGATAAAGCGGAATCATGTTTTTAAGAATAACTTTAGGGTTAGGTTCAAATTCAAATAAGGAGTCATCTTTTATGTTTTTTTCAACATTTTCAATAGGTAAAAGCTTTTTAACATAAGGATTAAAGTTTATTGAATTAATAAATTTTGTATAAATAATTTTAATGCGACCCACCTTGTTTTCGTTATATAAAATTAATGCTTTTTTTGTTGTAAGTAAGACTTTTTCATAATCAACTACATCTCCGATATTTGGAATGTCTAACGTTGTATTAATTTTTCGATTTTTTAAATTTGAAATGCCTTTGTTTCCAAAAATAATTATTTTGTCATTAATATTAAGATTTTTTAATAATAAATTTATTACATTAGTATTGTAACTACCGCATAAACCTATATCAGAAGTGATCACAATAAATAATGTTTTATTTGAAAAGATTTTTTCTTTTTCGTTTAAATAATAAGTGTTTACTTCGTTGAAAATTTTTTCAATTGAGTTAGCATATTCATTAAAAGCTTCTAAATTTTTTCTAGAACTTTTTAGTTTTGCTGATGCAATTAGTTTCATTGCTTTAGTAATTTTTTTAGTTGTTTTAATAGAATTAATTCTGTTTTTAATTTCTTGTAATGAAGTCATAATTATTTTCCCGTTTTATTATTCATAATTTTTACAAACCCTTCGACAAATTCTTTAATTAAAGCAATAAAATCTTTTTTTAATTTGTCATCAAGTTCTTTTTGTTTTGCAAGAATTAATTTTAATTTTTTGGCTTTTTTATCTCTATTTATAAAACTAAGAAAATCAGTTTTAAAATTTTTGATTTTACCCACTGGAATATCAACCAAAAGTCTTTCTTTTGAAGCTAATAACAAAATAGTTTGGTCAAACTGATTAATTGGACTATATTGTTTTTGTTTAAGAAGTTCAAGGACTTTATAACCGTGGTCTAATATTTTTTTAGTTGTTTGGTCTAAATCTGAACCAAATTGAGCAAATGCAGCCATTTCGTTAAACTGAGCAAGCTCTAATTTTAAAGATGAAGAAACTTGTTTCATAGCTTTAATTTGAGCTGTTGAACCAACCCGAGAAACTGAATAACCCGAATCAACCGCTGGTCTTTGACCAGAATTAAACAAGTTAGACATCATAAATATTTGACCATCAGTAATTGAAATTACATTTGTAGGAATGTATGATGAAATATCTCCAGCTTGTGTTTCGATAATCGGCAATGCTGTTATTGAACCTCCCCCGTATTCTTTATTAACTTTTGCTGCTCTTTCAAGAAGTTGCGAATGAAGATAAAACACATCACCCGGAAATGCTTCACGACCTGGTGGTCTTCTTAACAATAATGATAATGTTCGATAAGCGATTGCGTGTTTTGATAAATCATCATAAATTATTAAAACATCTTTACCCTGGTTCATTCATTCTTCAGCAATTGTGATGCCAGTGTACGGGGCAATGTACTGAAGTGGAGCAGGTTCAGAAGCATTAGCCATAACAATTGTTGAATACTCCATTGCTCCAGTTTTAATTAGTTTTTTAGCAATTTGAGCAATTGTTGAATTTTTTTGACCGATTGCAACATAAATACAATAAACGTCTTTACCTTTTTGATTAATTATTGTGTCTATTGCAATTGCAGTTTTACCAGTTTGTCTATCACCGATTATTAATTCACGTTGTCCTTTACCAATTGGAATCATTGAATCGATTGCAAGAATTCCGGTTTCTAATGGTTCATTAACCTCTTCACGAGTCATAACACCTGGTGCTACTTTAAAAATTTCACTTACTTTTTGGGTTTTAATATCTTCTTTGCCGTCAAGTGGTTCCCCTAGAACATTTATGACACGACCAATTAATTGGTCGCCAACAGGAATTGAAATAACTTTTTTAGTTCTTTTAACAACATCATCTTCTTTAACATTTGAAGAATCACCCATAATAACAACACCAACAGAATCTTCTTCTAAATTAAGTGCCATTCCTTGAATATTATTAGAAAACTGAAGTAATTCACCAAGCATAACGTTATCAAGACCAGAAACTAAAGCAATTCCATCAACAACAGTAATAACTATTCCGATTTCTTTAGTTTTAATTTTTTTATCATAATTTTGAATTTGTTTTTTTAAAACCGAAGAGATTTCATTTGTTTTAATACTCATTTTTTTCCTTTTCTAATAATTTAGCTTTTAACACTTCAACTCTTGAAAATAATGTATCTTCAATTATTTTGTCACCCACTTGAATTTTAAAACCAAAAACAATGTTTTTATCAATTTTATTTTCAAGAAAAATCTTTTTATTTAACAATTTACTTACTTTTGTTTGAATTTTGTTTATGTCATCTTGAGTTAATTTATCATGTGTAAAAATTATTCCTTCGCCAATATTATTTTCTTCATTAATGAATTTAACCAGTTTTTTAAGAACTTTATTGATAATTTTAAATTTATATCTTTTGATTAGTATAAATAAAAAAAATTTAAATTCTTTATTTAAAAGATTACCAAAAGCTTCTTCAATTAAATTTTCTTTTTTTTCAAAAGAAATTTGTTTTGAATCCATAATTTTTTTGTATTGATCGTTTTTGTCAATTAGTTTTAACAATAAACTTGCTTGTTTTTTATAATGATTAATTTTTTGATTATCTTTTGCGATAGAAAATAACGCAAGTGCATAACCATTTATATGAGCACTCATTATTTTTTAACCTTAATAAAATTTTCAATAATTTTTCTGTTAGTTTTTGAATCTATTTCTTTTTCAACAATTTTTTTTGCTGCTAATAAAGCAACATCGACAATTATCTTTTTAGATTCTTCTTCAAACTTAATTTTTTGTGACTTTATTTTATTATTCGCATCATCAATTACTTTTTTAGCTTCTTTTTTAGCTAAATTAATTTTAATTTCTTTAACTTCTAAAGCTTCACTTTTTGCTTTTTGAATTATTTTATTTGCTTTTAATCTTGCTAGAATTAGTTCTTTATTTGCTTTTTCCCGGTCTAAAAGTGCTGCTTGATTTTCTTTTTCAGCTACATCAATGTTATCTTGAATATATTTTTTTCTTTGATCATGCATTTTTTTAATAGGATTATATAAAAATTTTGTTAAAAAAATAATGATTATTGTAAGAGAAAGTAAAGTTGCAATTACTGTAAATAACGACGGAAATAGTCCTTCAAACTTACCAGTTAAAATTTTTGATAAATTTTGTTCTTGAATTGATTCAACCATTTTAACCTACTGGAAATACAAATAATAATAAAATTGAAACAATTAATGAATAAATAGCTGCTGATTCAGCAATACCCATACCAATAATCATCATTGTTCTTATTTTTGCTTCAGCTTCTGGATTTCTACCAACTGCTTCTACTGCTCTACCGGCCGTTATACCTTGACCAATTCCTACTCCGGTTCCTGCCAACATGGCAAGACCAGCTCCAAGAGCAACCATACCTTTTGCTATTGCAATACTTGCTGCTTCGTTCATACTTTTTCCTTTCTTGAGGTTTTTTGTTTTTTCTTAGGCAAATCTTTTGCTTCTATTGTTCAATAAATCATTGTGAGTAACGTAAAAACAAAAGCTTGTATCAACCCACTAAATACATCAAAATACATGTGAAATGCCGGAGCAATAATGACTCCTAATAAATTTAAATTACCTATATATGGTATAAAACTTCAAATTCAACCTGTAAAATAATATAAAAGAAATATGATTGTAGAACCACCAATGATGTTTCCAAATATACGAAATGATAACGAAACAAGAGGTGCAAATTGTGAAATTAATTCAATTGGGTTTAAATATTTTTTAAAAAAACTTAGTTTTTCGTAAACAAGACCAACAACAAATATTCCGAGTCACGAAATAACTGCTAATGTTAACGTAACTGAATAAGAACTTGTGATTGGTTCTAAACCAAATAAACCCATTAAATTGCCAACAATTAAAAATGATACCAACGCAAAAATGTAAGGAGCAGTTCTGTTTATTTTTCCTTCTGTAACATCAGTAAATAAATCATCAAAACCTAAAACATACTGCTCAGCAAATAATAAAATTCCTTTTGGTGGTTTTTTAAAATCTTGTTTTTTTACCTTTTTATAAATAAAAATTGAAAACACTAACAAAATAAGTGTTACAAAAACAATGCTAATAAATTGGGGTTGAATTAAAAACATTTTAATTATTTAAACATTAACCTTTCTTTTGATAAATTGAATAAGTGAAAAAAATACTAATTCATAAGATACTAATTCCACCTAAGTAAGTAAATAAGTTTATCGGTTCAATAACTGTAGAAATTGGACCTTTAAATAAACTATATCCGTTTACTCTTTTATTAACAACAATTAAAATAATAAGAAATATTACTTGCATTGCTGCACTTAAATAAAATTTAAACGCTCCAATTAAAAAACCTTCAATTTTATTTTTTGTATTTTTAAATAACTTGTTAAAAAGAAATAGTGATATAAAATAATTTAACATTGCAACAAATGATCCGTATAATCATCCGAAAACTAAAGTTTTATTAATTGCAACTAACAAAGAAAATATTATAATTCCTAAAATCATAATAAATAAAAATATTTTTATCAATGATGATTCAAATAAAATATTTTTATTCACTATTTCCTCCAGGGCACGGAAGTGTATAGACTATAAAAAAGTCATTATGGAAACTCCAAAAAGACTACTTATAATACCAAAGCTTGTATACCCTATAACCATTTTACTCTTTTTTTAAATTAAAATTAACTAATTTTATTAAATTATTTGATAAATAAAGATAGTTAAATGTTTGACTTTTAAAGATAAAAAAATTAACAAAAAATGACAATTTTATAATTATTTTAAAAAATAAAAAAACCATTATTAAAAATTTTGCAAAATTTTTCTAAAAAACATGATTGTAAAACTTGATAAAAAAATCATTCCTAGAAATTTAATTTTAAAATGGTAAAAAATAAACCAAGAGAGTTAAATGTCTCACTTGGTTTAAAAAGATTATTTATTTATAATTTCTATATGAAAAAAGCAATTTATATTGATTTAGACGGAACACTTTTAAATTCTAAATATAAAATTTCCAAAAAAGATAAAAAATATTTATTATCAATCAAAAACGAATGAGACATTATCATTTCCACTGCTAATTCTTTTGAAAATGCTCTTCAATTTTACAATGAACTTAATTTAAACACCTTTATGTCAACTTTACAAGGTCAACTCATTATCAACCCTTCTAGCAATAAAATACTTTCAAGTGAATTAAGTTTTAAAGACATTAAAAAAATTTTAAAAAATAAACAAATAATTAATTTTTTAATTGAAACACCAAAAAAAATATATTTAAAAACAAGCAAGGGAATTTTAATTAATAAAATAAAAAATGATTATGAAATATTTGATAACCAAAAAATTGATAAAATCCTTAATTTTTACATTGAAGTTCGAAAAAACTTTAATCTTCGAATAAATTGATTAAACTCTTATGAACAAAAAAGTAAAACTAAAAATAAAATTATTTTTTTTAAACCATTAAATTTAGCAACAAAATTAAGTGCGTTTAATAAAATTAATCAATATGAAAATTATCAATTTACAATTGCTATTGGTGATACAATGAGTGATTTAGAATGTTTAAAAAAAGCAAATATAGGAATTGCAATGAAAAATTCAGATTTCTATGTTTTAAAAAACTTTAATTTTTTTTCTGATAAAACTAACGATCAATCAGGAGTTAGTGATATATTGAAAAAAATAATTCCTAATATCTAACTCATGAAGGAAAAATTAAAACATCTGTTTTGTTTAAAATTAATAATATTCCGATTGTAACAATTGTTAAAAATACAACAATATCAGTTCTTTTTATAGGGTATTCTCTATATTTTGTTCTTTTTTCATACGGATTATAACCACGGGTAGTCATAGCGTTTCCAAGATCTTCAGCCTTTGCAAAAGCGGAAACAAAAAGGGGAATTATCAAAGTAATTATTGACTTAATTTTTGATTTATGGTTTCCGTTTTTAAAATCAACACCACGCGAAGCTTGTGCTTTCATTATTCTTTGTGATTCTTCTAAAAGTGTGGGAATAAACCTTAGTGCAATTGAAATTATCATTGCTATGATGTGAATCGGAATAAATAAAAATTTTAAAGGTCATAGTAAATCTTCTATTCCTCTTGTTAAAGCAACTGGTTTAGTTGTTGAAGTTAACATTGTTGTTATCATTATCATTATAAAAATTCTTAACATAATGATTAATGTTCTGTGGATGGCAATGTTTGAAATATTAAATATTCAAAAAGAACCATAATTAATAAACCCTGCAGTTGATTCTTTAATAACAAAAGCATTTATTAAAAATAAAAATAAGCCAATTATTCCCACCGGATATAACATTCTAATTATTTGATTTTTTGGAATTTGTGAAAAAATAAACGCAATAAAAATTGGTATTAATAAAAATGCTTGGGTTAAAAAACCATCAGCAATAAAAACTAATATAATAAATAAAATGTTAGTAAATAATTTTAATCTTGGATCCATTTTGTGTATAAACGAATCACCTGGTATGTATTTTCCGATTGTTAAATTCATTTTTATCCTTTAAATTTGTTTTGCAAGTTCTTTTATGTTTCTTGGTGTTTTAATTTTTTTACCTTTTTTTCTTAATGTGAAAACTAAATCAACAATGTTTGGTATCTTTAAATTATTTTTTAATAAAAACTTTTCATCATACATTATATTTAAAGATTTATCATCTCTTACAAGTTTACCATTTTTAAACACAATTGTGCGATTTGAATGTTCTAAAACATGATCCATATTATGCGTAACAATTACTATTGTTTTACCCATTTGATGAAGTTTATGAAAGATTTTATACATTTCTTTTTCACCTTGAGGATCTAAACCAGCAGTTGGTTCATCAAAAATTAAAATATTTGGTTCCATTGCCAAAATCCCAGCTAGTGCCACCCTTCTTTTTTGACCACCCGAAAGTTCAAAAGGACTTCTTTGTAAAAACTCTTCCCCAAGACCAACTAACTTAATGTATTTTTTAGCAAGTTCAATTGCTTCGTCTTTAGGAATACCCATTGAAGTAGGACCAAAAATAATATCTTTTAAAATTGTTTCTTCAAATAGTTGATACTCTGCAAATTGAAACACAATGCCAACGTTTTTTCTAATTAGTTTTATCTCCTTTAATTTTTTACGACTATTAGTTATTGACATTGCAATTTTAGATATTGGTAAGTTTTTTTTAATTAGTTTTCGGTTTTTTTTAAGTTTTCTTGCTATTTCCATTGAAATTATGTTAACTTTACCGTTTGTTGGTTTTAATAAACCGTTTAAATGTTCAATAAAAGTTGTTTTTCCTGAACCAGTTTCACCGATTATGGTCATAAATTCACCCTGGTTAATTTCTAAGGTAATATTTTTAATTGCTTCAAATTCATTAAGCAAACCTTTATCAAAAGTATGAGATAAATTTCATGTTTTTATTTGCATATTTCACCCACTAATTCATCTTTATTATAAGTTGGTTTTATTCCTTTGCTTTCTAACTCCTTTGAAACTTTGTAAATAAAAGGTGCATCAATTTTAGCTAAATCAATTATTTTTTTATCCGCAAGAATTTTTTGGGGAGTACCATGAGCAATTAATTTTCCGTTTGAGAAAACCATAACAATATCAGCTAAAACTGCTTCATTCATATTATGAGTTATTGATATTAATGTTTTTTCACTTTGGGATTGAATTTCTTTAATTAAATCTAAAACTTCTTCTTTCCCGATCGGATCAAGCATTGAAGTCACTTCATCAAAAATAATAATTGGAGGATCTAAAGCAAGTGTTGAAGCAATTGCAACACGTTGTTTTTGACCACCAGATAGATTTTGTGGTTCTTTTTCTAAATGATCTAACATGTTAACTTTTTTAGAATAAAACAAAATTTTCTCTTTTATTTCTTCTTTAGGAAGTCTTTTATTTTCAAGACCAAAAGCTATATCATCTTCAACAGTTGCTCCAATAAACTGATTATCAGGGTTTTGAAAAACAATACCAATTTTTTTTCTTATATCTTTTAATGTGTCTTTTGAAATAACAATCCCATCAAGTTCAACTGTTCCTTGAGTAGGTTTATAAAGTCCAACTAAAATTTTAGAAAGTGTTGATTTTCCAGAACCATTATGTCCAATAATAGCAATGTATTTACCTTTAGGAATTTCAATATTAATGTCATCTAAAGCATAAAAATTTGTTCCAGAATATTGAAATTTTAGGTCCTTAATTTTAATCATATTCATATTATATTAAAAAAGGTTAAATTTATTATTAATATTCATCAATAAATGCTAAATCAAACTCACCGATGTAAGGTAAATTTCTTAATTTATCTTTTATGTCAAGTCCAAATCCAGCAACAAAAACATTAGGTATTTTAAACCCGTATTTATCGACTTTAAAATTAACCTTTTGATCTTTTTCTTTTTTGATTAAAGTAAGTGTTTTCATACTGTTTGGTTTTCTTGTAGCGAGTAATTTTGTAATAGTAATTAAAGTTTTACAAGTATCAACAATATCTTCAACAATTAAAATATCTTTTTTTGAAATGTTTGATGCTAAATCCATAACAATTTTTGGAGTACCATGGGCTGAAGTTTTACCACGATATGAAGAAACTGTCATAAAGTCTAATTTATGATTAATTTTTACATCTTTAATTAATTGTGAAATAAAAGGAATTGAACCTTTTAAAATTCCTATTATTATTAAATTGTTAGAATTTTCATAAGTTTTATTAACTCATTTTGCAAGTTCTTTACATTTTTTTTCTATTTGTTTTCTTGTAAATAATATTCTTTTAAAATGTTTTTCCATATATAAAATATTTTAACAATTTAACAAAAGAATAAATTAAAATATTAATTAGATTTAATTGATTTTATTTCAATTTTGTATTTTTTTTCTACCGGAATTACTACTTGTTCACCAATTTTTGCATCTAATAAAGCGTGTCCGATTGGTGAAGATTTTGATATTTTATTTTCAAAAGGATCAGCTTCTAATGAATCTACAATTTGCACTTTATTAATTTTGTTTGTTGAAAAATCTAAATATTCAACTATTGAGCCAATGCTAATTTTATCTTCAGAAGTTTTATTTTGCTTAACAATTTCAGAATTTTCTAAAATGTTTTGAATTTCCTGAATTCTATCTTCAATTTGACCCTGTTTTTCCCTTGCGATCTCAAACTCTGCATTATCAGATAAATCACCTTGTTGCCTGGCTTCTTTAATGGTTTCAATTATTTTAGGTCTTTCGATATCAATCAAGTGTTTTAATTCCTCTTTTAAGTCTTTTTGACCATCTTTAGTAATTATTTTTTTCTCTATCATTTTTGATTCCTTTTTTTAAAACTTATTAATACATTTTAATACATTTAAAATGTTTTATTAAAATTATTTTGCTATTAAAATAATTCCGTTTCCAATTTTTTGAAATTCATGTCTAAAATCAATTAATTTTAAATATGAAACAAATTTTTTTTGATTTTTACGATTGTTAATATTAACGATTGCAATTAAAGAATTTTGTTTAATTTGTTTATAAATTTTATGAATTTTATTAATTAAATCTTCATCAAAATTTATCAAAAGAAAATCATAATTTTTGGTAACTTTTTTAAGTTTAGCAATTTTTTCTAGTGTTTTTTCTTCATATTTTTCTAAAAAACCAATTGTGTTAAAATTTTTATATTTATTTTTTAAACAGGTGTTAATTAAAAAATCTAAAACATAATCATTAAGTGGATTTTTTGTTTTATTTTTTAAATCCCAAAGAAGTTCTCCGGGATTTTTTCTATTTAAAATGTTTTCTTTAGAACTATAATTTTTTTTTATAGTAGAAATTTTTGCTCTAACAACTAACAACGAAATAACCATTATTATTAATGAAATAGGGATTGTTCCTGCTAAGATTCACCAAGTAGTGCTATTCATTTTTTTCTTCCAAAGAATTTTGATAATCATCAAATACTTTGTTTACTATCTTTCATTCGTCTTTTTCGATTGCAACAAGGTGTCCTTCATCTTTAAATTTTGCTGCATAAGTTTTCTTTTTAAGTTCATAAATAATAAAATCATCACCGTTTTCACTAAAAGTAAAAAGAACTTTACCTTCTTCTTTTTTTCCGTTTTCATGAGTGATAATAATTTTTCTATCTGATTTATTCATAAAGACATTATATTAAAAAATTATAATCTTGTTAAATAATCAGTAAGTAAAATTTGGGCTGAGACCTGGTCTTTTAAATTTTTTCTTTTTTTTCTTGTAATTTGTGCACTAATTAAAATTTCATGAGCTTTTTTGGTTGAAAAATATTCTTTTACTCTTTTTACCGGGAGTAAATACCTTTTTTTTAGTAAACTTTCAACTTCTTCAATCATCGTTGTTGTTTTTGATTTATCACCACTTGGTAGTTTTGGATAGCCAATAACTATTGTGTCAATTTCATATTTTTTAAAATACTTATCTAATTTTTTAAACATTGATTTTCAGTCTTTTTCATTAAACTTAATATTTTCTTTACCAGTTGCAATCATGTTGGATGGATCTGAAAGGGCTACGCCGCAAGTTTTTGCGCCTATATCTAAACCTATTTTTCTCATTTAAAATCCTTTAAAGAAATAATTTTAGAAGTTGAACCCATCGCAAAAGTTTTGTTTCCACCGCCTTTTCCCTTAAATGAAGAAGCTATTTTACTAAATAATTTATTAGCATCAACAATTTTAGAAGCAACAGCAAGCGTTGTTTTTTCATTTACAGTTTTTCCAACAATAAATAAAGCATCTTCAAAATTATTTCTTAATTTAATTGCAAGTGGTTTAACGTTTTCTAGAACATCAACGTTTAAATTAATGTGCGTTTTTATTTTATTTCAATTTTCAAAATTAATGTTTTCTAAATCAAAATTAACTTTTTTATAATTGCTATTTTTAATCTTTTTTATTTCTAAAATTAACTTTTCTAAAATGGTCTTTAATTGGTCTAAAGTGTTTAAAATTGAATATTTAATTGAATAAGAAGGGTTGATTTTTTTTAGTTTTTTGATTTTTTGTTCAATTAAAAAAATTATTGATTTTTTGGCTCTTAATTCAAATTTTTTAATTTCTTTGTTACTTGTGATTGCTTCTATTCTATAAACTCCTGAACCTTTTGAGTCAATTTTAGATATTTTAAATTTTTCAATAAGTGAGGTGTTTCTAATGTGAGTTCCACCGCAAAATTCTTTTGATTCGTCAAATTCAACCACCCTTAATAAGCCTTCTCCATAATCTTCATTTTCGAGTGCAAGTACTCCATGTTCAATTGCATCATCATACTTCATTAATTTATACTTTCTTTCAATTGATTTTTTTATTAAATTATTTACAATAATTTCAACTTTTTTTAATTCTTGGTTTGTTGGTTTATTATCTAAATTAAAATCAAGTCTTAACTTATTTTCGTCGTTATATGAACCAAGTTGTAAAGTGTTTTTACCAAATACTTTTGTAAGTGCTAAACCTAAAAGATGGGTTGAAGAATGGTTTCTTGCTTTTTTAATTCTAAGGTTTCTATCAACAACTGCTGCAATTTCTTTTTTATGAATTTTTTTGTTTAAAACGTGTCAATGGTTGTTGTATTTATCTTGAAAAACATCTAAAACTGGTATGTTGTCAATTTTCCCTCAATCATGTAATTGAC
Organism: Metamycoplasmataceae bacterium; assembly: GCA_965263245.1. Lineage (GTDB taxonomy): Bacteria > Bacillota_I > Bacilli_A > Mycoplasmatales > Metamycoplasmataceae > DT-68. The sequence goes on along the minus strand of CBDHHR010001146.1, from coordinate 410,310 downwards.
CACCTTTTGTTGCATAAAAAGGTGTTTTATCTAATAAAACAAAGTATTTATCATTTTCAAAAACTTGCTTAATTACTTCTGAAATACTCGAAATTACTTCATAACCAATAAACTTTGAAATTTTTTTATTAACTACTTGAATTGATTGAATTTGTTTATCAATTCCAACATTTTGTTTATTTTTAGATTTTATTCCGTGTTCTTTCATTAATTTATTAAACATCGAAATATCTAATTTAATATTTTTTTCAGATAATATTTCTTTTGTTAATTCAATCGGAAAACCGTATGTTTCAAAAAGTTTAAAAGCAATTTTTGGACTAAAATAAGTTTTATTTTTATTTATTTCTTCATGTAATATTTTTTCACCTTGTTTAATTGTGTTTGAAAAAGCAAGTTCTTCTTTTTTAATTATTACTTGAACTTTTTCTTGCTCAACTTTGTAATAATCAAGCACAAAACTAGTAATGGGAACTAATTTACTTAAAAATATTTTATCCTTAATTCCTAACTCAATTCCACACCGGTATGATCTTCTAATAAGTCTTCTAATAATGTAACCTCTTCTGGTGTTAGAAGGTTTTGCACCATCGTTTATTGCTAAAACAATTGCTCTTAAATGATCCGCGATTATTCTCATTTTTTTGTTAATTTTACTTTGGTTTTGGTTTTTTATAAAGTAATTTTCAAGAGAATATTTTTTATTTGTTATTTTTTCAATTTCATTAATAATTGGTAAAAATAAATCTGTATCAAAATTAGTAGGAACATCTTGAAAAATACACGCAATTCTTTCAAGTCCAGCTCCTGTATCGATGTTTTTTTGCTTTAACTCTTCATAATTATTTTCTCCGTCATTATTAAACTGTGAAAAAACAATGTTTCATATTTCAATATATCGGTCGTTTTCAATATCTTTTTCAAGAAGTTCAACTCCTAAATTTTTTGGATCATATTTTTCTCCTCTATCAAAAAATATTTCTGTACAAGGACCGCAAGGACCTTGACCTAAATCTCAAAAATTAGTTTTTTTAGTACCTTTAATTAAGTTTTTTGCATCAATTCCTAAAGACAATCATTTATTATGAGTAAATTTATCTTTTTCAAAATAACTAACGTAAATTTTTTCTTTTGGAAAAGCAAAAACTTTAAAAATTAACTCAAAAGCTATTTCAATTGCTTTATCTTTAAAATAATCTCCAATCGAGAAGCTTCCGAGCATTTCAAAAAAGGTGTGGTGTCTTGCGGTTATTCCAACGTTTTCAATATCGTTAGTTCTTATACATTTTTGGGAATTAACCATTCTTGGACTTAAAGGAAGCTCTTTGCCTGAAAAGTATTTTTTTAACGTTGCAACACCAGAATTTATTCACAAAATTGAAGGATCATTTTTAGGAATAAGTGATTTAGATTCAATTATTTTATGATTTTTTGATGCAAAAAAATCTAATCATATTTTTCTAATTTCTTTTGAACTATATTTTTTCATTGTGTATTTTCTCCTTAAAAATAAAAAAAGAGACATGTTAGAAGACCAACGTACCACTTCTAAAAGACTCTCTACCGTTATAGCCGGCTAAACTGTTAATCTCACAAGGTTGCACATTTCTTGGTCAAAGATTTTATATATTTCTTATTATATTATAAAATCAAAATTATCTATCAATTGCAGCACCAGAAACATGATCTTTAAGTTCAGCTCTTATTTGTTTTCCTTTTAATTTTGTAATTGAAACGTTTCACTTATATTTATAAAATAAAGACTCAAAAACAATTAATTTAAGAAAGTCTGACATAAAGAAGATTAAATAAAAAATATAAAAGTTTTCTTCAATAAAAAGATTATTGGGAAGAATAAAATATGACATTATAAGAAGTCATCCAATTTGAAAAGGACCTGTTAGAGTAACATCAGCAAAAGAAAATCAAAATCCTTTTGTACCAGAACAACCTGCTCTATATGAAGATGAACCTCAAATTCAAAAAGGATAAAAAAAGCAGACAACAATTAAAGCGTTTCTAACTTGTTTTAAATTTTCAAAATTATCAAAAGTTAACGTGTTTCCATCATATTTTACTCTTGATAAAAATGTAAAATAAGGCATTAATAAAGCAATTATAAACATTAAAAACGAAAGAAAAATAGAAATTAAAGTAATAAAACCTTTTAATCTTTTTGCCTCACTAAAAGCTTCTTTAGTTTTATTTTGTGAAAGCAATTTAGCAATTACGGCAGCAGACATACCACTAACAACTGAAAAAGTTGAAGTAAAAACATTCATTATTGCTCCAACTAATGCTAAAATGCTCATTGCACTTACCCCGATTCCAAGTTGATCTTTACCCACCGGATAACTAAAATCATAAATTGTATTTCTGATAATTATAAAAAAGAAAACTAGTGATATTGAAATAAATAAATGAAATTTTGAAAAAAAATCTTTAATTGTTTGTTTTGAAATTTTGAAAATAGTTCATGGTTTAAACCCTCAATTAACACCTTTAAAAACTATTCAATATAGTCCAACAGAAAAAGCAACAATTCTGGCTGCAACAGAAGCTCAGGCAGCACCTACAACACCAAAATTAAACACGTACATTAAAATTGAATTTAAAACAACGTTGGTAATTAAAGCAAAAATTCCTCAATACATTGGAGCTTTTCCAAAACCAGTTTCTCTTAAACTGTTTCCAAAATTAAGAGTTATTGATATTAAAACCCATTGAATTGTAATAATTTTTAAATAATCTCTTGAATTTTGAAGCGCCAAATTATAAGCAATTTTATTAAAATTTTCTGATTCGGGTTTTTTTAAAAAGACTTTAATTAAAGTATCAGGAGTAACTAAAGCAATTGTTGCCATTATGGTTCCAAACAAAATTGAAAAAAGTAATCTTAGTCTAAATATTTCTTTTGTTTTTTCAACTTTATTAGTATAAAAATATCTTGCCATTATAAATGAAGCACTTGAACTTATTCCGATATAAACTCCAATAATTATTCCTGTTCAAGAATTAATTGCTGCAAGAGCAGTTGCTCCTTGTTCAATTTGACCAACCATAAAATTATCAACAAAACCGTTTAAAGAATAAGTAACAGCTGCTATTAACATAGGATAAAATAACAAAAAATAACTTTTTCATTTTTGTTTATTTTCTGGTAAATGGTCTTTAACAATATTAAGCATAAAATCATTTTAACAAAATAAAAAAAATTATTTATTTTTTTTTATTTTGTATTCATTTAATTGTTTTTCGGAAATGATTGAAGGTGCTTTTTCCATAACAGCAATTCCGTTTGGGTTTTTTGGAAACGCAATTACTTCTCTAATAGAATTTGAGTTTGTAAGCAGCATTAAAATTCTATCAATTCCTAGTGCAATTCCTGAATGTGGCGGTAAACCATATTTAAATATTTCTAAAAAGAACCCAAATTGATTTTGGTATTCTTCTTTTGATAAACCAATTGCTGAAAACATTTTTTCTTGAACATTTTTATCAAAAATACGTGTAGAGCCACCCCCAATTTCAAATCCGTTCATTACAACATCATATGATCTTGCTTTTGCGTTTTTTTTGTCAACGTCAAAATTTTTGATTGTTTTTTCCGTAGGAGAAGTAAAAGGATGGTGAATTGTGGTGTATTTTTTTGTTTTTTTATCATATTCAAATAAAGGTCAATTTTCGATTCATAAAAATTTATCTTCCTGGTTTTTAGCTCAGTTAAATTTTATTGCTAAAAACGTTCTAATTGCTCCAAGAGATTTGGTTGTAATTTCATAATCATCACCAATAAATAAAATTGTTCCACTTTTATTAAAATGATTTTTTTTGATGATTATTTTTATTTCATCTTCTAAAAATTTAAAAACTGGACCGTCATTATTGATAAATGTTCCCCAAATTAAACCTTTTGCACCATTTTTTTTTGCAACTTCTTCAAGTTCTGAAACATCTTTTTTATTTAATGTTTCTTTAAAATAAAGGAATTTAACACTTTCAGAATTTTTAAAAGCATTAAACGATGAATTTTTAAATATTTTTGTTGATTCGTTTAGTTCATTATTAAATCTTAAATCTGGTTTATCAGTTCCAAATCTTTCTGTTGCAGTTTCATAATTCATTCTTTGAAAAGGAATTTTTATTTTTTTATTTAATTTTTTAAATACAAACTCAAACATTTTTTCAATTAAATTTTTTATATCTTCTTCTTTGGCATATGATACTTCAACATCAAGTTGTGTAAACTCTGGTTGTCTGTCTTTTCTTGAATCTTCGTCTCTAAAAACTTTAACAATTTGAAAATATTTTTCAAAACCTGAAGACATTAATAATTGTTTGTACATTTGCGGAGATTGTGGTAAAGCAAAAAAGTGTCCAGTTTTTCTTGTTGAAACTAAAAAATCTCTTGCGCCTTCTGGAGTTGATTTAGATAAAAATGGTGTTTCTATTTCTAAAAAATCTTCATGGTGAAAAAAATCCCTGATGGCTTTATTTAACTTATGTCTTAAAATTATTTTTTTTTGCATGATTGGTCTTCTAAGATCTAAAAACCTATAATTAAGTCTTGTGTCTTCTTTAGCTTCAAGTTTGTCTTTAATAACAAAAGGAAGTGTTTGTGCCTTAGAAAAAATAGTAAGTTTTTCAACCATAATTTCTATATCGCCAGTTTTTAAATTAGGATTTTTATCTTTTCTTTCAACAACTTTTCCCGTTATTTTTAAAACTGATTCTTTTGTAAAATTTTCAATTTTACCTTCAAAAACAAGTTGTGTTATTCCTCACCTGTCTCTAAGATCAACAAAAGTAAGTTTTCCGATTTTTCTTTTGCTTGCAACAAAGCCGTACAAAGTAACTTTTTTATTTACATCATTAATGTTTAATTGACCGTTATTAATTTTTTTCATGATTGATTTCCTTTTTTATTAATTTGACTAAATTGTCAATTTTTACATTTTGTTGAAAATTATTTTTTTTGATAATTACTTCGTTGTTAGCTAATTCATTGTCACCAGCAATAATTTTTATTTTTGGTTCATATGAATCAGCATTTTTTAAACCTTTTAACAAATTAGTTGATTTGATGTTTCACTCTGTTGAAAAACCTGATTTTCTCAATAAAAAAACAATTTTAGTGACTAAAATTTGGTTTTTTTGTGAAATGTTAACTAAATAAACATCAAGTTTATCTTTGTTATTTAGAATTATTTCTTTTTGATTAATTTCGTTTAAAACTCTTTCAACTCCTAGACCAAAACCAATTCCGGATAAATCAGGTCCGCCAAAATATTTTATAAGATTTGAATATCTTCCTCCACCGATTAAAGTTGATTGCGCTCCTGCTTTATTAGAAGTGGAAACAAATTCAAAACAAGTATCAGAATAATAATCTATTCCTCTAACTAATTTAGGTTCAATTTCATATTTAACGTCCATTTGGTTTAAAAAATTTGTTAATTTAAAAAAATAATTTTTTGTTTCTTGGTTGTAAAATTCATGAATTTTAGGAGCGTTTTTAACAACTTCTTTTTGAGCATCAATTTTATCATCGAGTATTCTTAAAGGGTTAACGTTAATTCTATTTTTAGAATTTTTCGTTAATTGTTCTTTATTTTTAATAAAATATTCATTTAATTTTTTTGAGTATAAATCCCTTGTTTTTTGATCACCTAAAGAATTAATTAACAATTTATAACTTATTTTTAAAGAATCTAAAATTGTTTTTGCAAACAAAATTATTTCAACGTCTAAATAAGGATTGGGTTTTGAAATCACTTCGACACCAAATTGGGTAAATTGTCTTTGTCGTCCTTTTTGAGGTCTTTCGTACCTAAAATTAGGAGTTATGTAAAATAGTTTAAGTGGTAATTTTTGGTTATAAAGTTTATTTTCAACGATGGCACGAATTACACTAGCGGTGTTTTCTGGTTTTAAAACCATTTTCCGGTTTTTTTTATCATTAAAAACATACATTTCTTTTGAAACAATGCTGGTTGTTTCACCGATTGTTTTAGTAAAAGTTTCTAATTTTTCAAAAATTGGTGTTTCAATTTGTTTAAAATTATTTATTTTGGAAATTTTTTTAAACAAATCATAAAGATATTCTCTTAATATAGATTCATCTCCAAAAATGTCTTTTGTTCCTTTTGGTCTTTGCATAAGTTTTCTCCTTGTAAATAAAAAGTCCTAAAATTAGAGACTAACTTGCCACTCTAATGAGGACTCTTTTACTTTAACGCAGTATTTACGAATTTATCTCTAAGGGTGTCACACTTTCCTTTTCTTTGATAATTTAATTATAATAAAATTATATAACAAAATTTTTAAACACTAAAGTCATTAATATCTTTGAATATTTGTTCTTCGTTTTCATCTGAATCTCAAAAATTTTTGTTTTTTCTAAGAGAAATTCTTTTTTGTCTGAAAATTTCTAATTTTGTTCAAACAAATGTTGCTATAAAAATTGAAGAATATGTTCCGGCTAGCAATCCAAAAAACATTGCGATGTTAAACGAAAATTTTGTAGCATTTCCAAATGACATTAAAATTAGCACTGCCATAATTGTTGTAAATGAAGTTAAAATTGATCTTTTAAAGGTTTCTTTGATTGAAGTGTCAGAAAGTTCTTTAATTTTTTCTGGTGTGAGGTTTCCTTCATAATCATTTAACTTTTCTCTTAACCTGTCAAAAATAACAATTGTGTCATTTATTGAGTATCCAATAATTGCAAGAATTCCTGCTATAAATATAGGTGAAATTTCAATTCTAAACATTATAAATAATGCTACAACAATTAACGAATCATGTATTAATGCTGCGATTGCAGCAATTGAATATGTTCATTTAAATCTAAATAATGTATAAACAATTACTCCTATAATTGCTATTCCAACACCCATTAAAGCGTTAAATAAAATTTTATTAGCAACATCATTAGTAGTTATGGATTGAATAAACTGTATGTCATCAAATTTATTTTCAAATACTTGTTTAAAAATGTTTGCATCGGCAAAAGTTTTAACACTATTGTATTTAATGGAAACAATTTTTTCCGATTCTTTAATAAATTCTATATTATTACCATCTAATCCTCTATCAATTAAATCTAATTTGATTGCTTCAGCATCAGAACTAGTTATAAAATCAATACCCTCTTTTGGAATTATTAAAATGTTTGTTCCACCTGTAAAATCATGCGAAAGATTTAATCCTCCGGTAAATGAAGAATCATTTAAAGCGTTTGTAACAAATACTATTCATGAAATAGCAATTATTAATAATGAAACTAAATTGAATCATTTAGAATTTTTAACAAAATTAAACTTATTAATTTTGTTTTGAATTTTTGTATCAAATTTTGGTTTAAATCCAAGTAAATGTAACCTTTTGTCAAAAATACCTGTGTTAACTAACATTCGCGAGGTAAATTTAGTAAATCCTAACATTATAAACAAAGTTAAAATAATTGAAAGTATTAATGTCACAGAAAGTCCAATAATGTTTCGTGTTCCAAAGAAAAATAAAACAAGGGCAACAATTAAAGTTGTAATATTAGAATCAAAAATGGTAGATGTAGATTTTTTATTTGCGTTTTTAAGACCGTTTTTTAAATTTACTCCACCATAAACCTCGTTCTTGAGCCTTTCAAAGGTGATTATATTTGCATCTAAACACATACCAATACCGATTATCAAGGCTGCTATGGACTCTGGAGAATATTGTCCGCGCATTAACGTAAATATTGTTAACGTCATAAAAATGTACAATGCCATTGAAAACGAAGAAAGAATTCCTAAAATACCATAATTAGAAATCAAGAATAGTACTATAAATGCAAAAACAATAATTCCGGCAGTCATTGCTTTATCAAAAGCATTAGCACCATAGCTTGCTTCAACATAATTTGAATATTCAAGATTAAGTCTATAATCTGATGAACCATAATTAATTTTTCTTGACAACTCTTTTGATTCTGTACTATTTTGCATACCTTCAATTACAAAATCTGTACCGCTTAATGTTTCCTTAACCGAAGGACTAGAAATTAAATATTTTGAACTATCAATGGTGTATTTTCGGTTTGCAAAAATATCTTTTCCGTCTTTTTTAACCGAAATTTTGCTTGCAACAATTGGATTTTCACCCGAACTTAACCAAATTTTGGGCCAATCAATTTTCATTTTTTGAACAAATTTGTCTAAATCTAATCAAACAAAAATTCTGTTAGAATTATCTTTTAATGAAGAAATATATTTTGTTGCCTTTGTTCATTCAGCAGTTTTACCATTGACAATTTTAAGATTAACCCTTGTAAAAGAAGGAGAAGCACTTCCAGACTTTATAGGAACATTTGACTTGCTTGAAAGAGGAATAATTTTTCCGTTTGAATTAACAAGTTCTTCATTAAAATTTTGGTATTCATCAAATAATAAATTACCGTGTATGTCAGTAAAACTTAATTTAGGTTTGTGTGTAATAAGATCTTCAATTTCTTTTCTTTCCTCTGTGTTGGTAAGACCTGGATAAGTTACTCTAACACGAGCACCATCAGAAGAAGTTTCCGGATGAACTTGAACTCCTTTAACACCTAAAGAATCAACTCTATTGTAAATTTCTTGCGCAACATCAGAAGCAATTCTGTTTGATTCTTCAATTTTGTTATTAGTTTTTTCGGGTTCAATTTTAACTATAAATTCTGCCCCGCCACCGTACTCAGTGGATAATTCGCCTTTTTTCGAAACAAATAAAATTGAACCAAACGTAATTGTAATAATTGCAAAAACTCCGGTTAAAATTAAAATTATTAATCTTTTAAACCTATTTAATTTAATGTTTTTAAGAAAATTTTTAATAGAACCTATCATAACTTTTTAAATTATACATTAATTATTTAAACAATGTAATCTAAAAGATAGTTAATTCCTTGACTAGTTATTTTTCTTCCTTTTGAATTTTTTGTTATTAGATTAAGGGAAATTAAAATTGGTTCAATTTCTTTTTCAACGTTGTTTTTTTCTTCGTTTAAAAAACCAAGTATTAAATTTAAAGAAACGTATTTTTGATTAAAATTTTTGTATAAATTTTTTAAATAATTGATGTGCATATCATTTAAACCATTTTTATATAACCCGATACTTTTGAAAGTTTTATCAACGATTTTTAAAGAAACTTTTTTACTGTTTGAATCAATTGCAAAATCTCATGTTCTTTTTAATAAATTATTAGCAATACGCGGAACATTTCTTGAATATAAAGATATTTTTTCAATTGATTCTTTATCAATTTTGATTTTTAATTTTTTGGATGAATTTCTTATTATCTTATAAATATTTTTCAAATTATAAGAATCAAATTTAGCAATGTATCCGAATCGATCTTTTAACGGTTGACTCACTTTTGAAAAAAATGTTGTTGCTCCTATTAAAGAAAAATTTGGTAATTTCATCCTAATCAGTTTTTGGTCTCCTTCAGGACCAATAAAAATATCAATTGAGTAATCTTCAAGTGCTGAATAAAAAATTTCTTCAATTTTTTTATTTATTCCGTGTATTTCGTCAATAAAAATTAAATCTCCGTTTTCAATTGAACAAAATAAAGAAAGAACATCAGATTTTTTTTCTAATAAAGGACCTTGTACAAACCTTATTTTTTTGTCTAAAGTGTTTGCAATAATGTGTGCTAATGAAGTTTTACCAAAACCAGCATTTCCGTAAAATAGTATATGATCAAGTTGTTTTTTTCTTTTAATTGAAGAGTTAATAATAACTTGTAATGTTTCTTTTAGCTTTTTTTGACCTATAAATTCCTTAAAGTTTTTTGGTCTAAGAAAATTTTGCATTTGATATTAACTTTATAGATTCTTCAACTAAATTTTCAATACTTCCGTTTGGTTTAATGTTTTTAATAGCATAATCAATTTGTTTTTTGTTAAAACCAAGGTTTTTTAGAGTGTCTTTTAAAATTGAAGGCTGAAATTTATTTTTATTGTTTTCTTTATTCTGAAACTTTTTATATTTTTCTGAAAGTTCAAAAATAAGTTGTGAACAAGTTTTTCGTCCGATGTACGGAAAAGAATTTAAGCTTTCTAAATCTTGATTCACAATTATGTTTATTAAATAATCTTTCCCCTCTTTTAAAAGTGAAAGTGCAGTTTTTGGTCCGATACCATTAATATTGATTAAATCTTCAAACAATATTCTTTCTTGAAACGATAAAAAACCGTATAAATTATTCATGTATTCATTCATTAATCTATAAACGAATAATTTTATATCCGAATTTAATTTAAAATCTTTAACGTTTGAAACATAAATAATTTCTCCACAATAATTAGATTCAAAAACAATATAAGTTTTGCCAAGTAAAACTACTTTCCCCTTTTTATATATTTCCATTATTTTCCTCCTATTTTAATATGTAAAAAAAAGAACTCCTTGAAAGTTCTTTTTTAAAAATTTTTACATTATTTTGTACCAAATATTTTATCACCTGCATCACCCAAACCAGGAATAATGTATTTTTTATCATTAAGTTTTTCATCAATGGCAGCTGTGTAAATAAGAACATCCGGATGACTTTTTTCAATTTCTTTGATTCCTTCTAGTGCTGAAACTAAACAAACAAATTTGATATTTTTAAAACCATCATTTTTTAATTTAGTTAAAGAATGAACTGCAGATACTCCTGTTGCTAAAATTGGATCAACCAAAATAATTTCTGAATCTTTTGAAACGTGCGGCATTTTGTAAAAATACTCTTTTGCTTTAAAAGTTTCTTCATCAGTTTCTTCATCTTGATATCTATATACTCCGATATGACCAATTTTGACTTGAGGTAACAGTTCTTCAATTCCAGAAACCATTCCAAGACCTGCTCTTAAAACAGGAACAATAACAATTTCTTTATTAAAGGTTTTTCCTTTTGCTCAAGAGTTTGTAGATGTTTCAACGGTTTTATCTTTTGTCTCATAATCTCTTAATATTTCATAAACCATTAAAGAACTTATTTCTTTTAAATTTTTTCTAAAAATTGTGTGAGAAGTTTTTTTATCTCTAATTTTTGTTAATTTAATTTCAATTAATGGGTGTTTTATAACTTTTTTAATTTTATGCTCCTTTTTTAATTTTAATAGTATTAACTTTAAGGTTCTACCAGCCTAAAAATTAAACATTTTATCAATATTAATTTTTAAAATTATAAACAATTAATTAATTTATTTGTTCGATGTTAATTTTATTTAACAATAAAAGCGCTTTTTATTTCTAAAGAAAGCTTCTTGTTAATTTTGTTTGAAGAATATAAAGTAAACAATAAATCACCCTTTTTAATTTTTTCACCTGATTTTTTGTTTATTAAAATTCCCGCTTCATTATCAATTAAATCTTCTTTTGTAAATCTTCCAGCGCCTAGCTTTGTAGCAATGTTTCCAATTATAATTGCTGAAACAATTTTCATTACGCCGTCTTTATTTGCAAAAATTTCCAATTTATATTTTGGATTTCAAAAATTTTTACTTAGTGCAAAGTCAACGTCTCCGCCTTGAGCTTTAATTCACTCTTTGAATTTTTTTAGTGCGTTATTATTTTTAATATTTTCTAAAATCATTTTCATAGCTTTGTTTTCATTGGAAGCAATTTTTGCTTGAATAAGCATTTTAGAAGAAATTTTGTTGACTAGATCTTGAAAATCTTTTGGTCCTTTACCTTCTAAAGTGTTTATAGCCTCAATTATTTCGTTTTTATTACCAATTGCTTTACCTAAAGGTTCATTCATGTTAGAAATTACTGATTCAACATTTTTATTTAAAAATTTACCAACCTTGATTAATGAATTTGATAAATTCTGAGCTTCTTGTTTTGTTTTCATAAACGCACCATTTCCGAATTTAACATCTAAAAGAATTGAATCAGAACCGGTCGCAAGTTTTTTGCTCATTATTGAAGAAACAATTAAGGGAATTGAGGCAGTTGTTCCTGTTACGTCCCTTAAAGCATACATTTTTTTATCGGCTGGAACCACTTGTTTTGTTTGACCAATTACTGCTATTTTAATCTTATTAACTTGGTTTATAAACTCTTTTTCGGAAAACTCAACTCTATAACCCGGAATTGATTCAAGCTTATCGAGTGTTCCCCCTGTAAAACCAAGTCCTCTACCAGACATTTTAGAAAAAATTGCTCCACACGAAGCTACAATCGGACCAACTGCAATGGTAGTTTTATCACCAATACCACCGGTTGAGTGTTTATCAACTTTAATTCCCTTAATCTTTGAAAGATCAATAATTTTACCCGAGTGCATCATGTGTTTAGTTAATAAAGCAGTTTCTTTAATGTTCATACCGTTAATTTTAACTGCCATTAAAAATGAAGACATTTGGTAATCTTTAATTTTTCCAGAAACAAAATTTTTAACTATGAATTCTATTTCTTGATCATTAAGTTCTTTTTCATTAGCTTTTTTGTCTATTAATTCAATAATGTTCATCTTTTTCCTTTTATTTAGACATCTGCGCTTTAACTTCAGATACAAAATCTTGTTTGACTTTTTCTACACCCTCACCAACTTCAAATCTCATCATTTTAACTGCTTTTGCAGAATTATCAGATAAATACTTTGAAACTAACATTTTTTCCATAACAAATTCTTGATCTAAAAGTGTTATTGCTGAAAGTTGTTTTTTTAACATTCCGTGAGCAATATTTTTTCTAATTTTTTCTGGTTTATTTTTAAGAACTTCTGATTTTTCTATGTTTTTTTTCATTTTTTCAAGTTCAAGTTGTGAAATTGCATCTTTGTTTAAAAATTTTGGGTTCATTGAAGCAATGTGCATACAAACGTTTCTAAGAACTTTGCTACTTCCACCTTCTGAAATTAATAATGCAGCAATTTTGTTATTAACATGAACGTATCATCCGATGTTTTGTGAATCTTTTAATAAAATAAAATTTACTCTTCTTAAAACAACTTTTTCACCAAGTTTAGCAGTTGCTTCAATACATAATTCTTCAATTGATTTACCATTTTCGTTTTTTAACTTATTTGCTTCTTCTAAAGTTAAAAAATCATTTTTTAATAAAATTTGACCAATTTCATCTACTAAATTTAAAAATTGTTCATTTGAAGCTACAAAATCTGTTTGTGAATTAACTTCGTAAATAACGTATTTTTTATTTTTAAATTTAATTGCAACTACTCCGTCAGCAGCTATTGCACCAGCTTTTTTATCAGCTATTGCATTTCCCTTTATTTTAAGTCATTCAATCGCTTTTTCAATGTCTCCTTTTGAAAAATCAAGTGCTTTTCTACAATCTAAAAAACCAGCTCCGGTTCTTTTTCTTAATTCTTTTATTAATAATCCTGACATGTTTTTCTCCTATGATAAAACTTTAATAAGTTCATCTTTTTTTAATTTTGAATAATTTTTTACTTTTTTAAGTTTTGCTTTTTCTCTTAATTCAGAAACGTTTAAATTTGATAAATTTTCTTGAGGTTTTTGACTTTTATTTTTTTCAATTTGTTTTTCTTCTTTAATTTCAAATGTTTTACTTTTAAATTCTTTTGAACTTTCTTTTTCTATAAAATCTTTTTTAGGTTTAATTTCTTTTAATGGTTTTTCACTAATTTTTGAATCATCTTTATTAAATTTTGTATCGTCTTTATTAAATTTTGTATCGTCTTTTCTAAACCTTGTATCGTCTTTTCTAAACCTTGTATCGTCTTTTCTAAAATTAGTATTTCTTATGTATTGAGTTTTTTGACCAAACCTTCTTTTAAAATGTTTTTCACTTTTTAACTCTTGAGGTAGGTTAACTTTTGAATCATCTTGATAAGCAAACAGTATATCTCCACCTTTAACACTAGCGATTGCGTCTGCAATTATTGTAATAATAAGTGTAATTGATTTAATAGAATCATCGTTTCCCGGAATTGCAATATCAACTAATGTAGGATCAACGTTTGTATCAACAATTCCAATAATTTTAATTCCTAGTTTTTTAGCTTCTTTAATTGCTATTTCGTCAGTTTTGGGATTAGAAGCGATCATTATGTTTGGTTTTGATTTCATATTTTGAATACCAGAAAGATTTTTTTCTAGTTTTGCTAGTTCTTTATTGAATAAAATTCCTTCTTTTTTGGTGTAACCTTCAAAATTATTTTCTGCTAATTTTTTAAGATCAAACATTCTTCTAACTCTTGCAAAAATAGTTCTATTATTAGTTAAAGTACCGCCTAATCACCTTTCAGAAACATAAAATGAATTTGTTCTTAAAGCGTTAAATTTAATTGTTTCTTTAGCTTGTTTTTTTGTACCAACAAAAATAAAAGTTGCTTCCCTTTCGGCAAATTTTTTAACTATTTGATATGCAAATTCAAGCGTTTTTTTGGTTTTTAAAATGTCAATAATGTGAGTTCCTCTTTTGGTTGTTAAAATGTAAGGTTTCATTTTAGGGTTTCAAATTGATTTGCTATGTCCAAAATAAACTCCTGATTCTAATAGTTTGTTTTTTGAAACTATTTCGTTTCTATTTTTTAATTCTTCTTTTGTCATTTTTCTCCGTTTTTTCTTCTTTAATGTTCTAAATTAAGGATCTCGCATTGAGACAACACCTTAATAATTCCACTAAATGTTTAATGTCCACATTACAATGAGTAATTTAATGCATAAATAGTATAACACAAATAAAATAATACATATTTAAGTAGAGGTTAAAATGAAAAATAGAGGAATGATGCTAGAAAGTTTGATTAACAAAACAATTAAAATTTACAAAAAAAATAACGTTGGTGTGTTTCACAAAAAGGAAATATCAATTTCGTTTTCAAAAATAAAAGAAAAAAACGGTAAATTAAATGTTGTTAATGGACAAATTAAAAACAAATCAACAACTGATTATTACGGAGTTTATAATGGTAAATTTTATGCTTTTGAAGCAAAAAGTACAAAACTTAATTCATTACCGTTAAAAAACATTAAAAATCATCAGTTAAATTATTTAAAAGAAATTCAAAAACACGGTGGAAAAGCTTTTTTTATAATTGGCTATCAAAAATTTGATGAATTTTTTTTAATTGAAATCCAAACCATTATAAATTTAAAAAATACAAAATCTTTGAATGTTAAAATAGCCAGAGAAAAAGGAAAAAAGTTAGAAATAATTTATCCAGGAATTTTAGATTTTTTAAACGTAATTGATAAATAAAAAATACCCAAAAAGGAGTATTTTGTTTTTAAAATAGTTTAAAATAAAATTTAAATTATTTTACTGCATCTTTAAAAGCTTTTGCCGCTTTAAATCTAGGAGCTTTTTTAGCGGGAATTTTAATTTTAGCTTTAGTAGTAGGGTTAATTCCGTTTCTTGCTCTTCTATGAACTCTTTCGAATTTACCTAATCCTACAACTGAAACTTCTTCACCCTTAGAAATATTTTTAGTAATAACATTTACTAATGCTGTTAAAGATTTTTCAACATCACCTTTTGTTAATCCGGATTCTTTTGCTAATGAATCTACTAATTCTTGTTTTTTCATATAAAAAACCTCTTTCTTTTTATCCAAAATAAATGGACTCATTTTTTTTATGTATAAATAAATATTATACTATTAATAGGGAATTTTAAAAAATATATAATTTTTTTACTACTGAAGAAAAATTTTTTAATTTTATTTTAAATCCCTTTTTCAAAGTTTTTTAATCAAATTTATTGGGTCTGCTTGTTTAAAAATTATGTCATAAAGTGAATTCACAATCGGTAAAAATAAATTGTTAGATTTTGACAAATTATTCAAGTATTTTAAAGCAGTTAAACCCTCTATGGTTTTTTTAGAACTTAAGGCTAATTTTTGGTTTTTAACAAAATTTTTACCAAAAGTAAAATTTCTTGAAAGACTACTTGTAGCAGTGACAATTAGATCACCAAATCCAGTTAAGCCAAAAATTGTTTCAATTTTTCCACCAACAAATTTATTAAATTTAATCATTTCAGAAACACCTAATGTTAAAAAAGCAGCAATGGTGTTTTGTCCGTAATTTAAACCGTTTAAAATTCCGGAACCAATTGCTATAACGTTTTTATAAATTGCATTAACTTCTGATCCTTTAACATCTTTTTCAATATTAGTTTTAAAATAAGAACAAAAAAACTTTTTTTGAACGTTTTTTAAAATTTTGTCATTTTCTCCAACAATTGAAATTAACGTAGGAAATTCTTTAACTATTTCTTTTGAAAGTGAAGGACCAATCAAAGAAACTATTCCTTTAATAAATGAATTATTTTTTGACTTTTTTTTAAGACCTTCATAAATTGAATCATTTGTATTTGGGTAAAAACCTTTTGCTAAATTAATAATAATAACTTTTGAATTTATTCTATTTAATATTTTTTCAAACACATCATTAATGAATTTTGAAGGTACTCCTAAAACTATATAACTACTTTCTTTTAATGCATTGGTTAATGAATTAGTTGTATTAAATTTGGGAATTTTAGAATTTTTAGGAAAATATTTACTATTTTTTCCTATTTTAAGTTCTTCTAATTCACTTTTATCAATTCCGTAAATTAAAATATTTTCGTTGCCTGAATCATACAAAACTTTTGAAATTGCAGTTGCCATTGATCCAGAACCAATAATTGTAAACTTATCTTTCATTAAAATCATCTCCTTTTTTATTTTTGTTTCTAAATAACAAAATTATGGGTGTTCCTTCAAAATTAAAATATTCTCTAAACTGATTTTCGATGTATCTTTTATAAGAAAAATGAAGGTATTTTTTGTTATTAACAAATAATGCAAAAGTTGGTATTTTATTTTTAATTTGTTTACCAAAAATTATTTGTAACCTTCCGCCCTTATATGAAGGAGCTGATTGCATCATTTGTAAATCGATTAACAACTGATTTATCAAAGAAGTTTTAATTGTTTTTTCTAAATTATTTTTTACTAATATAATTTTTTTTAATAATTTATCTAACCTTTGTTTTTTTAATGCGGAAATAAATTCAATTGGTGCTCATGAGAGAAATTTAAATTTTTTTCTTAAATTATTTTCAAAATTTTTCATTGAATTTGTATCTTTTTTTGCAAGGTCTCATTTGTTTACAACTATTATTATTGGTTTATTGTTTTTATAAGCAAATCCTCCAACAACAGAATCAAAATGTGAAAGTTCGCTATTTACATCAATTATCAATAAAGTAATTTGGGAATTTTCAATACTGTTAATTGCTCTTGATAATGCATAATGTTCAATAGAGCTAACTAATTTAGATTTTTTATTTATTCCTGCAGTATCATAAAATGTAAAAACTTGTTCACCAATTTTAAAATTACTGTTTACAGAATCTCGAGTGGTGTTTTTAATTGGAGAAACAATTGATCTTTCATCATTTAAAATAGCATTTAAAAGTGAAGATTTTCCTACGTTTGGTCGACCAATAATCGATATTTTAAAATGTTTTGCAATTTTTTTATTTTCGTTAAAATTTAAATGCGAAACCACTTTATCTAATAAATCACCAACTCCTTCGCCGTGCATTGCAGATATTTTAAATATTCTTTGTCCCACTAAATAGATAGAATCTTCAAATTCTTTATTTCCCTCTAATTTGTTTGCTGCAACTATTATTGGTTTATTAGTTTTTTGCAAAATTTTTAAAATGTATTCATCATCTTTTGTAAAACCAACACGACCATCTAAAACAAAAATAATTACTTTTGCTTCATTAATTGCAATTTTTGCTTGAATTTGAATTTGTTCTTGGTAAGTTTTGTTTTTAATTTGAATACCACCAGTATCAATTATTTGAAAATTATTATTTAATCATGTTCCAAAATTATAAAGTCGATCTCTTGTAACGCCAGGTTGATCGTCAACTATTGAAACTTTTTTTCCTATTATTTTATTATATAAAGTTGATTTACCAACGTTTGGTCGACCAATAATTGCTACTAAGTTTTCCATTTAAATGTCCTTAAATTAATTTTTTATCATTTATTATTTTTATTATTTTATCAACAACTTCTTGAACTGTTAAATTTGATGAATCAATTAAAAATGAATCTTTTGTTTTGTGTAACGGGTCTTTTTTTCGGTTTTTATCTCTTTTGTCTCTAATTTTGATCTCATTTAAAATATTTTCATAACTTGTAAAATAACCAAGTTCTTGGTTTTGTTTTCATCTTCTTTTAGCTCTAATTTCTAATTTTGTGTCTAAAAATATTTTTACATCAGCATCAGGCATAATGTTAAAAGTTATATCTCTTCCTTCGATAATTACACCTTTGTTTTTTGCTATGTCTTTTTGAATTAAATTTGCATATTCTCTTACAAAAGAATATGAAGAAACTAATGAAGCCTTTTGAGAAATAACATCAGATCTTAATTCTTTAAAAACTTTAGTGCCGTTTAAATCAACAATTTCGTTTTCAAGAAGTTTTATTTTAATTTTTATAAGGTTTTTTTTAACTTGATCTTTGTCGTCAATATTTACGTTTTGGTTTAATAGTCAAAAAGCAATTGCTCTATAAACTAGTCCTGAATTAATGTATTTTAAATTGTATAAACTAGCAATTTTTTTTGCAACTATTGATTTACCAGAGGCTGAAGGGCCGTCAATCGCAATTCTATATTTTTTCATTTTTTCATTCAATTCTACTACTTTTAATTTATTAATTTCGATGTTTTCTGTGTTTTTAAGATTTTCTTTTTCAATGTTGGTATGATTTTTTACATTTTGAATTATACTATTTAATTTATTAGTTTTAAAAGAAATGTCGTTTATAAAACTAAAATTATTTTTAACATTTTTATTCACGTCGGAAATATCTTTAATTAAGTTTTCAATTTTTTTATTTGAAATAATGGAAAAATTTTTTATTTCTTCGATTTCAGCTTTGAACGGTTTTGTTTTGTGAGAAAACATTTCATAATAATTAGGAAAAACATCTAAAAGTCTTTTTTTTAAAATTTTAACTCTTTCGTTAGATTCATTATTTGATTTTTGAAGGGAAATGTTGTTTTCAATATTTTTTCGATATTCACTTCAAAGTTTCATTCTCGTTTTCATATTAATAAAATTATAAATAAATTCAAATAAATTAATATTTATTAACAAATTTTAAAAATTTCTTTTGATTTAATTTGCAGTTAAAAAAAACCACCGTTAAATTTTCCGTCTTTAATGTTTTTAGAAACGTTTTTCATCTGTTTAGACATTCTTTCAAATTCATTAATAAGTTTATTAAATTCTTGTGGATTTCTTCCTGAACCAGAAATTATTCTCTTTTTTCTTTCTGCGTTTTTAAGAAGTTTAGGCTTTTTTCTTTCTTCTTTGGTCATTGATGAAATCAGTATTTCAAATAAAATGAACTTTTTTTCTACCGAATCAATTTGTAAATTTGAAATTTTATTACTTGCGCCTGGTATCATTTTTAATATTTTTGACATTTTTCCTAACTTTTTCATTTGTTTTAATTGTTCCATTAAATCGTTTAAATCAAAACTACCTTGCATCATTCGGTTAATAAATTTTTGAGATTTTTTTTCATCAACAACATCTTTTGCTTTTTCGATTAAAGTTAAAACATCACCCATTCCTAAAATTCTTTTAGCCATTCTCTCAGGGTGAAATAAATCTAATGCATTTATTTTTTCTCCAGTACCAATGAATTTAATTGGAATATCAAGCATTTGTCTAATTGAAAGTGCTGCTCCACCACGTGCATCAGAATCTAATTTAGTAATTATTAAACCACTAACTTTGAATTTATTATGAAATTCTTGAGCAACGTTAATAATGTCTTGACCTGATAAAGCATCAATTACCAAAATAGTTTCGTGAGGGTTTATTAATTTTTTAATATCATAAATTTCTTGCATTAATTTTTGATCAATCGCAAGACGACCAGCTGTATCAATTATTACTAAGTCATATTTTTCGCTTTTAGCTTTTTTTACAGCTTGTTCCACAATTAACAACGGGTTTTTTTGATCTTTTTTGAAAAAAACATCAATGTTTAAATCTTTACCAAGTTTTAATAATTGATCAATAGCAGCTGGTCGGTAAACATCAGCCGCAACTAACAATGGTTTTTGAATATTTTCTTTTTTTATTAAAAATTTTACAAGCTTTGCCGAAGTAGTTGTTTTTCCAGAACCTTGAAGACCAACCATTAAAATAATTTCTGGTTTTTTAACAATGTTAATTTTTTTAGTTTTGCTTCCTAAAACAGCAACTAGTTCTTCTTTTACAATCTGAACAACGTGTTGATAAGGATTTAATTTATCAACTAATTTAGATCCAATTATTTTTTCTTTTATATTTTTAATAAAATTTTTAACAATAATAAAATTAACATCAGCTTCTAATAAAGACATTTTAATGTTTCTAGTTGCATCAAGAATATCTTCTTCTTTTAAGATGTTTTTAGATTTTATTTTTAATAATGATTTTTGTAATTTTTTTTCTAAAAAGTCAAACATAAAGTAATTATAAGTATAATAAGTAATTTTTGAATTACTTTTATTAATTTTTCTCTATTTTATAATTTAATATATTTAAAAATTAAATCATTAAGTTTAAATAAAAATTATCTAATTTTTATTTATTTTTTTGCAATTAATTAATTCATGAATCAACATAAGAACCATCTTCTTTTTTAATAAGAACAAAAAGTCTATTATTTTCTTTAGTAACTCAAAGGTTTTTAGATGAGTCTTCAAAAAACATTGCTTTTGCATAAACAAAATGATTTGTTAATCCGCTAACAAAATTTAAGCCTCTTAATATTCCTTTTTCATTATTATTGGTTCATGTTTCTACATAAGAATTATTTGATTTTGATTCTAATACTCATACAAATAATTTTTTACTATGATTTTCACTATTAACAAATGATATTCAAAGATTATTCAATTTATCTTGGAAAATTGTTGTTATAATATCTCCGCCTTTAATATCAATATTTAATCCTTTTAATGGTTCTTTTTCATTATCGTTAGTTCATTTATCATTATAATTTCCGTTTTTATTTTTAAGAAGAACTTGGAGTTTTGTTTTATATCCTACTGATCAAAGGTTTCCAAAAAAATCTTGGAAAATAAAACCTCCTTCACCGTTAATTATATTAGAACCTTTTAATAAACTTTCTCCATTTTCTCCATTATCATTAGTTCATGATTCTACATAATCATTACCAAAATTATTTACTTTAAGAACTTGGAGTTTTGTGCCTTTACTCATTGCTCAAAGGTTTTTAAATTTATCTTGAAAAATATATAAAAGTCCAGGAGTATTGGTAATATTTGAACCTTTTAATAATGGCTCTACCTGATTATTATCAGTCCATGATTGTACATAAGAATTATTTGTTTTTGCTTTAAGTACTTGAAGTTTTTGATTATATCCTTTTGTTCGAAGATTTTTAAATTGATCTTGAAAAATTGTTATTGACGGGTTATCAATTTCAATGTTTGAATTTTTTAATAATCCTTTACTTGAAGAAGAGTTATCGTTATCTCAAGTGTTTACATAACCATTGCCAGATTCATTTATTTCAAGAACTTGGAGTTTTGTTCCAAATCCCATTGCTCAAAGGTTTCCAAAATCATCTTGAAAAATTTTTCCAAATCTTCCATTAGTGATGTTTGAACCATTTAATAATCCTTGAGTGTTGTCGCTTTTTCACGAATCTTCATAACCATCACCACTTTGATTTGCTTTAAGAACTTGGAGTGATGTTCCATATCCCATTGTTCAAAGGTTTTTGAATTTATCTTGAAAAATTGTTCCGCTTCTTCCGTTAATAATGTTTGAGTCTTTTGTTAAATCCGAATTAACATCATCACTTCATAAATTAATGTCTTTTTTAAAAACTTGAAGTTTTGTGTTGCTTCCCATTGCTCAAAGGTTTCCAAAATGATCTTCAAACATTGTTGTTAATTTTCCATCAAGAATGTTTGAATTTTTTAATAAATCAATTTTTTCAACATTAATATTTATTACTTCAATTTTTTGATTAAAAGTTATCATTAATTCTACTTGTAATTTAAATCCTCTTTCTAACGTGTTAATATTAACTGATATTCTTGAAAGATCTTTGTTTGTTAAAGATGGGTTTTGTATTTTAAGTTGATTTAAAATTGCGTTTTGAGTTTGAATTTTTGTTGAGGTAGAAACATATGGTTTAACTAAAATATTTTTATTAATTATTTTTGATTTAATATTTTCTATAACATAACTTCATTGTTTAACACTAAAACCTTCTACTTCAAAATTAACATTGTTTTTTGAAATAATTAAGGTAATGTTAATAACTTCTTGCTCGTTTGAAGGTAAATTTTGATTAGAATTTTTTATTTTTAAATTTGATCCTCTAAAATTAATCTTTGAATAACCATCTATTTTTTTAATTGCTTCTAAAATTTTGTTTTTATTAGTATTAATTTTTTGACCAACTAATTCACTACTATCAATTTTTATTGTTTTTGAACTTAAAGATTCTAAATCTTTTTTAACTAAGTTAAGATCAATGTTTGCAATTTGTTGAGGAGACATTTGTTTTGCCTTAAATCCACTTACTTCAATAGAAACACCTGGTTTTGAAAGAACAAGAGTAATATTAATTGGAATTTGGTCATTAGTAGGTAAAAGAGCTTCAGAATTTTTAACTTCTAAAAAAGCTCCGTTTAAATTAATTGCATCATAGCCACTTATTTTTTTGATTGCGTTTAATATTTCTACTTTGTTGGTTGTAACTTTTTGATTAATAGCTCCACTAGTATAAACTTCTACTATTTTTGGTCTTAAAGTTTCTAAGTTTGATTTAACTAAATTAACTATTCGATTATTTTCTAAAATTTGTTGACT
Source organism: Metamycoplasmataceae bacterium (assembly GCA_965263245.1). Lineage (GTDB taxonomy): Bacteria > Bacillota_I > Bacilli_A > Mycoplasmatales > Metamycoplasmataceae > DT-68. Next base: position 387,439 of record CBDHHR010001146.1, on the reverse strand, counting down.
AGATAATGACTTAGCTTTAAATCCACTTATTTCAATTTCGTTTCCGCCTTTTGCAAGAATTATAATAATGGGAACTGAATCTTGATCATTTGCAGGTAAAAATGTTTCAGAATCCTTAACATTAATACTAACACCTTTAAGGTCAATACTTGAATAACCATTTAATTTTTGAATTTCTTCTCTAATTTTGACCTTATTAGTAGTAATTTTTTGATCAATTGATTTACTACTATCAATTTTTACTATTTTTGAACTTAAAGATTCTAAATCTTTTTTAACTAAGTTAAGATCAATTTTTGCAACTTGTTGAGGAGACATTTGTTTTGCCTTAAATCCTGTTATTTCCACAGAAGCATTAGAATTTGAAATAACAAGAATAATTGGAACCGGATCTTGATTATGTTTAGGTAAAAGATCTTCAGAATTTTTAACTTCAATTCTAGCATTTTGAAAATTAATGTTTAAATAACCATTTATTTTTTCAATAGCTTCTAATATTTCTAACTTATTAGTACTAATTTTTTGATCAATAGATCCACTTGTATAAACATTTACTACTTTTGTCTCTAGTGCTTTTAAAGATGTTTTAATTAAATTAAGTTTAATTAAAGCTAATTCAGAAATTGTTTCACTTCTTTTAACAAATATTTTTTTATCCTTTTTAAATTCTTGAGAATAACTTCCTTTTGAAATTTTAACTTTAATTTCTTCAAAACTAGTCGATATTTCTTGGTCGTTAGTCATTGAAATTTCAATTGAAACACCTTTTAAATTTACATTACCAATTAACTTTTTGATTTTTTTAATAATTTTTTCTTTGTTATCAGCAATGATTTTACCTTTTGAATCATTTGGTAATATTATTGTTGTTTTGTCATTTGATTTTGTTTCAAAAATTTTAATTATTTTTGTTACGTCTTTTTTATCTAACAACATTTTTTGGTCATCTTTGTTATCAAAAGAATTAACAATTATTGGAGTAAAAGTTAAAGGAAGAAATGTTCCTAACATTATTGTGGTTAAAATAATTTTTTTCTTTTTTGATAATTTTATATTCATCTTATTTAAATAATTAATAGTTATATAAAATTATAATTATTTTTTAAAGGCAAATAACTTTTTAATCTAAAAAAATTCTAGAAATAAAGCAATAATTTTACGTTTTTTCACAAAGTAATAACTTCTAATAAAATTGATTACATAAAGAGAATTTTGTGTATCAAAATAAAAATAAATAAATTTGTTTTTAACATTATTTATCTTGACGTTTGTACATAAGTCACCATACAATATGAAAAATTATTGTTGATGATTAACAACATTCTAAATTAAATTTTTGCTTTTAATCATGTTAAAAAATATCTTTAAGTTTTTTATTTAATTCTTTAAAGTTAGGTTTATATTTTTCAACAATTTTTCAAAAATCTTTTGAATGATTTGGAAATATGTTATGAGTAAGCTCATGAACAATTATATAATCAGTTAATTCTTCTTTAAGGTGTGAAAGATTTGAACTAAATAAAATTTTATTTTTGTTAATAAAATTTTTTCCCCAATAACTTTTTCTATAAGAAACTTTAAAATCATGTTTTTGTAAATTCATTTTTTGTTCAAAAAAAGGAATTTTTTTAAAAACATAATTAAACGTAATTATTTCTAAAATTTCTTTAATTAATTTTTCTACTTCTGATTTAGTCCCGTTTTTAGTTTCCAAATAAAGATTGTCATCGATAATTTTATAACCATTATTTTTAAAACCTTTTAATATTAATATTTGGTGTTTTTCTTCTCTTAAAAAAATAAATTTTTGTCCAGTTGAATATAAAAAGTTTGATTTTATTTTTTCTAAATGATTTACGCAACTTTCAATGTTTTTTTCAACAAATTCTTTAATAAGTTTTTTAGATACCAAACGAGGAACAGAAGCAATAATGTTTCCGTTTTTAACTCTTAGATAAAGATTTTTTATTTTAGATCTTTTAATTAATACTTTATAAACTTTATTTTTGAATAAAAAATTCATTGATTTCATTTAATTATTATATTAAAAATAAACAATCTTATTTTAACAATTAATTAAAATGTGGAAACAAAGCAATAAGTTCTCATAAAATTGATTATAAAAAGAGTTGCTATAAGAAAGAATAAAGATAATATTGTCTATATTAACAAACAGCTACATAAAATTGATTATAAAAATAAATAAACTTATTTTTAGTATTATTTATCTTGACATTTGTACATAAGTCTCCATACAACATGAAAAATTATTGTTGAGAATTAATAACATTTTAAATTAAATTTTTTTAAGTTTTTCATTCATTTCTTCAAAGTTAGGTTTATATTTTTCAACAATTTTTCAAAAATCTTTTGAATGATTAGGAACTTTGTCATGACAAAGTTCATGAATAATTATATAATCGGTTATTTCTTCTTTAAAATGAGAAAGCTTTGAGTTAAATGAAATTTTATTTTTACTAATATAATTTTTCCCCCAAAAACTTTTTCTATAAGAAACGCTAAAATCATGTTTTTTTAAATTCATTTTTTGTTCAAAAAAAGAAAGTTTTTTAAAAACATATTTAAGTGTAATTGCTTTTAAAATTTCTTTAATTATTTTTTCAATTTCGAATTTAGTATTATTTTTAGTTTCTAAATAAACACAATTATCACTAATTTCATAACTGTTTTTTTTAAAACCAGTTGATATTAATAATTGATATTTTTTTCTTCTTAAAAAAATAAATTTTTCTTTAATTGAAAAAAGAGAAGTTTTATTTTCTAAATAATTTACACAATCTTTAATATGTTCTTCAATAAATTCTTTAATCATTTTATTAGTAACAAAATACGGAACAGAGGCAATAAGTTTTCCCTTTTTAATTATTAAATAAAATTTAAAATTATTTCTTTTAGCTCTTTTGATTGATACTTTATAAACTTTATTGTTTAATAAAAAACTCATTGATTCCATTTATTCATTATATTAAAAATAAAAATTTGTTTTAACAATTAATTAAAACCTTGTTTAATTATCAAATTCTTGGGGTGGGTTAGACACAAATTCCATTTTTTCTTTGGTAAAAGGGTGGGTTAAAGTTAATTTATAAGCATGTAGCCTTTGTCCAAACTCATCAATTTTTTGACCATAAATTGGATCACCGATTATTGGATGACCTATGTATGAAAGATGAACCCTAATCTGGTGGGTTCTTCCTGTTTCGAGTTCGCACCTTACAAGAGTTTTATTATTTAAAATTTTTTCAACATAAACATGAGTAATTGCGCTTTTAGAATTTATTTTTTGAATTGACATTTTTTGTCTATTTTTTAAATCTCTTCCGATCGGAAGTTTAATGTGAGTAACTTTATTTTTAATTTTACCTTCTACTCAAGCTAAGTAAAATCTTTTAATTTTATGCTCCTTAATTTGTTTTGCTAAAAAATTATGAGCATCATTATTTTTTGCAACAACTAAAAGGCCAGAAGTATCTTTATCTATTCTATGAACTATTCCTGGTCTAGTTTTTCCGTTAATATTAGACAAATTTTTAAACCTAAATAAAAGTGCATTTACTAAAGTTCTAGAATGATGTCCAGGTGAAGGATGTACCACCATTCCACTTTTTTTGTTTACTATGATTATGTGATTATCTTCATATAAAACATCTATTTTAATGTTTTCTGGTTTAGCATTTATGGTTTTTTCAATCACATCTGTAATTCAAATTTTAGTATTTGTATTAACAATAAAATTAGGTTTTCTCACAGAAATTCCATCCACAAAAACACAATGTTTTTCAATTAGTTTTTTAATATCGGTTCTTGAAAAATTAGAATTTTTTGAAATGTATTTATCAATTCTATCTTTATAATTAACATTTATTATTTTTTTAAACTTGCACACACTAAAATTATAAATAAAAAGAAATTTTTGTTAAATTTATAAAGTGTATTCATGAATTATGTAATTTTCAACAACTAAATATTTATCTTTTGGTTTTCCGCCGTATTTTAAAACTGTTTTTCTAGCATTTTTATGATTAGATTTAATGATATCAAAGTTTTTAATGTTTAAATCCATAAATATTGATGAAGTAACACCAAATTGAGTAGTTTGTTTTAAATTATTAGTAACACCAAGAATGTTTGTGTTTGGTCTAAATTTAGCAATTTCAGTTAATAATTTTCCTGTTCTTGATAAAACAACGGTAAATTTATAATCTCCATTTTTAACTTTTTGAGTTATCAAAGTAGCAATTTCTTCTCTCTTGTTTGTTGGTTTTGGTAAATTTTTTAAATACTTTTCATAATAAGTTTTGTTAAAAAATTCTTTTTCAGCTCTTTGGTTAATTCTTGACATACAATAAGTTGCAATTGCTGGATATTTTCCGGCTGCACTTTCACCTGAAAGCATTGTTGAATCAGCACCAAGTTCAGTCGCAAAATAAACATCTGTTACTTCACCCCTTGTTGGTGAAGGGTTATTTTCCATTGAATCAAGCATTTGTGTAGCAATAATAACTGGTTTACCAATTTTTCTACATTTTCTGATCATTCTTTTTTGTTCAAACGGAACTTCATAGTACGGAATTTCAAGCCCTAAATCACCACGAGCAACCATCACACCATCTGAAGCTTTTAAAATTTCATCTAAATTATCAATTGCGTATTGAGATTCAATTTTTGCAAATATTTTAATGTGTTCAGCATTTTCTTCTTTTAAAATTTTTCTAATTTCTTCAATGTCTTCTTTAGTGTTAACAAATGAAGCTGCAATAAAATCAATGTTGTTTTTGATTCCGAATTTAATATCTTCATAATCTTTTTTAGCTAAAAACGGTATTGAAAAATTTGTTCCTGGCAAATTAACACGTTTATTTTCTTTTACTAAATGTGAATTTTTTGATAAAGTTTTAATTACTTTATCTTTTATGGAAATTACTTCAAGTTGTAATTTTCCGTCATCAACTAAGATTTTTTTACCTGGTTTTAAATCTTTTGACATGTCATAAGAAACTGTTAATTCATTTTCTTGACATTTTTTGTTAATAAAAGATTCTTTATCAGTAAATATTGTTATTTTTTTATTTGCTAAAATTTTTTGTTGACCATTTTTGATTTTTCCAATTCTAATTTCAGGTCCTTTGGTATCAAGCATTATTGATAAAGGGTGTTTAGTTTCTTCCATAATTTCTTTAGCGATTTTAATTCTTTTTGCATGCTCTTCATAATTTCCGTGCGAAAAATTTAATCTAATTGTAGTCATTCCGTTATCAAAAAGTTTTTTCATAATTTCTTTGTTGTTTGAAGAAGGACCAATTGTAGCGATTAATTTTGATTTTTTTATTATTTTCATTTGATTTCCTTATATTAGTTTAATTATATTATTTTAACATTTTAAAACAAAACAAGTTAAAGACAAGTTAAAATGTCACTTTAATAAATATCATCATATAAATGTTTTTTTACAAAAAATTACATTTGGTTTATTTTGTTAATTAATTTTGTTAATTTTTTTCTATTTATTGGTTTTTCGTTCAATGATTCAAAAATTGGTCTTGAAATAATTTTTCCGTCTTTAATACCGAGTGCTATTCCGGATTTTCCTTTTAAAAGTAAGTCGATTGATTCAATTCCCATTAGTGTTGACATAATTCTTTCACCAGCAGTGGGAGTTCCGCCTCTTTGAATATAAGATAAAGAAACTTCTCTTGTCACAATTCCTGATTTTTTTTCAACTTCTTTTCTAAGCGATTTTAAATCATCAAAAACTCATTCTGAAATTGTAATAATTACAGACCTTTTTTTCTTTTTAATCATTTGGTCTTTAATAATTTTTACAATCTCATCAACTGTTTTTGGACTTTCGTTAGTAATTATTAGTTCTGAACCTGTAGCTATTCCAGAAAATAGTGCTAAATCTCCACAACCATGCCCCATTACTTCAACAATTCCAACTCTTTTGTGAGAATTCATTGTGTCCCTTATTTTTTCAACTGTGTTAACTATTGTGTTTAAAGTGGTATTATAACCTATTGTAAAATCAGTTGAATTTATATCATTATCAATTGTTCCAGGAAGAGCAATAGTTTTTATTTTAAGTTCATGTAAACGTTGTGCACCTTTATAAGAACCGTCACCGCCTATTACAATAACAGCGTTAATTTCTCTTTGGTCAAGGTTTGATTTAACAATTTTTCTTATTTTTGAATCTTTAAATTTAGGAAATCTAGATGAACCAATTATGGTTCCACCTCTTGAAAGATATTCGTTTAAATTAATTTTATGTTCTAAAATAAAATCATTATTGTATAAACCTTTAAAACCTTCTTTTACCAAAAAAACTTCAATATTATTTATTTTTGCCGTTTTAGCAATTGATCTAACTACGCTATTCATTCCCGGTGAATCTCCACCTGAGGTTAAAATTGCTATTTTTTTAATCATTAATTCTCCTTAAAAAAAATTCTTTTTTTTACAAAACGTAAAAGTAAATTATAAAATATAAAAAGCATTTTTTTATTTTTTAAACATTTTTTCAAAATATTTAGAACTTCTAACGTAAGGACTTTTGTCAGAAAAATTTTTTTCTAAGCTTGAAGTTCAATTCATTGATTCAATTATTCCCATTTTTTTTCATGATAATGATGAAAATTCTTCATAAGTTTCTTTGTCATATTTAATAAAATCTTTGTAAGATTTTTCCTTATCATAATTTTCAAGAAAAACTTTTTTAACTTTAGGTTTAATTTTATTTAATGATTTTATATAACCAATCGATAAACCTAAAACTGCATAAGCATTTTTGGGAATTTTTAGTTTTTGATTAAGTTCATCACCATACTCTTGTAATCCTCCGACCATTGTTGTTCCATAACCCAATTCAATTGCAGCACTCATTGTGTAGCTACAAGCAATTGTCGCATCAACAATTGCTTTTACTGTCTCAAAATAAAGTGTATTGGGGTTTTTGCTAATTTTGTTTTTTTGGTTTACTTTTACTAATCTGTATTTATCAGCAACAAAAACTATAAAAACAGCAGCTTTTTTAATGTGTTCTTGGTTTCAATTTTTTTTAGAAATTCAATTTAACATTTCTTGATCTCTTACCATTATTGCACTAAAAAGTTGGTGGTTTTCAGATGTTGGAGAATTGTTAATCACCTTTGAAAATAATTTAACATCTTCATCACTCATTTTTTTTCCGGTAAAATTTTTTACTGAAGTTCTATTTAAATAATTTTTTAATTTCATAAAACAATTATACATATCAATTTATAAATTAAGAGCCATAAGTCCTGCTCTTTTGAATGCAAAATGTTTATTTATCGTTAATCCGTTTTTATTTTTTTATTAAACTAAAAAAATAAAAACACCCTTTTAAAGGTGGGTGTTTTTACACATGGTACCCAAGACTGGACTTGAACCAGCACGCTTTAACAAGCGGGGGATTTTAAGTCCCCTGCGTCTACCAAATTCCGCCACTTGGGCATATTGAATATGCTAATACATTATACAAAAAATATTTTAAAATTATTTTTTGTTTCAAATAACATTTTTAGGTTAAATCAAAATTTAATTTTTTAAACAACGGTTTTATTTTTTTAATAAATTTATCATCAAATTTATTAAAATCAAAGATTTTGTTAAAATCAATTTTTTTAAAACCAATTGAATTAATTGCAATTTTGGATTTTTTTGGAACAACAACTGATAACATTGTAAAAATAGCGTAAATTCCGTTTAATAAATTATTTAAAACTTCTTCAAGTCTAGTTTTGTTATTTATTAGTTTTCACGGCTTAGTTAGTTCAATGTATTGGTTTAAATCTCTCCCAAGAGTAATTAAATTTTCAAAACCTTCAAAAATATTAAAATTATTTAACTCTTTTTCAAAGTTTTTTGTTTTATTAATAATCGAATCTACAATGTTTTTATCAACTTTTAAAGTAGGTTTTTTATTTTTTAAAGGTTTATTAAAATTTTGTAAAATCATACTTGTAACTCTTGAGTGCAAGTTACCAAAAATATTTATAAGTTCTGTATCATAAGTATTTTTTAATAATTTTTCATCAAATATACCATCTTGTGAAGTTTTTATTTTTGAAACAAAAAAGTATTTAATTGCTTCATTATCAAATTTTTCTAAAAGTTTTAAAGGGTCAATAACATTTCCTTTTGATTTAGACATTTTTCCTTTTGGAGTAATAATTCAACCGTGAGAAAAAATTGTGGTTGGCTGTCTTAAATTATTTGCTTTTAAGATTATTGGTCAATAAATTCCGTGAAACCTAGTAATTTCTTTTCCTACGACATGAACTATTTCGTCGCCATTTACTCAATATTTTTGAAAATCTAAATCATCGTTTGCATTATATCCAAGTGCACTAATATAATTATTTAAAGCGTCTAACCAAACATACATGATGTGTTTTTTATCTTCTTTAATGGAAACTCCTCATTTAAAAGTGGATCTAGTTACCGAAAGATCTTCAAGTCCTTTGTTTACAAAATTATTTGAAAGTTCATTAATAATTTTTTTAGGTAAAATAAATTTTGGATGACTTTTTATGTATTTTTTTCATCATTCTTGATATTGAGAAATTTTTAAAAAATAAGATTCTTCTGCAACTTCTTTTAATTCATGATTAGATAGAGGGTGGTAGTATTTATTGTTTTTTTTAACTGCTTGAATTTTTGTTAAAAATTCTTCATCTTCAATTGAATATAAACCTTTATATTTACCTTTGTAAATTTTATTTGTTTTTAAAAGATGACTAAATTGTTTTATAACGGCCTCTTTATGAAAAGCACTGGTTGTTCTTGAAAAATAATCATAATTAATATCTAATTTTTTTCATAATTTTTTAAATTTAATAATTGTTTCATCAACATACTCTTGTGGACTTTTATTATTTTCAAAAGCTTTTTTTTCAATTTTTTGTCCGTGCTCATCTGCACCAGTTAAAAATTTAGTATCATAGTCCATTAATTTTTTATAATTAGCAATGGTTCAAGCAATTGTGGTAGTGTAAACATGACCAATGTGAAGGTTACCCGAAGGGTAATAAATTGGTGTAGTTATAAAAAATGTTTTTTTATGTTTATTCATTTTTATCTCCTTTAGAGTATTTTATCGGGGTATAAAGTTTTTTTATTTTTTTGTTATAAGTACTTATTTTTTTATCATGGTTATGAAGGTAAATGTTTTTTAAAAATTGTGTTCCTCAACCTGTATGGTATCTTGCTTCAACAAGAACTAAATTAGATTTTGAGTTAATGCGAGGATAAACAAATTGAACTCTTTTAGGTTCAAAACAATATTTTCTCATTAATTCAAAAATATCAACTAATCTTTCTGTTGGCATAACGATTGCTAAATAACCTTTTTGCTCAATTATTTTAGCACTTCCTTTGATTAATTGTTCAAGGTTTAATTTTATTTCATAAGTTGCAATTAATAATTCTTTACTTTTGTTTTTTTGAATTGTTTTACCAACTTTATAAAAAGGAGGATTACAAATAATTGAATCATATTTTTTTAATTGGTTTTTAGCATGATATTTATAAAAAACATTAAAATCTTCGTTAATTAAATTAATAATTTTACTTTTTTTGTTTAATTTTATGTTTTTTAAAGCTAATTCTATAGCTTTTTTTTGAATTTCGATAGCATCAATTTTTAAGTTTTTTTTTCTTTCAGAAACAAAAATAGAAAGAGCACCGTTATTTGTTCCAACTTCTAAAATGTTTTTTATATTGTTATTAATAGTTAAAAAATTACCAAGAAGTATTGTGTCAATTGAATAATTAAAAGCATCTTTGTCTTGATAAATATATAAGTTTGAATCATAACCTAATGAATTTTTTACTATTTTTTTCATTTTTGCCTTTTTATGTTTTTGCTTTATTTCCTTTTAAATTATATTTGATTCTTTTGAAATAATAGCAGTTTGAATTTTTAAAACATAATATTTTACAAAAATAACATTTTTTAAAATGAAAAAATAAGACAAAAATTTTATTTTAAAGATTTTTTATTTAAAAACTAAATGATAAAATAATTAATCAATAGGTTTTTGTCATGAATCTACATAACCAGTTTTAGCAACATTTACTTTAAGAACTTGGAGTTTTGCGTAAATAGTTTTTCGAACATTTTCGATGGTTTTAAATCCATTAGAACTCATTGTTCAAAGATTTTTAAATTCATCTTGGAAAATTGTTCCAAATTCACCATTAATAATATTTGAACCATTTGTTAATCCACTATTAGTAGCATTGGTCCAACCAGTAGTTACATAGCCATTTTTTTGTGAATTTGCTCTAAGAACTTGAAGACTTGTGAATCATCCCATTGCTCAAAGATTTTTAAATTCATCTTGGAAAATTGTTGCAGAATAACCATTAATAATATTTGAACCATTTGTTAATCCACTATTAGTAGCATTAGTTCAACCAGTATTTACATAGTCATTTTTTTGTGAATTTGCTCTAAGAACTTGAAGATTTGTGTCTCTTCCCATTGCTCAAAGGTTTTTAAATTCATCTTGGAAAATTGTTCCATCTCAACCATCAGTAATATTTGAACCATTTGTTAATCCGCTAGTAGTAGAATTAGTTCAACCTGTAGTTTCATCATAACCATCATCATTTTCATTTGCTCTTAAAACTTGTAAATTTCTTCCATCTGCCATTGACCAAAGATTTTTAAATTTATCTTGGAAAATTACTCCACCTAGACCATCACTAATATTTGAACCATTTGTTAATCCACTATTAGTAGCATTTGTTCAACCAACATTTTCATCATAACCATCACCATTTTGATTTACTCTTAAAACTTGAAGATTTGTTCCAAATCCCATTGCTCAAAGGTTTTTAAATTCATCTTGAAAAATTGTTCCGTTTTTACCATTAGTAATATTTGAATTTTTTGTTAATCCACTATTAGTAGCATTAGTTCAACCAGTGCTTTCATCATAACCATCACCATTTTGATTTACTTTAAGAACTTGAAGACTTGTTTCGTATCCCATTGCTCAAAGGTTTTTAAATTCATCTTGAAAAATTGTTCCGTTTCTACCATTGATAATATTTGAATTTTTTGTTAATCCACTATTAGCATTTGTTCAACCAACATTTTCATCATAACCATCACCATTTTGATTTACTCTTAAAACTTGAAGATTTGTTCCAAATCCCATTGCTCAAAGGTTTTTAAATTCATCTTGAAAAATTGTTCCCTCACGACCATTTAAAAAATTTGAATTTTTTAATAATCCAATTGCAAAACTAGAATTATCATCATTTCAACCTACATTTGCATAATTATCACCATTTTTGTTTGCTTTAAGTACTTGAAGTTTTTGTTCATATCCAGATGCTCAAAGATTTTTGAATTCATCTTGAAAAATCATTCCTTGTCGACCACTTACAACATTTGAATTTTTTAATAAATTAACTTTTTCAACATCAATGTTTAATGTTGAAGTTGTAGAGTCAATAGCAATAATAATGGTAATTTGAGTTTTAGTTCCGATATCTAAAGTTGAAAGACTAGTACTAATTTTTGAAAGATCATCATTATTTAAAAAAGGGTTTTCCTTTTGAAGTTGGTTTTTAATAGCACTTTGAATTTCACTTTGATTTTTGGTTGAAACATTAGGAGCAATTAAAATGTCTTTATCAATGATTTTTTCTTTAATTTGGTTTATTTTATCTTGAGGTGTGATAGTTAAAGATTGTTTAGCACTAAAACCTTGAACTTCAACATCAACATTATTTTTAGAAAGAATTAAAATAATACTAGTTGCTAGTTGATCATTTGTTGGCAAATTATCATCAGAATTTTTAACTTCTAAAGATGCTCCATCTAAATCAATTTCATCATAACCATCTAAATTTTCAATTGAACTTTTAATTGAATTTTTATTATGAGTAATTGTTTTATCTTCACTTGGAGCATAAACTTCTACCTCTTTTGTTGCTAAATTTTCTAAACTTGATTTTAATTGATTAAGTTCTCTTGTAATAATATTAACTTGATTAGGAGCGAGTTGCTTAGCAATAAAACCAGTTAGCTCAGTATTATAAGTACCTTTTGAAAGAATAAAAATAATGCTTGTAGGAGTTGCACTATGTAAAGGTAATTGGTTAGAATTTTCTTTTACTTTAATTTTTACTTCTTTTTCTTTAAAATCAATTTCTGAATAACCTTCTACTTGTTTAAGGGTATTTAAAATCGCATCCTTATTACCATTAACACTTTTATCATCAACTTTAGCTTTAAGTTCTAAAGTTTTTGTTCCTAAATTAGTTAAAGCAGTTTTAACACTATTAACATCAACAATGATTTCTTGCTGATTTTGTTCTCTTATAACAAAATAAGGTTTTTCAGAATCAATTGTTTTTGAATATTTTCCTTTTGAAATTTTAACTTGAATTTTTGCATAATTAGGCGAAATGTCTCGATCGTTTTTCATTAAAATTTCAATTTTAACTTCTTTTAAATTTGACTTACCAATTAAAGTTTTAATTTTTGCAACAATTTTTTCTTGATTATTAGCAACAATTTTACCGGTTAAAGTACTTGCAAATTTTAATATTCTTTCATTTTGATTTTTTTCTTCAAGTATTTTAACTACACTTTCAACATCTTTTTGGTTTTGCTCATCTTGATTATTCTCATTATCATTAAGTAATGCAATGGGTGCAACAATTATAGCTGTTAAAAGTCCGATAGAAGCTCCTAATAAAATAAATTTTTTTGTTTTTGATAATTTCATAATTTCCTTTATATTTGGAATTATAAAATGTCTCTTTGCAAAAAAAAAAAAAAGTTTATTTAGTAAGCTAAAAAGCTTATTTTAAAGACTTTAAGATTTTTTTAAACTAAAAAATTAATAATCATTCTTTTTTTTAATAAGATTTTACTTGTTAAAATTTAATTTATAAAATTTATTAAAAATAATTTTATTTTTTACATTTTTATTTAAGATTTTTTTACTTGAAAAGTTTGATCTATTGCAAGAGTTATTCCAGATGATTTTCTAATAAATATATTGATATATTTAGGAGTTGTTGAAATTAATGTAAATACATCTACAGTATAGATTGTTATTCTTGTTCCTCTTAAACTTGGATGATTAGCTTCTCCGTTAGTATTTGAAGAATTAATTAATATTCTTAAATTTTTTATAATTGCATTTTGATTTCGATTATTTAAAATCCTTCCGGTTGAATCACTCGGAAGAGTAATTATTAAATCTCGACCAGTTTTAGATTCAAGAATTCTTTTTATTGCTGCTATATCTTCATCTGCAGTAAAAACTCTTACTCGAAAGGTTTTAGTTATTCTAAGAGTTTTCCCACCAGTTTTACTAATTGATACAATGATGTCTTGAGGAGTTGTTGAAATTGACACATCAGCATTCATTGAAACTTCTATTGATGTTCCTCTTAAACTTGAATGATTAGCTTGTCCGCTTGTATTTGAAGGATCAATTAGTATTCTTAGTTTTTTTAGAATTGCATTTTTATTATTAGCATTTTCAATAATGTTTCCGGTTGAACTACTCGGAAGAATAATTATTAAATCATTGCTAGTTTTAGCATCAAGAATATTTTTTATTGCTACTATATCTTTATTAACATCAATGATTGATTGCTTTTTAACTGAAAAATCTTTAATTTCTTTAGAAAGTTCATTTTTTGTTAATTTAATAATAATTTTTTGTGCAGTAGTAGAAATATTAGTATCACTTTCCATTAAAATTTCAATTTTTACATCATTTAAATTTGTTTTACCAATTAAAGTTTTAATTTTTTCAATAATTTTATCTTGATTATCAGCAATGATTTTACCAGTTGCATTATTTGGTAGTTCAATAATTTTATCTTGATTTGTTTTTGCTTGTAAAATTTTAAATATTTTTTCTACATGATTTTCTTTGTCGCTCTCATCTTTATTAAGAATAACAATCGGAGTTACTATTGAAGTAGTTAATAGTGCAAATGTTGTTCCTAATAAAAATATTTTTTTAGTTTTTGATAATTTCATAATTTTCCTTTATATATTTGGAATTATAAAATGTCTCTTTACAAAAAAAAAAAAAAGTTTATTTAGTGACCTAAAAAGCTTATTTTAAAGACTTTAAGATTTTTTTAAACTAAAAAATTAATAATGAATATAAATGATAAAATAATTAACTACTAGATTTTTGTTAAAGATCTACATAACCATTATCATTTTTTTGAACTCGTAATAGAAAAAGATTTTGCATTAATAACGTTATTTTTTAAATTGTGAAATGTTTTAATTCCGTCAAATTTTGCTAAATTGCCTAATTGCTCTTCAATGGCTAATAACCTGTTGTATTTACAAATTCTATCTGTTCTTGAAAGAGAACCAGTTTTAATTTGACCAGTGTTTAATGCAACTGAAAGATCAGCAATTGTTGTATCTTCAGATTCACCTGAACGATGGGAAACAACAGCTGTATAACCAGCTTTATGAGCAAGTTCAATGGTATCTATTGTTTCTGATAAAGTACCAATTTGGTTTAATTTAATTAAAATAGAGTTTATTGCTTTTTCTTTAATTGCATAAGCTAAAATTTCTTTATTTGTAACGGTTAAATCATCACCCATAATTTGAATTTTGAATCCTAATTTTTGGTTCATTAGTTTAAACCCTTCTCAATCACTTTCAGCCATACCATCTTCAATTGAAATAATTGGGTATTTAGAAACTAATGTTTCAAAATACTCATAAAGTTCTTTACTAGTAAATTCAACCTTTACTTTTTTCATTTCTTCATTATCAAAACCTGTTTTTTTAGATTTAATTGCAGCTTTTAATTTTTTAAACGTGTACGTTTTTTTTTCAAAATCATATAGTTCTGATGTTGCAGGATCCATCGCGATTGCAATAGCTTTTTCTCCTGAAACAGCTGGTTTATAACCTGATTTTTTAATTGCTTTTACTAAAAAATCTAAAGCTTCTTCGTGTGATTTTAAATTTGGTGCAAACCCACCTTCATCACCAACTTGAGTTTGATAATTAGCTTCGTGCAATAATTTTGACAATGTATGAAAAACTTTATTAGACATTTTTAAAGATTCTTTAAATGTTTTCGCTCCGATTGGCATAATCATAAACTCTTGAAAATCTAGTGTGTTTGAAGCGTGTTCTCCACCGTTAATAACGTTTAGCATAGGTACTGGCATGGTTCTAGCATTAACACCACCGATGTATTGGTATAACGGCATTTCTAATTCATTAGCTGCAGCTTTTGCTACTGCAAGTGAAACGGCTAATATAGAATTTGCTCCTAAATTTTTTTTATTTTTAGAACCATCTAATTTAATCATTGTTTCATCAATGAATCTTTGTTTTGTTACTTCTAAACCTTCAATTTTTGGTGCAATTTTATTATTAACATTTTCAACTGCTGTCATTACACCTTTTTGGTTAAACCATTCTTTTTCGTATTTAGTATTTTTATCTCTAAGTTCATGTGCTTCTAAAGTACCTGTTGATGCTCCTGAGGGTGAAATTGCTGAACCAAAACCACCAATTTCTGTATAAACTTCAACTTGAACTGTTGGATTACCGCGAGAATCAAGTACTTCTCTTCCGTGAACTTTAATAATTTTTGACATTTTTCTCCTTGTTTTAAAAAAATAATAGTTTATTTATTAATTTTTTACTTTTTAATTATATAAAATTACTATTGATTATTTTTACTAATTTTATTTGAAATTTTTATCAAAGAAAAAATTAATATAATAAACATAAAAATTACTCCAATTGACAAAATAACACTAATAAGAATTGATTGGTATTTAATTCTTAAAAATGAATAAATTGCATCTTCTGGGTGTCCCCCGTAAGAAAAATAAATTATTACTGCAAATATAAAATATAAAACAGGATAGATTATAATTAATAAAAAGTCTTTTCTATAATCTAGTTTCATAATAATTTTTTCTTTTTTAATTTCGTAAATGTAAACAAACATGTAAAGTAGCGGAACAATTGCGTGAACAACAAATGTTGTTAAAAATAAAATTGGAGTATAATCAAAACTTTTTATTCTTAATATAAATAAATAAAATCAAAACATTGAAAACACAATAGCAAGTGTAGAAAATGTAAGTATTTTAAACCTGTGAGCATGAATAGAATTTTTTTTCATAATTGATAATACTGTTAGTAAAGATATAAAAAAAACAAAAAAATTTGAATGAAAACTAACTTCATAATACATGTAATGACTTGCTTGTCAAAATTCTTGTGGATGTTCTAAATCTTTTACGTATAAACTAGGTACAAAGCTTGTAATATGGTATAAAAGTAAACCAATAAATGAAAATATTAACAATAAAAACCATATTTTAAAACTTTTTTGAGTTTTTCAATTTTTTTTAAAATTTTTTATAATCATCTATAAATTAATTATACCTTTTTATTTTTCTAATGCTTTTTTTACCTCTTGCACTATTAATTTAAATGCTTCGGGTTGATGAATAGCAATTTCGGATAACATTTTTCTATTAATACTAATTTTTGCTATTTTTAAACCATTAATAAATTTTGAATATGATAAGTCCATAGGTCTTACCGCTGCATTAATACGAGCAATTCATAATTTTCTAAAATTTCTTTTAACTTGTTTTCTGTCTCTAAACGCATACGTTCAAGATTTTATAACTTGTTGTTTAGCAACTTTAAAACCAATGTGTTTATGTCCGAAATACCCTTTAGCAAGTTTAAGTCATCTTTTTCTTCTTTTTCTTGTTACATTACCGATTTTTACTCTCATAAAAGCCTCCTTAAATTAAATCTTTTAATCTTTTTAAATCTGATGAGTGCATTAAAGATGATTTTCTTAACTGACGTTTTTGTTTTGTTGACTTATTTTGTGCTAAATGTGACCTGTAGGCTTGACTTCTTTTGATTTTACCCGAGGCGGTTTTTTTAATTCTTTTTTTCAAAGATGACTTAACTTTCATTTTTGGCATTTTTTTGCTCCTTTTTTGGTGTTTTTGTTTTATCTTTACTAATAAACAAATCTAAAAATCTTCCCGAATTTAAAGTGGCTGGTTTGTCAATTTTAGCAATGTCTTTTAAAGTTTCAAAAAATTCATCCAATTTTTTATATCCTAGTTCTTTACGAACCATTTCGCGACCTCTAAATTTTAATGATACTTTTACCCGATCTCCTGCTAAAAGAAACTCTCTTGCTTTTTTAGATTTAAAAATTAAATCGTGTTCTCCGATCATAGGAGTTAATCTAACTTCTCGATTATTTATTATTGTTTGTTTTTGTTTGACTACTTTTTGCTTTTTTTTACGTTCGTATTTAAATTTTCCATAATCTAAAATTTTTGCAACGGGTTGTTTTGGATTATCAGATATAATCACTAAATCAAAACCTTCTGATTTAGCTTTTTCTATAGCAAAAGATTTATCCATAACACCGAGTTTTTCACCTCTACTTGAAAGAACAAACATTTTTCTAAATGGTATGTCTTCGTTTATTAAATGTTCTGGTTTTGGTTTTTTTCTATTGTTAATCCTTTTGATAACATCTCCTTTTAAAAGAAAAAGTGGTTTTTACCACTTCTCATCAATCTACATGATAAATTTGTAGCAATTACCCCTAGTCATTTTACTAGCAGGTGAGAAGTGAATCTACTTTCTGCAAATGTTTGTTGCTAATTGATTATAACACATATAAAAATAAACTATTTATCTATCTTGTTTTATTGAAATTCAACTTTGTAATTTAACAATTTAAAGTTTTTTTATAAATTTCAAAAAGAACATTTTTTTACCATTGTTAATTATTTAAATTTTAAAAACATAATAAATTATCATTATTATTTAGATGTTTTCATTTTCCGTAAAAATATTATTAAAATCATATTTTTTAAATGATAAAATGTTATTATGAAAAAAGAAATAATTGTAAATATTGAAATACCAAAAGACTCAAATGTTAAATATGAATATGATAGAAAATTAAAAAAAATAGTTGTTGATAGAATTTTGAGAAACGGGTTTAAATATCCAGCTAACTACGGTTATTTAAAAGAAGCTTTAGATTGAGATGGTGATGAACTTGATGTTTTAATATATTCCCAAGAAAAATTTATTCCCGGAGTTTTAATAAACGCAAAAATTATTGGTGCCATGAAAATGATTGATGATGGTGAAACTGATACTAAATTAATCGCGATTCATGCTGATGATTACAGACTTGAAAATATTGAAACACTAGATGATATTCCCAAAAAATGATTAAACCAAGTTGAAACATTTTTTTCAACATATAAAAATTGAAAAAGAAAAGGCATTACTTCAGTTTTAGGTTTTGAAGGTATTAAATGAGCAGTTAATGAATATAATGAATGCGTTAAATTAATGGATCAATATGGTTCATTAGATAAAAAAGAATTTATTAAACTCATGAAAGAGAAATATCCAGAAAAATATGATTAACATAGATTAATTAAAATTTATTTTTTGTTTGTTTTTTTAAAAAATTTACCCTTAAATTTTGGAACAAAATTAGGATCTGGTTCTGCATGTTTACACTTAGGAAACTTTGGACAACCTAAAAATGTATTACCACTTTTTTTGTTAGTTCTAATTACTAAATTTGAACCACATTTAGGACATTTTTTTTCTGATTTTTCTAGTGGAATAATTGTAACTTGTGTGTTTCTTAATTGTTCATCCACTAATTTTTCAAAATCTTTCCAAAATAAACTAAGCATTTTTTTATAATCCTTTTTTCCTTTTGCAATTTCGTTTAATTCTTCTTCAAGCTTTGCAGTGTATTTTTCATCCATAAATTTGGGAAAGCCATTTATTAATTTATCATAAATAATTTGACCAAAATTAGTAATTTTCATCGCTTTATTTTTAATTTCAACATAAAATCTTTGTTTCAAAATTGAAACAATTGTTGGAAACGTTGAAGGCCTACCAACTTTAATTTCATCTAGTTTTTCAATTAGTGAACCATCATTATACCTACTAGGTGGTATAGTTTCTTTGTCTTCAATTGTGTATTTTTTAACTTTTAATTCTTGATTCTTTTTAAATTTAAAAGTTTGTTTATTTTCATCATAACCTATAACTTTATAATAACCATCAAATATAACTTTTGAATATGATAATCTAAATGTTAATTTATTATCTAAAAATTCATATCTAGTATTTTCTTTAATTGGAGCTTTCATTAATGATTGCATTGTATGATTTCAAATCAACTTATAAACATTGAATTCACTTGAATTTAAATTAAATTTCTTTTTAGCTTTTAAAGGTAAAAGACTTAATGAAGTTGGTCTAATTGCTTCATGAGCATCTTGATCTCCTGCTTCTCCTTTAATTTTTTCTAATAAATATTTTTTTCCATAATTTTTCAAAATATATGTTTTTGCTAAATTTAAAAATGTGTTTGAAAATCTTGTTGAATCAGTTCTTGGATATGAAATTAATCCACCTTCTCCATAACCTTCATAGAGTTTTTGAACAACATTTTGAATAATTTTAGCGCTCATTCCTAATTTTGAATTTCCTTTTTTATATAAAGTAGATTGTTTTAATGGAATAATCTGTTTTTCTTTTTTATTAGTTATTTTAATATCTTTTACTGTTAATTTTTTTGAAAATTTAGATTCAATTTTTTCAAATTCTTCCAATGGAATTCGAGTTTTATCATTAAATTTATTATCTTGACAATATAAAAGTATTTTTACATTTTTTTCTATTGGTAAATCAACTAAAGCATTGACTATTTTATATTTAGTAGGAACAAAATTTTCAATAAGTTTTTCTCTTTCGCTTACAAGTTTTAAAGCTATTGACTGAACTCTTCCTGCAGAAGCTATTTTTGGAGAATTTTTAATTTTTAGTTGCATAATTTTTGAAAGTTTAAAACCAATAATCCGGTCTAAAATTCTTCTTGCGATTTGTGAATTAACAAGGTTTTCGTCTAACTTAATTGGATGATCAATAGCTTTTAAAATTGCATCTTTATTAATTTCATTGAACCTTATTCTTTTATAATTATTTTTAATATTTAAAAAATTTACAATGTTATCACCAATTGCTTCACCTTCACGATCAGGATCAGTTGCAATGTAAACATCATCAACTTCTTTTAAAGCTTGTTTTGATTCTTTAATAAATTTAATAAGTTTAATTATTTTAATTATTTTATTTTTATCTTTATTATCTATAAAAATATCATCATTTAAATTAATGTTAATTTTATAATTTGATTTTATTTTTTTAAAATCAATTTTGGCATTTTTTGAAATTGATGAAGGGAATATAAATATTTCAAAAACATCATCAATTGAATCTTTAACAAAATATTTATTACCAAAAATTGATGTAATAATTTTTATAACTTTGTTTTTATTTATTTTTTCAATTTTTTGATTAAAGTTAATTTTAATATAAGTTTTATCAATTTTTTTTAAAAGATCTTTTGTTTCTTTAATAAATTTGATAGTTTTAATAAATTTAATAAATTTAATTTCTTGTTTTAAATCAATATCAATTTTACAATTTAAAATTAACGGTTTTAAATCAATATTAGTAATTTTTGATGAAGGAAGTAATAATATGTTACCAAAGGAATTTCTAACAATGTAATTATCATAATTAACACTTAAAATAACCCTAATGATTTTGGAAATTTTTCTTTTGTTATCCTTGACTACATCACTTAAATTAACACCAAATTTATAATTTGGTGTTCATGTATCTATATCAACACCAAAACCATGTAAACCTGAATGCGGAAGTACAAATATATGTCCTGAAGAAGCTTTAACGATGTAATTACTACCTAAATATTTTTCTAAGGAACTAATTTTATTGGGTGATTCAACAATTATTAATTTTTTCATATATATTTATATCTTACCTTACCCTTTAATAAATAAAAAGTAAAACAATGTTTATTTTTTATAATCTAACTAAAAGTTTTTTATTAATTTTCTTTTAAATTTTAAAAATTTTTAAATTACTAATATTTTATAATTTATTTTATTATTAAAAAAAATAAATATTATTAAAAAATAATATTTTAAGGAGAAATATGAAGTTTAAAATTCAAAATTATAAAAGCATAATAAATCAAGAAATAAATATTGACAAAAACATAAATTACTTTATAGGAGCAAATGAATCTGGTAAATCTAATTTTTTAGATGCAATTAAAGAAATTGAAAATACAAATATTAAAATAAAAAATTTTAATTTTAACAGTAATAAAGAGATTGGTGCTAAAATTGAATATTATTGAAAATTAAATGGAAAAATACAAAAAAAATGAGAAAAAATTGGATATAAAAGAGAAATATTAATGAAAAGATATATTGACAAAGAAGCAAATTTTTATTTAACAAATTTTGATGAAAACTTGAACAATTTTATTTACAAAAAATTAAAAAATAATTATGATATAAAAGAAAAAGAAATTGAAAATATTTTTAGCTATAATAAAATTAGTGGATTAAATCTTTTAGAAAATAAAAATGATTTAGAAATTAAAAACACTATATCAATTTTAATTGAAGAATCTAGATTTTTAAATAATTCAATAGAAATAATTCCATTTAAAGAATTTGGTTTACTTGAAAGAGAATATACTTTTGATGAAGCAAATGATTCACCTATTTTTTTAGGTTTATGAGAATTATTAGAACAAGATCCAAATGATATTCAATTATTAAATGAATTAGATAAAAATTCTGATGATTTTATTAATTTAAAAGATAAAATAGAAAAAAACTTAAATAAAGAATTTGATAACATTATTTCTAGTTTTTGAAAACAAAAAACAATAAAATTTGATATTAAAATTGAACAAAGTGGTTTTATTATTAGAGCTGCAGATGAATTTTTGGATAACAAAAATTATAATTATAAAAATTTAAATTATAGAAGTGATGGAATGAAACACTATTTAAGTCTAATCATTTTTATAAATTATGTAAGACAAAAGAATAAAGATAAAAAGAAAATAATTTTATTAGATGAACCAGATAAAAATTTACATGCTTTAGCAGTTTTAGATCTAAAAAATTATTTAGAAAAAATTTCTAATGAAAATAAAAATTTAAAATTTATAATTGCAACACATAATCCTTATTTTATCGATGAAAATAACTTTCATGAAATTTCTTTTGTAACAAAAGAAAAAAAAGAAGAAGGTTCTATTATCATTAAAAATTTTGCTAAATTATCAAACAAAGAAGATAGAACCACATTACAGCCATTTTTAACAAAAATGGGATTAGATGTTAAAGCATTTATTGAACTAGCAAATAGTAAAATTGTTTTTGTTGAAGGTTTTCATGATTTTATACTACTTTATTCTGCGTGTAAACAACTAGAAAAAAATCAAGAGTACCAAAAACTAATTAAAAAAATAACTTTTATTCCCCTAGGTTCTTCAACTAAAATGCCTTCAGTTGTTAACTTATCAATTAGCTTTAATAGGGAACTACCTTTTTTTATTTTTGATCATGATGAAGGTGGCAATAAAGGATATTTTAAATATAAAAATAATGGCTTTATTAAAAATAATAATTTTATTTTTATAAACAAATTTAATGAATATAAACCAAAAGAAGGAAATGTTGAAACACAAGATATTTTTGATGATACTTCATATGAAAATGAAAACATTTATAAAGACAAAAACACTAAAAAATATATAAAGTTTGCCAAAGAAATTAGAGAAAATAAAATACAACTTGGTAAAAATACTAAAAACAATTTAAAAAAAGTTTTAAATAAAATTAAAAAACATTTTAATTTATAAAAATTAATCTAAATTATTATTCTAAAAAACATTTATCTTTCACTAAAATTTTATTAAAAGGAGTGTTAAATTGGCCCAAGAAGTAAAATATGTTCCAAGAAGTGAAGTAAAAAAAATACAAAAAAGAAATGCAAGATTTTCTTGTGCAAGTATCAAGAGAATTAAAAAAAGAATTAAAAGAAGAAGGATTATATCATTTTAATGTTGGCTTAGTTGGTTCTGCTCAAAGAAATTTAGTTTTAAGAAAAGGTGATTCAGTATATGATGTTGATTTTCAATTATTTTTAATTAATAATTTGGTTGGTGCTAATTATAGAGAAAATATATTTGATAAAATTCAAGAAAAGAAAAATTCTTTAGAAGGTTCTTGAAAAACTGAAAATTCTCATTCAGTAATTACCATTAGAAAAGTTGATAATAATGGAAATGTTTTAAAATCATTTGATCTTGCTTTAATTAGAAAAAATAATGGTGTTGAAAAAGCAGTTTTAGATAAAAGTAATAATGAATACATTTGAAACCAAGTTAGTTGAAGTGAAAAACATTATTGTAAACGAAATAAAATAAAAGGTTCTGAAGAGTGAAGTTATTTAAGAGATCAATATAAAAACTTAAGAGAAAGTGAATGGGATAAAAGTAAAAAAGATAAAAAACCATCAATTTCTTTATTTGTAGAAGCAGTTAATAATACATATGAAAAATTTCATAATAAAAAGCAAGGCTAAACAATAGCGTTGCTTTTTATACCAACTAAGTTGCGTCTTACAATAACATTATACTAATAAATTTAAATTAAATATAACTTTATTTTTTCAAAAATTTTTAAAATGTTGTCAAAATCTTTTTCATTAGAATAATTATTATTATTATTAAAATGATTATTTTGATATTTATTAATTTTATTTTCTAAAACTTCTAAATAATTTCCATTTACCAATAATGATAGAGATTTAATTATTTTTTTAAACGTAAAAGGAAATTTATTAACAAGAAATTTTTTTGTTGTAAAAATAAGGTTGTGATGGGCAATATGGTTTCTTAATGAAACTATGCTATCCATAGTTTTTATTATTTTATCCTTGGAAAATTTATTACTAAATATTTTTGAAATAATTGTAGGTTTTAAAATTGAAACAAAAGATGATAATTGTCCAAAAGTAAATTCACAAATTATTTTATAAATTTTCTTTTGATCTATTTTGATAAAAGCATTATTAACAAATTTAATAGTTTTAATTTTTTTATCATATAAACTAGTATTAGTAAATTGGTCAATATTTTCATAAATTAATCCTGAAATAATGCTTTTTTTACCTATATTGTTAAATTCTAAATAGTATGAAATATGAGCTTGAACTTCCAATTCAATTGGTTTTAAAATTTCCGAAATCATTCTTCTAATTACAACATCTATTCTGTAAATTTGATTTAGTGTAACTTCATTTACTGATATTTCATTGACTCTTAACCATTTTATTAAATCAATGTATCTACTAAAATGTTTTTTCTTTAAATAGTAACAAAAATCATCTGAAATTTTTCCATTAAAACCTACTTCTTTAAATTTTTCTTTAATTTTATTTATCTTAGCATTATTAATTTTCATTTTTAGATTATATCAATTAAAATATTGAATTTATTT
This sequence comes from Metamycoplasmataceae bacterium, assembly GCA_965263245.1. GTDB lineage: Bacteria > Bacillota_I > Bacilli_A > Mycoplasmatales > Metamycoplasmataceae > DT-68. The sequence continues at coordinate 362,932 of CBDHHR010001146.1, read as the reverse complement.
TTTATCAAAATGTTTGTATTTATAAAAATTATTTAATACATCAACTACAACTTCAAAACATAATCTAGCCTGTTTTTTAACAAAAGATTTTTTCTCTTTTTTAAATAATTGATAGTCTTGATTAAGGTTATTTTCAATTTTTTTAATTTTATCTAAAGCATTATGTAATTTAGAATTTAACATTTTTTGTTTTTCTAAAAAATCAAGTGAATCTTGAAAATTTAAAGATCTTTTTTCTTTTAATTTGCTAATTGCTAAGTTCATGATTAATAGTCTTGAAAGCATAATGACTATTTCTCATTTAGCATAATTACCATTAAATTTAATTTCATCAAAAATTTTTAAATTAATTCCATCTAAATTTCTTATTTCAATGTTAAATTCATTTGAAGGATAACCAGCTTTATTTTTACCTTCTTCAAATGTTTTAATAAATCCACAGTTTAGACATACATCATAAATTATCAATTTTTACTCCTTTTAATTATTAAAATTTTTTTATTTTAAATTAACTAATTCTTTTTTCATAGTAGGAGTATTTTTCATAGCAACAATATTTTTTTTAATTTCTATAAGGTTTTTTTAAGTAGCATGAACTCTTTTTCATTCCAAATTTTAAATCATTCTGGCATTTTACTACTCATAGTTATTCCTTTGATTATTACCTTAATATTAACTTCCTAGTTATCGCCTGTTTTTAGAATTTCTTTGTCTATTTTTATTGAATAATTAGATTTTTTTAAAATTGTATTTAATTTATTTTTATTATAAATTAGCTAATTCTTTTTTCATTGTGGGAGTATTTTTCATAGCAACAATATCTTTTTTAATGTTGACAATATCTTTTTTCATAATCACAATGTCTTTTTTAATATTGATGATATCTTTTTTAATTTCTATAACGTCTTTTTTAAGCTTTGAGACGTCTTTTTTGAGTTCAATAACGTCTTTTTTAATTTCTATAACGTCTTTTTTAAGCTTTGAGACGTCTTTTTTGAGTTCAATAACATCTTTTTTGAGTGGCATGAACTCTTTTTCGTTCCAAATTTTAAATCATTCTGGCATTTTGCTACTCATAGTTATTCCTTTGATTGTTCCGTTAATATTAACTTCCCAGCTATCCCCTATTTTTAGAATTTCTTTGTCTATTTTTATTGAATAATTAGATTTTTTTAAAATTGTATTTAATTTATTTTTATTAATAATCATTTTAGATCTCAACTTTCTTTTTGAAAAAAACAATGATTAAATAAATTTTTAATACTTTAAAATTATAATTTAAAAAATTAACAAATTAATAATTAAAAATCATTGTTTTTTAAAAAATTAAACTTTTTTTAAGCTATTAATGTCCTTAATGCTTGTAATTAAGTTTGCACCTTGTTTAATTAGTTCAGAATTACCATCTTTAGAACTTCCATCACCCGGAAAACAATAAACTTCTTTACCAAGGTTTAAAAAATTTGTTATTAAATGGTTAATTGGTCCGTTTTTAAGGGAAGAAAATAGTATTAACATGTTTCCAAATGAAGCAGTTAACCTATTTCTTTCTTTACACCTTAATTTTGAAAGTTTTGTTCCTTTTGGATATTCTGTAATAAATAAACTTTCTTTTTTATCAATTATTTTTGGATTTGCTTGATCAAGTCCGCTTGCTAAAACATAAATTGCATCTTTTTTAATTAGTTTTTCAATTTCGCGATCAACTCCTTCATAATACATTGAAACAATTAAAGAAGATGTTTTAAGTAGTTCTGGAATAAATTTGTTTATTCTTTCTTTTGTTTCGTTAGTTACATCATTTCCAGTAACACATATTACACTTTTCTCTAAAAGCTTTATATTTCCTTTGTATCAAATTACAAACGGCGGTTTATAAGCTTGTTTTAAATTTTCTGGATAATTTTTATCTAAAATTGTTATAAAATTTCATCTTTCTTCTCTTATCTTTTTTTCTAAAGCAGTAATTTCTTCTGGACTAACTCTTTCTTTTTTTTCAAGAGCATCATAAATGTCATCTCAGTTTCCTTTATACTTTATTGCAAAATAAATTAGTATTATATTCATTGTTTTCTCCTTGCTTACATATAGCAAAAAATTAGTGAATATAAAAAAAATAATGAATTAAATATTATTTTAAAATTAAATATTTATAAAAATTATTTAAAATAATTACAATTAAAATTAATTTTAAATATTTTATAATTGTAGATATAATAAAATTTATCAAAATGATATTTTAACTTGTCTTTTAATTTATACCATTTAGATACTTGAAATATTAAAGGAGATTTTTTTAGAAAAAATGAAAAAACAAAACAATAAAATTAAATCAAAATTAAATTATGTAGAAGCTTACAATGATATAGGAATATCATTAGAAAATTTGAATAAATATGAAGAAGCAATAAAATATTATGATAAAGCAATTGAATTAGACCCAAATTATATACATAGTTATATTAATAAAGGAATAGCTTTGGAAAATTTGAATAAATACGAAGAAGCAATCAAATTTTATAATAAAGTAATTGAATTAGATTCATTTTATGTAGAAGCTTATCTTAACAAAGGAAATTCACTTTTTAAGTTGGGAAATCTTAAAAAAAGAGCTAAATCTTATGATGCTGCAATTAATTATTATAAAAAAGCAATTGAATGTTATGATAAAACAATTGAATTAGACAAATTTTATCCGCCTACTTATACTAATAAAGGAGTATTTTTAGAAAAGTTAGGAGAAGTTAAAGAAATAACTAATTATTATGAACAGGCAATTAATTATTATGAAAAAGCCATTAAATGTTTTGATGTAATAATTAATTATAATGAAAAAATAATTAAAATTTTTGATAAAAAAGTTAAACCAGATCCAGACTATAAAAATGCTATTGATAAAAAAATAAAACTTCTAAAAAAAATAAAAGAATTAAAGAAAAAATAACTTTTAATGTCTTTTGATAAACACATAATACACACACTTAAATATATTGTGTGTAATATGTGTTGAACTTATGCTATAATCGTTTCATAATGGAAAAAATGTATTACAAAAAATTACTAAAAAATAATCAAAAGATTGATTATAAAGATTATGTTGAAACACTATCAAAAGCATATAATACTAAACCAACATATTTAAACATTAAAAATAAGTCTGATAATGAATTTATAATTTTTTTAGATCCATTAAATAATCAAATAAAAGAATATGATAAAACTAATAATCTGTGCATAAAACTAAGAGATTCTAGTTTTGAAGATTATTTTGATAAATTTTTAATTTCAGAAATAAATTCATCCCTTAAAATTGAACAAGTAAATTCTACAAGAAGAATTGTGGAAGAAACAATCAAAAATAAAAATAAAGAATCTAAAAAGCAAGTTAATATTAAAACGCTTATTTTAAATATGGATAGTGCTATGAATTTTATTTTAAATACTAATCATATAAACATTAATAACGTTTTTGTTTTATATTCAATTTTAACCAAAGACATTGAACTAAAAGAAAATACCCTAGAAAAAATGAGTTTTTACCGCAAGGATGAAATTACAATTCGTAATGATAAAGGTTTAAGTTGAGAAAAAATACCCCAAACAATGGACTTATTAATAAATTTTATTAATTCTCAATTATTTAATGAAACACCAATTATTAAAGCACTTATAGCACATTATATTTTTGCTCATATTCATCCCTACTATGACTTTAACGGGAGAATGAGTAGAATGGTTCATTTATGAATTCTTAAAAAAATTAATCCTGATGAACTATGAAAAAACATTTATTTAAGTGAATCAATTTTTGCATTTAAAGAAAAATTTTATAAAGCTTTTAACAAAATGAATAGTGCTCAAAAATTAAACATTGATTTAACTTTATGAATTTCTTATTTGTTAGATATATTTATTGAACATAATAAAGCTTATATTAAAATGAAAAAAATCTTAGATCAATCAAAAGTGAAACTAAATGATAAAGCAAAATTATTTTTAATCAACATGATTATTAAAATGGAGAATAATTATAAAAAATGATTTTCAAAAAAAGATTTTCAAAAACTATATCCTGATTATTCTAACACTGTTGCTGATCGAGTAATGAAAAGTTTAAAAGATTCAAAACTATTTGAAATTAGAATTTCAAACATTAATGAATATAAATTAAAAAAGAAATTTTTAAACCAAATATTAGTTATTTAATAAAAATTTTAATATTAACTCAAATTGTGTAAAAAATTGATTTTACAAATATTTTTTATATAATTTTGTTATGAAAAAAGTTATGAAAACAGTTTCAATTTACATTGATATTAGAAAATCAAAAGAATTAACACTTATGCAAAAAAAAGAAATATACAAAAAAATGTATAATCAATTTTCTAAACTTGATCTCACAAAAGATAATGTTGGTCATAGAATTAATAAATTTCTTGGAGATGGAATTATATTTATTTTTAATGCTGATTCACTAAATAATGGTAAAGATTTAATTGAAATTATGCAAGAAATAAATCAAAAAGTTAAAGATTTTGAAATAGAACAAGAAATTGAAATAGGGATCGGAATTTCATATTCAAAAGCTTTTGAAGAGGGAAATAAAGACTTATTTATTTCACCCTCAATTGATGGAGCAACTTATGGTGTTAGTTTAGCAAATAAATTTTTAATAAAAGATCAATATTGGAAATGAGTTTTACCTCTTAAAATTCCAAAAAATGATGATGGTTCAATTAAAGAATTAAAAAATGTTATTGAAAATGAAGAAACAATTAATTATCACAAAACTCAAAAAAATTTATGATTTGAATTTGATTAAAATATTATATAATGATTTTACCAGGTGACAAATATGTCATAGTAGAGTGAGATCAAGGTCTCATTTTATTTTTTAATTATAATTAATCAATGAAATAAAAGTAGATTTAGAAATGAAATTGCTCGCATTAATCCTATAAAAAAATACAATTTAAAACTAAAAATGTTATAGGAATTGTAAAGTACAAAGATTTTTTAAAAACTTTAAATATTCTTATTCTTAACTTAAAACAAAAATTGGAAAAATTTTGAAATAAAAATCAACATTTGTTAAAGGATTGAATTAAAAAACAAATAAAAGAAAAGTTTTTTAATTTAGATATTTATTTATAATAATTAAATGTTAAAAAATTACATACATGAGTTAATTAAAAAAACAGATAAAAATAAAATCACTAGTAAAACATTAAATATATTCCAAACTTTTGAATTTGAAAATATATTTAAAATAAAGGAATTTCAAAGAAAATATGAATGAAATAAAACACAAATTTTAGAATTATTAAATGAAATTAATGAAAATAAAAAAAATACATATTTTTTGGGAATGATAATACTAAAAAAAGAAAATATTGAAATTGAAAAAATAATTTTGAGTATTATTGACGGACAACAAAGAATTACTACATTGTTTTTAATATTAAAAAGCTTAGAAAAAAATATTAAGAGGTATAAACCAAAACCTAAAATAGAAAAAATTTTAAAAAAAATTAAAAATACATATTCAATGATATATGAAAATAGACCTAGAATAAAAATTTCTCAAATAAGAGGAGAAAAAGAATTAGAAGAAATTTTAATTAAAAATAATTTTGATTATGATTATGATAATGAAATTAATAAAAATAAAAATTTAATTTACAAACCACATTTTAAAAATATAGACAATTGATTTTCTGATAAAAAAATTGAATTTTTATTAAATTTTTTTGAAAAAATAAAATTTGTAAATTTTTCAATTGTAATAATTGGAAAAAAAATAAATGAATATAAAGTTTTTGAAGATTTAAATTCTAAAGGAGTTGATTTAAAAATTGATGATTTATTAAGAAATTATTTTGCTCAAAAAATAATAAGTTTTAAAAAAATACAAGCACAAAAATATATTGAAAAATATGAAATTTTATTACATAAAATTGAAATATTTTTAAAACAAGAAAAAAAACAATTTAGAAGTTTTTTTAGCGAACAAATTGGAAGATGATTTAAAAATTATATTTTATATAAATTAAATTATAAAGCAGCATTATCAGATACTAATGACAAAAGAATGTACAACTTATATAAAAAAGAAATAAATAATAAAATAACATCCTCTATAGATGTTTTTAATGAAATTTCTGAAATAGAAAAATATTTAAAATTTTGTCAATGAATGAATAAAAAAATGATGATAACGAAAAATATTTAGTAAATGATGTAGAAATTTATCCTATCTTTTTTGAATTTTATAAAAATTTTGAAAAACATTTAAAAAAATTACCTAAATTATTTGCATTAATTTATATTTCTGCAATTTGTTCTAATTCAAAATTAAAAAATTTAAATAGAGAACATTTGGAAAATATTAAAATTATTATTAATAATAATAAAGATTTTTATTCTGCAACAAATTTAATATTAAATGAAATGAATTTTAATGATAAAAAGGTTTTAGAAATTATTGAGAAAAAAATTGCTGAAGATTCTATAATATTAAATGAATCTAAAATGAAAAAATTTATAATTTATTTTTTCTCTCAAATGATCTTTTTCAAAACTTCAAAAAAAATTCAAATTAGTAGTGATGAATATAATTTAGAACATATAATTCCTGAAAATCCTAAATGAACAAATACTCAAAAAAATGAAGATACAAATGAATTATTCAATTTATGATTTATTAATGCTAATAGAATAAAAAATTTAGCATTAATCGAAAGTTTTTTAAATGAAAAATTGGAAAATAAATTTTATTGAGAAAAAAGAAAATTATACAATGAAATAAAAAAGAAGGATGATTTTATAAATTTTGAATTTTTAGAAACAACTGATGAAATTTTTAAAACTAAAAAATTTGAACAAGAAGAACTTAATAATAGATTTAAAGAAATCAAACACTTTTCAAAACAATTTGCTAAAAATATTTTAAATTGAAAAAAATAAAATAAAATTTACCTTATTAATTCTAATAAAAAAGATTCTATTCCGTGAATTGAATCAATGTTTCCTAGTTTAATATCTTTTTCTAAATCCGAAAGATTAAAAACTAAATCTTTAATGTTTTCAATGGAAGAATGATTAATTAATTCACCAATTTTTTTAATTCTAAAAGCATGAATCCCTGTTTTTTGTTGAATTTTAACATTATCAAAACCTTTTTTGCGATAAAAAGAAATTAATAAAGCTAAAGATAAAATTGAAGTAATTTGACCAATGATTAAAGAAACTTCTTCGCCTTGTTTTTTTTTGTTTTGATAAGCACTTATAATCCCGTGAGCATCTTTTTGGGTTAAAGCGTTTGAAAGCGCAAAAACATCTTCTTTAATGTAATTATCAATTGATCTTTCAACCATGCTAATCGTAATGTTTTTGTTTTCAAGTAAAAGTTTTTCAATTTCTAAAATGATTATTCTAAGATCTAAAGGAAGCTTGGTTGAAAGTTTAATCACTGCTTCATTTTCAATTGTTCCACCTTTAGATTTAACAATGCTGTTAATTGTGGGAATTATTTCTTTTAAAGTTAATTTTTCAATTTTAATACATTCAGCATTTTTTAAAAGAAAATTAGTTAACTTATTAGTTTTAAAAAGTTTTTCACTATGAAAAGCAAAAATTATTTTATTATCCTGGTTTTTTGATAAAACTTTTAAGAACTTTTCAACTTGATCGTTTTTCAAAAACATAACGTGGTTTTGAATCACAAATAACTTGTTGGATTGAAAAAGTGAAACTGTTGAAAAATCTAAAATAATGTCTTCAACATCATCATCATCTGAATAATAAATGGGTTTTAAATTAAATTTATTTATAAATTTTTTAATTTCTTTTTTAATCAAATACTCTTCTGTTCCGTAAATGAATTTCATAATAAAACAATTATAAACTTTATAAATAATATTCCGTAAGCAAAATAAAGATAATTAATGCTAAATTTACTAATGTAAATTAAATAATTTGTTTTATTAATGATTTTCAAAATTATTAAAAAATAATGGTCAATAAAATTACAAAAAGGTTTAAACCAAAAAAACAAAATGTGAAATATGTAAATAAATATGATGATTGGACTTAAAAAATAGCCGTATAAAATTCCCAGAATGCTAATAAATTTATTAATGTAAATGATTATTAAAAAATTGGAAACATAAGCAAAAAATGGAATTGAAAAATATTTTATAACTTTATTTTTAAACTTTAGTGAATTAGCATATAAAATCATAAAAGTCGCATTAAAAGAAAAAATAAAACTTAGCGAATAAATTGCTCTTGGAAAAATTATAAATATTAAAATTAAAGAAAAAGAAAAAATTTGCATTGAATTAAACCTTTTTTTATTAAAAATTTTGTTTAAAGCATTAAACGATAAAAATAAAAACGCCCTTAAAGCTGAAAGTGAAAAGTATAAAAAATAAAGGTAAACAAAAACCGGAAACAAGCTTAAAATTAAACTATAATTTTCACTTATTTTGAGTTTTTTAAAAATAAAATACAGTATAAAATAAATTAACGAAAGGTGAAAACCAGAAATTACAAACAAGTGCACAATGTTCATTTTTAAACTCATTTGGTAAATTTCTTTTGTAAAATTATTTCGCACACCTAAAAGCACTAACGGAGCAACTTTTGCATAGCTAGAATCTCCATTTTCTAAATAATCTTTAAAAATATTTCTAATGTCAGTTGATTTTCTAATTAATTCAATTTTGGGTTTTAAAATGATGTTAATGGTGTTTTTAGTTTCAAGATAACCTTTAAGATCAAAGTCACTATTTTGGTTTACCACCTCCGTTATTTTTCCTTTTACATTAATAATGTCTTTAACGTTTAATTTATCATAAGTTCTTAAAAAAACATTATTACCTTTATGCTTTATGATTACACCAAAACTCGTTTTACTTTTAACTCTAAAGTTACCATCAATTTCTTCATAAACATTACTTTGCATTGTTAAATAAAAAAATAAAATCGAAAATAAAAAAACCCCAAAAGAAATAAGTAAATATTTTCTATCAAATAAAAACGCAAGTGATATTAAAATTAAAAATACTAGCGCAAAAGTATTTTGGTTGTAAAAAAACATAAACATAAAAATTGCATTTAAAACACTTAAAGGCGTTTTTAATAAATTAATATTCAGCTTTAAGTAAAGAGTCTGCAAATAATTTTTTGTCAATGTCAACTTTTTCTCACTTTCTTTTTACTTTTAAATAAATTTTTTTAGGTTCTTTTGCAACTTCTTGTAATTTTTCAATAGCAAGTTTAGCACTTGTTCCAATGGCAAAAGGTTTGTAAAAAGGATAAGCTTTTTTGTTAGAAAGCTTGACCAAAATATAATCTCTTTTTGAATTAACAGTAGTTGAATTAGATTGGTAAAAAAGAAAAAACAATACTAAAAAAAATAATATTAAAAGCATTAAATTAAAAATTATTTTTTTCATATTAACATATGTAATTTAATTAAAAAAAAATAAATTATTTTTTTGTTATAATGATTTTAAATTAAAAACTTAAACAAATTTTAATTAAATAATTTAAAGGAGAATAACAATGCAAAGAACTAAATTTTTTGGTTTAGGTGGAATGCGTGAAATTGGTAAAGCTGGTTTTATAATTGAACACGAAGATGAAATAGTAATGGTTGACAACGGTATTAAATTTAGTAATTCTATCGAAATTGGAGTCCAAGCAATAATTCCCGACTATTCATATTTAACAAAAAATCAAAAAAAGATTAAAGGCTTATTTATCACCCATGGACATGAAGACCACATGGGAGGAATTCCTTACTTGCTAAGACAAGTTGATGTTAAAAAAATTTATGCACCTAACATTGCAATTGCTTTTATAAAAGATAAATTAGAAAAAAGTAAAATTGAAAACGAAGTTGAATTTATTGAAATCAAAAGAGAACTAGTTGTTAAAACAAAACACTTTACAATTGATTTTTGAACAGCACAACACTCAGTTCCTGATGCTTTTGGAGTGAGAGTAAACACGCCCAATGGTTCAATATTTTACACTGGTGATTTTAGGTTTGATTATACCCCGCTTGGTAACATGACTGATTTTGCTAAATTAGAACAAATGGGTAAAGAAAACATGACCGTTTTACTTTCTGATTCAACAAATGCTTTTTCGCAAGATCATTCTCCGACCGAAAAAAACATTTTAAAAGACCTTGAAAAATTTACCCTTGATGCTAAAGGAAAAGTAATCATTACCACTTTTGCCTCACAGCTTACAAGAATCCAATCATTAATCGAAATGGCTTGCAAACACAACAAAAAAATTGTTGCTCTTGGAAGAAGCATGATAAAAAATATTGAATTTGCTAGAAAACTAAATTACATTAAAGTTGATGAATCAAAATTTATTGATAAAAAAAACATTTCTAGATTTCCCGATAAAGAATTATTTGTAATTACAACCGGATCCCAAGGAGAAGAAAAAGCTGCTCTTTCGAGAATGGCAGCAGGAAAACATGCTCAAATTAAACTTAAAAAAGACGATGTTGTAATTTTCTCTTCAAGTCCAATTCCGGGAAACAGAATTAAGATTGAACTTCTTGTTAACCAGCTTTATAAACATGGTGTTGATATTAAAGAACACCGAATTGACGGCATGCTTCATGTTTCAGGTCATGCTTACAAAGATGAACACATTAAAATTTTTAATATCACTAAACCTAAATATTTTCTTCCTTTTCATGGTTCTTACAGAATGAGTGCTGCCCATGGAGTTACCGCAATGCAAACTGGTGTTAAAAAAGAAAACATTTACATTCCTAAAAACGGAAGAATAATGTATCTTGAGAACGAAAAACTAATAGTTACTAACGAAAAAGAAGAGGTTGGTCCAATTTACATTGATTCAAACACCATTTCTTTAACAAATAGTCAAATTATTAAAAAAAGAGAAGAACTAGGTAAAAATGGTTTTGTTAACATTGTTGCTGTTATTGATAAAAACAACAATAACATTGTTGGTAGAACAAGAATAATTTCAAGAGGGACTATTTTTACTAAAACCTCTAAAGAACTTTTAAATGAAGTTCAAAAAATGGCTCACGGAACAATTTTACACATAATTAAGAATGTAAAAAATTGAACTAAAAAAGATTTAAAAGAAAGTGTTGCAAAAAGAATCGGGACATATTTTTACAAAATTAGAAGAAGAAACCCAATTATTTTAACTTCAATCTTATTTCATTAAAAAATTAAAAAAATGCTAATTTTTTTATGAAACTTTTTTAATTAACTGCTGGGTAAATAATTTGGCTTGATTACCAATGTTTAAAAATATTTTATTTGAAGAGATAAATATTCCGGAAATACCTTTAATTTTATCTATTTTTTCTTTGTTAACAAGTTCAATATTAGAAACAAAAATTTTTGTTTTAGTATGCGTGTATTCAGCACCATTAATATTATTTTTACCACCTAAACACTCAATTAATTCATCTAAATTAATAGTTATTTTTTTAGCTACAGATAAAGTATTTACAGGTTTATTTTGAAACCTTTTTTTTAAAATATAAGGATAAATTCCAAAACTTACAATAGATAAAATTATGTATATTATTTTTGCTTTTAACACGTTTCTCCTTTAAACTTATATTTAAATTATATTATAATTGAAATAATTATTTAAGGAGATTTTGTGAAAGAAATAGTTGTAAGCGGAATAACTGCTACTGGAAAAATTACAATCGGAAATTACATTGGAGCAATTAAAAATTTTGTAAAGCTTCAAGATAAGTATCAAATGTTAATTTTTGTTGCTGATCTTCATGCTTTAACTAATGAAATTGATGCTAAGTTATTACAAAAAAATAAAAAAGACGTTATGGCTCTTTATTTAGCTTGCGGAATTAATCCTCAAAAAACAATTTTATTTTTTCAAAGTGATTTAAAAGAGCATGCTTACATGAATTGAATTTTAGAAAACCAAACAACAATTGGTGAAATTTCAAGAATGACTCAATTTAAAGATAAAGCAAAAACCAAAGAAAAAAATGGTACTGAAAAAATTATAACCGGACTTTTAACTTATCCGATTTTAATGAGTGCAGACATACTTTTATACAATGCAAACGTTGTTCCGGTCGGTAAAGACCAAAAGCAACACATAGAATTAACGAGAAACATTGCTCAAAGGTTTAACAATAAATACGGAAAAACTTTTACAATACCAGAACCTTATTTTTCAAAAGAAGGCTCAAAAATAATGTCTTTGGTTGACCCTACAAAAAAAATGAGTAAATCTTCTAAACAAGAAAAATCTTTTATTGCCCTTTTAGACAAACCAGAACTTGCATACAAAAAAATACAAAAAGCGGTAACAGATTCTGAAAATAAAGTTTATGTTTCTGATAAAAAACCTGGTATTAAAAATTTAATCACCATTTATGCTTCTTTTAAAAATATTTCACTTAAAAAAGCTGAAGAAAAATTAAAAAATTTAAATTATGGTGAATTTAAAAATGAAGTTGGAATCGTTGTTAAAAACTTTTTAACAACGATTCAAGAAGAATATCATAAATATTATGATCAAGTTGATAAAATTGCAAAAGAAGGAGCAAAAAAAGCTAAACTAATTGCTAACAAAACACTAAAAAAAGTAAAAAGTAAACTAGGTTTATAGTTTAAATTTTTTATTTTTTAATTATTTCAATTACTGTTTCTTCATTGTTTTTATTAGAAATAATTTTAAATTTTATTTTATTTTTATAAACGTAAAATAAATCTTTTTTAATACGACGGTTTAAACGATGTTGCAACCATTTTTTAATAGTTTTAATGTTATTTTCATTTTCTAATTTAAATCCGGTTTTAGTTTCAAAATCTTTAATTTTTGTTGATCCTAAAACAGTTCATTTATCGTGAGCTATTTCTTGAACTTTAAGATTATCATCGTGCTCATCGTATATTTCTCCAACTAATAATTCAATAATATCTTCAACAGTTAAAATGCCAACAACTTCTTTTGAATCTTGTTTGCTTTTAACGATTAAAAGATGGACTTTGTGTTTACGCATTTCTTCTAAAGCTTTAGTAGCAAGTATGTATTGAGAAATTTCAGGAGTTTCTAAAATAAATTTATTAATTCTAGTTTCATCATCTTTAAACAATAAATCTTTTAAAATAATTATTCCAAGGTATTTATTTTTTTGTTTTACAAGAATTCTGGAATGACCACTTTTTAAAAAAACTTTTTTAGCATTTTTAACTTTAACATTGCTGTTAACAAATACTATATCTTTTTCTTTAGTCATTAGTGCATTAACTTTTGTTGAATCTAAATCTAGTGCATAAGAAGCTAGTTGTGCTTCGTTTTCTTCAATAACACCCTCTTTTTTAGCAATTGAAATTAAGCTTTTTAACTCACTTTCGGAATTGGTAATTTTAGATTGTAACGTAATTTTAGAAAGCGGAAAAGTAATTGGGAAAAGTAACTTGTTTAAAAACTCTATTGTGTAACAAATTTTTTTTAAATATCCATAAGAGTATTTTTTAGCTATTATTTTGGGAGTAATTTCACCAAAAATAACAATTATGGGTGTCGTAACTGCTGTTGCAATTATTGATACGCTACTTGTTGCTCCAATAAGCTTTGTAAATAAATATGTAACGACAGTTGAAGCACCAATATTAACTAAATTATTACAAATTAAAATTGTAGAAAGTGTTCAACCAAATGATTTATAGTGCTTTTTGATTAAAATTGCACTTTTTTTTCCTTTTTTTAAATCAACATCAATTTTTGATTGTGAAACTGAAGAATAAGCTGTTTCTGCTGCTGAAAAAAAGGCAGAAAAAAATATTAAAAATGATAGTATTACTATAAAAACTATCTGGGTGGACTCTAACATTATTATTTTTGCTCCTTACTATAATCATAATCTAAAAACAAACCATAATTTGGATTAAACAGTAATTCAACAACTCCTGTAGGTCCGTTTCTATGTTTACTAATTATTATTTGAACTTTTTGAGGATCATTATTATCATTTTTTTCTACTTTTGATTGATAATAGGCATCTCGATAAACAAACGCAATTAAGTCTGCATCTTGTTCAATGGCTCCAGATTCTCTAATATCAGACATAAGTGGTACTTTTGATTCTCTTTTTTCTACTTGTCTTGAAAGCTGTGAAAGAGCTATAACCGGAATTTCAAGTTCTCTTGCTAATTTTTTAAGTGTTTTTGAAATGATTGCGACTTCATTTTGTCTATTTAAATTTTTGCTATGGGAAGAACTAATTAATTGAAGATAATCAATAATTATTAAATCTATTTTAGAAGTTTTGTTTAGTCTTTTTGCTTTTCAAACTAGTTCAGATAATTTTATTCCGGGTGAATCATCAATGTAAAAATTTAAATTTTTAATTTTTTCGGTTGCAATTGTAAATTTTTGTTTATCAGATTCAGTCATAAATTTTGGATCTTGAATTTTATATGAAGGTAAAAATCCCATTAATCCTATTAATCTATTAATAATTTGTTTTGATGGCATTTCAACTGAAAAAAATGCAACGTTTTTATCTTGTGCAATGTTTGATGCAATATTAAGAGCTAAAGCTGTTTTACCCATTGAAGGTCTTGAAGCTAAAATAAACAAATCGCCCTTATGAAGACCGGTAGTCATTTTATCTAAAAGTTTATAGTCAGTTTTAATTCCGGTAACTAGTTTTCCTGAAAGTTTATCGTGAATTTCTTGAATTACAACTTGAACAATTTCTTCAACAGGTTTAAATTCTGTTACTTTTGTATCCCTTGCTGAAGAAATAATTTCCATTTCTACTTTTTCTAAAACTTCATCTGCTGAAATTTGTTCACTGTCCATTTTTGAAAGAATAGATTTTACCTTTGAATGAACTTCTCTTAACCGTGAAGCTTCAATTATAGATTTTGCGTAGTTAGTAATATTTTTAAAAAGACCAGCTTCAGAAATTAAATAATTGATGTATTCTTCACCACCGATTTTTTCAAAATTATTTTCTTCTTTTAAAATTTTAATAATTGGTTTTTCTTCTAAAGCATAACCTTGTTTAACAGCTTTTTCAATTGCTAAAAATATGATTTGGTGTTTAGAATCTAAAAAATCAGAATGTAAAATAATTTCTTTAGCTTTATCAAATGCTTTATTGCTTTTTATTATTGTTCCTAACAAGGCTATTTCATAATCAATAACGTCATTTTTATTATTTTTCATCTAGTACCTCTACGTTTAATTTAGCAGTAATTTTTTTGCTTAATTTAACATTGATCAATGTTAAACCAAGTTTATTAATTTTAACATTTTCAATACTTAGAGAATCAATTTTAATTCCTTTATCTAAGAGTTCTTTTAAAATTTGTTTTTTTGTGATTGAACCATGCACCACCATATTATTGCTTTTTAAATAAAAAGTTAACTTTGTTTGCTCGATCATTTTTTTTAATTTTAAAGCAACTTCATTTTCTTTATTTTCCTTAAGTTTAATTTTTTCAAGTTTTTTATTTAAAATTGATTGTGTTTTTGAATTGTAAGGAAGTGCAAATTTATTTCTAATTAAAAAATTTGTTGCATAACCTGATGAAACATTTATTACGTCATTTACATCTCCGTCCTTACATTTTTTTATAATTATTACTTTCATTTTCATTATTTATTTACCATCCTTTTCCGAAACAATTGATTGAATTAAATTATCTGCAAAAACTTTAATTGGTTCGTTTGAAACTGCTGCTGAAGAACTAAAATGTCCTCCACCCCCGATTGATTCGGCAATAATTTGAACATTTGTGTTAATTCCTCTAGCAGACATTTTATAAAGTTTTTTACCAGGTAATTTTGCAATTACAAAAGTTGCTTTTCTTCCTTCAATTCTTAACATTTCATTAGCTACGATTGAAATAATATCTTCTGGAACTTCTTCGTTGTAAACAGATAAGAAAAACCCTGGTTTAACTTCTTTTGCTTCGGACATTATTTTGGAAATAATTATTGCTTTTTTCTTAGGAATTTTAAGAATATTTGAAGAAACGCTTGAAACTGCACCGTGTCTTTCGAGTCATGAAGCAGCAGAAAATGTTTTAGAAGTCGTTGCCTTTATAAAATGATTTGTGTCTAAATAAATTCCGTTTAATAAAAATTGTGAAATTTTTTTATCAATTTTGTGTGTTTTTTTTGTAAATCTTAAAATTTCAGTAATAATTTCTGATGCAGAAGAAGCTTTTGAATCTATATAAACATTGTTTTTGTTTAAATTTTCATCTATTTCTGTAACCCGGTGGTGGTCAAACACAAAAACATTTTCCATATTTACATTTTTATATGCATCTAAATTTTCGGTTTTTTTAAAGTCTCAAGTATCAACAATTATCACTAAAGTATTATTTTTATTACTTATTTTATTAGCTTTACTTCGCGAGATAAACGTTTCATTTATTTCTTCTTTTGAAAAAGTTTCGTTTAAAACTTTTTCGGTTGTATTATCAAATGTTTGAATTTGAATATAAGAATTTTTTTGAAACTTTTTAGAAATGTAATTAATTCCGAGCGCAGCACCAACAGCATCTAAATCAGCTATTTTATGACTATAAATAATCACATTTTCTATTTTTGAAGATTCAAGTTTACTTTCAAACAATTTAGCAACTTGGTTAATCTGAACTCTTGAAGTTGAAGCGTCAATTTCAGTTTTTGAACCAAAATATTGAGGTTTTTTATTTTCAATATTAATTGTTACTTGGTTTCCTCCACGAGATGCTGATTGTATTAAACCCTCTTTAGCAAGTTCAACTAGTTTCTTTAATGATACGTTTGAACCAACACCAAAACCAATCGAAAGTGTAACGCTTAAATTATCAGAAGTTTTAAAATTTTTTGATTTATCTAAAAAAATAAATTTTTCATCTTTTCATTTTTCTAACGTCTCATTGTCGGTAAAAACTAAAAATTTACCTTGAACATACTGACGATATAAAACATTGTATTTTAAAACCAAATCGTCAAGCATTTGAATTACAATTGTTTGAACTTTAAATATTTCTTCTTCAGTTAAAGCTGATTGAATTTGTCTAAAATTATCAATTTCTAATTCACCAATAACAAGTTTTTCTTTTTTATACTGATCTTCTAATATTTTTTTAATTGTAACATCTTTTAATATTATTATTTTGTCTAAATAATTTATTTTTGCTTCAAAAAAAACTTCATTAATTTTAAAGACAAAATTTTTTTTATTTAATTCATAATTTTTTTTAAATTCAGGTGAAATTGAAGTAATTTTTCTACCTATAAGTGTTTTGTTAAACTTTTGTTCCAAAAAATTAGAAGCTCAAATAATTTCTAAAGAATTAGGTTCTAGTAAAAGTGCTCCTGAACCAGTTTTTGAAATTTCTTTTTCGATGTAATGATCAAATTTATTTAAAACGATTTGTTTTTTTCTTCTAATAATCATAGAAAAATACAAAATAGTAATAAAATTCACAATCACAAGGGTTGTGGAACATATAATTATTAAATTTTTATAAAAATATTCTAACGAACTAATATAAGTAAAAGAAAAAATAACAATTAATAAGGTAAATAAAATAACTGCAAATATTAACAATTTTACATATATAGTGTTTTTCATATATATAATTATATATTTTTTAAAAACATATTCACTTAATAATTAATGTTAATCAAAAATATTAAAATTTTCTAATTTTTTCTTTTGAATAAGGAATTAGGGCCATTTGTCTTGCTCTTTTAATTGCTTTAGACATTGCTCTTTGTTGATTTGCAGTTAAACCTGTTATTCTTGCGGCAAGAATTTTTCCGTGTGAATTAATAAATTTACTAATTAAATCAACATTTTTATAATCAACATATTTTACGTTTTTTGGTAAAAACATGTTTCTTGTTTTTCTTTTAAGAATTTTCTTTTTCTTTTTAACAAAATTCATAATTATCTCCTATAAGTCTAGTTCTCACGGAACTTCTTCATTTTTTTCATTAGATTCATTTTCTTCTTTTTTGGTTGATTCAGTTTCTTTTTCTTCTTTTTGAATTTCTTCTTTTTTGGTTTTTTCTTCATTTACTAATTTAGTTTGATTAATTTCATTAGTATCTTGTTGTTTTTCACTTTGAGAAGATAGTGTTTCAAGTCCCTGAATATTTTCCACAAGAACTTCATAAACATAAATCATTTTACCTTCAGAATTTTCATACGAAGAACTACTAAATCTTCCTTCGATTGATACCAAAGCACCTTTTTTAAGATAATTTGAAGTAAAATTAGCTTGATTTCTTCACGCAACACACGGAACAAAATCAGCGACTGGTTCTTTTGAAAAAGGTCTATTAATCGCAATTGTAAATCTTGAATAATTGATTCCTGATGTAGTTTGTTGAAGGTATGGGTCTCTAACCAGTCTTCCGATTAATAAAACTTTATTCATTATTAACTCTTTCGTTTAATTTTTTATCAAAGTTTTTTGCTTGATTTAGTTTTTCGGCTTCTTTTTTTGCTTTTCATTCTTCAAATTTTTTCATGTTTTTTAATGATTCAATTGCTCTTTCAGTATCTAAGTTAATAGCAAGGTGTCTTCAAATTGTTTTAGAAATATTAACTTTACGCGAAAATTCTTTAACTTCTTGTCCGTTAGATTCAACATTTAATAAAAAATAATTAGCAATTGTTGAATTATTGATTGGATAAGCAAGGTCTGTTCGCTCCATTTTGGTAAATTTTTTTAATCCGTCTTTAAAAACTTCTTTTGATAATAATTCAACGTTTTTTAAATTTTCTTTAGGATCAACAATAATCATAATTTCATAATTAGCCATTTGGCCTCCTTAGGGTTCAACGCTAAGCGCAGGAGTTTTATTGATTAACTCTTTTACATTATATATAAAATAATCAATAAAAAAACACTTTAATAACAAAGTGTTAATAAATTATTAAAACTAATTTTTAACTTAAAATTAACTAGAAGTTTTAATATTTTCAATGTACTCTATCAATGCACTTCTAGTTAGTGTATTTGTATCTAAAAACGTTAAATATTTTAATGCATAAGCTATTAAAAAATTGCTAAAATCACTTTCACCAAATATCGGAGTAACTATTTCCAACACCACAGTTGCTATTGGTAAAAATGTTATTAATGAAATAAATCCACCACCAAGTCTTGATTTTCATATTGATTCTTCATTTTGTTTTGCTGTGATAATTGATTCTTTAATTTTTGTTCTTAAAAAGAAGTATATATTTATTGCAAAAGCATTTACAATGAAAATGTAACAAAGATAAATAATTCCGTAGTTATAAGGGTTTTTAGCTGAATCTCATCCGATTTTTTCAAAAATATTTTCAACTATTGGATTGAAAAATTCTTTTAAGAAATAATATAAACCTAAAAACACAACATTTCAAACTAAAAAATAAAGTGAAGTTTTTGTTGCGCTAACAATTCCAATTAAAAATCCAATCACTAAGATCACGAAGAAAATAATGATTGGTAAATACGTCATTGAAAAAATCGGACCTACATCTGTTGGTAAATATTTTGTTTCAAAGGGGTATGATTGCAAGTTATCGAATATGTATCCTAATCCATCCATGCGTTTATCCTTCTTTCTAATAAGTTAACTAAATAATGAGTTTATTGTCTTTTTTAACTTATTAATGTTTTTACCTCTTATTGAGGAAATTATAATATAATTTTTAGATATTTTTTCAATTATTCTTTTAGTTTTATAAATTTCGGATTGGTTTGCTTTATCAGACTTTGTTAACAATATAATAAATTCTCTATTTAATTTTTTTAAAAAATCAATCATTAGTAGATCATCTTCAGTTGGTCCAACTTTTGAATCAATTAAAAGCATTGTTTTTATTAACTTATCTCTTTTTTGAAAATAATTTTCAATCATTAAAATCATTTTTAATTTTTGCTTTTTTGGTATTTTTGAAAATCCATATCCAGGAAGATCAACAAGTGTTCTTTTTTTTTGATCTTGAAAAAAATTAATTAACTGGGTTCTCCCGGGAGTATTTGAAACTTTTGCTAATTTTTTTTGGTTTGTTATTGAATTAATAAGGGTTGATTTTCCTGAATTTGATCTTCCGATAAAACATATTTCTTTGGAATGATTATTTAAATAATTATGATGATTGGTTGAAGAAAGAATAAATTTATACATAATAAAATTTTAACTTATATTAAAAATTGTCTTTTATTAAAACGTTATTTTACTATTTTAAATTGCTTGTCATGTGTTTTAAAACTCTAACGTACTGCGACACATATGAATTTTCATTATCATATCAACTAAGAAGTTTAAACATTTTTTTACCGTTTACTTCAATTACTTTAGTCATTTGTGCATCAAAAATTGAACCTGCTGTTGAACCAATTATGTCTGAAGAAACAATTGGGTCTTCTGTGTATTCAAACGAAGCAGATTCTGAAGCTTTAATTGCTGCGTTTATTGATTCAACTGTTGCTGTAGGATCCTTTAATTCAACAACTAAATCAACTAGTGAACCAGTTAAAACAGGTCCTCTAATTGCAATACCATCAAGTTTACCGTTTAGTTCAGGAAGAACTTTTCCAACGGCAATTGCTGCTCCGGTTGTTGTGGGAACAAAGTTTACTGCTCCTGCTCTTGCTCTTCTTAAATCTTTATGTGGTCTATCTTGCGTTCCTTGGTCTCCGGTGTAGGCATGAATCGTTGTCATAATTCCTTTTTCAATACCAAATTTTTCATTTATTACGTGTGCAAGCGGTGCAAGGGCATTTGTTGTACATGAAGCTGCTGAAACAATCTTATCATCTTTTGTTAAAACATCATGGTTTACTGAGTAAACAACTGTTTTTAAATCACCTTTAGCTGGTGCTGAAATTAAAACTTTTTTAGCTCCAGCATCAATGTGAGACTGTGAAGATTCTTTTGATACAAAAAAACCAGTAGATTCAACAACAATGTCAACTTCTAACTCTTTTCATGGTAAATTTTTCGGATCCCTTTGGGCAATTATTTTAATTTCTTTTCCATCAACAAGTAAATTGCCGTTTTTTTCTTCAACAATTCCGTCAAATTTTCCGTGTGCCGTATCATATTTTAGTAAATGAGCTAAAGTTTTAGCGTCAGTTAAATCATTTATAGCAACTACTTTTACTGTAGAATCTTTTGAAAGTTGTCTAAAAACTAACCTTCCAATTCTACCAAAACCATTTATTGCAACTTTTATCATTTTTACTCCTTTTTTTAATATCTTTTAATTTAGAATAAATCCTTTAAATCAAAACATATTAAGAAATTATACTAAATTTTTAAATTAAAATTGTTATCTTTTATTAGAACCTATTAGGTGAATTTCGGCTGAAAGTGCCTTAATTCTCGTTATTAATCGTTCAGATTTATTTTTATCCAAAACTTTTTGATTACTCGTTTTTGCTTGAATGCTTTCTAGTTTTTTGATTGAAAAATTAGAAGAAAAAAAAGTTACATTTCCTTTTTCCATTCTGTCATTTAGGATTAAAAAAAGAATTTCATCCCTAAATCACGAAGTAATGTTTTCAGAACCAATATCATCGATAAATAAATATTCAACCTTTTTTAAAATTGAAAGAACATGACCATAACCACTTTCTTTATTAAAATAAGATTTTAAAGTTGAAACCAAGTTAGAAATGTTAATAAACCCTACTTTTTTGTTTCTTTCGGCAAGTTTTTTTGCAAAACGTTTCATTAAAAAAGTTTTACCAATTCCGGTTTTTCCGTAAATATAAAAACCTTTTTGTTTACTAAAAGGTTGTGCGATTAATTTAGAAAAACTACTAACTAATTTTTTCCGGTTTTCTTCTTGAAAAAACTTTTTTTCGATTTCAAAATCAACAAAATTTATGTTCTGAGTTACAACGTTATTTAAAAAAGATTTTTTTTTACCAAACTCTGAAAGAACCGAAATTCTTTTAATTTTTCCATCAATTAAGTCAAATGAAGTAAAAGTTTCTCTTGTGTTGTCCTCTTTTTCTTCGTTCATATCAATTAATATTGGAAGAATGCTAAATAATTGTTTTTTTGAAAGTTTTAACTGATTTGCTTTACTAGAAATTCGTTTATTTTTAAGAAGTTTTTTTAATAACGAATCCTTGTTTAAATTCACTATAAGTCTCCTCCGAGTTTTTTGAAAATATCCCTTCAATCTTTTGAAGATAAACTATTATCATCTTCAGTTTGGTCTTTCTTTAAGTTTTTTTTATTTTCACCACCAAACTTAGTTTTTTTTAGATTGTTTCTCGCGTTTAAAAGTTCTTGTTCAATTGCTTGAGGAGAATAAATAGATTTTGAAATTAAATCATTAGCAATTTTTTCAACGTGATTATTGACTATAAAACCATTTTTTTCAAAAGAATAATTAATTATTAAATTTAGTGAATGATAGCTAATATTTTGAAGTTGAATTCTGTTAATTAAACTTATTTGTGAAGGACTAGCTTTTTCGGAAGTTAAAAAGTAAATAAATTGTAAAGAGTTTAGTTCTTTAATTGCTTGTTCAACAGAATCAATTTGGTATAAAGGAATTAAAAGGGTGTTTTTATTTTCTTCTTGCTTGTGCATTTTAAATACTTCTTGGTATTTTAAAGTAATGTTTTTATATTCAGACTTATCTAGTAAATTTTTGTGGTAATGAAAATAAATTTTTTCAAAAGTTCTTTCGCCAACATTTTTAATAATTTCTTTGTACAAAATAACGTTGTTTTTTCTAATGTTTTGAGCACTTGAAGGTTTATTTAACGAATAAATAAAAGTAACATTATCTGACTTTTCAAAACTTGTTAATAAACCGATTGCTTCTAATTTATTTTTTGCAATTTCAAGATCTTCATACGAAATTTTTAAAATGTTTTTGATTTCTTTTCAATTTAAAAACATCTTTTTATGTTTATCAAGTAAATACAAATCATTTAAAAGTGAATATAACATTGCAGAATCATTACCAATGATTGGTAAATATAAAAACCTCAATCTAATAAAATCATCCTTGTTTAAAGGATTTTTAACCTCAATAATAAACTTTTGGTTTTCCATAAATTTTCCCTCTTTTTTCTTACTTAATAAAAGTATAAAATAAATTAAATAAAGTCTTAAAATAAAATATTTTTTGAATCTTTTTTATTAGGTTTTAAAAAAAATTATTAACATAAAAACATGCTCAATTTATAATGTTTTAAATGAATTAAATAGTTATTAACATTTTTAATTTTTTTTATAAAATTAAAACAAAATATTTGTAAATTTTTTATTTTGTTTTGGAGGTTTTTTTTCAACCGGATTTTCTTTTTTTTCAACCGAACTTTGTTTTTTTTCAATTGAACTTTCTTTTTTAGGAACAATTGGTTCTTTTGGTGGGATTAATGAACTTAATTCATATTTTTTATAAAAATCTATTAGTTTTGAAACAATAATATTTTTAAATTCTAAATCATCAATTTGGTAAGGGATTTCAACATCAAATTTAAGGGTTGCTAGTTTTTTACACTTTATTGCCATTTCTTTATCTTCAATTAGCTTATTTTTTAAAGAATCATTAAGGTTTTCAAGGTTTTGATAAATGTTTTCAAGGTTTTGAAATTTTTCCAATAATTTATTGGCGGTTTTAGGTCCTAGTCCCTTAACCCCAGGAAGACTATCAGAACTATCACCAACTAATCCTTTAAAATCAACAACTTGTGATGGTTTATGACCATTTATTTTTTCAAAATTATCTAAATTAATAATTTTATCTTCTTTGTTATTATTTTGGGGTTGAATAATGTTAATGTTTTTTGAAACAAGCTGTAAAAGGTCTTTATCAGAAGATAAAATGTTTATTTTGTATTGATTGTAATACTTTAGTGCAATGGTTGCGATAATATCATCGGCTTCAATTAAATTAAGTTCAAAATGTTTAATTCCCATTAAGTCAATCATTTCTTTAACAATCGGAATTTGAAATAAAAGTTCTTCTGGTGTTTTGCTTCTACCAGATTTATAATCTGACATTTCTTCATGTCTAAAAGTTTCTGAACCGGCATCAAATGCTATTAAAATGTGAGTTGGTTTGTAATTTTCGATTGCTCTTTTAATAATTCTGTTTAAAACTAAAATTGCGTTAACCGGTTCACCCTTTGAATTAGTTAAAATTCCTTGTGGAGAATTAGCAGTAGCATAATAAGCTCTGTAAGTAATTGAGTTTCCGTCAATTAATAAAATGTTTTTCATTTTAAAATTCCTTCCATTGTCTTTCTAATATAAACGTTTTTGTTTGGTTTCTCATTGAACATTTTACCAAACCTTTTACAATTGATTTTTCTTTTGTAAATTCAATAAATTTATAAACTTGCGGAAAAACAATCAAATCAACAGAAGTGGTCGAATCAGAAATAACTATTTTTGCCATTTTTTGGTTATTTTTAGTGTTTATTTTAATAATTCTTTCAACTAAAAACACAACTTCTTTGATTTCTCCCAATTTTAAATTGATTAATTTATTTTCATTTTCTTTTGAAGAAGTTAAAAATGCGTTTAGTTGAAACCCAAAAAGTTTTTTTTCATTAAAAATTTCGTCTGAAATATTTCTTTCAGAAATAATTAATTTAGGTTTACTAATAATGTTTTTGTCAATTATTAATTGACCTTCTTCTTCAATGGTAACCATGTTTGAATACCTTAAAGCTGATGGTAAAGAGTCTAAAAGTGATTGCATATTTCCAAATTCTCTTAAAGTGTTTGTTTTGATTAATAATTCAATCATACTTTCGCCAAGACCTGAGTGTTTTACCCTTGAAACAAAATCAAAAAAATCTTTAAATTGTCCTTTTTTTCTTTCTTCTAACAATTTATTATTAGCCGAAAACCCAAATCCTTTAATGATTTGAAGCGGGAGAATTATTTTTTTATTTTGATTTACCACTTTTGCTTGTGATAAGTTAATTGAAGGTGAAATAACTTCAATTTGTTCTTCTTTTGCCTCGTTAATGTATCTTCTAAGTGTTGTTTGCGAAGAAATCGAATAATCTAATAAGGCAGTGTAAAATTCAAACTTAAATCTTGCTTTTAAAAAACCCATTCAATAAGATAATTTACCGTATGCAACAGCATGAGATTTATTAAATCCATAATCTGCAAATCTTTCTATTAAATTATAAATTTTTAGCGATTCTTCTTGAGAATATCCTTTATTTATTGCTCCGTTAATAAATCTTTCTTTTAATGAGTTAATTAATTTAAGCTCTTTTTTACCAATTGCTCTTCTTAAAATGTCTGCTTCAGCACGAGTCATTCCGGAAATTTTTTGTGCTATTTCAATTATTTGTTCTTGATAAACTATTATTCCAAAAGTGTTTTTTGTTATTTTGTCAAAATCTTTAGAAACTTTCTCAATTGTTGCATTATCGTTTTTTCTACTTGCATACACTTTTATATTATCAATTGGTCCGGGTCTAAATAATGAAATAATTGCAACAATATCATCAAAAGTATCAACCCCCACTTCTATTAAAGTTTTTTTCATACCGTAAGATTCAAGTTGAAAAACACCGTTTGTTTTCCCTGAAGATAAAAGTTTTAATGTTTTTTCATCGTTTAAAGGAATTTTAGATAAAAAAACTTTTTTGTTTTCATTTTTAAATATTTCTTCTTGAATTCTTTGAATAATGGTTAAATTTCTTAAACCTAGTAAATCAATTTTTAATAATTTAAAATCTTCTAAATGATCCATTGATGATTGAATTTGGTTAAAATCTTCATTACCTTTAATTGTTGCGATTTTGTTATTAAGATTTTCGTCTGAAATTACAATTCCGGCCGCATGGGTAGAAAATTGTCTTGGTAAACCTTCTATTTTCTGGGCTAATTTAAAAATTTTTTGGTTATTTGAAGATGAATTAATTAAGGCTCTAAAATTAGATTTTTGTTCATAAGCTTGTTTTAAATTTAAATCATTTGGAATTAATTTTGACAATATGTTTACATCTCTCATCGGAACGTTAAAATACCTTGCTACATCTCTAATTGCACTTTTTGCACCAAGACGTGAAAAAGTAGAAATTAATCCAACATTTTTAGATCCGTATTTATCAAATAAATATTTAAGAACATCATTTCTTTTGTTATCTTGAATATCAATGTCAATGTCTGGCATTGTTGATCTTTTAGGATTTAAAAATCTTTCAAAAAACAAATTATATTTTATCGGGTCAATTTCAGTAATGTCTAAAATGTAAGAAACAAGTGAACCAGAAGAAGAACCTCTACCCGGTCCAATTAATATTTTTTGTTCTTTAGCTCATTTTACTAAATCCCAAATAATTAAAAAATAATCTTCAAATTTTAGTTTTTCAATAATTTCAATTTCGTACTTAATTCTTTTTAAATAAATTTCTCTATTTTCAAGACTAACATGTGATAATTTTTCTTTAAAATTTTTAGTTAAAATTTTTTTCAAATACTGGTTTGAAGTTATTTTTTCTTGATTTGGAAACTTTGGAAGAATTTTTAAGTTTTTGGGAAATTCAAAATTACATTCATCAGTTAATGATTCAATAACTTGATACCAATTTTTATTTTCAATTTTAAAATCTAAAGCTTTAACATCACTTAAATTAGTTTCGTCTTTATTCATTTTATAAAGAAATTCTAATGTTTCATAATCTTCTTCTTCTAAAAACATTCCCTCTTGAACAAAAATTTCGTTTGAACTTTTTGGATCGTTAGAACCAATTCAAAAATTTTCAAAATCTAATATTGTGTCATTTTTATAATAACAACCATTTTTAGGATGGTCAATTATAAAAATATTAGCATAGTTAATGTCGTCTTTTTTAATTTCTTCGCCATACATTTTTTTGGTTGAAAGTTCGTTTAAATGTACAAAACCTTCATAATTTTTTGCAATTAAAATTAATTGAAAATTTTCAACATCTAGTTCAATCCCGATAATTGGTTTAATGTTATTTTTCTTACATTTATAAATAAATTCAGAAACTCCAAATAAGTTATTCTTATCGGTAATTAATAATTTTTTAAGACCAATGGCTTTAGCTTTTTCAATTAGTTTATCAATTCTAATTAAAGATTTACCAAACGAATATTCAGTGTTGATGTGTAAAGGAGTAAATATCATAAATTAATTATAGTTTAAATTTTATTTATTTTAAATAACAAAAAATAATTAGTGAGTTTAATTTTTAATTTTTTTTAATTTATTTAATTCTTCAATAATTAAATTTAGTGATAAAGCGTATTTACCCATAAGGTAATAATTTTCAATTAAATTTAAATTTGCGTGTAAATCACTATTCGAAGATCGTTTAGGAGCTAAAAAATTTATTAAATTTTTAGTAATTTCTGCTAATTGAATATTGCCGTTAACAACGCTGTATAAATGGGAAATATTCGAAACAATTAAATCAAGTTTTTGCTTTAATAATTCATTAAATTTATTATTGTAAACTAGTTTAGAAGCTTCTAATAATAATTTTTCAACATTATCTTTTTGCTGCATAACTTTTGGATTTAAAATAAGTTCGTATGTTTTTACATTAGAATTAATTTCGTTTAAAGCTGTTTCAAATTTTCTAAATTTGTTTTTTAAAACTGTGGTTTCAATGTCTAAGGCTCAAATATCTTCAAAAGTTTGATTCATTGAATCAATTAATAAATTTGAATGATCAAGTAGCTCTTTTATTCTTATAATTTTTGAAGAATAAGGAACGTTTTTATTTTTAAACAAACTTTCAAAATTTTTAGTTGAATTTTTAAATTTAATAAAATTAATCTTATTTAATTTGATATTAGTGTCTAACTCATCATTAATTTTTTTTCCTTCTCCAACTAATTTTTTAATTTTTAAATTTATCAATTTGTATTGATTAAAAATATTTTTAATTTCTTTTTTGATTAAATCGATTTTAGAAACGAATTTGTTTCTACAAATAACTTCAAAATTAATTAAATTTTCAATTGATTTAATTGATTTATATATTTGAATAATTTTGTTTTTTGTTTTATCAAAATTTAAATTTTTATAATCATCAATTGCTTCTAAATAAATTTTAGAAATATTGTCAATGTTTTCTTTAAAATTAATGTGACTGAAAGAGATGTTTAATTCCTTTTTTTTCAATTTATAACTATCAAATAAATTTTGAATATAGTTTTTGATTGTAATAAAAAGGTGCGTTTCAATTTTTTCGGCTTCTGAAACAATCAAAATAGTTTTATTAACATGTTCAATGTAAAGTTTTAATGCTTCTAAAGCCTTGTTGGTGTTTAACTCTTCTAAATATTGATGGTAGTTTTCATCAATGTCGTTAATCTTATTAAAAAAATTAGCAATGGGCTCAGAAATATTGGTTAGTTGAAGCATATTTTCTTTATAAACTGATTGCGTGTCTCTTAAAATTTTTCTATAAAAAACATATTCTTTGTTTAAATACTCTTTTTGTTTGGTGATTTTGCTCGACTTAGCATTGAATTCTTTTTCGAGTAAATTAATTTTTGCAATTTCTTTTTTAATAATTAAAAAATCTTTTTTAAATTGTCGATACGAATTTTTATTTTGGTTTGGAGTAGAATAAATTTTAAAAATTGAATTAATTTCATAAGTCAAATTATCTATTTTATTATAAATTGTAATTAAATCTTTTTCAATGTTGATTCATTTGGTTTTTTTGGATGAAACAACCTTAATTTCTTTAAGTATAACGTCCATTCTTTCTAACCTTTTAGAATCAACATTTTTTAAAATAAATTTACTTTTAGAAGAAATGCTTCTACTTTTAAAATACGTAATAAATAAAAAAATTGTAATAAATAAAAAAATAGCCGCTATAGGAATTAATATAAAAATGAATATTTTAGCATTGCTCATATTGAAATTATAAATAAATTATGTTAAAATGTATAAGCATAAATACAGCTGTGATGTATAAATATAAATTTTAAGCTATGATTTTAGATTATAAGTAAACTTGCTGAATGTTGAAAATATTAGAGTTTAAACATATATTTTAGAACATCACCCTTTAAGTATGTGAAGGAGAAATCTTATGTCTAGATACACTGGTCCAACTTTTAAAAAATCAAGAAGGTTTGGTTTTTCCATTTTAGAAAACGAAAAAGAGTTTGCTAAGGGAAAACAAAGAAATTATGCTCCGGGACAACACGGACAAATAAGAAAAAAACATTCAGATTATTCACTACATTTAACAGAAAAACAAAAAGTAAAATACATGTACGGAATGACTGAAAAACAGTTTCTTAAAACGTTTAAAAAATCAGCTAAAGAAAAAGGTGTTACGGGTGAAAACTTTTTAATAACACTTGAATCAAGATTAGATAACATTGTTTATAGACTAGGTTTTGCAGCAACAAGAAAACAAGCAAGACAAATAGTAAACCATAATCATGTTAAACTAAATGATAAAAAAGCAAACATACCTTCAATTCATGTAAAAATTGGTGATGTAATTGAAATTAAAGAAAAATTTCAAAAAAATAAACAACTAATTGATTCGATTGACCAAAGAAGTCCTGCTCAATGGTTATCAAGAGATAAATTTAAAGGTACTTACGATCGAAAACCACAAAGAAATGAGCTAAACAAAGAAATTAATGAAGCTTTAATTGTTGAATATTATTCAAAGTAAAAATATTAATTAATTTCTAGTATTTAACCTTATTTTGATTTTAAAAAATCTTAAAACTTTTATTTTTATCAAAATTTTATTTTTTTGATAATTTTTTATATTTTAAATCCAAATAAGTCTATAAAATTAAACATTATAATTTAATTATTTTTTGATTGAAAAAAATCTTAAAGTCTTTCAAATAAGCTTTTTAGCTTACTAAATAACCTTTTTTTTTTTTTTAGAAGGAACAATTTTATAATCAAAATGTAAGGAAATTATGAAATTAACAAAAACTAAAAAAATTATTTTATTAGGAGCAACAATTGGAGTATTAATTCCTTCAATAGTTACTCCGATTGTTTTAACTAGTCAAAGTAAAGACCAAAAAGATCAAAGTAAAGAAGATGTTTTAAAAATAATTAAAATTCTTGAAGAAAAATCACTTTTAGAAAGACAAATTGAATTAAATAGTGATGCAAAGGGTAAAATCATTGCTAATAACCAAGAAGAAATTATCAAAAAAATCAAGCAATTAATTGGCGAATCAAATTTAAAAGGTGTTTCAATTGAAATTTTAATGGAAAAAGATAAAGACATATCAACTAGTTTTCAAGAAATTAAAGTTAAAGTTTCAAAAGAAAACTATTCTCAAGAAGTTAAAAAAGAAAAAACAATATTTGTTAAAAGAAGTAAAACAATTTCTGAACTAGCTTTAATTGAACTTAACTTAATTAAAGACTCTTTAAAAGCATTAGGAACAAAAGTAGTAAATGTTTATACCAGTGGAGCTATTAACCAAAAAATTACTACTAATAAGTTAGAAATATTAAAAGCTATTCAAAAAATAAGTGGTTATGATGCAATTAATTTAGATGGAGCCTCTTTAGAAATTAAAAACTCTGAAGAACTTTTACCAATTAATAGTGAAGATCCAGTTCCAATTACTATTGTGGTTTCAAAATCTAAAGCTTCTGTAGAAGTAGTTGGTTTTAGTGCAAAGCAAATGTCTCTTTCAGAAATTGCAAATATTGATCTCAACTTTGTTAAAAATAATTTAGAATCACTAAACTCAAAATTAGTGCAAATTGATACAACTAGTGCAAGTGATCATAAGATTAGTACAAATAAGGTTAAAATTTTAGAAGAAATTAAAAATCTAAATGGTTATTCAAATATTGATCTTAAAGGTGTTAACGTTGAAGTTAAAGATTCTGAAACACTTTTAGCTGCAAGCAATCAAGATTCAACTCCAATTACTCTTGTTCTTTCAAAAAGTGGAATTTCAATTGAAGTAAGTGGATTTAAAGCTAAATCATTGTCTAATCAACAAATTTTAAAAAATACTCAAGCAGTTAATTTAGTTAAATCAAGTTTAGAAGCTTTAACACCACAAACAGTAGAAGTTTACACTAGTGGAGCTATTGACCAAAAAATTACAACTAATAAAGTAGAAATATTAAAGTCAATTAAAAAAATAAATGGTTATTCAAACATTGATTTTAGAAATACTAGAATTGAAGTTAAAGATTCTGAAGATCTTTTACCCACTAATGATCAAAGTCCGGTTGCAATTACTCTTGTTCTTTCAAAACCAGGTGTTTCAATTGAAGTAACTGACTTTAGTGCCAAGCAAATGTCTGCTTCACAAACTGCAAACATTGATCTTAATTTGGTAAAAAAAGATTTAGAATCTTTAAGTGTAAAAACAGTAGAAATTGATAGTAGTGAATCAGGTGATCAAAAAATTACTACTAATAAAGTTAAAATTTTAGAAGAAATTGCAAAATTAAATGGTTATTCAAACATTGATTTTAAAAACGTAAATGTTGAAGTTAAAAATTCTGAAGCACTTTTACCTGCTAATGATCAAGATCCGGTTGTAATTACTCTTGTTTTATCAAAAGCTAATGCTTCAAATAATATTGAAATAAGTGGTTTTAGTGCTAAACAAAAAATTTATGTTATTAAAAACATTAAAACTAAAATAATTGATAAAGATATTTTAATTGCTCCTAATGTTTCAACTCAAAACCAAAGTGAAATTCAATCAGCAATTTTAAAACAACTTAAAGTTGAAAATAATACTTTAACTAATGAAGATATTGAAAAAATGACAACTAATATTTCTTCATTAAATATAGGAACTAGAATAAAAGTAGAATTAACAATTACTCATAATGAAAAAAGCGAAATAATAAATATTAATGTTGAAAAAATTAATTTATTAAAAGGATCAAATATTGATGAAGGTCCAAATGGAAAAATTTTTCAAGATAAATTTAAAAACCTTTGAGCAATGGGAAGTGATTCAAAACTTCAAGTTCTTAAAGTAAATCAAAATGGTGATGGTTATGTAAGTACTGGTTGAACTGATAATAATGATAAAACAAGTGGTGATCCATTATTAAAAGGTTCAAACATTACTATTTCTAATAATGGAAGAATTTTCCAAGATGAATTTAAAAACCTTTGAGCAATGGGAAATGGAACAAATCTTCAAGTTCTTAAAGTTAATCAAAGTGGTAATGGTTATGTAAAAACTGGTTGAATTAGTGGCAATGATAAAGCAAGTGGTGATTCATTACTAAAAGGTTCAAACATTACTAATGGTGCAACTGGAACAATTTTCCAAGATGAATTTAAAAATCTTTGAACAATGGGGCTTGGAACAAATCTTCAAGTTCTTAAAGTTAATCAAAGTGGTGATGGTTATGATGAAACTACAGGTTGAACTAGTGCAAATAACGGATTAACAAAAGGTTCAAATATTAATGATGGTGAAGAAGGAACAATTTTCCAAGATGAATTTAAAAATCTTTGAGCAATGGGAAAAGGAACATCACTTCAAGTTCTTAAAGTTAATCAAAGTAATAATGGTTATGTAAACACTGGTTGAATTAATGACAATGATAAAACAAATGGTGATGCATTACTAAAAGGTTCAAACATTAATGATGGTGAAGAAGGAGTAATTTTCCAAGATGAATTTAAAAATCTTTGAGCAATGGGAAAAGGAAAATCACTTCAAGTTCTTAAAGTTAATCAAAGTAATAATGGTTATGTAAACACTGGTTGAATTAATGACAATGATAAAACAAGTGGTGATTCTTTGCTAAAAGGTTCAAACATTGCTAATGGTGCAACTGGAGCAATTTTTCAAGATTCATTTGGAAACCTTTGAGCAATGGGAGAAAAAACAAAACTTCAAGTTCTTAAAGTTAATCAAAGTGGTAATGGTTATGTAAACACTGGTTGAATTAATGACAATGATAAAACAAGTGGTGATTCATTACTAAAAGGTTCAAATATTGTTTATGGTTATAAAGGAATAATTTTTCAAGATTATTTTAATAATTTATGAACATCTGGAACTAAAAAAAAATATAGGAGGTCAAAGCCTCAAGTTCTTAAAGTAAATTCTTCTAAAAACGGTTATGTAAAAACTGGTTGAACCTCTAATAATGATAAAACAAGTGGAGATTTATTGCTAAAAGGTTCAAATATTATAAATAGTACAAGTTTAGTAATTTTCCAGGATGAATTTAAAAATCTTTGAGCAATGTCATTTGAAACAAGTCTTAGAGTTCTTAAAATTAATGTATCTAAAAATGGTTATGTAAATTTATGACAAACTTAATTAACTTTAAAATTAAAAATTAAAATAAATTTATAATTGAAATTTTATAAAATTTTATTTAAAGAATTTCGTAAGAATTTTCTGTAACTAAAATATTATCTTCAATTCTTATACCACCAATATTTTCTAAATAAATTCCTGGTTCTATTGTTATAACATAATTTTTTTTAAGTAAAGTGTTTGAATTTTTATTTATTAAAGGAAGTTCATGAACATCCCTGCCTAAACCATGACCGGTTGAATGCTTAAAGTTATTTCCGTAACCTTCATCAATTATAATCTTTCTACAAATAGCATCAATTTCTTTTCCGGTAACACCTGGTTTAATTGCTTTAATACCTGCCATTTGACTTTTTTTAACAATTTTTTTGATTTTAATAATTTCAGAATTTTTTAGTTTTCCGATCGAATAATTTCGTGTAATATCAGCAGTATAACCGTTTATTACAGCACCAAAATCAAACATTATTGTTTCACCCTTTTGAATTTTTCTATCAGAAGGATTAGCATGTGGTAAAGAAGAATTAGGTCCAGAAGCAACAATTGGTTGATAATCTAAATCTTCGCTCCCTAATTCTTTTAATTTAAAAACTATGTTTCTAGAAATTTCTTTTTCACTAATTCCTGATTTAAGAAGATTTAAAGAAGCCCATTTCATAACTTTTTTTGTTATTTTTACTGCTTTTTTTAAACTTTGAATTGCTTCTTGATCCTTAAAAATTCTTAATTCTTGACCATTAATTTCAACTAAATTAGAATTTCATTTTTCAAAAAGTTTTTTAAATTTAACGGTTACAAAATCAGATTCATAACCTAATTTTTTAAATTTGGATAAAAATGATTCTATATCTTTTTGATCTTTATACAAAATGATTTCACCATTTTTAAAGTTTTTTCTAGCAATTTCAATGTATCTACCATCAACAAATAATGTTGTTTTTTTATAACTTAGAACAACAAAACCAAAAGAAATTTTTAAACCTGTAAAATGTCTTATGTTTTTAGGGTTTGTAATAAGTATTGCTTCCACCCCTAATTTTTTAAAATTAATATTATTCATAAAAAAATGTTACTAAATTTTTTTAATTAAAACAATTTTCTTTTTACCTTTTTTAATAAGATTGTACAAATTATTATAACCATAATAATTTATTTGGTGTTTTTCATCATCAATAATTGTTCCGTTTATAGAAATTGCTTTTGCTTTGACAAATTCTCTTGCTTCTCTTTTTGATTGAGCAAAATTAATTTTGATTAGTAATTCTAAAATGTTTCCTTTAATGTTTTTAAAAGTTGGAACAGATTTTTCTAATAACAAAATTTCTTCTAAACTTAAATTTTTTATATTGTTTTTGAAAAACAAAATTTTAGTGAGATTTTTTGCATTTTCTGCTTCTTTTTTACCGTGAATATCTTTAACAATTTCAAATGCTAATGTTTTTTGAGCAAGGTTTTTATCAGGTGTTTTTTTATGTTCGTTGATTATTTTGTCAATTTTTTTAACTTCTAAAAAAGTTAATCACTTTAAAAGTTTTTCAACATCTTGATCAGTTGTAGAAATTAAATACTGGTATAGTTCATAAGGGGTTGTTAGTTTTTTGTCAATTCATAAAGCTTTTTTCTCTGATTTTCCAAATTTTTCTCCATTTCCGGTTGTAAAAAGATTTGTTGTAATTCCAACTGCTAAATTATTATCTCCAAAATTTTTTCTAATTATTTCAATTCCGGTAGTAATATTACCCCATTGATCTGAACCACCTATTTGAATTCTTACATTTTCTTTTTCGTATAAATTTTTAAAATCTCACCCTTGAATTAACTGATAAGAAAATTCAGTAAAAGAAATTCCTTTTTCTAACCTTGAAGCAACAACGTCTTTTGAAAGCATATAATTAATGTTTAAACTTTTACCAACGTTTCTAAAAAAATCTAACACGTTCATGTTTTTATAAAAATCATAGTTATCAATAACTTTTAAACCAAATTTTTCTAATTGTTTTTTGATCGAATTTTTATTATTTAAAATTTCTTTTTTACCAAGGAGGTTTCTTTCTTTTGATTTGCCTGAAGGATCACCAATCATTCCTGTTGCACCACCTAAAACAACTATTGGATTAAAACCAAATTTTTGAAATCTTTTTAAAATTGTTATTTGAACATAATTTCCTAAATGAAGAGAACTAGCAGTTGGGTCAAAACCAATGTAAACAGATTCGTTTCCAATTAACTTATTAATTTTTTTTTCATTAGTAATATTTTTTAAAATTTTTCGATTTTTTAATTCTTCTACAATTGACATGTTTAAATTATAGCAATAATAATTAATTCAATTAGCACTTATGCAAATTAGTTAAAATAAAAAAATTAATTATTAAATAAAACACGAATTTAAATCGTTAATCTCTTTGTAATATAAAACCAAATGAGAAATTTAAATCTAAATCATAAACTTTATCAATTACAAACGAAAATTTTATATCTACATAACCATTAGAAATAAATATAATTTCTGAACTTGGAAATGGTCCAAAAATAAATGCATTTTTTTCTTCATCATTTAACTTATTTGATAAATTATATTTATTAATATGTTCAAAAATTAAACTTTTAACGTAATTTAATGAACTGGCATCATTTGTTTTAAATGTATAACTACTTTTAGGAACTATAATTAATTCTGTTTTATCAACATTATTTAATTTTGCTTTTAAAACATCATATTTTTCAGAAACATTAAGCGGACTTCTTAAAATATTAAAATCGTATAAACTTAATACTTTATCACTATCAATTAATATAGAACTTGATATTTTAACTAACAATATTTTATCGTGTTTAACTGTTCCGTCTAAATTATTAATAATTATTGAGTTTTCTTCTTCTTTAGTTAATTTATTATTTGGATTTTTTGCATTAATTGCTTCAATAATACCTTGTTTAATTTTTTCTTTGTCACGAGAATTTTGTAAATCAAGATTGTTGGTATCTGATAAAACAATAACTTTTCCATCAATAATAGCTCTTGAAAGTTTTTGTTCAATTAATTCTTCATTGTTAATTGGTTCTCTCATAAAATAAAAATCATACGTTTTTTCTTTTGTGCCAAATTTAATTTGAACAGAAATTATTGTAGCTTCATGTGTTATTTCACTTCAAGAATTAACGTTAATAAGACTAATTGAATCTTTTTCTTGCTGGGATAATTTATTATTTTCTTTTTCAATTTTTTCAATAATTATATTTTTAATTTTACTTTTGTTTTTTGATATATTAAGATCGTTTTGATCTTTTAGAACAATCATTTTGGAAAAATCATATTTTTCAATTTTTGATCTTAGAATGTTAAATTTTCTTTCGCTAGAATCTTTTTGAAAAACTAATGGTAAAGAAATTAACAAAGTAATAATTCCAATTGCAACAAAAGAAATAACAATTTTTTTTCAATTTTTCTTTATTGTTTCTTTAGAAAATAAAGTTCTTTTTGGTTTTTTCATTACTAAATACCTTTTACTTAATTATAAAGTAAATGATTTTTGTTTGATTGTTTTGGTGCTTTATACATATGGTGGAGATGCCGGGAGTTGAACCCGGGTCCATAACTACTTTGAAAACGTACATCTACAGTTTATTTTTATTTTTTAACTACTAATTTATTGATAGAAATAAAACAAAACTAATTAATAAATAGTCAGCAGTTGGTTCATCAAGTTTAAGCTGAGTCCGTTGATATATCTTTATTTATGATACGTTAATGATCAAGTTAAGATTCTTTTACATTAAACGCTAGCTGCTTAACTAAGCAAATGCTAGAGATTGTTGAGATTGATTAAAATTAAACAGTGTTAAATTTTCGTCTTTCTCAAAAGTTTTATTAGATTTTGCATTTATCAAATTCTAATAATGGTTTGCGCCATAACCGCACTGCAGTACATAATCTTAATAAATATGTCGAATCCATTACATCCCCATATTTTTGAGTATTTTTTTTGTTTCTCTTTCAGTATCTCTTTTTTT
Source organism: Metamycoplasmataceae bacterium (assembly GCA_965263245.1). Taxonomy (GTDB): domain Bacteria; phylum Bacillota_I; class Bacilli_A; order Mycoplasmatales; family Metamycoplasmataceae; genus DT-68. Next base: position 325,597 of record CBDHHR010001146.1, on the reverse strand, counting down.
AATAATTTCTCTTTTGTCAATTTTTGATTTACCTTTACCAAGAGCAATATCAATTTTAACATAACCTCTTGAAGATCACTTTAAAGAAATTGGAATTATTGTATTTCCCTTCGTTTTTAATTTCTCTTTTAATTTTTTTAATTGGTTTTTATGAAGTAATAATTTTCTAGGTCTTGTCTCATCTCCTGGTACGTTCATATAATTATCAATATGAATGTTTGAAACAAATAATTCATTATTTCTAAACGAACAAAAAGATGATTTAATGTTTACTCTACCAGATCTAATTGATTTTATTTCTCAACCAAAAAGTTCAATTCCGGCTTCGTATTTATCTAATAGTTCATAATTAAAAAATGCATTTTTATTTTTAGAAATAATTTTGAACAATTTTTCTCCTTTCTTAAATTAATTATATTAAATAAATAAAACCAAAAATAAAAAAGCATTTATTTCAAACACTTTTAATTACTTAGTTTTAAAAATTTTATTCCCTATTTTTATTCATTCGTTGACATATTTTTTTAAGATTTTAAAACTTTTATCATACGTTTCAGGTTTTGTAAGATCTATTCCGGCTTTTTTAAGCGTTTCAAGTGGTCAATCTTTATCGCCAGCTGATAAAAATTTTTTAACGTAAAACTGAAGTGCTTTTGGACCTTCTTGTTTATATTTTTCAAAAAAAATCATTGCACAAATTTGACCAATTGCATATTTATAAACGTAAAAATTATAATAAAAATGTGGTACAAGAATTGCGTGAAATGAATTTTTAGCATTAAACTTTGATTTTTTTAAAGCATACTTTTGACTATTATCATAATAAACTTTTGCAATTTTTTCATAACTTGAAACAGGAGTTCCTGTTTCAATTAATTTATACATATCATATTCAAAATTTGATCATTCAATTTGTCTTAAAACGGTTCCCATAAATCCAGAAATCATTTTTTGATAAATATAAAATTTTAATTTATCATCTTTTGAAGTTTTTAAAACATAATCATGAAGCATTAATTCATTAAAAATAGAAGCAATTTCAGCAAGAAAAATTGGGTATTGAGAATTTATTTGCTCTTGGTGTTTATCTGAAAAATATGAATGCATTGAATGACCAATTTCATGGGCTAGTGTTTCAACAGATCTAAAAGTTCCGTCAAAATTCATAAATAAAAGTTTCTTTTTAACTCCGTAAGTTTGACCAATTGAATATGCACCAGTTTTTTTGTTTTTAACTGGCATAAAGTCAATTCAGTTATCACTAAAAGCTTTTTTAAGAGTTTGGGTGTATTCTTTACCGAAAAATTCTAAAGATTTTAAAACCTTTTGCATTGATTCTTTAGGAGTATATTTATTTTTTAAAGTTATTAAATCAACGTTATAATCATACTTTGTTGGTCTTTCATTAAATTTTGCTTTATAAAATTTTTTTCAATTTTTTCTAAATTTAACTAAAGGTTTTTTACCTTTTTCAATCGCTGAATAAAGTGTTAGTAACATTTTTTCACTAACTCTATCTGAATGTAAAAGAAATTCAATTGTTGAATTAAATTTTCTTATGTTAGACCAAACTGTTGTTTTTCTAAAATGTTGATATAAAAGATTAGAAAGTGAATGTTGGTGTTTTAAATAACCATTTCTATAAGCAATTGAAGAAGTTTTTCTAACTTTTTTATCTTTATGTTTAGATAAAATTAATTTATTAGCATTTGTTACTTTTATTTTTTTGCCTTTTGAATTAGTTGCAAAACCAAAATCTATTTCTGAATTAGTTAATATTTCAAAAACACTTGAAGCAGAAATATCAGCACGTGATTCTTTTTGTCTAAATTCTTGAATTGCTTTTGAAAGTTGGTGTTTTTTATATTCAAGATGACCCAAAAGGTGTTTCTTATAAACTAAAAATTCTTTTGTTTTGGCTCATTTTGTAATTTTTGAAGAATTTTTAAAAAACCTTGCTTCTTCAGGACCAAGTTCCTGACTTTTTTTATAAAACTCAAATTTAACCTTTTCGTAAAACGAATTCATTTTATTATCAACAATGTTAACTGAAAGGCTATTAGTAATGTAGTTGAACAATTTATTACTTTTAATAGCAAATTGATCAGATAATTTTAGTGATTCTAAATAAGCCTCTTTTGAATCATACTTAGAATCTTTAATTTTGATTAATTCATCAAAACTTTTTAATACATCTTCTAAAACTTTTTCTTTTGTTTTGTTTTCTAATAAAAATTCAAGATCATATTTATATTTTTTAGGAACGTCTTTATAATTTTTATATTGTTTTACCATTTTTATGATTTCCTTTTCTAACTATCAAAAATATTTACGATGTTTTTTGCGGCAATTGTACCGTCTGCAGCAGCTGTGGTAAGTTGTCTTACGGTTTTTTCTAAAATGTCTCCAACTCCAAAAATATTTTTAATTTTTGTTTGCATCATTTCGTTTACTTTAATAAAACCATTTTGATTCAAAATTTCCCTTTGGGTTATAAATGAAGTGTTGGGGTTTAAACCAACATAAGGAAACACTGCCGTTACATAGTGAATAATTCCTTTATCATCTAAAACACTTGAAACCTTTTTATCACCGTTTATTTCTTTTAATTGTCTATTTAAAAATATTTTGATGTTATCTCTTTTTTCAGCTTCTTTTACTAAACCTTTTTCAGCTATAACTTTATCTCTTACAAAAATTTTAACTTTTTTAACAAATGAAGATAAATAGATAGATTCTTCAAAAGCAGAGTTTCCACCACCAATAACTGCAATTTCTTCACCTTTATAAATTGGACCATCACATATTGCACAATAAGATACTCCTTTTTGATAAAACTTTTCAATATTTTTGATTTCTTTGGGTATTCTTTCGGAAGTTCCGGTCGCAATTATTAAATATTTATATTTAAATTTACCAAGATCAGTTTCAACAATATTTTCTTTATCGTTTATTTTAATAACGTTACCATAAAGGTGTTCAACACCTTCTTTTTTAGAATGATTTCACATTCTTAATGCTAAATCAGGTCCCTCAACGAACGAATCACCAACTCAATTTTCGATTTGTGAAATGTTAACCAGTTTCCCACCAGGTGCACTTTTTTCGAGTATAGCAGTTTTTAAATTAGCTCTTGAAGTATAAATTCCGGCTGTTAAACCTGCTACTCCTGCTCCAATAATTAAAACATCAAATTTTTTCATAATAGCATTATAAATGTAAAAAATTATTTTTTAACTTCTTTTTTTATTTTATTTTTATAACCTTGATTAATTTCTCTTTTTGATCACTTAACATTATTTTCCGAAGGTATTCAAATGTTGATTTTATTTAAAACTTCTGGTCCTCAAAAAAGATATTTTAATTTTTTATCAGACTTTTCAAAAATAAAAAATTTTTTTCTAGTTTTAACTGGTTTAATTAAGTCATATTTTTTATAATCAAAAAACTGTAATCAAATTGAAATAATGATTCCTAACACCATTGTTACTCAAGCAACAAAATATGAAACGGGTAGTGTGTTTCAATACATAATTGCGCTTTCATCCCTTATTTCTTCTAAAGAAATTCTCACAATTCCGTACCAAATTAAATATATTGCTGCAACAACTCCGGGTCTTAATCAATTTTTTCTAAGAAGAATTAAAACCAAAAAAATATAACCAAAAGTTGAAGTTAAAAATTCATAGAAAAACAACGGTTGTCTGTAAGAACCGTCTATAAACATATGACTTTTTAATGAACCCATTCAGTTTAATGAATCACCACTAACCACTTGTCCGTACACTTCGTGATTATAAAAATTTCCTCAACGACCAATTGCTTGACCAAGTATTACGTTTGGAAGTATAATGCTAAAAACAGTCCTAATATCAAGTGTATGACGTTTTGAATAAACAAAAGGTAATCCTGCAATTATTGCCCCCATAATTGCTCCGTGAATCGAAAGACCTTGTAAATTAAAAAAATCACTCCATCCCCCTTGAGCAATAACGGTTCATAATCTAGCACCCAAAATTGAACCTGGAATCACAAGAATTAACAATATTTGTAAATTTTCTCAAGAGTATTTTTGTCTTCTTCAAAAATATGCTACTGACAAAAAAGCAGTTATTACTGATGTAAAAATGAAAATAGGATAAGGGTGAAAAAAAGCAAGTTCTCAAGTTTTTTGACCAGTTAATCATGAACCGTTTAATCCACCAGGTTTATTGTAAGTCATAAGTTATTTTAACCTTTCATTAAACATTTTAAAAGTATTATATCTTTTTTTATGTAATAATTATTTGTTTCAGTAATTTTTGTTACTTTATAAATATTTTTTAACAAATTGAGCTGTAAAACTATTTTTATTTTGTGCAACTTGTTCAGGAGTTCCAGATGCAATTAATTTACCACCTTTGACTCCTCCGCCAGGACCTAAATCAATAATGTGATCAGAAACTTTAATAATATCTAAATTATGTTCTATTACTAAAATTGAATCACCACCATCAACGATTCTATTTAACACGTTTATTAATTTAGAAATATCGTGTTGGTGAAGCCCAGTGGTTGGTTCATCTAGAATATATAAAGTTTTCCCGGTTGGTTTTTTTAATAAAAACGTTGCTAATTTAACCCTTTGAGCTTCACCACCAGATAAAGTAGTGGCACTTTGACCTAATGCAATATAACCTAAACCAACATCAATTAATGTTTTGAGTTTAACACTAATTTTTTGATTAACTGCAAAAAATTCTGATGCTTCCTCAACTTTCATGTTTAAAATATCAGAAATGTTTTTTGTTTTGTATTTTACTTCTAAAGTTTCTTGATTATATCTTTTACCTAAACAATGATCACATTCTATATACACATCAGGTAAAAAGTGCATTTCAATTTTAATTGTTCCGTCTCCTCGACATTTATCACACCTTCCACCAGGAACGTTAAACGAAAATCTTCCTTTTAAATATCCTCTAGATTTTGCGATTGGTGTATTTGCAAACACATCTCTAATGTCATCAAAAACACTTGTGTAAGTAGCAGGATTTGAACGCGGAGTTCTACCGATTGGTGATTGTGAAATTTTAATTAACTTATCAATGTTATTAATACCTTTAATGTCTTTGCATTTTCCCGGAACAATAAACGGGTTAGAAATTTGTTGTTGCACTTTTTTAGCAAGAACTTCATTAATAAGAGAGGTTTTACCTGAACCAGAAACTCCCGTTATTGAAACTAGTTTACCTAAAGGAATTTTTACATTTAATTTTTGAAGATTATTCTCTTCAGCTTCAAGAATTGTTAAAATTTTACCGTTTCCGCTTCTTCTTGATTTAGGAACTTTTATTTCTTTTCTTTTTGTTAAATAATCAACTGTTAAAGATTTTTGATTCTTTAAAATTTTTTCAAGATTTCCCGCAACAACAATTTCTCCACCGTTATCTCCGGCTTTTGGTCCGATATCAATAATGTAATCTGCTGATCTAATTGTGCTTTCATCATGTTCTACAACAATTAATGTGTTTCCAATATCAACCATTTGTTTAAGCGTGTTAATTAATTTATTATTGTCTCTTTGGTGAAGACCAATAGAAGGCTCATCTAAAACGTATAAAACTCCGGTTAAATTAGAACCAATTTGGGTAGCTAATCTAATTCTTTGAGATTCACCTCCTGAGAGTGTTTCTGCTTTTCTATCTAGAGATAAATATTCTAAACCAACATTATTTAAAAATTCTAATCTGTTTAGTAATTCGTTGAAAATAATTTGAGATATTTCTCTTTCGTTTTTATCTAAATCCATTGAAATAATCTGGTTATAGGCATCTTCAATTGAACTTTTGCAAAATTCATAAATGTTTTTGTTGTTAATCTTTATAGATAAGGCATATTTGTTAAGTCTTGCACCATTACAAGTGTTACATTTAATATCAGACATAAAAGTGTTTTTATATCATTTTCTTGCCATTTCGGATGTTGAATTTAAAAATCTTCTTTCAATTTTTGAAGCAATACCTTCTATTAAACGATATTTAACAAATCTAGAGCCACTGTTTGAAACAATTTCGTATTCAATTGGTTCGTTTGAACCATGCATAATTATTTTTAAATCCTCTTCTGACATCTCTTCAATTGGTTTATCAATGCTAATATCATAATAGTCAATTAAATGTTCAAATTCTTGTCAGTCAATATTTCTAGTATTAATAACGTTTTGAAAATAAACTATTCCCCCTTGAAGAATACTTTTTTTAGGTTCTTTAAATAATTTATTTTTATCCACTGTAAGTTTAATTCCTAAACCTTTACAATCATCACACATCCCAAAAGGTGAATTAAACGAAAATAATTTTGGTTCTAAAATCGGCATGTTAAAATCACCTTCAGGACACGAAAGATATTTAGAATATAAATCAAGAGTTTTTTCATCTAAATTTTCAATTTCAACTAACCCTTTACTGTAATCAAACGCAATTTCAATTGCTTCAACAATTCTTGATCTATCCTCTTTTTTTAAAACGATTCTATCTATAACAATCGAAATATTGTGTTTTTGATTTTTGTTTAAATTAATTTCTTCATCTAAAGAATAAATAGCATCATTAACTTTTACCCTTAAAAAACCGTCTTGAGAAAGTTTTTGAAATAAATTTTTATGAGTTCCTTTTTCGTTAAAAACAATTGGAGAAAAAACAATTAGTTTTGTCCCCTCTTTGTTTTCATAAATTGAATCAATGATGTCATTTATTTTTTGAGCACTAATAAGGATTTTGTGTTTTGGGCAATACGCTTTACCAATTTTTGCATACAATAATCTTAAATAATCATAAACCTCAGTTACGGTTCCCACTGTTGAACGGGGATTATTATGGGTTGTTTTTTGTTCAATAGAAATTGAAGGAGAAAGACCTTCAATCGAATCAACTAAAGGTTTTTTTGAATTACCTAAAAATTGTCTAGCATAAGAAGAGAGTGATTCAACATACCTTCTTCTTCCTTCTTCGTAGATTGTATTAAATGCAAGTGAAGATTTTCCAGAACCAGAAACTCCAGTAAAAACAATTAGTTTATCTTTAGGAATTGAAACATCTAAATTTTTTAAATTATTTTCACTAGCGCCTTTGATAATTATTTTATTTTTTGTTATCAAACTCATTAAACAAGAACCTTTCTTAATTATTTGATTGATTATAAAAACATTTAGTTAAAGTTACAAAATCTAAATTTACTCAACTTAAAATTAATTTTAATTTTTAAATAAATGTAGATAAAATTATACAATTAATAAAACTATTTTTTAACAAAAATCATTAAAACATTATTATAAATTTTCTAAATTAAAAAACAATTATTTTTTTAAAAATTAATAAATTTTTTAAATATGTAAGTAAGAAAGATAATTTCTTAAAAATTATTATCTTTTTTAAAAGAAAGGTGGTGTTCTGTGAGTATAATAAATACTACAACACTAAATAAAATATTAAAAAATTTAAAAAATAGAATTATTTCAATCAATAAATCAAAATTAGAAAATGGTTCTAAAATTAGAATAATAATTGAAGGAATTTTTCAAAGAAAAGAGAAAATTATAAAACCTACATTAGAATGATTTAAAGATTGAAGTAAAGATTTTGAAAACAAAATCATTAAAACATTTAATAACATTGAACAAAGATTAAACAAGATTGAAGGAAGATTAGACAAGGTCGAAAGAAGATTGGACAAGATTGAAGGAAGATTAGACAAGATTGAAGGAAGATTAGACAAGATTGAAAAAGACATTGTTGATATTAAAAATTGTCCTACAATTAAAAAAGAACTTGCTTTATCTTAAAATGATTTTAAGACTTAAAATTTTTAAAATGTTAATTTTTAAAAATAAAAAACATTATTAACAAAAAAATATGTTAATAAAAAATATTTTTAAATAATTTTTTAACAATTTATTTATTTTTAGACATATATTAATAAGAAAGGAACATTTTAAAAAAAATGAAAGGTGAATAAAATTATGACAAAAATTAGTTTTTGAAAATTTAAAAAAATATTTAAAAAATTAGAAAATGTAGTGATTACAATCAATGAATTAGAACCAAAAAATGGTTCTGAAGTCATAATAAAAATTAAAGGAACTTATAAAAAATAAATAATGTTATTAAAATTGAAAACAAAATTAATTTATAAACTAATGTTTTAAAAATTTAAAATTATTGCTTATTTAATTTTTTAATTGTTTTTATAAAATAACAAAAATTATTTATTCAAAATATATATAATTTTATTGAACAAAATATTTGGGGGTGGCTTGAAATTAGTCAACCGGTAGTAAAGTCTACGAGCGCAAGCTGAACTAGTGAAATTCTAGTACCGACGGTAAAGTCCGGATGGGATAAATATTTTTTTAAAAAAATCTTAACTGGATATTTTGTTCAGGAAAGGTTTTTTTTAGTATGAATTTTTTTAACGTTAAAAAACATTTGTATGAAAGTACAAAAAAAATGCAAAAAATAACTTTGTTAGCTTTATTATTATCAATAAGTCTTATTTTAAATGTTATTACTTCACAAATTAAATGACCGTTTGCAAGTTTTTTAAACATCGATATTTCACTAATGCCAGTAATAATTTGCATGTTTGTTTTTAGTTTTAAAGAAGCTTTTTTACTATTAACAATTAGGTGAGTATTTATTACCATTATGCACGTTAATGAACCAGTAATATGGTTTGGTCCGTTAGTTCAATACATATTTGCTTTATTTTATTTAGTAGTTGTTTTGTTATTTTTGAAAATAACAAAAAATTACATTAAAAATGATGGTTTAAGAATTTTAATAGCATTATTTACAAGCATAATTATTACTTCTATTTTTGCAACGTTTAATAATTGGTTATGAGTAACAGCTTTTTATTGAAGATTATACGGACAAGATGTTCCGATAAATCCCAATGAATTTAATAGATTTTTATTAGAAAATCAATGAGCAAGAATTTATTTTGGAAATATACCAAATTGAAATTCAGGTGTTTGAATGGTGTTTATGCCTTTTAACATTTTTAAATTCGGAATGATTTCGTTACAAGCACTTCCGTTAATATCTATTGCATCAATTTATTTTTCTAGAGAAAAACTTAAATTTAATCTTAAAAAACAGTAAAAAAATAACATTATTAAAATAATGTTATTTTTTTATTTGATTCTATTATTCAAATTTTTTTTAATTTAATCTTTAAATAGTCATTAAATCTTCTGTTTTTTTCTTAGTAATTTCGTCTACTTTAACAATATATTTATCAGTAATTTCTTGAATATTTTTAAGTTCTTCTCTTTCTTGGTCTTCAGAAATATCATTATTTTTAATGTCTTTGTTTGCTTCTTGACGAACTAATCTTATTCCGACTTTTGCTTGTTCTGTAAACGTTGATAAATCCTTAACGAGTTCTTTTCTTCTCTCTTCGGTTAAAACAGGAAAAGTCATTCTTACTCTATCACCTTCATCAACTGCTAAAATAGAAATGTTAGAATTATTAATTGCAACCGCAATGTCTTTATTGATTTTTACATCATAAGGTTTAATTAATAATTGTCTAGGTTCAGGTATTGTAACTGCAGAAATTTCAATGATTGATGTGGGCGTATCATAGTAAATTACTTTTATTGAACTTAAAATTTCTGGATTTGCTCTACCAGTTGAAATTTTGGAAATGTTTGAAATGTACTTATTTACATGTGTTTGCATTTTTTCTTCTAATTTTAATAATTCTAATTCCATTTTATTTAACCACCTTTGTGTGCGGTAATTTACCATCCACTAAATTTAATATTGCATTTTTAGCATTTATATCAAAAACACAAAGATTTATTGCATTATCCCTTGCAAAAGAAGCAGCAGTTGAATCCATTACCGTAAGTTTTTTTTGTAAAATTTCATCCCAGGTAATTTCATCAATTTTTTTAGCATCAGAATTTAAATTTGGATCTGAATCATAAATACCGTCAACTCCGTTTTTACCCATTAATATATAATCTGCTTTTATTTCGGTTGCTACTAATACAGAAATTGTATCGGTAGTAAAATATGGTCTTCCAATTCCCCCAACAAAAATGACCACTTGACCTTTTGATAAATATTTAATTGCATTTTTACTCACATATGTTTCAGCAATTTTTTGGTCAATACAAAGTGATGATTGAATTTTGGTTACAATGTTTTCCTTTTCTAAACATGATTGAATTGCAAGACCATTCATAATTGTTGCTAACATACCAATATAATCTGCTTTATTTCTTTCAATTCCGTTTTTTTCAGCAGAAACTCCCCTTCAGAAATTTCCACCACCTATTACCATTCCCACTTCAATTTTTCTTTTTAGTAATTCCTTAACTTGAAACGCAAGTTTTTTTACAATTTTTGGATCAACATCTAAATTTTTTGCTTTATTTGATAAACCTTCACCCGAAAGTTTAATTAATACTCTTTTCATATAAAAAACCTCTTTTTTAAATTATACAAAACAAAAAAAATAAAAGAAAAAATATTTAATTTTTATGTATTAGAAATTTTTTGATTTATTAAAATTAATTTTTTTTCACTTTTTTTTATTGCATCGTGAATTGATTGTCTACTTGTTGCAAGTATTTTTGCTATTTCACTTAACGAAAGATCTTCAATTAAATATAAATGCATTGTTTGAATTTGGTTTTGGGTTAAAAAATTTTTATATTTTTCAAACAACAAAGTTAATTTTTCTCTTTTAGCTAGATTCATTAATTAAACCTTTCATCATTCCGTAAATAAATGAGTCTAAATTAAACTCTTCAAGATCATCTAGTTTTTCACCAAAACCAATTAGTTTAACTGCTAAATTCAATTTATCTTTGATGGTTATGATGATTCCGCCTTTTGAAGTACCATCCATTTTTGTTAAAACAATACCCGAAAGTGGTGTAACCTCTTTAAAATGGAATGCTTGTGAAACCCCGTTTTGTCCAGTGGTAGAATCAATTACTAATAATGACTCGTGGGGAGCATCAGGAATTTCTTTTTGAATAATTGAATTAATTTTTTTAAGTTCGTTCATTAAATTTATTTTATTTTGAAGTCTACCGGCCGTATCAATAATTAAAACATCGTATTTACTTTGTTTGGTTTTTTTAATTGCATCATAAACTACTGAACCAGGATCTTTTGAATTAATTGGTTTAATAACTTCGCAGTTTAATCTTTTTGCTCAAATTGAAAGTTGTTCAACTGCTCCTGCTCTAAAAGTATCTCCAGCAACTAGTAAAACTTTTTTATTTTGCTTTAAAAAAATATTTGCAAGTTTTGCAATTGTGGTAGTTTTACCACAACCATTAACACCAACCATTAAAATAACGTTTAGTCTATTTTTTTTAACGTTTAAATTAGTATCAACAATTGAATTGTTAGTGTAAATTGTAAACATTTTATCAGCGATTATTTCCGAAATTAATTTTGGTGAAGTAATTTTTTCAATTTTAACTTCTTTTTTAATTTCATAAATTATTTCCATTACTAAAGGTGCTGAAATGTCTGACATGATAAGTATTTCTTCTAGTTCTTCAAAAAAACTTTCATCAATTTTACTATGTTTAGATTGAATCTCGAGAATTTGTCTTGAAAAGTTAGCGGATGATTTTTTAAGTCCAGCAACGTATTTATTAATGGTTTTTTTTCTTTTTTTAATGATTGCTTTTTCTTGCTGGTTTTTTAAATTACTTTCTTTTTCTAAAACACTGTTTTTTAGCTGTTTTTTTTCTTTTTCAAAATTATTTACGTTAAGCGTGAATAATCTCTTTTTTAATTTTTTAAAAAAAGTCATAAAAAAATTATATTAAAATATGTTTTATTTTTGAGAAATGTTTTTTATTTACTTTCAACTTTTGTTCCCACAAAAGTTTTGTAATACGAAGCATTTGCAATTATTCCAAGAAAAACAAAGTAAGTGATAATTAACGAACCCATACAAACATACATGATTGTTCCGATTGTTCCATAAGCTCCGTAAGAGAACCATGAAGTTATTGAACTAAAAATTGCTAAAAATAATGCTGAAGGAACTGTCGTAACAGTTGCTCCGGGAAGTATGTGCTTAATTTTAATTCTAAAACGGGGACTGTATTTGAAAATAAGAATCGATAGTCCGAATAAACCTAAAAATAAAATTATTACTGTAAAAATATTTAAAAAAGCATTTTTAGAAAACTCACTTAAAGAAGAAAGTTCGATCTGTCTTTGAATCGTAACGTTAATAAATAAACCTAAAAATAATAAAAAGGAAATTAAAAAAACAATTAACATACCTTTAAATTTATTTGATCAATAATTTCCGAAAAATTTATGTTCAAAAATATGTGATTGAGTAAAAATTAATTGTGAAAAACCGTTTGAAGCAATTCATGTTGAAACTAATAATGAAACTAGCGAAGTTCCTAGAACAGTTTCAGTTAAAAAACTGTTGGTTCTTGAAAGCTTGCTAATTTCTTTTAATTGTTCAATAATGATCGAAATACCAGGAATAAAGTTTTTAAGTGAATTTTTTAATAAATCTTTTCCTTCAAAAAGAAAAATTTCGTTAATGCCCGGAATTTGGTAAAAAATTGTAATCATTGAAATGATCGGCATAAAAGCCATAATTAAATAAAAAGCTATTGAAGAAGGAATAAAAACAAAGTCCGGGGACATAATAACCTTGTAAGTTCGATCAATTATTTCATAGTTTTTTTCAGGATTTTTTCATTTTTTAGGATGAATTGCTAACCTTAAAGAAATGTAAATTAAAAATTTAACTAAACGCTCACCAAGGTTCATTGATTTAGAATGTTTAATAAAAAGTTTACCAACATACGTTGATCTTTTTTTTAAACTTTTTGGTTTTTTTTCATACCCTGTTGTTAACTTATTTCTAAACATTTTTTCACTTTATATTAGTTAATTATAAAAGGAAAAGCAATTAAAAGAAAATATTATAAAATTTTTTCTAAAATTTTACTTGCAATTTTGGGGTTAGCTTGTCCTTTTGATTTTTTCATTAATAAACCTAAGACAAATTTAAAAACTCTTTCCTTTCGATCTTTATTTTTATCAATAAATGCTTGGTTTTCTTGAATTATTTGGTTAAGCATTTGGTAAATTTGCTCTTCGTTAGAAATTAATTTCATGTTTTTTTCTTTAATGATTAAATCAACAGATTTTTGATTATTAATTAAAAAAGGAACAATTTTTTTAGCATGATTATTAGAAATTTGACCTTTTTCAATTTTTAAAAGAAGGTTAGTAATTTCTTCTGGTTTTATTTTTAAATTAACTATGCTAAGACTTTTAGAATTTGCAAGTGAAACAATTTCTGAAAAAAAGAATTTTGATAATTTGTTTTTATCTTGATAACTAATAGAATCAAAATAATTTGCTGTTTCTAAATTTGATAATAATTGTTTAACGTATTCTTTTGGGATGTTTAAACTTAAGTATCTTTCTTCTTTTTGACTAGAAAGTTCATTAATTTGAATTGAATCAATAAATTCTTTATCTAAAGATATCGGCGGAATGTTTGGCTCTGGAAAAAATTTATAATCAATTGACTCTTTTTTAATTCGCATTTCAACTGTATCTTGGAGTTTTTCGTCAAATCTTTTTGTTCAGGAAATAATTTTTTTGTTTTTTAATAATGCATTTTTTTGTTTTTCAAGTTCTACTTTAATTGCTTTTTCGATGTTAGAAATTGAGTTTAAATTTTTAATCTCAACTTTTGTTCCGAAAGTTTTTTGATCAACATAGTTTAACGAAACATTGATATCAGCTCTTAAAGAACCGTTTTCCATTTTTCCATCAGAAATTTTGAGAAAAACAACCATATTTTTAATTATTTCAACATATTTTGCAGCTTCTTTTGGTGAAGAAAATTCAGGTTTAGAAACAACTTCAATCAACGGTGCACCCGCACGGTTAAAATCTAGATAAGTTTTATTATTTTTATGAATTGATTTGGCAGTGTCTTCTTCAAGTTGAATTCTTTGAATATTAATTATTTTATTTAAAACTTTTAATTTACCGTTTTTAGCAATTGGATTTTCGTGTTGGGTGATTTGAAATCCTTTGGGAAGATCAGGATAATAATAATTTTTTCTATCAAAATAAAGCGTGTTATTAATTTCCATTTTAAGTGCTTTGGCTAATTTAATTGCTTTTACAACAGCTTCTTTATTTAAAACAGGAAGTGCACCGGGATAACCAACATCTACTGGTGAAATATTTGTGTTTGGAGGATCATTAAAATTATTTTTAGAAGATGAAAACATTTTAGATTTTGTGTTTAAACTAATGTGAATTTCAACACCAATTGTTGCTTTAAAATTATTCATTATTGCTCCTTAAAAAATTATCAAGATAAAGTGCGTTTGATAAAAGTTTTTTATCTTCGTATAAAAGAGCATCAATCGAAAGGTTAAAAGGCATTTTACGATGTTTTTTTCAAGGAATAGAAATGGAAGGAGAACCAGAAAAATTTGCGTGAATTAAATATGAATTTCAATAATTTTTATGATCTTTTTTTTCGTTAAATAAAGGGGCAATTGTTGTTGCTGGAAAAACTAAAACATCAACTTGTTTTTTAATGCTGCTAAATTCGTTCACAATCAATCTTCTTACTTTTTGAGCTTTGTAAAAAATATCTTTAATGTTTTCTGAAAGTAAAAAATACGCACCAATTGTCATTCTTCTTTGAACTTCATATCCAAATAATTTACTTCTTGTGTTTGTCATTATTTCACTTCAATTTTTACCTTTTAAATTTTTACCAAAAGTTATTCCGTTAAAATTTGAATTGTTTGAAGAAGCTTCAGAAAAAGAAATTGCTTGGTAAACACAATTAATATTTTTAACTAATTCTTTGTTTAAAGAAAATTCTAAAATTTTAATATCATCTTTTTTTAATTGTTGTTTTAAGTTTTCATACGCTTTTTTTTGGTAATCTTCTAGTTCATTAGCATTATTTATAAAACCAATTTTTTTTGGTTTTACAGCTTTATTGATTGGTTTTTCAACATTTTTAGACGACATGTCTTTTTTGTCTTTGCCGTATAAAACTTGTGAAGTTAAAATTATGTCTTCAACATTATGAGCAAAATATCCAACTGTATCTAAAGAAGCTGCAAAAGGAAACTTTCCGTACCGAGAAATAGCACCATATGAAGGTTTAAACCCGTATAAACCATTATATGAAGCCGGAAGTCTTACTGAATCACCAGTATCTGAACCAACTGAAATAGAAATGTTTTTATTAAAAGTGTAAACTGAACCTGAAGAAGAACCACCAATAATTCTTTTTTTATCTAAAGGGTTTTGTCCGATGTTTGAATATGCGTTAAACGTTCCGGTTCCACCAAGTCCTAATTCATCACAATGAACATTAGCAACAATTGCTCCACCGTTAGCTTTAATTTTTTCAACTATTGTAGAATCATAAAAAGGGTAAAAACCTTCTAAAATTTTAGAAGAAGCTTGCACAATTGAATTTTTGTTAGTATAAAGATCTTTTATGGTAAAAACTGCACCATTTAATAAACCTTTACCAAATTTTGCATCTTTAAATAAATAAGAAGTAGCAGGAGAAGATTTTAAACCATCAAGTGCTTTTTTAATATCACCTCTATTTTTAATCATTTAAATCCTCTTTACTTAGAATAATGTAGTCTTTATCTTTATTAGGAGCATTTTTTAAAA
Organism: Metamycoplasmataceae bacterium; assembly: GCA_965263245.1. Classification (GTDB taxonomy): domain Bacteria; phylum Bacillota_I; class Bacilli_A; order Mycoplasmatales; family Metamycoplasmataceae; genus DT-68. Next base: position 309,869 of record CBDHHR010001146.1, on the reverse strand, counting down.
ACTTTTCTTTTAAAAAAGTATTTTCAACTTTATCTTCTCTCAAAAAGGAAATACGACTATCATCAATTCTGGTCATTGGCTCTACATTATCAGTGTTAATTTTTTTTAATTTATTAAATGAAACTTCAAATTCATTATAAGAGTCTAAAATCTCTTGAGCGGCTTGATCATTAATGTTAAACTTTAATGAATTTGAAATTTCTAATATTCTTTTTTTAGTCATTTTTCTCCTTTAGTAATTTATTAAAAGCATCTTCATCTAAAACATCAACTTTTAAATTTTGAGCTTTAATTAACTTTGAACCAGGGTTTTCACCAACAATTAAATAATCTGTTTTTGATGTAATTGTAGTTGCAACGTTTCCGCTATTTAATTCTATTATATCCATAAAATGTTTTCTTGGTTTATTTAAAACTCCTGTTATTACAAACGTTAATCCGTTAAACACACTAGATTTTGGCTCTTCTGTTTCTGTAATGTTAATTCCAAGAGAAATTAGTTTTTTGATTAACTCTTGATTTTTTTGATTTAAAAAATAACTTGTTAATGATTCTGAAACTTTATCTCCAATATCTCTTATTGATTCAAGAGAATAATTACTAGCGTTTATTAAATTTTCTAATTTACCAAATCTTTTAGCTAGAATTTTTGAATTTTTGCTTCCGACATGTCTTATACCTAAGCTAAAAATAAATTTATCTAAAGTTAAGTTTTTAGAATCTTCAATTGCTTTTAATAGCTTGTTTAAAGATTTTTCTTTTCAACCTGGAAGTGATAATATTTTATCTTTATAGTTTTTTAAATTAAATATTGAAGGAATATCCACAATTAATTTTTCCTTTAAAAATGTTTTTATGGTTTCTGAAGAAAAACCTTCAATGTTCATTGCTCCCTTTGAAACATAATGTTCAAAATTAGAAATATTTTTTTCCAAACATTTTTCATTAACACAGTACTGATCTACTAAATCTTTTTCAACTTTTAATAAAGAATGACAAGAAGGACAATTTAAATGACGTTTTCATTTTTTATGATTAACTTTTAATTTTACTCCTAAAACTTTAGGAATAATGTCACCAGCTTTTTTAACTTTAACAATATCACCTACATTAATGTCAAGTTCTTCAATGTATTCAGCATTATGAAGCGTTGCTGATTTTACGTTTGTCCCCACTAATTTTACAGGAGAAAGCTTGGCGTTATAAGTTATTCTTCCGGTACGACCAACGGTTGGAAAAATATCGAGTAACTTTGTTTCTACAACTTCTTCGGGAAATTTAAAAGCAATCATGTATTTGGGAAATTTAACTGTTGAACCAATATCTTCTCAAGTTTTAATGTTGTTAACTTTAACAACCACTCCGTCCACTAAATACGGAAGATCATTTCTTTTTTGAGTCATTTTTTCAACTAATAAAATTGCTTTGTTTATGTTTTGAGCAAGGTGAGTTTTTTTGTTCATTTTAATTTTATTATCTTCTAAAAACTTTAAAATTTGGTAGTGCGTATTTAAATTATGACTAATTGGATTTGGAATTGAATATAAAAAGGCTGATAATTTTCTGTTTTTGGCAATTTTAGAATCTAACTGTCTAATTGTTCCAGAAGCTGCATTTCTTGGGTTTGCTAAATTTAAACCTTTCTGGTTTAATTTTTCAAAAACACTTTTTTTCATGTAAATTTCGCCTCTTACTTCAAGTGAATTTTTATATTTTATTTTTTTAGGAATATCCTCTATTGTAATTACATTATGACTAACATCTTCACCTTCAAAACCATCACCTCTAGTGACAGCTCTATAAAAACTTCCGTTTTCATATTGAACTAAAATAGACAAACCATCAATTTTGTATTCAACAACATATTCAATGTCTTTTTCAGTATAAAGTGCATCTTTAACTTGTTTGTCAAATTTTAAAAGTTCTCCTTTATTAAAAGCGTTTCCAAGCGAAAGCATGGGAAATTTATGTTTAATTTTTTTAAACCTATTATCAGTTTTACCACCAACTTTTTGGGTTATAGAATTAGGATCATAAAACTGAGGATACTTTTTTTCAAGTTCAATTAATTGACTATAAGCACTATCATATTCAGCATCGGAAACTGACGGAGAATCTTTTTCATAATACTCTCTAGACCAAACATTAAGTTTTTTTCTTAAGTTTTCAATTTTCTCTTTTGGTGAAATCATATAAGAATTATATTAATTTTTTAATAAAATCAACAACTTTATTAAATATTAATAACTAAACATAAAAATATATGAGTTTTTTTAGTTTAAATTTTAAAAATAAAATAAACTTTTAAAATTAAAATATAATTTTTAGGATGAACAAAATTGACTTATTTAAAATGATTATTTCTAGTGAAAAACATTTGTTAGAATTTACTAAAAAAGGATTTATTTATAAAACTTTAAATGATAAATTTTTTAATATGATTGAAAAAAATAAAAAATTAAAAGTTTTTACTTCTAAACAAGAAATATTTGAATTTTTTGTAACTATTTTTTTATATAAATATCATCCTAAAATAAGAAAAAAAATAGATTATCATTTAGAAAAAAATGAATTATTGTTTTCTAAAAACACTGATCCAAATTTACCTGATGTAAAAATAGAAAAATACTGATATGAAATTTCTAGCTTTAATTCGAATATATATAAATACAAAAATAATAAAGAGTTTTTGGATGAAATGTGTAAAAAAATAAATGAAAAATCAAAATTTAAACATCTTAAAAAAAATCAAAATTCTATTGATTTAATTGAAATTTCTAAATATTTTATAAATGAAGTCTATAAAATAATAATTAGAAAATTAAGTAAAACATATATTGAAAATAAAAAAAACTTTAAAATAAAAAAATTGATAATTTTTCAAGCATATCCAATTCCAATAGTTTCTTCTGAATTTTTTTTGGAAACTTTAATTAAAAAATATGGTAAAGAAATAAATAATAAAATGGGAAAAGATACAGAAATATTTATATGTTTTCCTGAACCTAAAGATCAAGAAAAAATAAAAATTTTTGTAGCAGAATATGATGATAAAATTCCAAAAAATTCTACTTTAATTAGACCAGAAAAAAACATAATTATTGAAATTAATCAAAATACTAAAAAAATATATGAAAACAATAATATTATTTATCAAACAAATTTTTCTAAATTAAAAATTGATTTTAAAAATCTGGTTTTGAAATAAATTCTTTTTTATTTAAATAGTTTAAATGACCTTCTAAATTATTTAAAATTAATTTATTTGAATGTAAATAAAGTCTTCTTGCACTGGTTCCACCATATTTTGTGTCACCCTTAATGGGAAACTTTAAATATTCTAGTGATGCTCTTATTTGGTGTTTTCTTCCACTATAAGTTTGAATTAAAACTTTATTATCTTCAACGGGAATAAAACTAGTTTTACAACTTTTGCCCTTTTTTTGACTTATAAATTCTTTTTGCTTTAAATCATCATGAAAAATAAATGCTTCAAGTAAGAATTTCTCGTTAAGTTTTGAAATTGCAATGTAAAATTTTTCAAAATAAGTTTTTTTATCATTTAATTCTTTTAGAGAATTATAATTTTTAGCATATAACATGATTCCTGAAGTTAGTTTATCAAGTCTTCCAACGTGCGAAGGAGTAAATGAATCAACTTTTTTAAATTTTAAATATGACAAGACTTGATTATCGATAGAATTATATTTTCCATGAACTACAAAATTTTCTGGTTTATTAATCACAAGAATATTTTCATCTTCATAAATAACTCTAAAATGAATTTCAACATTTTTAAAATCAATTTTTACTTCTAGGTTTAAACCATAAATTTTAATCACATCATTTTCTTTTAAAATAATTTTTTTATCACTTATTTTTTGGTCATTTATTTTAACATTCTTTTTTCGAAAAAGTTTTTCTATTTTATGATGAGGAATGTTTTTAAAAACCGAAGTTATAAATTTTAATATGGTTCTTCCGGCATCATTTTTGGTTGCAACAAATTTATTCATAAACTTATTTTAAAACAAACAAAAACTATATAAATGAGTTTTTTGTTAAAATTATTTAATTAGGAGGTTAATATGTCAAAATTTATTTTTGTCACAGGAGGTGTTGTTTCCGGACTCGGAAAAGGTGTTGTAGCTTCTTCAATAGGTAGATTATTAAAATCAAGAGGATATTCAATTTTTGTTCAAAAACTTGATCCTTACCTTAATCTTGATGCGGGAACAATGTCTCCTTATGAACACGGAGAAGTTTTTGTTACTAAGGACGGTGGAGAAACAGATTTAGATTTAGGACACTACGAAAGGTTTATCGGTACAAAGTTTACCAAAGATTCTAATTTTACTTCTGGACAAATTTATAATAAAATCATCAACCGTGAAAGAGAAGGCTTTTACGGAGGGAAAACTATTCAAATAATTCCTCACGTGACAGATTATATTGAAGAAATAATACTAAAATCTGAAGAAAAATCAAAGGCTGATTTTATTATTACAGAGGTTGGGGGAACAATTGGTGATATTGAATCCCAACCTTTTATTTATACATTAGCTAACTTATTAAACAAACACAAAGAAAAGTGTTTTTTAATTCACACTTCATACATTCCGTTTTTAAATGCTTCAAAAGAATTTAAATCAAAACCAACTCAACACTCAGTTAAAGAGCTTAGAAAATACGGAATTAATCCTAACATGATTGTTTTAAGATCAAATTTTCCAATAACTGATAAGATTATTGCAAAAACTTCTTTTTCTGCATTGTTAAAAAAAGAAGCAATTGTTGGTTTGAGCGATTCAAAAAGTATTTACGAAATACCTTTATTACTTGAAGAAAAAAACGTGGTGCAAAAAATTACAAATTACTTTAACTTAAAGGATAAAAAAGCTGAATTAGATAATTGAAAACGTTTTGTTAAATTAATAAATGCTAAAGATAAAAAAGAATTAAACATCGCAATGATTGGTAAATACACAACGTTTAAAGATGCTTATTATTCAATTATTGAAGCTCTTAAAGTTTCTGCAATTTATAAAAATTGTAAAATTAATTTAAAATGAGTTCAATCTTCAAAAATTACCAAGGAAAACATTAAAAACACTGTTAAAGATGTAGATGGTGTTTTAATCTTGCCTGGTTTTGGAAAAAGAGGTTTTGAAGGAAAAGTAATTGCTGCAGAGTATTTAAGAAATTTAGACATTCCAACTTTTGGAATTTGTTACGGAATGCAAGCGATGACAATTGCATGAGCTAAAAAATGCGGTTATAAAGATGCAATATCAACCGAAAATGATAAAGTTGGAACACCGATAGTAGATATTATTAGAGATAAAAAATACAATGATAATTTAGGGGGAACGCTAAGACTTGGTGAACATGAAACCATAATTGATAAAAACACTCTTGTTTATCAAATGTACAAAAAAAGTAAAATTCTTGAAAGACATAGACACAGGTACGAGATAAATCCCAAATTCAAAGATGAATTAGAAAAAGATGGTTTTGTTTTTTGTGGTAAAAACATTAAGAATAATCTTGCAGAAATAGTTGAATACAATAAACACCCGTTTTACATTGGGGTTCAATTTCATCCTGAATTTAATTCTAACCCTTTGAAAGAACACCCACTTTTTAAAGAGTTTATCAAAAAAACAATTATTAAAAAAAGTACTAGTTAGTACTTTTTTTAATGGTCACATTAAACATGATTGGAGCAGGTGAAGGGATTCGAACCCTCATCTGTTAGCTTGGAAGGCTAAAATTTTGCCATTAAACCACACCTGCATATATTTTAATGCTAAAAAATTATATCAAAAGTCAATAAGAAATTAACAATATTTAAATAATGTGTAGAAACAAAGCAATAAGTTACCATAAAATTGATTATATAAAAAATAAATGAGTTTTCATTTTGATTATAAATTTTTGCAAATTTTTTATCTTTAATTTGATAATATAAAACTATTTAATTAGATTTTTTAGTCCTCAATTTTATTTTCTTTAAATAAATTTTTTTATGTTTATATTTTTTAAATTGCAGATTTTCTAACAGCAAAACCATAATAATCTAAACTAGTTCCGTAACTTTTACTAATGCTTATAACAATAGTTTTTACTTTATTAGAAATAGAATCGCCCCCCTGCTCCTCTTGCACTTTTAAGAGTAATTATTGTCCCTCTTAAACTTGGGTGATTAGGATCGCCGCTTGTATTTGAAGGATCAATTAATTTTCTTATTTTTCTTTCAATTACATTTTTGTTATTTGGATTATTAACAATACTTCCGGTTGAACTACTTGGAAGAATAATTAATTTATTATTACTATTTAAAGAATTTAAAATTTTTTCTATTGCTTTTATATCTTCTTCATTAGTAGTAAAATCTCTTTTTACTTGAAAAGTTTTTGTTGTTGTAAGAGTTTTACCACCAGCTTTAGTAATTGATACAATAATGTTTTTGGTGTATGTTGTAATTGCTCGATCAACATTCATTGAAACTTGTATTGATGTTCCTCTTAAACTTGGATGATTAGTTGTTCCGTTAGTATTTGAAGAATCAATTAATATTCTTATTTTTTTTATAATTGCATTTTTATTAGTTGCTTTTTCAATAATATTCCCGGTTGAACTACTCGGAAGAGTAATTATTAAATCATTACCAGTTTTAGCATCAAGGATTTTTTTGATTGCTATTATATCTTTATTAACATCAATGATTGATTGCTTTTTAACTAAAAAATCTTTAATTTCTTTAGAAAGTTCATTTTTGGTTAATTTAATAATAATTTTTTGAGGAGAAGTAGAAATGTTGGTATCATTTTGCATTAAAACTTCAATTTTTACATCATTTAAATTTGCTTTACCAATTAAAGCTTTAATTTTTTTAACGATTTTTGCTTAATTATTAGCAATGATTTTACCGCTTACACTAATTGATAATTCAATAATTTTTTCTTTAGTTGTTTTTGCTTTTAAAATTTTAAATATTTTTTCTAATTCATTTTCTTTATCTTTATTAAGAAGAACAATTGGAATTGCTATGGAAGTAGTTAATATTGCTAATGTTGCTCCTAATAAAATAAATTTTTTAGTTTTTGATAATTTCATAATTTCCTTTACAATTTAGATTATAAAATGTCTCTTTGCAAAAAAAAAAAAAGTTTATTTAGTAAGCTAAAATGCTTATTTTAAAGACTTTAAGATTTTTTTAAAATATTTTTATTTTTCAATAATTTTTACATTTTTTTAACTTCTAGATTTTTTAACAATAAAACCACCAAATCCTACACTAGTTCCACCAATTTTACTAATTGTTATAACAATAGGCTTACTGAACGTAGTAATTTCATTACCACTAAAGGATAACACTCTTGTAAGAGTAATTGTTGTTCCTCTTAAACTTGGATGATTTGAAGCACCATTAGTATTTAAAGGATCAATTAATTTTCTTACTTTTTTTTCAATTGTATTTTTAATAGTTAAATTGTTAATGATACTTCCGGTTGTACTATTTGGAAATATAATAATTAAATTAGAGTCATTATTATTTAATTTAGCATCAAGAATGTTTTTAATTGCTGCTATATCTTCATCTGCAGTAAAATTTCTTTTTACTTGGAAAGTTTTGGTTGTATTAAGAGTTTGTCCATTGGTTTTACTAATTGAAACAATAATGTCTTGAAGAGTTGTTGAAATTGGTGCATCAGCATTCATTGAAATTTCTATTGATGTCCCTTTTAAACTTGGATGATTAGCTATTCCACCAGCATTTGAAGTATCAATTAATGTTCTTAATTTTTTTATAATTGCATTTTTATTATTAGCATTTTGAATAATGTTTCCACTTGAACTACTTGGAAGAGTAATTATTAAATCATTTCCCGTTTTAGCATCAAGAATTTTCTTTATTGATGCTATATCTTTATCAACATCGATGATTGATTGTTTTTTAACTGAAAAATCTTCAATTTCTTTAGAAAATTTATTTTTAGTTAATTTAATAATAATTTTTTGTGCAGTAGTAGAAATGTTAATATCATTTTTGATTGAAATTTCAATTTTTACTTCTTTTAAATTTACTTTACCAATTAAAGTTTTAATTTTTTCAATAATTTTATCTTGATTATCAGCAATGATTTTACCACTAGTATTACTTGAAAGTTCAATGATTTTTTCTTTGCTTGTTTTTGCTTGTAAAATTTTAAATATTTTTTCTACATCATTTTCTTCATTTTTCTCATCTTTATTAAGAAGAACAATTGGAACTACTATGGAAGTAGTTAAAATTCCTAATGTTGCTCCTAATAAAAGTATTTTTTTAGTTTTTGATAATTTCATAATTTCCTTTACAATTTAGATTATAAAATTGTTCTTTCCAAAAAAAAAAAAAAGTTTATTTAGTGAACTAAAAAGCTTATTTTAAAGACTTTAAGATTTTTTTGAACTAAAAAATTAATAATGAATATAATTACTAAAAAACTTAAGATTATTTTTTAAATTGTGTTTTTTCAATCTTACAAAATATTTAAGTGTATCTTTATAATAGAAATAATGATTATTTTTAATATAGGCTAATTTTTAGATTTTAATTTATAAAATTTATCATAAATAATTTTATTATTAATTAAGTTGATTTTTTTACTTGGAATTTGTTTTTTATTAAAATAGATTTTCCACTAGTTTTAACAATTGATATAATAATATCTTGAGGAATTGTTGAAATTAATGCATCAACGCTCATTGAGACTTCTATTGATGTACCTCTTAAGCTTGAATGATTATCATCACCACCTTTGTTTAAAGGATCAATTAATTTTCTTAGTTTTTTTTGAATTTCGTTTTTATTAGCATTATTTTCAATAATCTTTCCTATTGAACTACTTGGAAGAGTAATTATTAAATCATTATCAGTCTTAGAATCAAGAACCTTTTTTATTGCTTGTATTTCTTCATCAATAGTTAATTGTCTTTTAATTAAAAAATCTTCAATTTCTTTTGAGATTTCATTTTTAGTTAGTTTAATAATAATTTTTTGCAAAGTAGTAGAAATGTTAGTATCATTTTTCATTAAAACTTCAATTTTTACATCATTTAAATTTGCTTTACCAATTAAAGTTTTAATTTTTTCAATGATTTTTGCTTGATTATTAGCAATGATTTTGCCACTTACATTAATTGGTAATTCAATAATTTTTTCTTTGGTTGTTTTTGCTTTTAAAATTTTAAATATTTTTTCTACATTATTTTCTTTATCTTTATTAAGAAGAACAATTGGAATTGCTATGGAAGTAGTTAATATTGCTAATGTTGTTCCTAATAAAATGATTTTTTTAGTTTTTGATAATTTCATAATTTCCTTTACAATTTAGATTATAAAATGTCTCTTTGCAAAAAAAAAAAAAAGTTTATTTAGTAAGTTAAAATGCTTATTTTAAAGACTTTAAGATTTTTTTAAACTAAAAAATTAATAATGAATATAATTAATAATTTATAAATAATATTAAAAAGTTTAAATAATAATTTGTTTATTAAAATTGATAATAAAAATTAAAATTTAACTAAATTTTGTTTAGAGCTTGCTTTTAATTTTTCATAAAACTCTTCTAAAACTAAGTCTATTTTTACTTCTTCTTTATTAGTAGAAAAAACTATAACGTCTAAAATATCACCGATTTTAAAAACTCTTTTACCATTTGTTAAACCAAATCCACTTTCATCTAAATTATATTCTCCATCAATAAGACTTGAAACATGAACTAAACCATTTACCTTGTTGGGAAATTCTAAAAATAATCCAAATTTTAAAACCGAAACAACCTGGGCTTTGATTTTAGTACCAATAAGTTTTTGGTAAAATTCTACTTTTTTAAGATCATTAACTTTTCTTTCTAATTTAATTGCTTCTTGTTCTTTAAAAGAAGAGTTTTTAGCAATTTGGGGAAGTATTTTTGCAAAATGATTTTTTAAACTAACGTTATTTTTAAAAATGTATTCTCTAATCATTCTGTGAACTATTAAATCAGGATACCTTCTTATTGGTGAAGTAAAATGAGTATAAAATTTGGATGCAAGACCAAAATGACCAATGTTTTTTTCTGAATACATTGCTTTTGACATTGTTCTTAAAACAATTATTTTTAAAAACTCAGCAAATTCACTTTTTTTAATTTCTTTAATCGAACTTGCAAATTCTAAAGGTTTGCTTTTTGAAGGAATTTTAATTTTTAAATTAAGAATTTTAAGAATTTTTCTTAAATCTTCGATTTTTTCTAAAGTTGGTTTTTCATTAACTCGATAAATAAACGGAAATTTTTTTAAAGCTATAAACTTTGCGATTGTTTCGTTTGTTCTAACCATAAAATCTTCAATCATGATTTCTGAATATGATCTTTCTTTAATAACTATGTCTTTGGTTTTACCGTTAGAATCAATAATAATTTCTGATTCATCAATATCAAAATCAACATACCCTTCTTGATCTTTAAAATTTCTAATTATTTTTGAAAGTTCTAACGCATTTTTTAATGATTTTGTTAATTTTGAATCGTTTCAAATGTCAATCCCTTTTTTAAAATTATTTACTTGCTTATAAGTAAGTCGGTATTTTGAATTAATAACCGATGGAAAAATTTTTGAAGAAATTGTTTCGCCGTTTTGATTAATTTCCATTTGGCAAGAAATGGTCAAGCGGTCCACATGAGGATTTATGGAGCAAATTCCGTTTGATAGATTTTCAGGAAGCATGGGAATTACTCTATCGGGTAAATAAATTGAAGTTGATCTTGCAAATGCTTCTTGATCAAGAACAGTATTTTCTTTTACATAATGGGTAACATCAGCAATATGAACTTGTAAAATATAGTTTCCGTTATCAAGTTTTTCAACTTCAATAGCATCATCAAAATCTTTTGTGTTATCGCCATCAATTGTGTAAATAAGATTTTTTCTTAAATCTTTTCGATTATTTAAATTTTCATTTTTAATATCATCAGGAACAAAACTTGCTTCTTTTAAACTTTCTTTTGAAAAATTTACTAAAACATTGGCATCTTCAATAGTTGATAATATATCGATAAATGGTTCATCCTGCATTCCAATTATTTTAAGAACTTTAACAATGTGAAATTTTTTCTCAAAATCAACTATCTCAACTTTTACCTGCATGTTATTTTTTAGTTTATTTTCATTTTCAAATAAAAAATTACCCTTTATGTTTTTATCGTTTGGAACTAAAGTAAAACTATTTTCAAATCTTTGAACTCTACCAACAAAAATTGGTTTGTTTCGTTTAATAATTTTGGTAATTACTCCTTGAAAAAGATCTTCTTTAGATGGTTCTTTAAAATATTTAACCCTAACTAAGTCAGAATGAAGTGCGCCATTAAAATTTGAACCTAAAATAAAAATTAAATTGCTTTCATCAAGGTTTACAAACCCATAATTACTCCCGTTTTTAACTTTAAGTGTGCCTTCAATTTCGTCTAAAAATTCAGGAATAAAAAATTCTTTTTCTTTGGTTTGAAAAATTATTCCTTTATTTGTTAAGTCGAACAAAAACCTTGAAAATTCTCTATTTTTATATTTCGGAACATTCATTGATATTGCAAGATTAAGAAAGTTTATTTTTCGATTTTTTAAAATTCTTAGTAAATGGTTTTTACTAAACATTACATGTAAGTCCTTATTATTATAGAACCCATCATTAAACTAAAACCGAGCAAAAACATTAATCTTTTTAGAAAAATTTTTGAAGCAATTTCTTTTTTGGTTTTAAAAAGTGTTAAATCTGAAGAACCCACTAGTGCCCCAGAGAAAGAATTAGAATCTGGTGACATAATTGTTGAAATAACTATTAATAAACACGAAATTGCAAATAAAATTCAAATTATTACGACCATAATAAACTCTTTTCTACCTAAATAATACAATAAAAATTATAATTTTTTGATTATTATTGTAATAATAAAACTCAACCAATTATGTAGGTAAGAATTATTATCAAAGGAATTATTGCAAGAATTATTTTATTTTTAACTTTCTTACTAATAAAAATAAAAATGATGAAGAGGAAAATTTCTAATACTGCCATAAACGCAAGTCACCAAATACTATTAACATTTTCGTATAAAATAACTGCATCTTTTGTAAAAGCTAAATCACCCCAAAATATTCCTGATAAATTAAGAATGTGCGAACCAACTATAGAACCAATTGCTGCAGATAAAAAACCACCTCTTGCAAACGAAATTAAAGCAATTATTTCTGGTAATGAAGTTGTTATTGATAATAATAATCCACCGGTAGAGCTAGATGGAATGTTATAAGAAACTTGCATTGCGTTTGCTGAAATGTTTAAACAAATAACAAATAAAACTAAAAAAATTGATGATAAAATAAATAAAATAAAAATCATGTTTTTGGTTAAATTAGTTTTAATTTCTTTTTCTGGTTCAGGATCTGCTAAATGTCTATTTTTATAACTAAAAATTACAAAACCAACATAACTTAACAAGAAGATAAAAGGCGTAAATCCAATTATTAAAACGCTAGTATTAACTAATCTAAAATCAAGTTGGTATTTTAAAACAAACATTGAAAAAATTGATAATGTCAATGAAATAAAAATCGATATAATTGTTAAATTACTAATTTTACTCATATTAAGTTTTTTAATAAAAATTAAAATCGTAATTGAAAGTATAAAAACTGAAAAAGCATTTGAACCTATATCGTCTGTAATTGCAACGATCGGTTTTTCTAGAAGACCTTGTGATACTTCAGTAAATAATTCCGGAATTGAAGTTATAAAGGAAACAAAAATAAGTCCAACAAATGCTCCGCCTAGTTTTGTTTTTTGAATAATTAACTTGGCATATTTAACCATTTGAAGTGAGGTAAATAAAACTAATGAGCCAAATAAAACAAACCAAATTCAAATAGTTCCTTGAAAATTTCAATTATTTAACCATAACGCGATACTTTTCACTTGAAATTAATTATATATTTATAAATTTAATTTTTTTCATAAATTTTACGTAATTTAATAAGTCAATGGTTTAAAACAGATTTAGTTATTTTTAAATTAGTTTTATTTTTATAAATTTTTTTAAGTTCTTCAAGCGAAGAATAAGGATTTTTTAGTTTTAAATCAAAAAAAATAATTTCTTTTTCATTAAAATAATTTTTTAAGTTTTTATTTAATATGTACTCATAATGATTTTTAAACTTATTAGATGCTTTAGCTAATTTTTGTTGATTGTATGAATCTAAATTAGAATAGCGGTTTAATTGGTTGTGTAAGTCTCTTTCAATTCTTGAATTTTCAAACTTCATTAGTGAATTAAATGCTTGTATTGCTTTTAAAAAATCTGAAATTTGGTCTGATTTTTTTAAATATAACACGTGCATTTTTCTTCTTTTAATTAAAGAAAAAGAAAAATTATATTGGTTTAAAAATTTTTGAATTTTGAGAGCTTTTTTGTGTGAATAAAGTTGTATTTCTAAATGGTATGATAATGAATCTATGTTTGAAATAGAACCTCCGCCGACAAAAACTCCTGCAAAAAAATATGAAGGTTGTTTAATTTTAAAATCTAAAGAATAGTTTTTAAAAATTATTCAATTTTTATTTTCTTTGGTAGCTGCATATTTTATTTTTAACTGGTCTAATAAATCTTTAAGAACATTTGAAATAAAACCATTATTTATTTTTAAGATGTATTTTGAATCATTAAAAATCACTGAAGTTGAAAGTAATCCAGAAACAAAAGCATGAGCTTGCAAAGGTGTAAATTCTTTTTCTAAAATTTCTTCTTTTATTTCAAATGCAAACGACATATTCTAATTATAAAACTTTATTTTTAAATTTTTTTATTACTAAGTTATGAAAAATTATCAATAATATTGAAAATGATTATTAAAAACTTAATTTAACAAAAAATATTATCAACTAATAAATTATCTTATTTTTAATTAATAACAACAAGACCTAAATCTTTATTCATTATTCAAACATTTTTAGATGAATCTATAAAATAATTTGTTTTGTCTATAAAAAGATTTGTAGAAGTACCAGAAAAAGATATTTTTTTACTTTCAACTCATAAATTATCATAAAGATCATTTTGATATTTTAAAACTCAAATTCTTCCATTGTTTTGACTAATATCAACATTTTTAACTAGAAATACTCAAAGATTTTTAAATTTGTCTTGGAAAATTGTTCATCATCTTCCAATATTATTAAATCCGTTTAATAATTTTTCTCCTTCATCGTTACTAGCTCATGATTCTACATAAGAATTATTTGATTTTACTTTAAGAACTTGAAGCTTTGTTCCTTTTCCCCCAGTTCAAAGATTACCAAAAGAATCTTGAAAAATAGTTCCACCTTCACCATCAACAATGTTTGAATTTTTTGTTAATCCACTATTTGAGTTAGTTCAACCAAAATTTTCATCATAACCGGTTTTAGAAGAATTTACTCTAAGAACTTGAAGAGGTGTTCCACCACCCATCGTTCAAAGATTTTGAAATTTATCTTGAAAAATTTTTGGATAAATAACATTAGATTTAACAACGTTTGAACCTTTTACTAAACCTTCTTGATTCGGATTGCTGTTTCAATTACCTTCATAACCATTTTTAGAAGAGTTAGCTCTAAGAACTTGAAGAGCTGAGTTATTTCCTAATGTTCAAAGGTTTTTAAATTCATCTTGGAAAATTGTCATTGCTCAATTATTTTCAAAATTTGAATTTTTTAATATTGGTTCTCCAGTTTCGCTATTATCATTAGTTCAAGAATTTACATAACCAGTATCGCTATTAGGATCTGACCTAAGAACTTGAAGTTTTGTTTCAAATCCGATTGTTCAAAGGTTATTAAAATCATCTTGGAAAATTGTTCCAAGATAACCATTAGTAATATTTGAAGCGTTTGTTAATCCGCTATTGGTAGCATTAGTTCAACCTGTAGTTTCATCATAACCATCACCATTTTGATTTACTCTAAGAACTTGAAGTGATGTTTTATTTCCCATTGCTCAAAGATTTTTAAATCTATCTTGAAAAATTACTCCACAACGACCATCAGTAATATTTGAATTTTTTGTTAATCCACTATCAATATTATTAGTTCATGAATTATTACCTTTTTTAAAAACTTGGAGTCTTGTTCTTTGTCCTATTGACCAAAGATTTTTAAAAGAATCTTCAAAAAATGTTCCTAAAGTTCCATCGGTAATATTTGATCCTTTTAATAAATTAATTTTTTCAACATTAATATTTATTATTTGACTTTTTTCATTATGAGTAATTGTTAATTCTACTTCTATTCTAGTTCCTATATTTAATGAAGAAATATTAGTTGTCATTTTTTCAAGATCTTCATTAGTTAAATTATTATTTTCAACTTTAAGTTGTTCTAAAATTGCTGATTGAATTTCACTTTGGTTTTGAGTTGAAACATTAGGAGCAATTAAAATATCTTTATCAATTATTTTAGTTTTAATGTTTTTAATAACATAAATTTGTTGTTTAGCACTAAAACCACTTATTTCAATATTATTTGAAGCATTAGCTTTTGATAAAACAAGGGTAATTACAACCGGATCTTGATCATTAGCAGGTAAAAGTGCTTCAGAATTTTTAACTTCAACATTTACGTTTTTAAAATCAATGTTTGAATAACCATTTAATTTTGCAATTTCTTCTAAAATTTTAACTTTATTAGTAGTAATTTTTTGATCACCTGATTCACTACTATCAACTTCTACTGTTTTTACACTTAAAGATTCTAAATCTTTTTTTACCAAATTAAGATCAATGTTTGCAGTTTGTGAAGCAGACATTTGCTTGGCACCAAAGCCAGTTACTTCAATTGAAACACCTGGTTTTGAAAGAACAAGAGTAATTGCAACCGGACTTTGATCATTAGTGGGTAAAAGATCTTCAGAATCTTTAACTTCAATTCTAGTATTTCTAAAATCAATGTTTGAATAACCATTTATTTTTTTAATTGACTTTAATATTTCTACTTTATTAGTTGTAATTTTTTGGTCAATAGCTCCACTAGTGTAAACTTCTATTGTTTGTGGTGTTAAAGCTTCTAAACTTGATTTAACTAAATTAACTGCTTGAGTATTTTTTAAAATTTGTTGATTAGACAATGATTTAGCTTTAAATCCACTTACTTCAATTGAAATTCCACTTTTTGAAAGAACAAGAGTAATTGGAGTTGCATCTTGATTACTTGCAGCTAAAAGTGTTTCAGAATCTTTAACTTCAACGTTAACACCTTTAAGATCAATATTTGAATAACCATTTAGATTTTTAATTTCTTCTAAAATTTTAACCTTATTTGTACTAATCTTATGATCACTTGCACTAGTTGTATCAACTTCTACTAATTTTGAGTTTAGTGATTCTAAATTATTTTTAACAAAGTTAAGATCAACATTTGCAATTTCTAAAAGAGACATTTGCTTTGCACTAAAACCAACTACTTCTACAGAAGCTTTAGATTTTGAAACCACAATAGTAATTGGAACTGGATCTTCACTATTAATTGGTAAAAGTTCTTCAGAGTTTTTAATTTCTAAAGAGGCTCCATCTAAATTAATTGCATCATAACCACTTATTTTTTGAATAGCTTTTAATATTTCTAACTTATTAGTAGTAATTTTTTGGTTAATAGCTCCACTAGTATAAACATTTACTACTTTTGTTCCTAATGCTTTTAAAGAGTCTTTAATTAAGTTAAGTTCAATTAAAGCTAGTTCAGAAATTGTTTTACTTCTTTTAACAAATATTGTTTTTTCTTTTTTAACTTCTTGAGAATATTTTTCTTTTGAAACTTTAACTTTAATTTCTTGAAAACTAGTTGATATGTCTTTATCTTTTTCCATTAAAATTTCAATTGAAACACCTTTTAAATTTGATTCACCAATTAATTGCTTGATTTTTTTGATAATTTCTTCTTGGTTATTAGCAATGATTTTACCCTTTGCATCACTATTTAATTCAATTTGTCTTTCTAAAAGCGATTTTTCTTCAAGAATTTTAATTACTTTTAAAACATCTTCTTTACTTTGATCTTTTTGGTCTTTACTTTGACTAGTTAAAACAATCGGAGTAACTATTGAAGGAATTAATACTCCGATTGTTGCTCCTAATAAAATAATTTTTTTAGTTTTTGTTAATTTCATAATTTCCTTACATTTTGATTATAAAATTGTTCCTTCCAAAAAAAAAAAAAAGTTATTTAGTAACCTAAAAAGCTTATTTTAAAGACTTTAAGATTTTTTTCAATTAAAAAATAATTATTTTTTGATTTTTATTTCATTAAATAAAGGATAGTCATATTTTTAATATTTTCACATATCAAACCAACAATTTCATTTTCACTTTTATTTGGAAAAAGATCTTTTAATGTTGTATATTTATTGTTATAAAATTTATTTTTTTATTCAAAATAATAGACATTAAACTTTCTAATTTAAAATTTTTACTTACATTATGCAAATAACACTTTAAGCATATTATTAATAATTATTTTATTTTTTTCATAATTTTATTCTTAAAAAATCTAAATCTGAATCTTGAGGGTTTGAAACAAGATCCAACACATATTTATTTACAAGACTTTCGTTTTCTCTAAAAAGTTTATTTGCATCATTTATAACTAAAAAGTTATTTTCAGTTTCAAATATAGAAATTTCAAATTTTTCTAAAAGTTGATTTAGTAAAAATGGACTATGTGTAGAGAAAATAATTTGTTTGTTATATATACGTCCTGTTTCTAACAATAGTTCAACTAATTTTAAATGTAAGGAATTTTCAAATTCATCAATTATTATAAAATCATTTTTAAGTATAAAGTATAGATAAATTAAAAACATTTTAGTTCCTATTGAAAGTTGATCGATTTCAATGTCCTTTGTAATGTTGTTATATTTTCTAGTAATTTTTAAAATTTCAATTTCTTTTTGTTTATTAAATTTTTCAAATTTAATATCAACAATTGTATCATCTAGTACTTGTAATAAAACTAGTAAATCATCTTGGTTTTGCTTAAACTTTTGATAATAAAGATAGCTAAATGAGCTATACAAAAACCATTCACTTTTATCATACACATCTTTTTTATATTCGTATTCATTATAAAGTTTAAAAGAGGGTAAAAAATCATGTTTAAACCATTTTAATTTTTCTGATTTTAATATGTTAAAATCTCGATCATTTAATTTTATATTGTAAATAACTTTATTATTTTTTAAATTAATACTAACCTTAAAATTTAGATCACTTTTATCAAATTGAACTTCAAAAAAAATTCTTTCTTTTTTATTAAAACAATTTGAACCATAAAAATTTTTTATGTATTGATCTTTCATATCATAAATGCTTTTATTTTTATTAATGTACTTTCAATATGCTTTCAGTATTTTTTCAAAAGATTCTTCAAAAGGATCTTTTTCTGTTTTAGACTTGTATCATGAAAAAGCTTTATGAGTTTCAATATTTCCAAAAGCATGACTTTTAATGTTGTTTTTAAAATTAGTAATAAAGTCTAAAATATTACTAATTGCACATAACGTTGTTGATTTATAAGAAACATTTTTACCTATTATGGCTTTTGTTTTTAATGTTCCGTTTTTATATTCTGATCTTGGCTTATCTTTTAATGAATAATCAAAAAAATGATCTTTATGTTTTTTGTTATATTTTGAAGTAAAATCAATTACTATTTCTTTATTATTGCTTATCATATTTTTCATTTTTATGTATTTAATCATTTTTATTTCCTTAAATTTATAAAAAGATTATAATACATTTTTGTAAATATTTTACATTTTTGTTTTAAGTTTATTGTTTTATTTTTAATTGTTTTAACTTGCTTTGCTTAGCACTAAAACCTTCTATTTCAATAAAAGAATCATTTATTGAAAAAATTAGAGTAATATCAATTGCTGGTTGATCATTTGAGGGTAAAATTTCGTTAGAGTCTTTTATTTCTAAATTTAATTCATCAATATCATTTTTCATTGAATCATAATCGATTAAATTCTTTATAGCATTTTTAATTATGACTTTATTGTGAGTAATTGTTTTATTATCACTCGGAATATAAACTTCTACCTCTTTTGATTCTAAACTTTCCAAATAATTTTTTGTGTATAAAAGTATTAATAATTGCAATTTAGTTTTTCTTTTGTATAAAACTTCATATCTAATAAATTTAAATAATTCTCATAAACAACCCAAAATTATAAATCCACTTAGTATATAAGTAGTTAGTTGAAGCCAAAATGGAAATGGTTCAGAATAATATGATCCTGAATAATATGAGCGACTATAGGTTGTTATTGGTATTGGCATTGGTCGATAAGTTATTGGTCGATAAGTTATTGGTCGATAAGTTATTGGTCGATAATATCGTGAATAATTAGAATCATAATTATGATCAATATAAGATTTTAAATTTGTATTTTTATCATAAAGTTTATCTTTATTAAATTCTTGCAAATAATCATTTTTTAAATTTGTTTGATAAGACATTTTTTTAATTATCTTTTTTTGACTAAAATTTTGATAATGGTTATTTTGGTAATTGTTTAAAAATATAATTGGAGTAAAAACTATAGTTACTAAAGTTCCTACATTAAATCCTAAAATAATTTTTTTAGTCTTTAAACATTTCATAATATTTTTTATATTTTTAATTATAAAATGTCTCCTTGCAAAAAAAAAAAAAAGCTTATTTAGTGACCTAAAAAGCTTTTTTAAAAGACTTTAAGATTTTTTTAATAAAGTATTTTTTTTAGTTTTATTTGTAAAAATATTTTTCAAAAATTAAAAAATCATTAGTTTATTTTTTTGTTTTTTTATCAAATTTTGCATATACTAATTGAATTCTATCATCAAGTGTTTTGTGTGAAACATGAATTTTCTTGATGGTAAACAATGTCATACCAAGAATCAGCATTGATGAAAAGAAATTTACTAATGGTGAAGATCACCAAAATAATCATCACGGATTAATTTGAGAAATTGCAATTCATTCAAATAAATATAAAATTGGAAAAAAGAAAATCAATGCCCTAGATCCAGATGCAATAATTGAAGCAATTATTCTATCTATAGAATTAAGAATAAGAATTCCGGAAATACCTATTGAAAAAACTGGCAATGAAACCATTTGGATTAAAATAATTGTTCTAGCATAAGGTTTATATTTAGAAGAAACACCTAATACATCAAGAAGTAAATTTGAAAGCACAACACCTCCAATTACATAAAGAATTACCCCAAGGATAAAACTATATAACAATGAATATTTAAATGCTTGCTTAACTTTATCAAAATTTTTTGCTCCATAGTTATAAGAAACAAGTGGTATTCCACCGTGCATAAAACCAAAAATTATAAAGAAAAATAATGCAAAAATAGGAAATGCTCCTGATGTTGCAATTGACATGAATGAACCTGATGTTCTTGCAACTAAATTTTTAGTAATTATAGTTTTTCATATAACATTTGAATAATCTTCTACTGGAACATCTGCTATTGGTTTAACAGGTGCTAATTGTGACAAATTCATCGATAATCCATTAACTACATTGGTATTTACGCTATCATAATCAATTATTTTTTGTCCTGTTAATTCACTCCAAGCTCCGTTAATGAGCTTAAAAGCTTCATTTGGTGAAGCTCCTATTTTATAACTTTCAATAATTTGAGAAATTTCTTCTGTTTGTTTTTCTTTAAAAACATGAGATGAAACGTTTTTAATAACAGCAAAATTTGCTGTTTGAATTATTGAGGGAGCAAAGTTTCCTAAAAATGGTGAAATTCCAATAAGAAAAATCCCGAAAATAGAAATAATTTTAAATTTACCAAAAAAGTTTTTGAATTTAATTAATTGTGTTTTATTTTTCATGGCAAAAACAACGAATAAAACACTTGTTGCTGAATGTGAAATAAACGTTGCTCATGCTCCACCTTCTACCCCCATTCCGGCAGGTCCCATTAATATTCAGTCAAAAAACAAGTTTATAAATATTGGAGCAATTGTTGCAACCATCATCTCGTTTAATCTAACATCTACTCTAAAAAGAGAAGACATTGTTTGGTTAAAAAAAATTAAAGGAATTGCAGCAATAATAATTACAACATATTTATATGCATCATCAACAACAGTTCCAAATTTTGATCTTGGATATTGAGACTCAATTCATGGAATAACTACAAATAATAATGTTAAAACTAAAACAACACAAACTATAATTTGAATTTGAAAACCTGTACGAATTGTATTTTTAGCTCTTTCTATTCTTTTTTGTCCTAAATTAATTGCAACTCTAGTAGAAATACCAGTAGTAAAAAATAATGAAATAGCAAAAATTAGAAAGACAATTGGGTTACTAGCAGTTATGGATAACCGAACATAATTTTTTAATCCTATAATTTGAGCAGTAGCGTTATTTTTGTATGAATCAGCTGCTAAATTAACAGCTAAAATGCTATCCACAAGTGTATAAATACCAAAAACAAGTGTAATTAAAATCATTGGAAATGAATTTTTAAGTAAAGATTTTCAAATCGGCATGTTAGAAGAGAGTGTAGAAAATTTTGTGTAAACATCCTTAATGGCTATCTCAAAATGAGATAATTATTTAAAGGATGTTTTTATTATGAAAAAAGAAAAAGAAAAAGATTTTGGTGATGAACTTTATGATTTAATGAAAAAACATAATATTTCAATGGAAAATGCGGAAGAAATGATTAATGATGTTGTTAAATCTATAGCTAAACCAATTGAAACAGCTTTAAAAGCTGAATTAGATGGACATTTAGGTTATGAAAAAAACAAAGTAAGTTCAAATGCAAATTATCGAAATGGCTATTCTAAAAAAAATGTTAAATCTTCAACTGCAGGAAAAACTTTACTTAAAATACCAAGAGATAGAGATGGGACTTTTGAACCAAAATTAATTAAAAAAAATCAAACTTCAATTAATCAAATTGAAAAGAAAGTTATTTTTATGTATTCAAAAGGTTTAAGTAATAGAGATATTTCAAATACACTTCAAGAAATCTATGGATTTAGTTTAGACGCTTCTTACATAAGTAAAATAACAGATAAAATAATTTTTGATATTCGAGAATATCAAACAAGAAGACTTAATAAAACTTATTCAATGGTTTTTATAGATGGAATTAGATTTAAAACTAGAGAAGAAGGTTACTCAAAAGAAGTATCTGTTTATATAGTAATGGCTATAAATATGAATGGTATGAAAGAAGTTCTTGGTTATTATATTGGAGAATCAGAAACTTCAAAATATTGATTAACAATATTTAATGATTTAAAGTCTAGAGGTGTTGAAAGAATTTTAATTATTGCTACAGATAACTTACCAGGAATTTCTAAATCAATTAAAGCAATATTTCCTGAAACTGATATTCAAAAATGTATTGTTCATCAAATTAGAAATAGCGCTAAACATGTTAGTTATAAAGATCTTAAAGAGTTTTGCAATGATATGAAAAAAATTTATAAAGCTCCAAACTTAGAACAATCATTAGAAAGTCTTAAAATTTTTGAAAAAAAGTGAAATTCAAAATATGCTTATGCTGTTAAAAGTTGAAAAGATAACATTGAGGAATTAACCACTTTTTTTAATTATCCAGTTGAAATTCGAACGTTAGTTTACACTACTAATTCAATTGAAAATTTAAATAGAAATATTAGAAAATACACTAAAAATAAAGGTAGTTTTCCTAGCAAAAAATCATTAAATAAATCAATATTTTTATCAATTCAACAAGTAACAAAGAATTGAAGTAGACCAATTAAAAACTGAGGAATAATATTAAATCAGTTATCCATTATATTTAAATTAAATATTTAAGTAACAAAAAAAGACTAAATTAACATACCAAAAAGTATTTTAATAATGTCTTTTTTTAATATATAATAATTTTGCCATTTTGGTAAACTATTTTACAAAGTAAAATATATGTTTACACAAAATTTTCTACACTTCCTGTTAGAAAATACATGTTCTCTTTTTGATGTATCATCTTTATTTATTGTTTTTTTATTCATGTCTTAATCATAAACTTTTTTTATTTTTAAGATTATTTATTTTTTAATTCATTTAACATTTTAAAAGTTTATTTTTTATATTTAAAATTTCTTTAAATAAAAGATGTTTTGAATTTAATAAATTATCTATTAAATCTTTTATAGACATTGTTTTTTTGGGATATTTCATTAATTCATCAATTGTAGGGTATTTATTATCTATTCTTTTTTTAAGTTCTTTTTTAGTAACTTTTTCTCCTACCATTTCTGACATAATTAATTCTAAATTAAAATTTTTGTTTCTATTTTTTGGAAGTAAAACTTTTGATCATATATTTTTATTATTAAAATATTTATCATTAATTTCGTTTGCTATTTTTTTTCTATCAATTAATTCATTTTTATATTTTTCATCATAATCACCAGTAATTAATAAATACAAAAATTTTTTATTTTCGTTTTTAGTAGATAAAAATTTAGATATTTTTTTATCTAAAATTTTATAAAATTTATTTTTATTTTTTTCAATTGTAAATTTTTTAGGTATTCTTACAAATAAAAATTCTTTAAAACCTATTTTTACAAAATATTTTTCTCATACATTTCTACTTGATGGTGATTCAAGTAAATATTTTTCTCCTTTGGGTTGTCGATTTTCATCACCTTCTATATAAATGATTATTATGTTATTAATCATTATAAAAACTCATTTTTAGTTCATTCATCTCTGAATCACTTATGTTTGAAATAAAGTCATTTAAAGATTTTAAAATAATATTATCTCTTTCTCTAAAGTGTTTATCTCCTCTTTTAACTTCTAATAAATTTTTTGAATTTATGTCTAAAATATATAGTTCATATTTTCTAATTAGTTGATGAACAACAACTGTGTTATGGGTACTAAAAATAATTTGTTTATTGTTTTTTCTAGCAATATCTATTAATAGTTCAACTAATTTAAAATGTAGTGATTGTTCTAATTCATCAATTATTATAAAATCATATTTTAAAATGTAAAATAAATAGGTAATAAAAATTTGTGTTCCTGTAGATAATTGATTTATAGAAATATCTTCATTAATATCATTATATTCTCTAGTTATTGAATTTATAATAAACTTTTTTTTGTTTTTAATATTTCAACTTTTAGATTTTAAGCTTACTATTGAAGGATCTAATATTTTTAAAATTGATACTAACTTATTCTTATTTTGATTAAATTTTTCAAAATATAAATATTCAAGAGCAGATTTTAAAAATATGTTTCCTTTTCTTGATATAGAACCTCTTATACCACTTATATTATAAGTTTCAAAAGAACCAAAAATATGTTTAAAATTATCAATTATTTTATCCTTAAATAAATCAATTTGATTGTTATTTAAAGTAGAGAAAAAAATTAATTTATTTTTCTTAACCATTAAGTTTACATTTATGATATTTTCTTCATTTTTTTCTTTGTTATAAAAATTTATCATTATTTCTATTGGAATATTTTTATTAAAAGCATTTTCATGATAAAAATCTTTAGAATATTCAAATTTTAATTGTTCTGGTTTTTTTTCCTTGTTTTTATGTTTTACAAAATCTTTTACTACATTGTTAATGCTTACATTATCTTCAAAAGGATTGATTCCTTTATTATTTTCATATCATTCTATTGCTTTATCAATATTAATAGTATTTTCAAAAAATAACATTGCATTTTTTTTAAAATTAACTACAAAATTTAATATTTTATCAATTGATATTAATAAACTTGTTTTATATGAAGCATTTTTACCCATTAAAGATAAAATTTTAATAATTCCTTCTTTACTAGAATTTGACCTATCTTTTTTACTTATTGGTTTATCAAAAAATCTTTCATCATCATTTTCTTTAAATTTTCTAAAAAATGAAAATGCAACTCCTTCTTCATTACTTATCATATTTTTAAATTTTATTTCTTTTATGATCATTATATTCTCCTTGTTTTCATAAACATTATAACAAAAATGACATAATATGTCAAAATTGTCAAAATATTATTTGTAAAAACAAAATGGTAAGTTTCAATTTGTTTTTAAAAAAAATAAGAATAATATTATTTATGTTAATAAATAAATACATAAAATTGATATTAAAAATAAATTTGATTTTAATATTATTCATTTTAACATTTCTAAATAGGTGTAATAAAATATTATAAGTTATTGCTTTAAAATGACTTAACATGTCAAAATTGTAAAAAATTATTTTTATCAATAAATTATCTTATTTTTCAAGAATAACAAAAAAACCTATATTGTTACTCATTATCCAAATGTTTCCGTTTGAATCTATAAAAGATTTTATTCTATGAGAAAAATCATTGGTTGAACTTCCTATAATAGGTACTTCTTCATTTTCATTTCATAAATTAGTATAAGAATTACTTTCTTTTTTTAACACTCAAACCCTTTTGTCATTTTTAGTAATGCCAAAGTTTTTATTTAAAAATACTCAAAGATTTTTAGACTTATCTTGGAAAATTATTCATCATTTTCCAATAATATTAAATCCATTTAATAATTGTTCATTATTATCATTAGTTCATGAATTTACATATGAACCATTTGATTTTACTTTAAGAACTTGGAGTTTTGTTCCGCTTCCAGCAGATCAAAGATTACCAAAAGAGTCTTGAAAAATTTCTCCACCTTCACCATTAGTAATGTTTGAGCCATTTGTTAATCCGCTATTGGTAGCACTTGTTCAACCTGTAATTTCATCATAACCATTTCCGTCATCATTTACTCTAAGAACTTGAAGTGGTGTATCTTTACTCATTGATCAAAGATTTTTAAATTTATCTTGAAAAATTGTTGGTTGAACAACATCAGATTTAACAATATTTGAATTATTTAATAATCCGCTATTGGTAGCACTTGTTCAACCTGTAATTTCATCATAACCATTTTTTTGTGAATTTACTCTAAGAACTTGAAGAGTTGTTTTATATCCTAATGTTCAAAGATTACCAAAATCATCTTGAAAAATTTTAATTGCAGCACTATTAGTAATAATATTTGAATTTCTTAATAACACATCACCATTATTTGAATTATCATTAACTCAACCTGTATTTACATAACCATCTTTGACATTATTTGTTTTAAGAACTTGAAGTTTTGAGTTATAACCTACTGTTCAAAGGTTTTTAAATTCATCTTGAAAAATTGTTCCACCATTACCATCAGTAATGTTTGAACCATTTGTTAATCCACTATTGGTAGCACTTTTTCAACCTGTAATTTCATCATAACCGTTTGCATCATCATTTACTCTAAGAACTTGAAGTGGTGTACCTTTACTCATTGCCCAAAGATTACCAAAATCATCTTGAAAAATTGTTCCATTTTCACCATTAGTAATGTTTGAATTTTTTGTTAGTCCAATATCAACAACATTGTTAGTTCATTGATTATTACCTTTTCTAAAAACTTGAAGAGGTGAATCTTGTCCCATTGCCCAAAGATTATTAAATGAATCTTCAAAAAATGTTCCACCTTGACCATTAGTAATGTTTGAACCTTTTAATAAATTAATTTTTTCAACATAAATATTTATTACTTCACTTTTTAAATTAAAAGTAATTGTTAATTGTGCTTTAATTCTAACTCCCTTAGTTAAAGAGTTAATATTAGTTGTCATTTTTGCAAGATCTTCATTTGTTAAAGTATCATTTTCAATTTTAAGTTGTTCTAAAATTGTTGATTGAACTTCATTTTGATTTAAAGTTGAAACATTTGGAGCAATTAAAATATCTTTGTCAATTATTTTATCTTTAATATTTTTAATAACATAACTTTTTTGTTTACCTCTAAAACCTATTAATTCAACATTGTTTGGTGAAGCATTGACTTTTGATAAAACAAGCGTAATTGGAACTGGATCTTGATCATTAGAAGGTAAAAGTGTCTCAGAATTTTTAACTTCAACATTTACACTTCTAAGATTAATGCTTGAATAACCGTTTAATTTTGTAATTTCTTCTAAAATTTTATTTTTATTAGTGGTAATTTTTTGATCACTTGATTCACTACTATCAACTTCTATTGTTTTTAGATTTAAAGATTCTAAGTCTTTTTTAACTAAATTAAGATCAATGTTTGCAGTTTGTGAAAGAGACATTTGCTTAGCACTAAATCCACTTACTTCAACAAAAACACCAGGTTTTGAAACAACAAGAATAATTGCAACTGGACTTTGATCATTAGAAGGTAAAAAATCTTCAGAGTTTTTAACTTCAATTGTTGCACCTTTAAGATCAATATCTGAATAACCATTTATTTTTTTAATAGCTTTTAATATTTCGATTTTATTAGTTGTAACTTTTTGATTAATTGCTCCACTAGTGTAAACATCTACTGTTTGTGGAGTCAAAGATTCTAAATTTGATTTAACTAAATTAACTGCTTGAGTATTATCTAAAATTTCTTGACTAGATAATGATTTAGCTTTAAAGTCACTTATTTCAATTGAAATTCCGTTTTTTCTAAGAACAAGAATGATTGGAATCGGATCTTGATTACTAGCGGGTAAAAGATTTTGAGAATCTTTAACTTCGATGCTAACACCTTTAAGATTAATGTTTGAATAACCATCTAATTTTTGAATTTCTTCTAAAATTTTAACTTTGTTTGTAACAATTTTATGATCAATTGCACTAGTTGTATTAACTTGAACTATTTTTAAACCTAATGATTCTAAATTGGTTTTAACATACTTAAGATCAACCTTTGCAATTTCTAAAGGAGACATTTGCTTAGCTTTAAAATCAATTATTTCAGTAGAAGCTTTAGAATTTGAAAGAACAAGAGTAATTGGAATTGCTTGTTGATTACTTGCAGGTAAAAGATCTTCAGAGTTTTTAACTTTAATGTTAACACCTTTAAAATCAATTTTTGAATAACCACTTATTTTTTGAATAGCTTTTAAAATTTCTAACTTATTAGTACTAATTTTTTGATCAATAGCTTCGCTAGTATAAACCTTTAATATTTTTGTTCTTAAAGCTTTTAAAGAATCTTTAACTTCATTAAGCTCAATTAAAGCTAATTCAATACTTGTCTTGCTTCTTTTAACAAATATAGTTTTTTCTTTTTTAACTTCTTGAGAATAATTTCCTTTTGAAATTTTAACTTTAATTTCTTGAAAACTAGTAGAAATTTCTCGATCATTTTGCATTAAAATTTCTACTTTAACACCTTTTAAATTTTCAATACCAATTAATGATTTGATTTTCTTAATAATTTTTTCTTGGTTATTAGCAATGATTTTACCTTTTGCATCACTACTTAATTCAATTTGTCTTTGAGAAAGTGATTTTTCTTCAAGTATTTTAATTGCTTTTAAAACCTCTTCTTTATTTTTTTCTTCTTGATTATCATTTCGATTAATCAAAACAACAGGAATAATAACTGCGGTTGTCAAAATGCCTAACGTTGCTCCTAATAAAAGTATTTTTTTAGTTTTTGATAATTTCATAATTTCCTTTACAATTTAGATTATAAAATGTCTCTTTGCAAAAAAAAAAAAAAAGTTTATTTAGTAAGCTAAAAAGCTTTTTTTAAAGACTTTAAGATTTTTTTAATATTAAAATTTCTTTTAAATTAAGTAGATATTATTATTTTAAAATTTTTTTATTTTTACTAAATTTTGTTTTATTCTTTGATAATAACAAAAAGATTTAAAGTACGATTTATGATTCAAATATTTCCAGATGAATCTAAAAAAGCATTTATTTTTTCAATTGCATCTAAAGTTGAACTTCCTATAATAATTACTTTTTTACTTTCGCTTCATTTATTAACATAAGAATCATTTTCTTTTTTTAAAAATCAAATTCTTTTATCGTTTTTACTAATTTTAGGAGTTTTAACCAATAATATTCAAAGATTTTTAAACTTATCTTCAAAAATTGTTCATCATCTTCCAATAATATTAAATCCATTTAATAATTGTTCAGTGTTATTATCACTAGTTCATGAATCTACATAAGAATCATTTGATTTGATTTTAAGAACTTGGAGTTTTGTTCCGTTGCTTGAAGATCAAAGATTACCAAAAGAATCTTGAAAAATTACTCCACCTTCACCATTACTAATATTTGAACCGTTTGTTAATCCACTATCAATAGCACTAGTTCAACCTGTGATTTCATCATAACCATTTTTGGTATTATTTGCTCTAAGAACTTGGAGTGTTGTACCTTTACTCATTGTTCAAAGGTTTTTAAATTTATCTTGAAAAATTGTTGGTTGAAAAACATCAGATTTAACAATATTTGAATTATTTAGTAATCCACTATTAGTAACACCAGTTCAACCTGTACTTACATAACCATTTTTTTGTGAATTGACTCTAAGAACTTGAAGAGTTGCTTCGTGTCCTAACGTTCAAAGATTTCCAAAATCATCTTGAAAAATTTTAATTGCAGCACTATTAGTAGAAATATTTGAATTTCTTAGTAATACATCACCGTTTTCACTATTATCATTAGTTCAACCTGTATTTACATAACCATTTTTAGCATTATTTGCTCTAAGAACTTGAAGTTTTGAGTTATAACCTACTGTTCAAAGGTTTTTAAATTCATCTTGAAAAATTGCTCCAGTTAAACCATCATTAATATTTGAACCATTTGTTAAACCACTATCAATATTATTAGTTCAACCTGTAATTTCATCATAACCATTTTTAGCATTATTTGCTCTAAGAACTTGAAGACTTGTATTATTTGACATTGATCAAAGATTTTTAAATTCATCTTGAAAAATTATTCCGCCATAACCATTGGTAATATTTGAACCATTTGTTAAACCACTATCAATATTATTAGTTCATTGATTATTACCTTTTTTAAAAACTTGAAGAGATGTTGTATATCCCATTGACCAAAAATTTCCAAAAGAATCTTCAAAAAAAGTTCCTCATCCTCCATCATTAATGTTTGATCCTTTTAATAAATTAATTTTTTCAACATAAATATTTATTACTTCACTTTTTAAATTAAAAGTAATTGTTAATTGTGCTTGAATTCTAACTCCTTTAGTTAAAGATTTAATATTAGTTCTAATTTTTTCAAGATCTTCATCTATTAAAGTATCATTTTCAATTTTAAGTTGTTCTAAAATTGCTGATTGAACTTCATTTTGATTTAAAGTTGAAACATTTGGAGCAATTAAAATATCTTTGTCAATTATTTTATCTTTAATATTTTTAATAACATAACTTTGTTGTTTAGCACTAAAACCAATTAATTCAACATTGTTTGGTGAAGCACTGACTTTTGATAAAACAAGTGTAATTGGAACTAGATCTTGTTCATTAGGAGGTAAAAATATTTCAGAATCTTTGACTTCAACATTTACATTTCTAAAATTAATGCTTGAATAACCGTTTAATTTTTTAATTTCTTCTAAAATTTTATCTTTATTAGTGGTAATTTTTTGATTAACTGATTCACTACTATCAACTTCTACTGTTTTTACACTTAAAGATTCTAAATCTTTTTTAACTAAATTAAGATCAATGTTTGCAATTTGTGAAAGAGACATTTGCTTAGCACTAAAGCCACTTACTTCAACAGCAACGCCAGGTTTTGAAACAACAAGAGTAATTGCAATTGGACTTTGATCATTAGAAGGTAAAACATCTTCAGAATCTTTAACTTCAATTGTTGCACCTTTAAGATCAATATTTGAATAACCACTTATTTTTTTAATTGCTTTTAATATTTCTATTTTATTAGTTGTAACTTTTTGATCAATTGCTCCACTAGTATAAACATCTACTATTTGTGGAGTCAAAGATTCTAAATTTGATTTAACTAAATTAACTGCTTGAGTATTATCTAAAATTTCTTGACTAGATAATGATTTAACTTTAAATCCACTTATTTCAATTGAAATTCCGTTTTTTCTAAGAACAAGAATAATTGGAATCGGGTCCTGATTACTAGCTGGTAAAAGTCTCTCAGAATCTTTAACTTCAATACTAACACCTTTAAGATTAATGTCTGAATAACCATCTAATTTTTGAATTTCTTCTGAAATTTTAACTTTGTTTGTAACAATTTTATGATCAATTGCACTAGTTGTATTAACTTGAACTATTTTTGAACCTAATGATTCTAAATTGGTTTTAACATCGTTAAGATCAACCCTTGCAATTTCTAAAAGAGACATTTGCTTAGCTTTAAAATCAATTATTTCAGTAGAAGCTTCAGAATTTGAAAGAACAAGAGTAATTGGAATTGGTTGTTGGTTACTTGTAGGTAAAAGATCTTCAGAGTTTTTAACTTTAATGTTAACACCTTTGAAATCAATCTTTGAATAACCACTTATTTTTTCAATAGCTTTTAGGATTTCTAACTTATTAGTACTAATTTTTTGATCAATAGCCTCACTGGTATAAACCTTTACCACTTTTGTTCTTAAAGCTTTTAAAGAATCTTTAACTTCATTAAGCTCAATTAAAGCTAACTCAATACTTGTCCTACTTCTTTTAACAAATATAGTTTTTTCTTTTTTAACTTCTTGAGAATAATTTCCTTTTGAAATTTTAACTTTAATTTCTTGGAAACTAGTAGAAATTTCTTGATCATTTTGCATTAAAATTTCTACTTTAACACTTTTTAAATTTTCACTACCAATTAATTCTTTAATTTTTTTAATAATTTCTTGTTGATTATTAGCAACAATCTTATCTTTTGAATTGCTACTTAATTCAATTTGTCTTTCAGAAAGTGATTTTTCTTCAAGTATTTTAATTACTTTTAAAACATCTTCTTTATTTTTTTCTTCTTGATTGTCATTTTGATTAATTAAAACAACAGGAACAATAACTGCAGTTGTCAAAATGCCTAACGTTGCTCCTAATAAAAGTATTTTTTTAGTTTTTGTTAATTTCATAATTTCCTTTACAATTTAGATTATAAAATGTCTCCTTGCAAAAAAAAAAAAAAGCTTATTTAGCAAGCTAAAAAGCTTTTTTTAAAGACTTTAAGATTTTTTTAATCTCAAAAAAATTATTTAATTAATTTAATCTATTCATTTTTTTTGAGTTTTATCATAAACTTGAAGTTTTGTTCCATATCCCATTACTCAAAGGTTTTTAGAAGAATCTTCAAAAATTGTTCCATCATTACCATTAGTAACATTTGATTCTTTCAATAATGCTTCTCCACTTGCGCTATTATCATCGGTTCAAGCGTCAACATAACCACTACCGTCAGATTTTGCTTTTAAAACTTGAAGTTTTGTGTTATTTCCCATTGCTCAAAGGTTTTTAGAAGAGTCTTGGAAAAAAGTTCAAAGGTTATTACCAGCAGTTGCAGATATTTTTAGATTTTTTAATAATTTATGACCAGTATTTGGATGATTATTATTTTTTCAACCTGCATCTACATAACCGCTACCGTCAGATTTTGCTTCAAGAACTTGAGGTTTTACTCCTTCACCATGAATTCAAAGATTTCCAAAAGAATCTTGTAAAATCATCATTATAGCATTACCTGAAACAGCACGACCTGAAGAATTTCTAACTACATCAATATTTGAACCTTTTAACAATGGATCATTATTATCACTAGTTCAACCAGTATTTACATAACCACTACCATCAGATTTTACTTTTAGAACTTGAACTTTTTGTCCACCTCCTGACATTCAAAGATTTCCGAAAGAATCTTGAAAAATTGTTCCTTTATAACCAATAGAAATGTTTGAACCTTTTAATAATGAATCACCACTTGCGCTATTATCATTAATTCAACCTGTTGTTACATACCCACTGTCACTATTAGGATCTGCTTTAAGAACTTGAAGTTTTGAATTTTTTCCCATTGCTCAAAGATTGTTAAACTTATCTTGAAAAATTGCTCCATATTTACCAGTATATCTACTATCAAGTCTATTAACAACATTAGAATTTTTTAACAATTCTTTAGTATTATCATAATTTCATGAATCAGCATAAGTTCCATCTTTATTTTTAACAAGCACTTGAAGTGATGAACCAGTTCCCATTGCTCAAAGATTTCCAAAAGAATCTTGAAAAATTACTCCACCGTTACCATTTCTTAAACGTGAGTTTTTTAATAATTTAGCTCCACTAACTGCATGATTATTATTAACTCATGAACTAGCATAAGTTCCATCTTTATTTTTAACAAGCACTTGAAGTTTTCTATTCATTCCCATTGCTCAAAGGTTTCCAAAATCATCTTCAAAAATAGATCCATTCATACCAGTAAAAATATTTGAACTTTTTGTTAAACCAGTATTTGTAGCATCTTGTCATTGAGTTCCATCTCTTTTAAGAACTTGAAGTTTTGTGTGTTTTAAAATGGGTATTATTCTTCCATTAGGAAGTCTACCGAAAAGACCTTTTCCATTTCTCGTAACTTGTTTAAAAGCACCCATTGATCAAAGATTTCCAGAAGAGTCTTGCATAAAACTTGATAATGTTCCAGAAATAATATTAGACCTTGTTACAATGGCAGAATCTTTGGTTCACATTTTTATGTTTTTTTCCTTTGTAACATTAACGCTAACTGAATCAGTTTTGTTTTCTAATTTAATTTTTAAAATAACAGGTGTTTTTTTACCAGGTTTTAAATGTCAAACATTATCTGTAATTTTTGAAAGATCATCTTTAGTTAAACTTGGGTTTTTTAACTTAAGTTGGTTTTTAATAGCTAAAGATATTTCCGAATCACTATAAGTATCAACATTTTTTGGTATTACAAGATTTTTCTCTTTAATTTTTGATTTAATTGTTTCTTTAACAGGAGCACTCTCAGTACTTTTATCCCTTAAAAGTGGTATTGCAATTCCTAGTGAAAGACCTAAAACTGCCACTCCTCCAATTAAACTACTAATAACTTTTTGTTTTTTATTTAATTTCATTATTTCTCCTTTTTTAAATAATTTATTTTTTTTCATTATAAAATATTCTCCTTGCAAAAAAAAAAAAAAGCTTGTTTAGCAAACTAAAAAGCTAATTTTAAAGACTTTAAGATTTTTTTTAATCAAAAATAAATAAAGGATAAAAATTATTTTTTTAATTTTAAAGCTATCTTAATATAAACTAAAATACAATGATCTAGCGTAAAAAATTTGCTTTATTATTTTTTATTTAAAAATTATATTTTCAATTTAAGATTCTTCACTATTAAATTTTTTTACTAGTTCATAAACCTCTTTTTCAGTATCACATTCTAAGGCTTTATTTGATAGTTTCTGTGCTTTAGAAAAATTTATTTGAGAAATTAATCTTCTTGAAGATAAAATAGAACTTGCTGACATTGAAAATTCATCTAGTCCCATCCCTAATAATAAAGGAATTGCGTTTTTATTTCCAGCCATCTCGCCACACATTCCGATTCATTTATTTTCTGAATGAGCTGCATCAATCGTCATTTTAATAAAGTTAAGAATTGAAGGATTAAGTGGTTGGTACAAGTAAGAAACGTTTTTGTTCATTCTGTCTGCTGCCATTGTGTATTGCATTAAATCATTTGTACCGATTGAAAAAAAATCAACGTGTTTTGCAAATTGTTTTGCTATTCCTACAACTGAAGGAACTTCAATCATCATTCCAATTTCAATTTTTTTTGAATATTTAATGTTTTGTTTTTCTAATTGTTTTTTAGCAATTTCTAGTTCTTTTTTAGCTGCTAAAAGTTCTTCAATTGTGGCTATCATCGGAAACATTATTGCTAATTTACCATGAATAGATGCTCTTAATAAAGCTCTAAGTTGAGTTTGAAAAATGTCTTTTTTATCTAAACACATTCTAATAGCTCTGTAACCTAAAAACGGATTAGCTTCTTTTGGAAACTCAAAATAATTTAACTTTTTATCACCACCGATATCAAGAGTTCTAATGAGTACTTTTTTATTGTTCATTTTTTTAAGTACCTCTGAATAAGCTAAATATTGCTCTTCTTCGGTTGGTCAATTTTCAGCATCCATGTATAAAAATTCGGTTCTAAAAAGACCGATTCCTTCTGCATCATATTTTATTACTTGTTTTAAGTCTTTTAATGAACCAATGTTTGCAGCAAGTTCAACTTCGTGTTGATCAATTGAAATTGATTTTTTCCCCTTAAATTTTAAGTCTTCTAAATTATTTTTTAAAATTATTGCTTGTTCTTTTTTAATTTTTTTAATTTCTTCTAAAGAAGGGTTAATTATTAGTTCACCGGTGGTTCCGTTTATTGCTACCATATCTCCGTTATTAACTTTTTCTGTAATGTTTCCTAAACCTAAAATTGCCGGAATTTCTAATGACCTTGCCATGATTGCAGCATGGGAAGTTCTCCCACCAATATTTGTTATAAAACCTTTTGTAAATTGTTTATTAAGCTTAATTGTATCAGAGGGAGTTAAATCATTAGCAGCAATTATCACCTCTTCAGAAATTGAAGAAAAATCTATTTCTTCAACATTAGCTAATGCGTTAATGATTTTGCTTGATACATCCTTTATGTCAGAAGCTCTTTCTCGCATGTATTCATCTTCCATTACTTCAAACATTTTGATGTATTTATCTCCAACTTGCTTTGTTGCGTATAAAACATTAAACTTTTCATTTTCAATTAAAGATTTAATTTCATCGTGTATCATAACATCATTTGCAATTTGCATGTGAGCATCAAAAATAGCAGCTTTTTCAGCTCCTAAAGTTTTTAAAGCCAATTCTTTATTAATGTTAATTTGTTTAATTGTTTTATCAATAGCATTTTTAAATTTTTTAAGTTCTAAGTTTACATCATTTATTTTATCATTGTTTATTTCTACTTTTGTTTCAACAATTTTTAAAACTTTTGCAACTGATATTCCTTTAGAAGCACCAATTCCTTTTATTTTAACGTTCATCATTTTCACCTAATATAAATATAATCTAGTTAAATTAATTTATTTTCTTTCATTGATTTTTCGATTGCAGAAATAGTTTCTTTTTCGTCTTCACCACTAACTTCTACAGTTATTTCATCACCTTTTTTAGCTCCTAAAGCCATTATGTTCATTATTGATTTTAAATTAGCTTTGTTTTTGCCAACATAAATGTAACTTTCTGATTTAAATTTTGAAGCAATTGAAACTACTATTGAAGCAGGTCTTGCGTGTAATCCTATGGGGTCTATAATTTTTGCTGTGTATTTTAACATTTTTTCTCTCCTTAACTTATTAACATTTTACATAATAGGTGTTAAAATGTTAACATAAGTTCTAATTATAAAGTTTTTAAATCTTGTCATTTTTGAATTATTGACTAAATATAATCTTGAAATTTTTTGATAATTTTTAATCTCTTGTTTGAGTGATTCAATGATTTTACCATTGACAATTTGGATGCTTTCTCACTGGTAAAAAATGGTTCTACTATCTAAGTTTGCACTTCCGATATAAGCACATTTTTCATCAAAAAGACCAAATTTTGAATGTAAAAAAGTGTTGTTAGTTTTATAAACTTTTACGCCGTATTTTGAAAATATTCTTGAATAATAATCTGTACCTATTAAAACAATTTTTGAATCAGCCTTGCCGGGAATAAAAATTTTTACTTCAACTCCGGAAAACGCTGCTGTTTTAATTGCTTCAACTAATTTTGAAGTTGGTATTAAATAAGGCGTAACAAGTGAAATGGTTTTTTTAGCAGTTGCAATTAAGTGCAGTAATGCCCTTTCGATTAAAGGTTCAGTAACTTCTGGAGAATCATCAACAGTTAGAATTTGGGAAGTTTTTTGCGATTTTTTCTCATTTAGAAATTTTTTATACTCTAGTTTTTTATTACTAATTGAGTTTCATAAATCTAAAAATAATAATGAGTTTGTTCTAACTCCTTCACCGACTATTTTAATTTGGTAATCAATTCATAAACCAAATTTTTTACTTCAATTAACGTATTCATCACCAATGTTAATACCACCGGTGTGACAAATGTTTCCGTCAATAACAATAATTTTACGGTGCATTCGAAAAACGTTATATGAACCAATGAACGGAAAGTTAATTTCACCAAAAATTTGAATTTCAATTCCTTGTTTTTGTAATAAAATTATTTCGTTTCACGGAAGCATTCACCTTCCAAAATCATCAATTAACAACCTAATCGAAACTCCTTCTTTAACTTTTTTTAATAAAATATCTTTAAGTTCATCAAATAATTCTCCGGGCTTAATAATGTAAAAAGCAAAGTGAATAAATTTTTTAGCATTTTTAAGATCTTCAAACAACTGGTCCATAGCAAAAGCACCGTTTGAAAAATATTCAATATCACAATCATAAATTGATCTTCTTGCAAGATTAGATTGTTTAACCATGATGTTTTCTAAATCTTTATCAGTAAATTTTGGATTGGTTTTTCTTTCGTATTTAAAGTTTTCTTTTTTAAAATATAAGTCTTTAGACATTCTAAACTTATATTTTTGACCAAATAACATAAAAAGAACGTGTCCTAAAAACGGTAGTAAAATAAACAAAAATAATCACGAAACTTTTTCTTTGGTTTGCCGGTTTTGTAAAAATAATATTCAGGTTAAAATTAAATTTAAAAAATAAAAACTCACTACTGCTATAAATCATAATGAATCTATGAATTTATTTAGATAATATAAAGATGCAAAAATCGAAAAAACTATCAGCATAAACAAAATTCATATCATAATACTTTTAAATAATTTCACATAAAAGTTATACGCAACAATACTTTTGAATAATTTCATATAAAGATTATATATTATAAATAATATTTATAAAAAAAACACCCTTAATAAGGGTGATATGGCGGGTAAGAGAGGATTCGAACCTCCGCACGATTTCTCGCCTACATCCTTAGCAGGGACGCCTCTTAACCACTTGAGTACTTACCCGTATTTAAAATAAATCATTACAATTATAAAAGATTTTTTATTTATTTTAAATTATTAAGACCAATATTCCGATCGAAATTGCAAAAAATATTATGATTGAAAGTGCGTCAATGATAGTTGTTAAAATTGGCGTTGCCATGACTGCAGGGTCAAAATTTAATGATTTTACTAATAACGGCAATAAACCACCAATTAATTTTGCTAGAACTATCACAACAAAAAGCGAAATTGAAGCACCGAGTGATAAAAATAAAAATTGATAATTTAAGTCCTCTTTAATTCAATAATAAATTAATAATCTTAAAAAATTTATAAATGCTAAAAATAACCCGATTAAAATTGAAGCTTTAAACTCTTTTCAAAAAACTAACAAGTAATTTTTTGTGGTTATATTCCCCACTGAAAGTGCTCTAATAACAGATGTAGAACTTTGTGAACCAGCGTTTCCGCCAACAGAGGAGATAACTGGTAGTATCGCAATGATTGAAGTTGTTAAAAATACTTCTACCAAAATTTTATGAGAAAAATTTTGAAATGTATCTAAAAAAACTTGACTTAATGTTGCTGAAATCATTAATAACATTAATCAAAGCGTACGACTTTTAAATAAAGTGCTTGTATTACTTTCTGAGTATAAAAACTCCGTTTTGGTTTTAATACCTGCTAACTTGTGAAAATCTTCTGTTGCTTCATCAATAACAACGTCAATAATGTCATCGGAAGTAATCATCCCGACAACTTCTTTTGTTGAATTTATTACCGGCAAAGCTGTCATGTCAAATTCAGCAAATTTTTTTGCTGATTCTTCTTTATCAGTGGTAGTTGTAACAAAACCAGTTGGCTTCACTAAACTTGCTATTTTATCACTGTTTTTAGCAAAAAGAAGGTCTTTAGCATGAACATAACCTAAAAGTTTTTTCTTAGCATTGACAACGAATAAATTATGTTTTAAATCGAACTGATCCTTTTTTTCTTCAAGGATTGCTTTAATTTGTTTAACGGTTTGAGTTTTTCTAAGAAGAATGATGTCAACTTCCATCAATGAACCGGTTGTTTCTTCATCGTATTTTAAAATTTTTGAAACGTTTTGCTTAGTTTCCTTATCGGCGGCTGATAAAAATTCACTTAAATCTTTTTCTGGAAGGTGTTGGGCAATTTTTTTAATATCCCCGGTGTTTAAAATTTTTAACAAGCTTTTTAATTCTTTATCGTTTAAACTATCGACGATTTCACACTGTCTTTTAATTGAAAATTTAACAAAAATTTTAGATTTATTTTTTGCAGTTAAAAAGTTTAAAAAAATCATAATTTTGTTAATTGCTAATTTTTCTAGTTCAATAGCAATTTCATAAATAGGTTTATTTTTAACTATTTTTTTAATTTCTTCTTTATTTTTTTGATTAATTAGTGTTTTAAAAGCCATTTTTTATTCCTTAATGTTTATTTTAAATACTGAATTATTTTTCCTTGAAGATCTTGTTTTTTAACTTTAAAAACTCTTCCGTCTTTAACAAACGAAATTAAACCTGATTCTTCAGAAGTAACAATTGTTAAAGAATCTGATTTTTCTGAAATACCAATTGCAGCTCTGTGACGTGCTCCGTATTTTAGATCAATTGATTTAGCAGTAAGTTTATAAAAAGTACCAGCATAAACTATTTTATCATTATCAATTATTAAAGCTCCATCATGAAGTGGAGAGTTTTTTTGAAAAATTGAAATTATTAACTGCGAAGAAATGTTTGCGTTAATTTCCACTCCGTCAGTTCTAAAATTATCAATACTTTTTTTATTAATAATTGTAATAATTGCCCCGATTTTACTTTTTGATAAATTTTCAACTGCACTTGCTATTTGTCTAACAACTCTAAGTTGTGAAGATTTACCTAGTTTATTAAACTTAGTTTTTTGAAAAAGAAATAATAAAACTTTTCAAACCAAAGGAATTATTTGTAATACAAATAAAAATCCTAATAAAAAAATAACTATTACATCATAATTTGACATTTAAAAACTTCCTTTTCTTTTTCTATGTATATTTTACTTTGTTTTTTTAAATTTACAAAATTATCACTATTTTAAAAAATCTAAAATATTTTTATTTAAAGATTAATAATGATTATTTTTTAAAACTTACAAATTAAAAATGGCAGGGGTAACAGGACTCGAACCCGTAACACTCGGTTTTGAAGACCGATGTTCTACCAAATTGAACTATACCCCTATAGCCATTTAAATATTATAAATAAAAAGCATTAATTAATTATTGAAAATTTTTTTATTTATTTTCAGTAATTTTAAAATTGTATTTTTTTCTAATTAATTTATCAAAATAAATGGTTGTTTCAAAATAAAAATCAATTTCAGTTCTTTCTAAATTAAGAAATTTATAAGTTCATTTAATGTCGCTATTAGACAGCTTTGTTGCTTTTATAACTTTTTCTATTACCGCCGCAATAAAATCATCACTAATAATTGCTTTTCCGTTTTTAACTAAAATTTTGTCATAAAAATCATCAATTGTTAATTCTGGAAAAACGTTTCAGGTAATGCTTGGATTAAAAGTAGAAGCTTTTTGTTTTGGTCTTATGTTAACAAAATTTTTATTATCAAAATTATAATAAATTAAACTTCCTATAACAATTAAGCCAGAAACACCAATTGCT
Organism: Metamycoplasmataceae bacterium; assembly: GCA_965263245.1. GTDB lineage: Bacteria > Bacillota_I > Bacilli_A > Mycoplasmatales > Metamycoplasmataceae > DT-68. The sequence goes on along the minus strand of CBDHHR010001146.1, from coordinate 269,194 downwards.
AATAAAGAAATTTTTTTATTAAATTTCAATGGACATTCTTTCTAATGCAGCAAGTGAAATTTTTTCATTATTTTTAATTAATTTAATTTTTTCTTTTTTTAGTAAATAAGTTGTAAAAAAATTCTTTTGGTTAAGTTTTTTTTGGTCAATGTTTTGAATTTCTAATTGCACTTGACCATTTAAAACATTTAAATAAGGTTGATCAAAAGATTTTGTTAACACAAAAGTAAATTTTTTAAAAGCATAAAATAAATCTAAAGTGTCTAGTCAAACATAAGAGCCTTGAAAACTATAAGGGATTATTTCTCCAGAACTTGAATTTAAACCAAAACCTAAAATTGTTTTTTTCTTTTTATAATCGTAATAAGTGTGGTCTATAATTGTGTTTTTACCTATTTTTTTGGGTCATCTAGAAATATTTTCACCAATAATTTCTAAAACTTCTTCTGATTTTTTAGCTACAAACCTTGTTTTTAATCCTGCTTTTATTGAAGAAGTTTTAATTAGTCCTTCGTCTAACAAAGTATCATCTTCTTTTTTTGGATAGTTTGAAAAAACATAAATGTTTGCAACGTCTTGAATTGGTTTTTTGCGGTTTTTTTCAATTGGGACATAATAAAATTCAAATAAATCAAACTCAACGTTTGAATCTCAATTTTTATTAAAAGTAATTTTTACTTCTTTAACAATTTTTATTCTTGAAGCTTTATTTTTACTTAAATGAACTCTTTTAAAATTATTTTTAAAATTGAATTTCATCATGTGAACATAAGGATCTTTTGAAATGTCACTTTTATGAACCAGTCCAACATAAAGTTCTTTAATTGAAGAAAATTTTTTATTTTCTAACAATCCTGAGGGAACCCTGTAGTATAAAGAATCATCATCTCTTGCTTTATACTTATCTTTAAAATCTGAATTTGAAAACTGAAAACTATTGTTAATGTTTACAAACGGATGAAATACTAAAGGACGCTGTTTTAAATCATAAAGTGGCGGTCTTGAAATTTCTAAATCAAACGTGTCAGTTTTTAAATCTCTAATTAATCTAACTTCTCCAAAATTATTATTACCATTGTATCAACGACTGCTGTAATTAGTTTTATTTTTAATTTCTATGCTTAAATTCTCTTTGACATTGACTATGTTTTCGTTCAGGATGTACATTTAGAGAAAAAATAAAAATAAAAACTTATCTATTGTTTGGTGTTTAAACTTATAATAAGTTGCTTTACACCAGTGTTCTAAATATCAATGAGTGTTATGGTTTAAGTTAAGAAATTCATTATTAATGATTAATTTTTCGTTCTTGTTCATTAAGTTTAAAATATTCTCAAAAACAGAAATTCCGTTAAATTTATCAAAGGATAAATTATTTGATTTTTTATGCTTAATAAATTGTTTTTTAATTAGTTTTATTTTTAAATATATTAAACAAATTTTTTTTACAAATTCTTTCTTTTTATTTAATGGTATTTTTTTAAAATATTCTTCATTCATTTATTGCCTCCACAAAAATATATGTAAAAAAAACAAAATTAAATAAAAAAAACACCCTATTTAAAAGGATGATATATGGTGGCTCCGACCAGAATCGAACTGGTGACACACGGAGCTTCAATCCGTTGCTCTACCGACTGAGCTACAAAGCCATAAATGGCGGTCTAGACGGGACTCGAACCCGCGATCTTCTCCGTGACAGGGAGACGTGTTAACCTCTTCACTACTAGACCGTTAATAATTTTGCTAAATTATTATATCATTAAAAAGATTTTATCTTTTAATTATGCACACAAATATTCCTTAAAACTTTTGGTAAATAAACTTCAAGTTATTCCCATAAATAAAGTTGTTATAGTAAGGAGCGGAATTAATTGAATCCAATCATAATAATAAACATCATATAAAATTATTGAAGAATTTAAAAGGTGTAAAAACGGAATATAAATTATTCATTGAACATTATCGTAATAAAACTTTGCAAATGTATCATCAAGAAGCATTGGACTACAAATTAAATAATATCCTGCCGTTAAAAGCAGTCATAACCCTAATAAAACATTTTTGTAAAAGTAACTATTGAAAAATGAATTAATTAATTTAACACCATAATTTGTAAAAATATAAAAAACTGTAAGAGAAATTAAAATTTTAGTTAAATTGTAATATTCTTGATCGGGAAAAGCACCGTTTAAATGATATATAGTTATCATGATCCCTAAAAACATTAGTAAAAAAACGTGAATAAAAAATAGTAAAACATCAATAAATATTTTCATAAATGAAACTAAATGTTTATTGTATTTTAAAAAACTTAACCTGTTTTTGTCTAAAGTGTTTTTATCTTTAAAAATAAAAAATAATCTAATTAAAATTGTGTATGAAATCCCTTGAACAAGAAGTCTCATTGTTAAAAACACACTACTTTTTAATCAAGTAATTTCTTCAATAGTTAAAGTTTTTGCTTGTTTAAGATCAATTTCGTGTACAACAATTTTATTGCTTAAAAGTAAAACAGTTGTTGGAATCATGATCGAAATAATAATTGCTACCAATTTTCCGGCGGTAAATTGAGTTAAAAATTCAGATCTAAATACTTTTGTGAATGACTTTATATTTTTCATTTTTTTCTTTTGTAAAAAAATTATAAACGGTGTAACAAAAAAAAAAAAAAGTTATAAAAAATAAACAAAAAAAATAATTTTTTGTTTATTGAGAAGATTTTTTTAATTAGTTAAAAATCAATATTATTAAGGTTTTATTGTTTAATTATGCACACAAATATTCCTTAAAACTTGTGGTAAATAAACTTCAAGTTATTCCCATAAATAAAGTTGTTATAGTAAGGAGCGGAATTAACTGAACCCAATCATAATAATAAACATCATATAAAATTATTGAAGAATTTAAAAGGTGTAAAAACGGAATATAAATTATTCATTGAACATTATCGTAATAAAGCTTTGCAAATGTATCATCAAGAAGCATTGGACTACAAATTAAATAATATCCTGCCGTTAAAAGCAGTCATAACCCTAATAAAACATTTTTATAAAAGTAATTATTGAAAAATGAATTAATTAATTTAACACCATAATTTGTAAAAATATAAAAAACTGTAAGAGAAATTAAAATTTTAGTTAAATTATAATATTCTTGGTCGGGAAAGGCACCGTTTAAATGATATATAGTTATCATAATTCCTAAAAACATTAGTAAAAAAACGTGAATAAAAAATAGTAAAACATCAACAAATATTTTGATAAACGAAACTAAGTGTTTATTGTATTTTAAAAAACTTAACCTGTTTTTGTCTAAAGTATTTTTATCTTTAAAAATAAAAAATAATCTAATTAAAACTGTGTATGAAATCCCTTGAATAAGATAAGGTGCTGTTAAAGCTACACTACTTCTAAATTCAATAATTTGTTTAGGAGTTAAAATACCTTTTGTTTGTTCAAGATCTTTTTCAGTAACAACAATTTTATCTCTTAAAAGTAAAATCGTCACTGGAATCATAATCGAAATAATAATTGCTACTAATTTTCCGGCGGTAAATTGAGTTAAAAATTCAGACCTAAATATTTTTCTAATTGATTTTACATGTTTCATTTTTTTATAGAAAAATTATATGTTACTTTACAAAAAAAAAAAAAGTTATAAAAAATAAACAAAAAAAATAATTTTTTGTTTATTGAGAAGATTTTTTTAATTAATTAAAAATCAATATTATTAAGGTTTTATTGTTTAATTATGCACATAAATTTTCTTTAAAGCTTCTAGCGAATGTACTTCAGGTTAGTCCAATAAATAAAATTGTTAAAGTAAGCATTGGAATTAATTCGATTCATTCAAAAATATAAACATCATATAAAATTATTGCGGGGTTTAAAAGATGTAAAAAGGGAACATAAATTATTCATTCAATGTTGTCGCTATAAAATTTTGCAAATGTGCTATCTCTAAGTACGATTGCACAAATTAAATAATATCCTATTGTGACAAGAAGTCATAATCCTAACGAAATTTTTTTATATAAATTATCTTTAAAAAATGAATCAATTAGTTTAACACCATAAGTTGTAAAAATATAAAAAACTGTAAGAGAAGTTAAAATTTTAAATAAATCATAATAATATTGCATTGAAAAAGAACCATTTAAATCATGAATAATGACTATAATTCCTAAAAATGTTAGCAAACTAAGATGAATAAAAAACAATAAAACATCAACAAATATTTTCATAAATGAAACTAAATGTTTATTGTATTTTAAAAAACTTAACCTATTTTTGTCCAAAGTATTTTTGTCCCTAAAAATAAAAATTATTCTAGTTAAAAGTATGTACGTAATACCTTGACCGAGCAGTGGACCTGATAACAATATATCACTTCTTGCTCTAATAATTTCTCTCTCGGTCAAAAAACCTTTTGCTTGTTCAAGATCTTTTTCACTAACAACAATTTTATCTCTTAAAAGTAAAACGGTTATTGGAATCATAATCGAAATAATGATTATCAACACTTTACCCGCACTAAATTGCGTTAAAAATTCAGATCTAAATATTTTTCTAATTGATTTCATTTTTTATTTTTACATATATAATTATAATTTTAAATCAAAAAATTACCAAACAAAACAATATAAAGCTGTCAATTTTTTTGATAATAAAAACAATTTTTTTAAAATTTTGAGTTAATTAAAATCTATCTAATTAGTTAAAAAATGTTGTTAAATTAGAAAACAAAATTAATTTAATTGAGTAAGAGAAAAATGTTGTATGAAAAAATTCAAAATGTATAAATAATTCTTAAATAATTTTATAAATTAAAATAAATATTTGTTATTTATCATAACTTTCAAATACTGATTCAGTAATGTCTTTTTGTTTTAAAGAACATCATTTAAAATTTCTTGCATTAACAATTTCTTTATTTAATTTTCTAAAGTCTTTAATGTCTTTAAGTAAAACTAATATTTCTTTATTTGTTCTTTTGGCTCATACAATAAATTTAAATTTATTGATTTTTCTAATTGATACTTGTTTATTAATAGAAACTAAAATTAATTTATCATCTGTTTTCTTTTTGTCTACTATAAAACCATCTTTAAGAATATAAAATTCATCACACATTTGTTGAACAACGTTCATTCTGTGCGAAGTAACAATGATTGTAACTTTTTTTAAACCCATAAATATTTTTTTAATTTTACTAACCATAATTGGATCTAAACCATCAAATGGTTCGTCTAAAAACAATATTTCAAGTTCAGGATTTAGTAAACATGTGATAACTTTTATTTTTTGTTGATTACCTTTGGAAAGACTTTTAATAGGTTTTTTTAAAAAAGTTGTAAACTCCATTTTTTTTGAAAGTTTAAAAATAATTTTTTTTGCTTTTTGTCTACTAATTTGGTACAAAGAAGCAATTTCAAATAAATGAGTTATAACTTTTGTTGGGTTTTTAGGTTCTGCTCCTGCAGATAAATAAGAAATTTTTTGCTTTATTTTACTATTAATAGGATCTCCGTCAATAGTAATTTTTCCTGAAAATTTTTCAATAAAATTTGTGAGTAAATTAAAAGATGTTGTCTTACCAGAACCATTAAATCCAATTAATCCTGTTATTTTATTTTTTTTAAATTCAATATTTACATTATTTAATGCTATTACGTCTTTACCAAACTTTTTGGTAACATTTTCCATTCTTATATACATAAATATAATTATACTAATAAATTGATGATTATGATTATGTAAGAGTTTATTTTGAAAATTATTTTTAACTAAAAAAATCAAAAAAACTTTATTAAAAATAAGTTTAAAACTATCATAAATTTACATAATGATTTTAAAAAAATATCTTAGCTTAGATATTTTATGTTTAAGAATATTTTAGAAATAAATTCTTAGATTTTTTTTTTTTTGGCGAAATTAATCATTGGTTGCGGGAGTTAGATTTGAACTAACGACCTTTGGGTTATGAGCCCAACGAGCTACCATACTGCTCCATCCCGCTATGTGTCATATTTAACCAAATTATACCAAAATTAAAATTTACTATTAAATAAAATTTTTCATTGTAAAAACTAAACAATAAATCCTTGCATGATTCAAATAAGAAATTTATCTGTTTTGGTTTAAAAAAATTTTACTATATAATGAATTAGTAAAAAAAGTTATAAAATACATTGAGATTCGTGATTAACTAGTCAATGCACGTGCCAACCTATTTAGTTAGGTGGAGACAAGGGTTTATACTAACATGTAAAACAATCATAAAATCTCCTTGTATATTAAAGGGGATTTTTATTATGAAAGAATTATTTACAAGTGAATCAGTTGGCGCTGGTCATCCCGATAAAATATGTGATCAAATTGCTGATGCAATTTTGGATGAAATTTTAAAAAAAGACAAAGATGCAAGAGTAGCAATTGAAGTTATGATAACAAATGGTCAAATTTCTATTGGTGGACAATTAACCACTAGTGGATATGTTGACATTGTAAAAACAACATGAGAAATTTTATTTCCACTTGGTTATACAGAAAAAGATTTTTCAATAATCGAAAATATTAACGAACAATCAAAAGAAATAAATTTTGGAGTTGATAAAAAAGATGGTCACATAGGAGCTGGAGATCAAGGAATTATGTTTGGCTATGCTACTAATGAAACTTCTCAATACATGCCGCTTCCAATTACTATTGCTCATGAACTAGTAAAAAAAGCGGAAAAATTAAGAAGAGAAAAAAAGTTTAAATGAGCAAAGTCAGATATGAAATCACAGGTAACCATTGATTATTTAGATAAAAAAAATCCCAAAGTTGATACGATCATAATGTCGATACAACATGATAAAGACTTTAATCAAAAAGAGTTTAATAACTTTATAGAAAAAAACATTATTAAATTTGTAACTAAAAAATATAATTTAAGCAACAGTTTTAAAATTTACATTAATCCGGCCGGAAATTTTACAATAGGTGGTCCGGTTGCAGATGCTGGTTTAACCGGAAGAAAGCCTAATGTTGATGCTTATGGTGGAAAAGCTCATAATGGTGGGGGTTCTTTTTCTGGAAAAGATTATACAAAAGTTGATCGTTCAGCTGCTTATGCTACTAGATGGGTTGCAAAAAACATTGTTGCAGCAAAATTAGCTGATGAAATTGAAATTCAAATCTCTTATGGAATCGGAATTGAAAAACCAATATCAATTTCAATAAACACTTTTGATAGTGAAAAAATAGATAAAAAAATAATTCATAAACTAATATTAAAAACATTTGACTTAACACCTAAAGGAATAATTGAACAACTTAAATTAAAAAGACCAATTTACTTACAAACTGCAACTTTTGGTCATTTTGGTAGAGAGGATCTTAATCTTCCTTGAGAAAAATTAAATAAAGTTCAAGAACTTAAAAATAATTTAAAAAACAAAAATTTTTAATTTTTAAAATTAATAAGACGCAACTTCAAATAAATTTTCTATCTTTTCTTCAAAACCATTTTTCTCAATAATAATGGTAAATTTTTTTCATTTGAATTTTTCAAAACTAAAAAGTACACTCATAATGTTTTCATTTGAATTTTTTATTTTTAAATTTACTTCTCTTAATTGTTTAGGAAAAGCATTTTTTTGTTTTAAATATTTTAAAATTTCTTGTTTAGATTGAGTAATTGTTCTTAATTTTTTATTTCGATAACCATAAATTTCTAACCAAATTTTTTTATCTTTTATATCATTTATTAAAAAATGTTTAATAATTTTAATGTCTTCGGTAATTCATTTAACCTTAAATCCCATTACTTCTTGTTGAAATTGTCCTTTTGAAATAATGATTACAAATGGTTTAAAAACATTAGAACCAATTAATGTTGAAGAGTCTTTAATTTCAATTGTTACATCGTTTGAATCAATGTTTGAAAAACCATTTAAATTTTTAATTGATTTTAATATTGTTTCTTCATTAGTTGTAATTTTTTTATCTAAAGCGTTTTCATCATAAATTTCTATCTCTTTATTACTTAATGATTCTAAAGTGTTTTTAATTGATAAAACATCAATTTCATTTTGTTTTGAACTTGTTTGTTTAACACTAAATCCTGATATCTTTACATTAAAAATGTTGTATGAATAAAAACCTAATAAAATGGTAATTGGAGTACTTGATTCATTATTTTTAGGTATTAAACTTTCAGAATTTAAAATTTTAACGTTTACATTTGTTAAATTAATATTTGAAAAACCATTTAATTTTTTAATTGCTTTTAATATTTTCTCTTGATTGGTTGTAATTTTATTATCAACACTATTTCCAGTATAAATATTTAATTCTTTTTTGTTTAAATTATTAAAAGCATTAACTACTTTTGGAATTTCTACATTGTATCCTCTTTGAGCATTTTCTGTAAATAAATAAAATCTAAAATTTTCAACTTCTACACTTGAACCATTTGTTTTTGAAATAATTATGGTAGTTATTGTCTTACCCATTTTTATAGTGTTACTAGAAATATTAAAATTTTCTTTAACGCTTAATTGAACTTTGTTAAATAAATTTTCATTATAAATTATGTTTCTTGATCTTTTAAAAGCCTTTACAATATCTAAATGATTAAGACTACTTGTTTTTCTATCTAAATAATTAGTTGTTAAATAAAGAACTTCATCTTTAAAATTTTCTAAAACGTTTTTTAATTGATTAATATCAAAATTAGCCATTTGAGAAATAGACATTTGCTTGGCACTAAAACCTGATAATTCAACATTTGGAACACCTTTTTTTGAAAGAATGAGAGTAATTAAAATGCTAGAATCATTATTTAAAGGTAAAAGATCATCAGAATTTTTTACTTCAATGTTTACTCCTTTTAAATCAATGTTAGAAAAACCATTTAACCTTTTAATTGATTTTAATATTTCTTTTTTATTAGTTGTAATTTTTTTATCTACTGCACCATCAGTATAAACATTTACTTCTTTAATGCTTAAAGATTTTAAAGCTGTTTTTACTGATTCAAGATCTTGTGTTAATTTTTCTCCTTCCTCTCTAGTAGACATTCGTTTAGCACTGAAACCTAATACTTCTAAATTTGAAAAACGTCTTTTTGAAAGAATAAGAGTGATTGGAACACCAGGATTCTCACTTGTTGGTAAAAGTTTGCTAGAATTTTTAACATCAATAGTTACGCCCTTTAAATCAATGTTTGAAAAATCACTATTTAAAGTTTTAATAGCATTTAATATTTCTCTTTTGTTATTTGTAATTTTTTTAGTTAATGATTCTTTTGTAAAGACCATTAATTCTTTGTTATTTAAAGATTCTAAAGCTGTCTTTACCATTTCGATATCCGACATTTGTTTGGCACTAAAACCTGATATTTCTAGATTTGAAACACCTGTTTTTGAAAGAATAAGAGTAATTGGAATGCTAGAATCATTATTTGAAGGTAAAAGATCATCAGAATTTTTTACCTCAATGTTTATTCCGTTCAAATCAATGCTAGAAAAACCATTTAATTTTTTAATTGATTTTAATATTTCTTCTTTATTGGTTGTAATTTTTTTATCTATTGCACCTTCAGTATAAACATTTACTTCTTTAACACTTAAAGATTCTAAAGCTATTTTTACTATTTCAATATTAGGCATTTGTTTAGCACTAAAACCTGATAATTCAACATTTGGAGCACCTGTTTTTGAAAGAATAAGAGTAATTGGAACAGTTGAAGTTTCATTTGATGGTAGTAAATCATTAGAATTTTTAACATCGATAGCCACTCCCTTTAAATCAATGTTTGAAAAACCATTTAACCTTGCAATTGATTTTAATATTTCTTCTTTATTGGTTGTAATTTTTTTATCAAAACTTGGTACATAAACTTCTACTTCTTTAAGAAGTAAATTACTTAAACTAATTTTTACTAATTCAATATCATTTTTGATTTTTTCAATTGTTAAATTAGACATTTGTTTAGCACTAAAACCTGATAATTCAAAATTTAAAGCACCTCTTTTTGAAAGAATAAGAGTAATTGGAACACCAGAATTTTCATTTGTGGGTAAAAGCTTATTAGAATCTTTTACTACAATATTTACTCCCTTTAGATCAATTTTTGAAAAGTTATTTAATTTTTTAATTGATTTTAATATTTCTTCTTTATTGGATGTAACTTTTTTATCTATTGCTCCTTCAGTATAAACATTTACTTCTTTAAAACTTAAAGATTTTAAAGCATTTTTTACTGATTGAATATCTAATTCGTTGCTATTATATTTTCTTCTAACAAGTAAGTTAGATATTTTTTCAACACTTTTTTCTTTTGAAAATTGAACCATAATTTTTTGACTAGTAGTAGATATTTCTTTATCATTTTCCATTAAAACATCAATTTTTACATCTTTTAAATTACTTTCACCAATTAATTTCTTTATTTTTGTAACTATTTTTTGTTCATTATCAGCAATTATTTTACCTTTTGCATCATGTTCAAGTTCAATTATTTTTTTATTTTGAGTTCTTTCTCTTAAAATTTTAATAACTTTTTGAACATCATTTAAAATAATTTTTTTATCTTTTGCGTCATCTTTTAAAATAACAAATGGTGTTACAACTGAAACAGTTAAAATTCCGATCGAAGTTCCTAATAAAAGTATTTTTTTAGTTTTTGATAATTTCATAATTTTCCTTTATATTTGGAATTATAAAATGTCTCCTTGCAAAAAAAAAAAAAAGTTCATTTAATGAGCTAAAAAGCTTATTTTAAAGACTTTAAGATTTTTTTGAATTAAAAATATTTATAAAATAATTTTAAAAATATTTTGTAAAAACGAAACCATTAAATTTTAAACTAGTTCCATTGGTTTTACTAATTGTTATAACAATAGGTTTAACTTTGTAAGAAATTAAACTACTTTCTTTATGTGAAATTAAAAATATTTTTGTAAAAGTAATTGTTGTTCTAAGTAAATTTGAATGATTAACATTATTACTATTATTCGAAGAGTCAATTAATTGTCTTATTTCTCTTTAGATTACATTTTTATTAATTGAATTATTAATTATTAAGTCAATTTTTTTACTTGAAAAGTTTGATCTATTGCAATAGTTGCTTCAGATCTTTTTGAAATATATACATCAATATATTGAGGAATACTTGAAATTAATTCATTTATTCTAACATTGAAAAACACATTAGTTCCCCTTAAACTTGCATGATTAGCTTCTCCATTAACATTTGAAGGATCAATTAATATTCTTAATTTTTTTATAATCTCATCTTGATTTTGATTATCTAAAATTCTTCCGGTTGAACTACCCGGAAGCGTAATTATTAAATCATTACCAGTTTTAGATTCAAGAATCTTTTTTATTGCTTGTATATCTTCATAACCAGAAGATACTTTTTTTACTTGAAAAGTTTTTCTTGTGGTAAGAGTTGTTCCTCCACTTTTAATAATTGATACAATGATGTTTTGAGAAGTTGTTGAAATTATTGCATCAGGACTTTTTGAAACTTGTATTGATGTTCCTCTTAAACTTGCATGGTTAGGATTTCCATTTGTATTTGAAGAATCAATTAATTTTCTTAACTCTTTTTCAATTCCAATTTTATTAATTCTACTTCCAATTATTCTTCCGGTTGAATTACTCGGAAGAGTAATTATTAAATCATTGTTACTTTTAGAATCAAGAATATTTTTTATTGCTGCTATGTCTTCATCTGCAGTAAAAGCTCTTTTTACTCGAAATGTTTTTCTTGTGGTAAGAGTTCTTCCACCACTTTTAATAATTGATACAATAATGTCTTGAGGAGTTGTTGAAATTGATGCATCAACATTCATTGAAACTTCTATTGTTGTTCCTTTTAAACTTGAATGATTAAGATTTCCATTTGTATTTGAAAGATCAATTAATTTTCTTAATTCTTTTTCAATTGCAATTTTATTAATTCTACTTCCAATAATTTTTCCCGTTGAATTACTCGGAATAGTAATTATTAAATCTTCATTAGTTTTACTATCAAGAATTGTTTTTATTGCAATAATTTCATTATTTATAGTTGTTGAAAATAACATTTGCTTAGCACTAAAACCTTGAACTTCAACACTAACATTATTTTTTGAAAGAATTAAAATAATACTAATTGCTTCTTGATTATTACTTGGTAAATTATTATTTGAATCTTTTATTTCTAAAGAAACTTCACCAAAATCAATTGAATTATAACCATTTAAATTCTGGATTGCATTTTTAATTGCTTCTTTATTGTGAGTGATTGTTTTATTTGAACTAGGAGCATCAACATTTACTATTTTTGGACTTAAACTTTCTAAGTTGGATTTTATTTGGTTAAGTTTATTTCTAATATTTCGAACTTCTACACTATCAAGTTGCTTAATTGTAAAAATACTAATTTCAACTGGAGTAACATTTCCTTTTGAAAGAATAAAAGTAATGTTTATAGGACTTTGATTACTTGAAGGTAAGTTTCTAGCATCATCTTTTACCTTAATTTTTACTTCTTTAAAATCAATCTTTGAATAACCCTCTACTTGTTTAAGAATATTTAAAATAATCTCTTTATTAGCATTAATGCTTTTATCAATTTTTTTAGTAAAAAGTTTTAAGTCTTTTGAAGTTAAATTAGTTAAAGCAGTTTTTACACTATTAATGTCAGCAGTAATTTCTTGATCATTTTGCTCTCTTTTAACAAAATAAGCTTTTGCAGAAGAAACTTTTTTTGAATATTTTCCTTTTGAAATTTTAATTGTAATTTCTTGTTTAGTTGTTAAAATATTTTGGTCTTGATCCATTGAAACTTCAATTTTTACTTCTTTTAAATTTGATGCACCAATTAAAGTTTTAATTTTTGCAATGATTTTTGCTTGATTATTAGCAATAATTTTACCTTTTGCATCACTAGGTAAAGTAATTATTTTTTCTTCATCATTTTTTTCTTCAAGTATTTTAACTACACTTTCAACATCTTTTTTATTTTGTTCATCTTGATCATTATTAAGCAACATTAATGGAATAACAACTGCGGTTGCTAAAATTCCTAATGATGTTCCTAATAAAAGTATTTTTTTAGTTTTTGATAATTTCATAATTTTCCTTTATATTTGGAATTATAAAATGTCTCCTCGCAAAAAAAAAAAAAAGTTCATTTAATGAGCTAAAAAGCTTATTTTAAAGACTTTAAGATTTTTTTGAATTAAAAAAATTTGTTTGAAATTAAATTATTAGATAAATTAATTTTATTAACGTTAACGTTTAACTTTTTCAAACACTAAAACCTTCAAAAGTTAAACTAGTTCCATTGGTTTTACTAATTGTTATAACAATAACTTTAAGAACTAAATTAGAAATTAAATCATTACTAGCAAGAGGAGGTATAACTTTTGTAAGAGTAATTGTTGTTCCCCTTAAACTTGCATGATTAGGATCACCGCTTGTATTTGAAGGATCAATTATCATTCTTACTTTTCTTTCAATTGCATTTTTATTAATTGGATTATTAATAATGCTTCCAGTTGAACTAATTGGAAGAGTAATTATTAAATCTTCTCTACTTTTAGAATCAAGAATTTTTTTAATTGCTAATATATCATCACTAGCAATAAAATCTCTTTTTACTTGAAATGTTTTTGATGTTGAAAAAGTTACTCCACCAGTTTTACGAATTGACACAAAAATATCTTGAGGAGTTGTTGAAATTGGTGCATCACTAATCATTGAAACTTCTATTGTTGTTCCTCTTAAACTTGCATGATTAGGATCACCACTTGTATTTGAAGAATCAATTAACATTCTTAATTTTTTTTCAACTGCATTTTTATTTTCTATTTTTGCAATAATGTTTCCAGTTGAATCGCTCGGAAGAGCAATTATTAAATCATTTCCAGTTTTAGATTCAAGAATCTTTTTAATTGCTAATATATCCTCACTAGCAGTAAAATCTCTTTTTACTTGGAAAGTTTTTATTGTTTTAAGAGTTGTTTCGTTATTTTTAGTAATTGATACAATGATATTTTGAGGAGTTGTTGAAATTGGTGCATCAAGATCCATTGAAATTTCTATTGTTGTTCCTTTTAAACTTCAATGGTTTGCTTTTCCGTTAATATTTGAAGGATAAATTAATTCTCTTAATTTTTTTATAATTGCATTTTTATTTTTTGCACTAGCAATAATATTTCCGGTTGAATCACTTGGTAAAAAAATAATTTTATTATTCACTTTTTCAAGAATTTTAATTATACTTTCAACATCTTTTTTATTTTGCTTTTCTTGATCATTATTTTCATTATTATTAAGAACTACAATAGGCACAACAATTGAAGTTATTAAAATTCCAATCGAAGCTCCTAATAAAATGATTTTTTTAGTTTTTGATAATTTCATAATTTTCCTTATACAATTTAGATTATAAAATGTCTCCTTGCAAAAAAAAAAAAAAGTTCATTTAATAAGCTAAAAAGCTTATTTTAAAGGGTTAAAAATTTTTTTAAGCAAAAATAATAATCAAGAATAATTTAGAGTTTTTAATAAAAAATTAAATTAAATCATATTAAATTGATTATTTTTTTTAATTTTTTATACGTTAAATTTAAAATGTACAACATCTCCATCTTTAATAATGTATTCTTTACCTTCAATTCTTAATTTTCCTGATTCTCTAGCTCCTTGTTCACCATTATTTTCAACATAGTCTTTGTAAGCAATAACTTCTGCTTTAATAAATCCTTTTTCAAAATCACTATGGATAATTCCGGCACACTGAGCAGCATTAAAACCTTTTTTAAACGTTCAAGCTCTAACTTCTTTTTCTCCAGCTGTAAAATAAGTTGCAAGGTTAAGAAGTTCAAATGATTTTCTTGTGAGCTTATCAAGACCAGAAACTTTAATTCCCAGTTCTTGTAAAAACTCTTTTTTTTCTTTTTCATCAAGTTGCGAAAGTTCTTTTTCGATTTCAATTGCAACTGGAATTGAAAAAACGTTTTGCTTTTTAGCTTCGTTTTCTAACAATTGATAATTTTTATTTGCTTTAAAATTTAAAATGTTGTCTTCAGAAATATTACCAACGTATAAAATTGGTTTTAAACTTAAAAGTTTTCACTTCTTAACAACCTTTTTTTCTTCATCAGAAAAATTAATGTCGCGTGCAGCAACTTCTTTATCAAAAAAATCTTTAAGTTTATAAGCAAGGTTCATTTCAAAAATTAAAGCTTTATTATTACTGTTTTTTGCTTTTTTTTCAACCCTTTGTAAAACTCTTTGGATCGTTTCAATATCAGCAAAAAGAAGTTCAAGGTTAATAACTTTCATGTCTCTTATTGGGTCAATGGAACCTGAAACATGAGCAATGTTTTGATCTTCAAAACACCTAATGACATGAATGATAGCATCTACTTCTCTAATGTTAGATAAAAATTTATTACCAAGACCTTCACCTTTTGAAGCGCCTTTAACTAGTCCGGCAATGTCAATAAATTCAAACGTTGCACTTATAATTTTTTTTGGATTAACTATTTTAGCAAGGTTAATTAGTCTTTGGTCTTTGAGTTCAATAACTCCCACATTAGGCTCAATTGTGGCAAAAGGATAATTAGCAGCTTCAACTTGTAAATTTGTTATTGCGTTAAACAATGTTGATTTTCCAACATTTGGTAGTCCAACTATTCCTGCTTTTAATGACATAAACTTCCTTTTTAAAAAATTATAACAACTTTTTTATTTTACCCTTTTAATGTTAATTTAATTTAGGAAAAACAAATACTAAAAATTTACATAAAAAAAATGGCGGACAGACAGGGATTCGAACCCTGGATAGAGGTTACCCTATGCTAGTTTTCAAGACTAGTGCCTTAAACCACTCGGCCATCTGTCCACGCAGTACATAAATTTAATGCTTTTAAATTATACAAAAAATAAAAATAAATTTTTTAGGATAAAACTATTTACATTTTTCTCAAAAAAATGATAAAGTGATAAAATAAATTTTGTTTTTATTAAAAAAATGATAAAGTGATAAAATAATTCTCATTTTTCTCAAAAAAATGATAAAGTGATAAAATAATATATATGGATATAAAAATGGTTATAAAAAATGGTTATAAAAAATGTTGAAAAATTTAAAAATTATGCAAAAATCAAAAAACTTTCAAATGTAAAAATAAAACTTTCAGATAAACAACAAGAAAAAATAATTAATTTTAATTTTAATTGAGGAAGACTTGAAGAAATTATAAATTTTTCTTTAAAAGAAATCAATTATTCTATTTTACTAATGAATTTAGTAGATAGAGAAGCTCAAATATCTAGTTTGATTGAAGGATCAAAAACTCAATTTGAAGATCTTTCCTATGATATTGAAAAAATTGATAATGTTTTTTCTTGAGAAACTAGAAATTTAATAAACCTTTATAAAAAATCACTCAAAGAAATTGATAATGATACTTTTTTTCTATCAAAAGATAGTATTAGAAATATGCATAAAGAACTTTATTTAAAAAATAGCAATAGCAAATTTAATGTTACGTTTGATTCTAAAAAAATAAGAAAAAAAATTAAACCTGGAATAATTATAAATGATGATAATCATCCAAATTGAATTGGTCAAAGAAACTATAATTTAAAATTAGAAGAAAACTTAAAAAATGCAACTTTAATTCCAATCAAACCTTCTTTAAAAGAAAATTATTTAAATAATTTATGTGAAATAATTACAAATAAAATAAAAAATAAAGAACCTTGTTGAAATGAGATTATTGCCTTTCATCCGATATTTGAAGCTATTCATCCTTTTAGTGATGGTAATGGTAGAATCGGAAGATTACTACTTACTTTAATTTTTAAAATGGTTTTTCCAAAAAGAAAAATATTAATTAACTTTTCAAATGTTATTAATAAGAATAAAGAAAAATATTATAATCAACTTCAAAATGTTCAAATTAACAATGATTGAAAAGCTTGAACAGAATATTTTGTTAATTTATTAGTAAAAATACAAAATGAATTAATAATAAAAATAAAATCTATTACTAAATTATGAATTAACTTTTCTCGTAGAATTAATATGCAAAAAAATCCTTTGCAAGGAAAAATTTTAAAATATTTTTTTCAATATTACAAATTAAATAAAAAATATATAATTAAAAAACTTGTTTCTAAAGGTTATTCACAAGCTGGTGTTTATAGAGCTTTTGATTTTGTTGTAAAACAAATTGGTGCTAAAACTGATGATAGAAAATACTATTCATTAGAAAAAATAAAAGAAATTATTGTTGATGATAAAGAGTTTTAATTTTTAAAATGCTTTTGCAGCTTTAATGATTAATTCTTTAAACTTTTCAACTTGTTCTTCTGCGGTTTTATTGATGTTTTCAGGAATTTTAGTTCCGTCAATTAAAATTGGTTTTACAACTTTTGCTCCAGCAAAATTTCAAGTTCCCACTAAAGCATCAACATGTGAAGCAAAAGGATATCATCCTAAGGAAGCTCCCTGAGACATTAACAATTGAACTTTTAAATTTTTTAAAAGTCCTTCTGATTCTCCCTTTCCGTCATACTTATATCTAAAAGTTTTGTTGGCAACTAGAATGTGGTCTAAATAATTTTTTAAAACAGCGGGATAATTAAAATTAGTCATTGGTGAGCCAATTACAACTTTATTAACTGATTTTAATAAATCAATGTGCTTGTCACAAAGTCCATCACTAAAAAATTCTTGAAAATTATCTGCAGTTAAATTTTTGCTTCCAACCTCAGCTTTATTTAAGTTTAAAATAATGCTTTCATGGTCTGGATTTGCTTTTTCATACTCTGTTTTAAATAAATCTACAGCTACTGAACATGTAGAACCTTTAGGGTTTGTCATAAGTGGTGAAACATAAATGTATAAAACTTTTTGCATATTATTCTCCTTTTCTCTTACTAATTATAATAAAAAATAAAATAGTTATTGATTTATACTAATTTGCTAAAAGATTTTTAAATAAAAAACACAAGCTATTAACTCGTGTTTTTTACATGGTGGTTCCAACAGGACTTGAACCTGTGACCGACCGGTTATGAGCCGGTTGCTCTAACCAACTGAGCTATAGAACCAAGGTGGAATAATTCCGTATGGTGGCTCCAATGAGGATTGAACTCATGACCTCCCGAATATGAACCGGACGCTCTAACCGTCTGAGCTACAGAGCCATTGGTGGAGAGTATGGGACTCGAACCCACGACCTCCTGCGTGCAAAGCAGGCGCTCTAGCCAGCTGAGCTAACCCCCCAATGGTGAAGAAGACAGGATTTGAACCTGCGACAGCTACGTCCCAAACGTAGAGCTCTACCAAGCTGAGCTACTTCTCCGATAATTTTTGTTTAACATAAATATGTTATATTATTTTATCACATGATAATAATAAAAAAATTAAAAAATACTTAGTTAACATAAATTAAATATTAGTTGTTTTTATGATTATTATTTACTAAAATAAAGATTTTTAAATATTTGTTTTTTACTAAAATTTTTACAAATTATTAAAAAATTAAAAAATAAAGTATAATCATTTTGGATAAAAACCATGGTATTAACTTATCACAAAATTTTTGTAAAACAAAGAGAAGTTGGTCTCCTTGTTTTTATTTTAAACTTTTTTAATTGTTAAAGCAAAGTATATTAATCCTAAAATGTTCAAAGTTAAAGCAAATAAATAAATTAAACATTTACGATAATAATTAATTTTGTCATTATTAATTCATGATTCATTGACTTTAATAAGCACATAACCTTCAGCTAATAATTGAATTAATGAAACAATTAGTGTGGGGATTGCAATTACTAATGCGTTTGCAAAAAAAGCAACAATGCTAATTGCAAAAATTAGTGCTGAAAAAACAATAGCTGCATAAAGAGATTTATTAAATAATCTAACTCTAAAAATTATGAGCTTTTTTTCTTTGTTTGAATTCCTTAATTTCATTTGCTTTAAAAATCACTTTCTTATGAGAACCAAAAATAATTAAGTTTGCAACTATTTTTTTTAAACTCGGGTTGTTAATTCTTATTATCTCATTATTATCATGATAATATCAAGCAATAATGTTTAAATTTATTGGAACATTAATGTAATTGTCAATAAACGAATCACTAATTTTAATGTTTGGTAATGTTCAAGTTTCAGTTCGATTATGGTAACGATATAAATTTTGGTTATGTCTTGTTAATTTTTCAATTAACATCTTTTCAACATATTTAAAATGATTGTCCTGATGAACAAAAACGTTAAAAGCAAATTCTACCTCTTTAATTACATTTTTTGTTTTTGGTGTAAAAATTGTTATATCAGGTAGTCCGCTAGCTCTTCCGGGTCTTGTTTTTAAGTTTTCCCGTCCTAAAACATCTGGGGTTCTAAAAACGTTTAAAATAAGGTCTTGATCATTTTTAATTTGGTACTCGCGAATGTTTAAGCTAGCAACATCAAGAAAAGGTGATTTAATATAACCGTGAGCAATGTCAAAATTATTTATAGTTTCACGTAACAAGTTTTTTTTGTTTTTAACATTATTTTTAACATCATTTTTTCTTTTAACAATTCCAGCATAAGATGCTACAAGATGATCTTTTTGGTTGGTAAAATTTTTAATCATCAGTTGACATAAAATGTTATAAGGAACATTTTGAAACTTTAACTTAACTTTTAGTTCATCTTTGATTTCAATAAAAGTAATTAAAAAGTTTGTTTTTTGTGACTCTTTTTTTTCTTTTCACTCACTAGTATTTTTTGGCAAATTAATTTCAAAACTAAACTTAGATATTTTAATTCCGTTGTTTGTTTTTACTTCTTTATTTAATAATAAAGCATGTTTTAAAGCAAAAAATGAATATTCTTCTAAAATGTCAATATCATAACCATCACCGTTATCTAACTTAAACATTAAATCAAGTTGGTAAGATTTTTTGTTATCATTAACAAAAAATTGTTTTTTATTATACTCAATATTAATTATTTTAGAAACTTTTAGGTTGTTTACCTTATTTTTACGATCAACTAATTTTAGTTTTTTAATTGAAAAATCATTAACGTTTACTAATGCTAAAACTTGATTTAAAAAATAGTTATCTTTAGGAATTTCTTTTTCTCCATTACCAGTATAAATAACTTTTTTACCGCCGTTTTGCAATTGAGTTTTTTCAATGATAAAATCAATTTTATTATTTTTTTCATCAACTATATCAAAGTTTTTTGACTTAGTTGCAACTAAGATTTTAAAAAGGTTGTTACCTTCAAAATTTGTTGGGTTAAAAATTGAAATTGTATCATTTTTAGAATTTTTAGACATAAGTCTTATTAACATGTCTTTATTTGCTTCAAATTTATTTTTTGCAATCAATAACCGGTTTTTAATTTGGTCATTAACTTGATCAGAATTACAACTTGCATATGAATCATGTGCTTGTGAAAGTAAAAGTTTTTTTCAAATTGCATCAAGTTGCACCTGCGGATAATTATTTCTTCCTAAAGATGAAAGCATGAATAAAGGTTCTAAAACTCTTGAAAGACTAAGTTCAGTTTTAAAGATTAACTCTTTAATATCTGGACGATGACTCCCAATTGTTTTATGAAGTCTTCCTCCGAAAGCATAAACTAACTGTCCGTTGTAAGAAATTTTTTTCTGACTTTGATTTTGCTTAACAAAAGCTTTGAAAAAATCATTTCAGGTTGATAGAAAGTAGTTATTACCATCTTTTTTTTGGTTAAGTTTTTTAATTGCATTATCTAATTTTTCATTATATGGTTGTTGATCACCACCAGTTGGAATGGCAATTTCTTTGTACTTACCAAAATGTGACTGGTATTTTATAGATGGTAAAAGATTGTTTTTATAAAGATCATTAATGGAATCATCATCGTATAAATACCTACCAACAAAGTATCCGGATGCCATGTTGTAAACATTAACACTATCACCATTACTAGCTTTTCATTCAAAATAAGGGTTATCATTAATTATTTCGCGATTAACACCACGTCATAAAAGAGCGTTTTTTTTGCCTAAAAACTTATAAATGATTGGAATATTTTCAGAAAAACCAAACGAATCTGGGGTGTATATGTAATCGTAATGATCA
The DNA here is from genome assembly GCA_965263245.1 of Metamycoplasmataceae bacterium. GTDB lineage: Bacteria > Bacillota_I > Bacilli_A > Mycoplasmatales > Metamycoplasmataceae > DT-68. The sequence continues at coordinate 248,057 of CBDHHR010001146.1, read as the reverse complement.
GTTTTTAGACCCACAAAATATGAACCGTATTCATAATTACGAATAAGTCCTTCTTCGGTTGTCTGTCGCATATCTGGTTGACTGTATCAAGGTCCAATTTTTAATTGTTTGTTTTTGACCAATTTTTTAATTCTTTTTAATTTGAAAGAATCATTTTTATAATTTTCAAAAGGTGCTGTTTGACCGTCAAACAAAAAGGTTTTTTTTGGATCTTGTTCTAATTTATCTAGAATGTGGTTAATATCAAAATTAAGCAATGCATCAGTATCATGCATTGTAAAATATCATTCAAAATCCCAGTGGGTGTGATGAATGACGTGAACGTTATTTTTTGATTTTAACTTTTTTGACATTTACAATTCCCTTGGCTAAATTGTATTTTGCGTTAATATGAATTTTACCAAGTTTAGATAAGAAATATCTCAAGTAGATATGCATTAAAGCGGTTGACATTGATCCAACAAAAATTCCAAGTAGCATTCCTCAAACCGGAGATGCAAATGGTCATGCTCAAATCGCACTATCTGGGAATCATTGTTGAGTTCCAGTTAAAATCCCAACAAAAGAACCAAATAATCCACCAAGCATGTTCACTGGCATAGTGATTCAAGGACGTTTGAATAAGAAAGGTAATCCTCCTTCTGAAATACCAAGTAAAGCTAGAATAATTGAGTTAGGTGCTGCTACACGAACATCATCGTCAAACACTCTTCTTCCACAAAGATATTTATCTGTTAAGGCAGCAATTCCAAGTCCAATTGATGGAGTGATTGTTGGAATTACTCTAATTGTAAGTGAAAATGTTCTAGACTCATAGAATGAGTATTGTGTTGCAACAGCAGCCTTGTTGATTGGCCCACCAAGGTCAGAGGCTGTCATTGGTGCAATAATTAGAGCAAGAACATACTCACCTGATTTTCCACTTGATTTAGCTAATTCAATTAGTTGTTCGTTTAATAATCCAAATGCTGGATTAATTGCTAGCACCATTAAAATAACAGTACTTAAAACTCCAATTGTGGGAAGAATTAGCATTGGTTTTAATGCTTGTACTTTTTTAGGAAGTTTTATATAATAATTAGAATATTTAATAATGTATCCAATTAAAATTCCGATAATTAGTGCTCCCCAGAATCCTGAAGTTTTATCTAAATAAGGATATCCTGATGTAAATCAATCACTAAAAGAAGATTGATAAAGAAGTGAAGGTTTAGATAAAAATCCTCCAATTAAACCAGGAACAAAGGCTGGTTTTGACCCAATTGAAAATGCTGTAAAGGCAGCAAAAATTGGGAACATTAATGAAATTGATTGCCACCCAATTTTAATCATGAAGTACATGAATTTTCATATTGGTGAATCAAGGTCATTGTCGACCATTTGTTGTCAACTACCTGAGGTAGCAATTTCACTTTTACCAACAATTGCTCCGGCAATACTTGGAATTGCTATTAAGATTGCAGCAGCTACAAGTAACGGAATCATTCATGAAATTCCGTTCATAACGTGGGTAATGAATTTTTTATTACCACTGCTACTTGACATTGTTTGTGAACTGGTTGAAGAACCTTTATAAACACTTGCTTTTTTTAGTGCTTTTTGAATGTATTGAGCTGGTTCCTTAACAGCTGTATGAACTGAATCACGGTAAAGTTTTTTATTTGAAAAACGACTAAGATCAACGTCAATATCACTAGCGATAATCACATAATCTGCTTCGTCAATTTCTTTTTTGGTTAGGGTGTCCTCTGAGCCAACTGCTCCTTGTGTTTCAATTCTTATTTGATAATCTTGTTTTTTTCCTGCTTTAATAAGATTATCCCGTGCTATGTAAGTGTGAGCAATACCTGCAGCACAAGATGTTATTCCGACAATTTTAAGTTTTGCTTTGCTAGAATCAATTGCTTTTGGTTTTTTAATGTTAAAATCAACTGATTTGAACAATTCAATAATTGCCTTTTTGGTTTTTGCTTGTTTTAGTTTTTTAGCAAAAGTCGCGTTTCCAAGCTTTAATGCAACGGCAGAAAGAAGCTTCATTTGCACTTTGCTAGCACTTTCTTCAGGAATTAAAAGCGCAACAACAATTTTTACTTTTTGCTTATCAATTGTTTCATAATCATCAATGGTATTTTTAAGTTTAATTACTAAAATTGATGCTTCTTTAATTTCTTTGATTTTAGCATGGGGGATGGCAAAACCATCACTCATCCCCGTTGTTCCCTCTTTTTCTCTATTCCATAAACCTTTTTCAAGTGCCTTAGCTGAACTTGTTAGTTTATTTTCATAAGCCGTTTTTGCAATCTCTTTAAAGAGCTTTTTTTTGCTGCTTATGTCTTGATCAAGAAGAACTTGTTGTTCTTTAATTTTCATATTTACCTCCAATTTAAATTATAAGTTGTATAAAAAAATTTTTATTTTTTTTATTTTGAGTTAAAAAAATTTTTATAATAAATGTATGAGTGAAAATTTAACTAAAATTAATAATTGTTTAAAAACTAAAAATGTTGATTGAAAAAACATTAATGAAGTAGCAACTAAATGTCATGTTTCAACTTCTGCTTTAACCCGTTTTGCAAAGAGTAAAGGTTTTAGTGGTTTTAAAGAATTAAAGTTTTTTTATAAAAACAAAAATCCGAACATAGCGCTTTCAAACCTTACTTACTCACTCGCACGAACTAATGAGCAAATTAACAATGATGTTATAAACTTTATTGCCACTAAAATTGTTAAAAAAGGTAAAGTAACTTTACTTGGTGAAGGTTTTTCGTTACTAATTGCTGAATTTTTTCAACGTAAGTTAAGAAAAATTAACATTGATGCTCATTTATATAACCTGGCTAGTGATATGAGCTTAATTATTCCAAACCAAAAAATGATTTACATTTTCTTTTCAAATTCAGGTAAAAATCCAAACATTGAAAAAATTTATAACAAAATTGCCCTTGATGAAAAACAAAGAGGAATCATTTTTTCAATCACTTCCTCTGGTTATTCAAATATTGAAAAAGTTGCAAACGAAACCATTAAAGGTTACAGCTTTTTTTCTGAAGACATTGACGAACATGAATTACCCGAAAATTTACAAATGGTGGGAACACACATTGTTAACATGATTTTTAAACGCATTTATAAACTAAATAATTTTAAAAATAGACGCCTTATAGATCAAATCAAAATCAAAAAATAAAAGCTATGACAGATTTTTTAATAAAAACTAAATAATTTATTTTGCTAATAATTTTTCAAGAGTAATTTCTAACTGTTCAAACATTGGTTCACTAGCTATATCCTCTTTATAAAAAGAGTTTAAAACTTTATTGTTTTGATCAACAATCATTAAACCTCTTGCTAACATGTTTAATTTCGGAATTAACAAATTGGTTGCTTTGCTAAATTCTTTGTGTTTTTCATCTGATAAAATAACAACGTTATTTAAATCATGTGCTAAACACCATTTTGCAATTGTTTTTGGCTTATTCATCGTAATTGAAATAAAGCTAACATCTTTATATTTATTTGCTAATTTTGCAATGTTTTTGGTTTGGTTATCACAAACAGAAGTGTTTAATTTAGGAAAAGTTGAAATTACTTTGAAGTTACTTTTAAAATCAGCTAATTGTTTTAAATTATCATCTTTATCAATGAGTTTAACATTTAATTGTTTATTTTCAAGATCAACAACTCCTAAAAGTTTGATTGGTAAACCTTTAAATTTTATTTTATTCATTCTTTAATTATAATTAATTTTAAAAACTATTTTGACATTAAAAGGTTATTCCCGTATTTATTTTTTTCAGCTCAATCACTTCTTCGTTTTCGTCAATTATGATAGGCCGCTTTAGGATCGTATTCTAGCAATTTAACATGGTTTTTTGGAAGAAAATGGTCAATGTAAAAACCATAAGGATCATGTTTTTCTTGTTGTCTTGCAATTGAAAAAATTCTGCTTGCCCCACGATAATCAAGTCCTGAACCAGCAGCTCATTGTCATGATTGATTATTAATAACCGGATCATAATCTGTTAAAAGTTTTGCAAAATAACGCTCACCAAGTCTTCAATGAATGTTTAAATCTTTTGTTAAAAAAGAGGCAACAACCATTCGCATACGGTTTTTCATGTTAAAAGTTGTATTAAGTTCATTCATTGCTGCATCAACTAGTTTAACACCAGTTTGTGCGTTTTTTCAAGCTTGAAAAGATTGATCTTTAGCATCATTAATTCATGGATAGGTATCATATTGTCATAAAATGTTTGACCTTTTTTTAGAACTAATTATGTATTGATTACGATTAAAAACATAATAATGATAGTAAAATTCACGAAAAATAAGTTGTCTTACAAAGTCACTTTCACTACCAAATATTTTTGCAGCATAAAGAATTATTTCAGTAAAAGCAACAACTCCCCAACCAATTGCAGTAGAAATTTTAGACGGAAAGTTTAAGTCAGCAAGTTGATCGCGACGTTTTGCATAATCTACTTGACGCTTAATTGATTCCATAACTTGTTTATGCGTAATTGGAAAAGTAGTAATTTTTTTGAATAATAAATTATTTACCTTATTTTTATGTTTAAAAACTTTAGGTGGTTTAATTGCAAAAGAATTTAAAAGTTTAAGTTCGTTAAATTTACTAAGAAACACTTGACGAAATGGTGCAAACGTTTTTGAAATACTACCGTTAGTGGTTGTAATTGTTCCTGGTTTAAAATTTAGATAATCAAAACAAATGATAAATTTAATATCGTTTTTTTTACAAAAATTTTCAAGTTTTTCTTGACGATTGATGGCAAACGGTGTAAAACACTCATTAATGTAAATACTTGTAATTTTGTTTTGGTCATGAATTGATTGTAAAAATTTAATTTCATCATTAACTTCAAAAACATTAATGTTAATTTTTTGCAAAAGGAGATTAAGTCTGTTTTTTAAATAATTAATTGAGGGAATAGCATTAATTTTAAGGTGCTTAGATTGCAAAAAATAAAAAATGTAAAAATCACTTGAAGATTTTGAAATTGTTTTTAAAGCTAAGTTGTTTTTAATCCGAAGATCTTTGTTTAAAAGTAAAATGTTCATGTTTAAATATTTTAATTAATAAATTTTAAGTTATTAAAAATAAATTAACCTAAATACTTAGTTTTAATTTTTTTAAATTCTTCTTCACTAATAATGCCATCATCAAGTAATGCTTTTGCTTTTTTGATTTCTTCCATTGCCGAAACATTATTGATAACTTTATTTGAATTAGTTCTAACATTACTTAATAATTTTTTAACTGCAATAACTGCTTTTGCAGCCGCTTCTTTTTTTAAATCAGTAATGTCATACTGATCACCGAATGATTTAATAATTATTCTTCCTGAGATAATTCCCGAAGCATTTTGAATTGAAGAAATTTTTTCAGCTTCAATAATTGTTGATTGTTTTCCAAAAACTCTTTTATCAACAAATGCTACTTTTTTATCAGTAACGATAATAACTCCTTTGGTGTCAGTTCCCGTGTAATTTTGACTTCCTATTCCTAAAAAACGGTCGTTTGAAAATTGTGCAAGTTTTCCAGCAGCCATAAGGTAAATTTTTTCATTAGAACTAATGATAGACTCAGCAGCTTTAATGTCCTTTTCAACTGTAAAAACATTTATTCCCGCAGTTTTAAGAAACACATCTGCTTTATCGACTCTTGCTTTTTCTAGTAAATCCATACTTTTCTCCTTTGTTTTAAATAACGTAAATTAAAATATAAAATTTTTTTAAGTTATTTATAATTTATTTTAATTTTATCATTATTTAAATGTTTCAAAAAGTATTAAAGTTTAAAATTTTTTTTAAGCTGTTTTTATAAAAACTATAATTTTAATGTTCTTAGAAATTTTTATAAAAAATTTGCTTTAATAGTAAAATAAAAATATTCACAATTATCAACAACAAAAAATTTAAAGGTTTACAAACTAAGGAAATAAAAAATGAGTAAATTATTAAACACTAATCCCAAAGATGACGGATTTATAATGCCACCAGAATGAGCTCCACATTCTCATATATGAATTTTATGACCAGAAAGAACTGATAATTGAAGAAACGGAGCTAAACCAGCTCAAAATGCCTTTGTTGAAGTTATTAAAAAAATTGCTAAATACACTCTCGTAATTGTCGGTGTTAACCAAACTCAATTTGCTAATGCACTAAGTCATCTTGATAAAATTAACAATGTTAAAATTCTGGAAATTTCAAATGATGATTCTTGAATTAGAGATTGTGGTTTTACAATAGTAAAAAATCCACAAACACAAGAAATTAGAGCTGTTGATTGAGAATTTAACGCCTGGGGTGGATTGCATGATGGATTATATTTTCCCTGAGACAAAGATGCTGATGTAGCTATTAAAATGGCACATTATCACGAAATTGATCGTTATAAAGCTAAAGATTTTGTACTTGAAGGTGGTTCAATTCACATTGATGAACACGGCACTATTTTAACCACTGAAGCTTGTTTATTATCAAAAGGAAGAAACCCACATTTAAACAAAAAGCAAATTGAAGAAAAACTATTAAAATACCTTGGTGCTAAAAAAGTAATTTGGTTACCACACGGAATTTATAATGATGAAACTAATGAACATGTTGATAATTTTGCTAATTTTGCTCCTGGCAATAAAATACTGCTTGCTTGAACTGATGATGAAAATGATCCACAACATAAATGGTCTAAAGAAGCATTCGAAATTCTTAAAAATACTACAAATGCTAACGGTGATCATTTTGAAATAATTAAAGTTCACACTCCAAATCACATTCTTGTCACAAAAGAAGAATCACTTGGAGTTGATATGGTTGAAGGTACCCTGCCGCGACAAGAAGGAGACCGTCAAGCTGCATCGTACATTAATTATTTAATTACTAACAAAGCGCTTATTGTTCCCATTTTTAATGATCAAAAATGAGATCAAAAAGCTCTTGATCAACTTCAAAAAGCTTATCCTGGTTTTGCTATTGAAACTGTTTATGCAAGAGAAATTATTTTAGGTGGTGGTAACATTCATTGCATTGTTCAACAAGTTCCAAAATAACTACTAAAAAAACTTAATTTAAAAAAATTCATTTCGATGGATTTTTTTAATAAAAAAATGAATCATTTAAATGGCTAATTTAAATGATTTTTCAAACCCAATTAATGAAACTTTGTTTTGTTTTAATTCAAATTGCGGATTTTTAAGATTTTCATATTTAGTTTCTAAAGCTTTAATTTTTTCTTTTAAAATTTTATCTAATTGTTGTTTTTCGATTTTTAAAAGGTTAAGATCATGGTTTTTAGAAGCAATGTTTTCATCAATCTCTTTAATAAAAAACTCAATTTCCTTGATTTTATTTTTTATTCTTTTTACTTTTCTTGGTTTATTTTTACTTGTATATTTTTCTATTTTTAATTCAAGATTTTCAATCTTATTTTTATAACTTAATTTATGTTGGTTAGCATCATTAATTTGATAAACTAAATCTTTAATATCATTCTTAAAGCTTTCAATGTTTGCTTCCATCGAATCAACCATTACGTCAAATTTATACAATTCACTTTCAAATATTTCTTTTGAATATGTTTCAAACCATATTCTTAAAAAGAAATCTTTTTCTTCTTTTGAAAGAACTTTTTTATTCACAAAAGTAAACCCAAAGATTTTTTTACCCAGTTTCTTAATTGCATCAGCTTTTCCTCTAGCGGTAAAAGTAGTTTCAAATATTCCGTAAATATTTTCTCTAAAGTTAACTAAGTAAGATCCGCCATGTCTTGAAACATCAACATCAATTAACTCTTTTATTAGATCTTCATCTATTTCTTCTTCGTTCTCGCCGTTAATATCTCCTAATTCTAACAACTTTTTTTCAACACTTTTGGAAAGTGCTTTAGAAGTTGAATTAGCAATTGCTTTGGAAATTCCAAAAACAATTGCAATCGTTATTGCCCAAATTATTGCTCTTCTTATAATATATTCAATCATTTCAAAATTATACTCTGTCTTAAAGAATTTTATGTTTTTTAGCAAGTTTATTTTGGTATAAAAAATAAAAAAATTTTTAATTGATTTTATAACTTAATTAAATAAATTATTTTGACTTTATAATCAACAAGTTCAAAATAATTTTATATAATACTTTTAGTAAACATTCTGAAAGAGAAAAGGGATATCTAGTAAACATTCTGAAAGAGAAAATAAAACAACCTGAAATAAGGTTGTTTTGCTTTTTATTTAGTGATTTATTTTATTTTTCACTTTTTCATAAAAAATCAAACATTATTTTAAAAATCATTATTCAAAAAAAAGTAATTAAAAAAGCAATTTTAATTAACTTATATTTTCTAAAAGCTAATTTTGAAAATAAATTAATGGTTACAATTAAACTTTCTTCAAGGTTAGTATTTTGATAAACTTTTTCGTATTCAAAAACACTAATTTTCATAAGGTTTAACCTATCATTAGAATTTATTATTTTATCTGGAAATAATTTTATGTTAGGGATTAAAGCTAAAACAAGGACTAAAAAAGAACTACTAGGGAAAGTCATCAAAATACCGATGATTAATCATTGCTTAGTTTGAAATCCAATAACTACTAATATAGAGATAATAATTGTAAAAAATGCCGTTGATCAACCAATTTTATTTTCTGCTTGGATTAACTCTTGTTTAGTAAGGTGAAGTTCATTAAATAGATTTTTAATATTATATTTATTTTGTTTATTCTGCATATTCTTCTCAACAAAGATCAAATCCATATATTGATTGACTTTCTAAATTAAATTGATATGAACCTCATTTTTTATGATCTTCCAATGCTTCGCTTGTTAAATTCATTACTAAAACATTATTATATAAAATTTGAGAATTAGAATTTTTGTTTGCTAGCTTTGCAAGTTCAGAAGCATAATTTATTGAATCTCCAATTGTTGTAAAAAATGATCTATTTTTTCTTTCGCCATATTTTATAAGTGAATTATTTTCTGATAATCAACAACCTATTCCTACCTTAAATTCATAATCATAACCATTTTCGCTTAGAAGTCTTGGTAATAAATAATTTGCTATTGAATTTATAATTATTAATTCATTTACAAATATTTCGCTTGTTTTTTCTTCAGTTTCTGCCCGAAAAACAATAATCACTTCATCTCCATTAACATAAGCATCAACAAAATGATCAGAATCACTAACTGAAGAAATTAATGAATCTGTAAAAGCTTGAATAATTCTAATTATTTGTCATCTTTCATAATGTTGCACCATGTCTTTATAATTTCTAATATCAGCAGCTATAACAATAGCTCAAGCTTCGTTATAAACATCATATCCAGCATTTTCTGGATTTGGAAGTTTTTTGCTTTTGATTTTTTTCATTGGTTTTGAAATATATTTTAAAATGTTGTTTTGATCTTCATTAAAACCCATGTTTATTAATCTCCTTTCAATTAATAAATTGTATTTTAACTTCATTTTGATTTTGTGTTTCGGTTTCTCCACAATAAATAAAATAAAGTTCTTTTTTTCTTAATTTTACTGCTATTTTAATGTAATCATTTAAATTATCAATCTTATTTGAATATTTAACTTCAATTAATTTGTTGTTGATTATAAAATTAATTTCATAAAATTTATCATCAATTTTTTCTCTATAAAACTCAATCATGATTCTTTCAAATAATTTTGTTTTTTTAGACAAAACTTGGATAAAAATAAATTGTTCAAAAATATTCTCTTTTTCATCTTTGTTTAGACTAGAAAAATTTTTTCCTTCAAATAAATTATATAATCCTGGAATTAATGGATAAAGCTTAATGTTTTGGTTTGATTTACTAATATTTTGAATTTTAAAAGCTAATTGAGCATTAATAAGATTGTTAATGTAAGTTTTAATGTGTGTGTTATTAACTCTAGATTTTTTAGATATAGTTTTTAAATTAGTGGCACAACCAACATTTTTAACAATTTGAAATAAAACTTTTAAAAGCGTGTCCCTTCTAGAATTACAATCGATAAAAGCTTTTTCAATTACAGAATTTAATACTTCATCTTTGTATTTTACTAAATCATACTCTGGAAAATGATTAAAATCAATATAGCTCTCTAAATTGTTTTTATTATTAACTTTTTTACTTTCTTCAAATGAAAGTACACTAAAATATCTAGCATCAAATCTTCCTACTCCGGTTTCACCTGAATTAAATAATAAATTAGAATTTGAACTTGTTGCATAAATTTGAATTTGCCTTTGAAATGTATCAACTATATCTTTAACAAAATAATTTCAATGATCTAAAACTTGAATTTCATCAATTAATAATAATTCAAACTTTCTTTTTCTAATAAGTGTTTTTATCAATAACGGAATTTCTTTTTTGAAAAAAAGAAGTTGTACATCATGTAAATTTAAATATAAAATTTTTGATTTATCATCTTTAAAATTTTCGTCAAAATATTTTTTTTGATTTTTGGTTGAATCTTTAATTCTATTTTTAACAATTTGGTGTAAAAACTCAGTTTTACCTATTTTACGAAGTCCCATTATAATGAAATTATTTTTAGATTCAGCTAATTTTCATATTTCTCTATTTTTAAAACCTTTTACTTCTTTATTTTGGTTTAAAATTCTTTCTATATTTTGTTTTGATAATAAAAGTATTTTTTCTTCTAACCTCATAATTAATCCTTTCAAAAAAATTTTAACATTAATGTTATTTTTTTTGTAACATTAATGGGACTATTTTTTGTAATATAAATATTACTTTTTTTGTAACATGAATGGGATATTTTTTATAACATTCATAGGAATATTTTTTATAACATTGATGTGACTTTTAATATTAAAAATAAATTAAATTATTCAAAACCTAATATACATGGTTAATTAAGGAAGATTTTAAAATGATTTATCAAAAATAAATAAACTTAATAATTAAATTAAACATTAACTTTATTAAAATTCTTTTTAATTTTTTCTATAAATAACTTGTTTCCGTTTAAGATTTTTTCTTCATCTTTTATTTTTAGAAATGATTCAATATGATCAAAAATATTAATAAGATAAGTAATTGCTTTATCTTTTTCTTCAAAAAGAATGGTTACTTCATTTTTGTTTTTTATACTCATTTCTTTATCCATAATTAACATTTTATTAGTTTTATAAATTCCTTCTTCAGATAAAACAATTGATACTTTAACGTTAGGTTTATTTAAAATTGAACTTTCTTTAGTTAATGAATTAATTTTGATTTTATTAGCATTGATTAAATCAGGATGGGTTTCATCAAGTTTTTTATTCTCAACTAAAGCAAAAGCTTCAATTTCTAGAATGTTACAATAACTTTCTTTTTGCTTTCCTTCTTCTAAATAAAATAAAAAGGTTTCATCTGAATCATGAACAATAAATAACGGAACGACTATTAAGACCTTAATTGAATCTTTAAAAATTAATTTTACAAAATTAGTTTTATTAATACAATATTCTTTAAACTCATAAGTTAGATCGGCAATTTTACTAATGTTTTTATGTTTGATTCCTAAGTAATATTCATAATCTTGATCTTTTAAATCTTCATATGAATTATAAAGTGCTCTCTGAGCTTCTCTTAAGTCTTTAACATAATGAAAGTTTTGACCTTTTAGGGCAAATTCAATAGCATCATTTAAGGCGTTTCTTTGCTTTTTGTTTAACTTGTTGATTTTGTTTGCATTTTCTCTTTCAATTCAGTATCCACCGTTAAAACCTTTTTTAGTTTTTAAGTTAAAACATTTATTATGTTGCATTAAAATATTTAAATATTTTTTTACTAAAATTTTTAAATTTTTGGAATACTTTGAAGCATCATACTCATTTTTTAAGATTTTAATAATTTTTTCTGTTTTAAATAATCTATCTTTTGAAGAGTTATATAAAATGATCATTAAAGTTTTTAAAATGTAAAAATGACCATTTTTTTGTTTTAAAATTTTTTCATCAAAACTTTTTTTAGCAAAGTTATAACCTAAGCGTTCTAAATTATTAATTAAGTTTAAAAAATTACGGTCATTATTTTTTTTATTAAAAATTAAAAGTTTATTTTGACCATAAAGCTTATTCATTTCTTTGATGATGATTTGTTTATTTTTTTTAAGGTGTTGTTTTATGTTTTTTGTATCTTTTAATTTTTCTTTAATGTATTTATCTAGTAAAAAAACTTTTAAAATTGAACTATTCATAAAAAAATCATAGCACATTTTACAAAAAACATATACCTAAGTTTAGTAATTAAGACTTTAGAAATATTGCTTTAAAAATTCCCATATAATATTTTTGGGAGTAAAAGCTCCCTGGAGAAAAAATTATTTAGTTTATTTTGCATTTCGTGTTTGAGTATTTCTTTTTTGGTCATTTGATAATCCTTTCCTCCTTCTTGTAAAACTTGTTTAGTTAATTTAATTTTGTTAATTTTCTCATTTGTGGTTCACCTTTCTGATTCGTGTTTGGTTTTTAATTTTATAGTGGTTACAACTTTCTTATTTATATTTAAACTTTATAATTTTTTCTCTTAATATTTTAAATAGTGCGCTAAAAAATCACAATTTCTGTTAGCTAAGAAATTATGATTTTTTTTATTAATTTTTAACAAAATTGAAACTTAAATTATATTTGTTATATGTTTTTTGTTGTTTTTAAAAGAATTTATTTTTAATAATTATTCTATTAATTCAAAAAAAATGAAATAATATACAAAAAACATATATTAAAATAAATTAATTAGCATTAAATATACAAATATGCTAAATTCAATTATATAATTTTTATTGGAACTATTAGTTCTAAAAAAATAATCATTTCTTTTAAATACTAAAAGAAAGGAGGAAAACAAAAATGGCTGAAAAAAGAATATTTAGTCACAAAAGAGCTTTAAAAGTTTGACATAAACAATTTGGTTTTGCAGATTCAGGTAAAGATAAAACAGGAGAATTTGTTCATAAAAAGAATCATTCTAATGGTAATAACGGATGAAATGTTGATCATAAAAAACCTTTAAGTAAAGGTGGAACAGATGATATGTCAAATTTACAAGTTTTAAGTGCTAAAGAAAATAACCAAAAAGCTGACAATTATCCTAGATGAAAAGATACTAAAGGAAGATGACATGATGAGAGATATGATTAAAATAAATCACTCTTATTCATTAAAACATATGAAAGGAGGCTCTAAAGATGTTTAAAGGTCCAAAAGGTGGTAGAACTCCAAACGATGATAGGTCAGATTCATTAAACCCTAATAACTCTGCTTATCAAGATCAAATGGATAACCACGCTAACTTACAAAATCCCGATCATGAAAATTATGATGAAGATTATGATAGTAATTCAGTTTCAAACAACGATGATAGATCAGATTCATTAAATCCTAATAACTCTGCTTATCAGGATGAAAAAGATAATCATTCAAACTTACATAATCCAGATCATGAAGATTATGATGAAGATCATTGTAAAAACAAATAAAAAATAGACATTTATAGACATTAAAAAGTCTATTTTTTTAATAATTAATTTATAAAAGATAAGTTAAAATTTTCTATTTTTACCAATTGTTAAAAAAAATAAAAAATAATTTTTTTTATTATCATATAAAATGTTTATTTTTTATTTATATGAATTTAATAACCTATAAAAACAACTTATAATGTTAATATGGTGACAATTAATAACATGACATTTTAACTTGTCTTTCACTAATATAAATTATTTTATTAACAAAAAAATAAAATTTTTTGTATAATACTAATAGTAAACATTCTGAAAGAGAAAAGGTCAATTTAGTAACTATTCTGAAAGAGAAAAATGAAACAACCTGAAATAAGGTTGTTTTGCTATTTATTTAATGGTCAATTCATTAATTTAGATCAAGCTTTAATAATAGAACGTCTATTATTCATTGGTACTTTAAAGCCAAAATTTTTATGAATTATAATAGCTTTTTTAGAAACTGAAATTGGTTGATTAACTTTAACTAATCCAAATTTTTGAAATTTAACTTCTACTTGAAAAATATTTGGTTCTTTCTTTTTTGTACCATCTAAATTTTGATTAGAAGTAATAGGAAGAAATACAGCATCTTCACCTACATCTTTGTAAAATATTGAAGGTCTAGCTTTGAATGTATAATTACTAATATTAACATCATAGTATGGAATTTTAACTAAATAAACATGTCAAACTATTAAACTATTTCTTTTGGACATTTTTTCCTTTCAACTAAAAATTTTAAATTATTATAATTTTTTAGGTTTAACCATTATAACACAATATTATAAAAACAATTATAAGAATATTAGAAAAAATGCTATAATGAAATAAAAAAGGAAGTTAGTATGTTTGAAGTAAATGAATTAAATATAAAAAAACAAAAACCTATTTCTAAAAGAATGATAAAAAAATATGATAACTATTTAGTAAAAGGTACAAAAAATGGAGAACTATTTTTTCAAGGAAATATATTAGATGCTATTAAAAAACTAAAAAATCAAGATGAAAATATAAAAAAACTTATTCCTCCAAGCGGTATTTTTAAATGTGCTTCTGGTTATTATCCGGTTTATTTTAAATACAAATGAGAATTTGTACTAGAAAAAGATAAAAATGAACACAATATATTATTTTCAGAAAAAGCTAAAGAAAAATTATTAAATTTAAATGATGATAATAAAAGAAAAATAATTGTTTTTGATTCTGAAGGAGAACCAATAGTAGGATTTGATCATATTGTTGAAGCAGTGAGATGATTAAATGAAAAACACAACAAAAAAGTGGATTACAAAAGTATTATTTTTGTTGCAAAAAATTATAATAATTATCCCAATGACCCTAAAAAACCAAGATCTTCAAAAGGTTTTATTTGAAGATTTTATGATGATGTTAGAGATTAAAAAATAAAAGAATAATAGGTAATAAATAAATCTTTCAAAAAAATGAAAGATTTATTTTTTATATTAAACAAAAATAATAAAAAAGAAAGAGAACAAAAAAAGAAAAATACAAAAATATGATATAATGAAAAATAAAAAGAGAGAAGTATGAAAAAAAATAAAAAAACTGTAAATCACAGAAACACAAATAAAAGAAAAAACACTCAACATTGAAATCCTAAAACAAAAATGTGAGTTGAACAAAATCTAAGAACAGGAAAATTTGTTGATAACAAAACAAGTAATAAAAAACCATTTAAAAAAGTTCGAAAAAAGAAATAACTTAAATATTATGTTTTTTAAAAAATATAAGAAAGGAATTATTAAAAATGCCAAAATTTAATAAAAAATTAAATTATTGTTGAAATAATGCTCCAAAAATAAAGCATAAAGATCCAAAAAAATATCGTTTAGGAGCAGCTGGAGCACTTATAAAATATGAAGAATATGGTCTTCAAAGTGAATTAGGTTGAAATATTGACCATAGAATAATTACTTCATTTACTGGAAACATTAGAGCTATGCACTGAAAAAATAATGAAAAAAAGGCTAATAGTGGACAATTTTTAGGTGAACCTCCTTTGAATGCGATTGTTTATCATAGAGAACTTGTTTATGATCCAAAAAAAGATATTAATATTCAAAATAAGAAAGGCATGTCATTTACTAGTGATGTTGCAAAGGATGAATAATGAAGTATTTTTTATCTAGTCTTCCTTACACTATTTCATTTATTTCTATCTTATTGATTATTATATTAATTAAACTTATTGTTTCTTTTTTGAATAAATACATAATAAACGGAAAAGCAAAATTAGTATTTAAAAATAAAGAGTTTACAATTTTACGAAATAGAAAATTAATTAACTTAGCAAGGATTACTTATGTCGAGATTTCAAACAGAAAAATTTGTTTTAAGTTTGAAGAAAAATACGATTCAATTTCTGAAGTTTATAATTCATTTTATGATTGCTTCAAAATTTTAAGAAATGTTTTAAAAAAATTAAACAAAATTGAAAAAAATGAAAGAAAATTCTACTTAAAAATTGAAGATTTTTTAAATGCAACACTTAGAAAAGAGCTAACAATTCACCAAAAACCTTACAGAGAATGACTTGAAAAACAAAAAAAAGAAAAAGATTATGAAAATGAAATTATCGAACAAAAAAAATATCCAAACTATAATCAAATTATTCAAGGAATAAATAAAATTAATGTTAAAGCTTTAGAATTAAAAAATGATTTTTATTCAATCGCATATAAAAAAGAAGGTGAAAATGATTAAAACATTCATTTCTTATAGTCATAGTGAAAATCAATCACAAAAAGAAAAATTAGCAAGAATAATTGATTTACATCCAAATTTTAAAGATGATTCTGTAGATACTGGTGATATTGATGATTCACTTGATGACGAACAAATAAAAATTAAAATTAGAGATGAATATTTAAAAGATACTACTGTTACAATTGTTTTAGTTGGTAAAAATGCTCAATCTAGAAAACATATTGATTGAGAAATTGCTTCTAGTATGCATGATGGAAAAATAAATTCAAAATCAGGAATTGTTGTTATTGACATGTATGATGTTCATAATGTAATGACAAATAATGATCAAATAAAAAAATATTTTAATGTTCAATGAATAGAAGATGTTACAAATTCAGAAATTAAATCTATTTATAAAAATTATCCAGAAAGATTAATTGATAATTTTATTAACAAAAAAAATAATATTGATGTTATCCCGTATGAAAAAATATTGAAATATAACAATTTATTATTTGATTCAATTGAATTAGCACATAAAGATAGAAAAAAACGAGATTATGATCTTTCTAGACCATTAAGAAAAAGAAATAGTGATACTTAATAATTTCTTAAATGACTTATATTTTAAACACAAATAACTCAAAAAAACTTTTAATAATTGTTGAAAAAACAAAAATATGTTTTGAATTATATGTTCTTGATGTTATAAATAAAACTGCTAAAAACATTAATAGAAAAATACATATTTTGTATAAAATCAATCTACATTTCATTTTTTTTATTATTTCTTTTTTAAAAGCAAATTAGTACATTTTTTAGAAATATAAAAACTAAATTTAAACTTTTTTTAATTTAGTTTAATTAATAATGAAAATTGAAACAAACTCATAATAAATATTAATACAAATTAAAATAAAATTTGTTAATTCAATTTTATTTGTAAGTGCAAAAAAATAAAAAATATTTCAAAAATAGTTATATAATAATTTTGCGTAAAAGCCATGATAGAAAACTATCATAAAAACTTTAAAGTATAAATATAAGCAAGGGGTGGTTCCTTGTTTTCTAATTAAAATTTTTATTATAAAAAATTGTCTTTAAAACTATATGATTGATCTTTAACAGTATTTTTGTTTTTTTCTAAATAATCACTCATAGTTTCTATAACTTTTTTTGTTTTAGGTCATTTTGTAAAATTAAAATTGCTCTTAATTAACAATATTAATTTATTTGCATCTATTTCGTTTCATATTATTCAATTTGAAGGGTGTAAAAAACTATTTAAACTATTTTTTATATGTTCAATAATGTTTTCATCATAATCTTTTTTTCATCCCTTTGATTTTTCAATAATTAAAATATCAATATTTTTTAATTTACTTATTTCTTTTTTAGAAATTTTTGTTGCATCACATAAAATTGAATTTCTTAAACAATTTATAAAATTATATTTATTATCAATAAATTTTGACATATCTGATGAACAATCATTACTTATTTTGAAATTAATATTATTTTTCATATCGTTTGTAACTTTTTTATAATCTGAAACATATTTATTTTGTTGCTTAGATAAATTTTGAGAATTTATAGCTTTTCCAATAGATTTAAAATATAGTTTTTTATAAACTTCTTCTAGATAAATTCTTTTAAATACTACATTTTTTCATATAGTTCTTTAACAACATTTCATGTTAAAAAATTAGAATTTAAATCATCTAATCAAAAAGGTATATCATCCATAAAGTATATGTAATCAGGTTTGATTGAATTTATAGTTGCTTTTTTATATATTCCTAAAAATCTAGAAAATAATGTAAATCTATGAGTAAGAAGTATAATTCTTGTTTTGCTTTCCTTTTTTAATAGGTATGAAATAAATTCAATAAAAATTCTTTCATTTTCTCATGATGCAAACTCAATTGGATCATCCAAAATAATGTTTTTTTCTAAATTAAAAAAACTAGTAATTAAAATCATTAAAATAATTAATTCATATTCACCAGAAGAAGTAAAATTTTTTAATTTTTCTGGATTTTTTAGAAAAAAAATAGAATTTCCACTTTTTAAAATTAGTTCTTTGATTAAAATTTCATCTTCTTTTTGAATGATTTTTAAATCTCTTTTTTTCATTTTTAAAATTGAATTAATATAATTAACATCATCTTTATTAATTTTTAAAAATAATCTATTTTTAATTTCTAAATTTCAATCATTTTTATTATCATCTATTGGTGTTGGAACAAGTGTTTTAAATTCATTTTTAATAATTAATTTTAAATTTTCTTTTTTAAATAATTGATATTTTTTTTCTTTAGGAACATTTTTTACAGAAGAAAAAGATCTTGAAAATCCAGTTTTTCCTGAAGAATTAGGAGCAAAAATAAATTTATTGTTTGGAATAAACATTATATTTTTTTTGTAATCAATTATCATTTATGCCATTTCCTTTAGTAATTTTTCAATTTTAATTTTGTTTTCATTACTAACTATTTCATTATCTGTATTGTCCATTTTTTTTAATAATTTTTTTCAACCAAATCCCTTTGATTTTTTATCATTAAATAATATAAAAAAATTAAGAAAAATAATTCAATGTTTTTTATTAACAATATTAAAATTAGGAATAATTTTATCAAATTCATCCTTGTTACCTACAAATACTTTTTTTGATTTAAACCATATATTAATTTTAATATCTGGGTTTCAATTTCAAATTAAAATTAATCTTGGATCAAGTGAGTTTATTTCAGTTATATTTTCTGAAACATGACTAATATTTTTAATTTTTTGATCTTCGTTATCAAATTTAATCAATTCAATTTCTTCATTTTTTTCTTTTTGTTTTACTATAGAATTTCATGTTTCAAAAAAAGTGGAAAAATCAAAATTATTATCTTTTGTTGGATTTTTAATATGAAATGGATTATCTTTATTTTTTATTAAAAGTATTTTCTCACCATTAGAAAATTTTTTTATTCTATTGTACAAAATAATTCTTAATTTACCTTTGTCTTCTAAATGAGGTGGATAACCTCTGAGCTTGCTTTCATCAATTATTTTCATACATAAATTATAAATACATAAATTGTTTGATATTTAAAAAAATAAAAATTTGTATTAAAATTAATACAAATTTATTAATTTATCTTGATATATTTTTTATTTTTCATAGTAAATCTTATTATCAATGATGTAGTTTGCTAAAGCTTCAGTTCTTTCTTTAACATCTTTATATGTAAATTTTGTTAAATGCATTAAACCAACTTTTTCAATATTATTATTAGCTAAATCATATGTTTCATAAAATTCTTTTTTTTCTAAAAAAAGTTTTTTATTTGCTTTAGAATTATCATTTTGATTTAATATCATTAAATTACCCAAATGATTATTGTAGTTAGAATGTAAATCATTAAATTCTTCTCTAGAAATACTTTTATCATCATAATTGTCAAAATTTAGTTTTTGGGGAATTATGTGTTCAATTGAAGTAGAAAATTTAATTTGTTGTGTAGAAAAAGTATTTATTTTGTGTTCTAAATTAATTAAAATATTTCTTTTTACTTGCGATTTAACATTATTCATTTTGATCATTTCTTTAAATCAATCATTAGTCTCTAATTTATATCTTGTTTCATTTTTTAAAAAATGTCAAAAAAGCTCATTAAAAGTTTCTTTATTTGTCTTATTTTTTAAAAGAAAACTGTCCATATTTTTAGACATGTTGTTCCCATAAGCAGCTGATTTTACTAAATATGATTCTATTATTTCAAATAATTCAATTGTTTTAGAATCTAATTTAAAAATTTCATTATCAACTAAAGTACAATTATCAAATATTGATTTAATAATAATTGGTATAAAATCTAACTTATTACAAATTAAATCAATTTTATGACTAAAAGGATTTAATTTGCTTGATATTTGAGCTTTGTAAGCATATTTAAGTTCTATATAAATTAAAAGAATTTTTTCAATTTCATCTATTTTTTGTTTAAAAACTTCAAAGCTAGTTATCTTTTTAGTACCATTATTAATGTTTCATATTTTTTTAAAATTTTCATATATTGGAAAGTCTTTTCCTTGTTTTGAGAAAATTGTATTATTTTTGAAAATAAATTCATATCTTAAATATATGGTAAAAAACTCTTGTATTGCATTATCTGATTTATTTTTTGTATAAGTATTTAGTGGAACTAAAAATTTTCTATTAATTAACCGATTTATGTTTTCTTCTTCTTTAAACATAACTTCATCTTCTAATTTTGAAAATAAAAAATTTCTAATTAAATCTCAATCTTTTAGTTGGGTTCCACCGGTATTTAAATTTGTAAAAATATCCATTTCATTTTCTAAAGTTGTATCAAAATATAAAACTGCTGATTCAAAGTTTTGAGCAAAAGTTCTATATAAATCTACAATATCAATCTTTTCTTGATATTTTCTATTTAAAAAATCTTTAAAATGTAACATGTTGTTTCATGCTTTTTTATCTAATTCTTTATTACTTTCCATAAATCTATTTTTTATAATTTGTGTAATGCTTTTTTGAGAAGTTAGTACATCTTGATTAATGTAAATTTTTTGAATTTTTTTCAAAATAAATTTATCTAACTCTTCAGGTATTCTTAAGTTTTTTTCTTTCATAAAATTATAAAAAGATTTAAATATTAAAATTGAAGTAGTAATTCTTTGTTGTCCATCAATTATTTTAAGCAATTTATTTTTTTTATCCATGGCAATTGCAAGAGCACCAAAATAATGAGTTTTTTTATCATTAAATCTATCTGATAGATCATTTTCTAATTTGTTTATGTTTTCAATTGATCAAGTGTAATCCCTTTGGTAAACCGGAATGCTAAAATGATAATTATGACTCATGATTAGTTGAGCGTAAGTGTTAGTTTTTACTTCAATATCATTGTTGTTATTTTTTAAATTTTTAAATTCTCTTGTTTCAATTGGACTATTAATACCTTTACCATCTTTATAAGTTATATTTTGTATTTCTTCATCGTTGTTATTATTTATTTTTATGCGCATTCATTTTAATAATAATCAAAAATACTTAAGTGCTGTTTTGGCTTCATAAACATCCATTTTTTGATTGTAAGATGGTCTATCATCATAAAAATCTTGTAAATGAGATTCTCTATTACTTAGATATTTTAAAAATAAAATTGATTGATGAACTTGTGGTTCAAAATAAATATCCATTTCTTTTAATTTGTTTATTTTATTTCATATTCCATTTGGTAAATATATTTGAAATTTTTTAAATGCAAAAGTATTTAAACTTAATTCAAATGCTTTTCTTAAGTGGTTCCCAAAAGGTTCTAATTCATTTTTTTCTAAATATTCAAAAAGTGTTTTTACATAATTAAATATTTCATCTTGTTTTTCTTTCTCTAAAAAAATTTTAGAGTTTAATATTTCAAAATTTTTATACATTTTTTCTCCTTTAAAAATAAATTTTAAGTATCTTTGTCCATAATTTTTATTATGATCTTTGTAAGAGCTTTTGTTCTTTCTTTAATTGTTTCAAAATTCCATTTTGAATACTCTAATAAAGGTTTTATTTCAGAACCAAATATATTTCTATTTTTTATTAATGGAGAGGAAGATTTTTGAAAATAATCAGTTTTTTTAGTTTCAAATGATTTATCTGAAGCTTTAGAGTTGATTCTTTTGTCAAGAAAAACATAATTACCAATTAAGTCTTTAGATAATTCATGGTCTTTTTCAAAATTAGGTAAATTTTTTCAATTTTCACTTTTTGGATTTTTAGGCATAATGTGTTCTAAAGTTTTTTCATGCTGATATGAAATGAATTCATTAACTTCATTAGTAGAAAAATAATCTATTATGTTTAAAATACATTTATTCAATCATTTTTGTTTAGGTTTTTGTGACAATGAATCTTCAAATTCTTGATTTGAAGGTGTTGGCTCTAAATTTGAATTTCTTAATTTATTTGAAATTTCACTAGGTTTTTTGTTTTTATTTAAAAGTTTTGTAATGTCTAATACTTTTGTTAAAAGTGATTGACCAGTTCCTCTAACTGACATTAGTTTTATTAAATAAATTGTTCAAATTTTAATATAACTTCTAATTTTTTGTTTATTTTTATTATCATCAAATTTTCATTCTAATTTTTTCTCATCAAATGAAGAAAATTTATTAAATATTGCAAAAATATAAGGTGTGTGTATATATTTATTTTGATAAGAAGAATTTATTCAAATATCTTTATAAAATAATCTATTTTGATGATTTTTTTCTTTTTTTAATTTTGGTTTATTACATTCAACATAAAGAATAAAATATTTTTGAATTTCATTAATAATAAATTCAAATTTTTTTTCTTTTAAATCAAAAGTTTCAATTCACTTCTTTAAATTTTTATATTTTGGATATGAAGAAAAAGTTAAAAGTTTTTTACCAGTTTTAAATGTTAAAAAATTTTCAATAAAAATTTCAAAAAAAGCTTTCTTTTTATCTTGACTCAAATTAAGTTCTAATTTACCAGAATTAATTATATTTCAAATTTTTTGATTAAATTTTTTTAATTTTTCTTTTGAATTTTTATCTGAATTATCAGATATTGAAATAAGAAGATTTCTAATTAAATCAAATTCTTTTAATGGTGTTCCTTTAGAATTTAAATTTTCAAAAACTAACATTTCTTTATCTTTATTAATTTCATATTGTAATTCACCAATATTAAATTTTTTTAAAAAAACATTAAGAAATTTTTCTAAATCAATTTTATTAGATTCGTTTTTTTGTTTTTCATTAATATATTCTTCAATTTTTGATGAAATTTTTTCGAGTTTTAAGGATTTAAAAATAAAATTATAATTTAAATTTAATATTTTCTTAATATCATCAGATTCTTCAGTTTCAATTTCATGTTTAAATTCTAATCCTTCAAATTTATCTTTAATAAATATTCTTTTTTCATTTTTGATTTTTGAAATCATTTCTAAAATTTTATTTACAAGTATTATTGATGTTGTAACCCTTTGTTGTCCATCAATTAACCTTGTTCATGTTTCATCATCTTCATTTAAAATAGAAGTAGCTATAATTCCAAAATAATGTTCATCTTCATCATTATACCTATCAAAAATATCATCAATTAATGATTCAATATGTTCATCATTCCATGAATAACCTCTTTGATATAAAGGAATTATAATTTTTTTATAATTTTTTCTTTTACGATAAAAAAATTCAAAAATTGTTTTTTTATGCAATTTAAAATCTGTTTTTTTATTATTCATCATTCTCCCTTTTTATTAATTTGAATACATCTTCAAGTACGCTGACTATTATTGAATTTCCAGCTTGTCGGTATAAAGATTCCTTAGTTAATATTTTTTCTTGATATTTTTTATTCACAGATTCAAAATCTTTTATTGTAAATCCCATTATTTGATAGGCTTCTCTTGGCGTAATAAATCTTTTGTTTAATTTTCCAAGTAATTTTTTAACTGGTAGCATTCCTATATTAGGATGTCTATCTTGTCTTGTAGTTAAAGTATTTAATATATATTTTTTTGCTTTAAATTGTTCATCTAAATCAAAACTTTGTTTTGACATTCTTATTCTTGATTTTGTATCATTAGGAGTGCAATTTAACATTTCTTCTTTTGTTGAAGAATTAAATATTTTTTGGTTTATCTTTTTTCGATTTTTTTCATCTAATTTTTGAGAATATTCTTTTGAATTAAGTAATTTTTCAAATTCTTCAATTGATTTAATCAATTTACCTCCATTTAAAATTGATAATGCAAATAGCCTTTCTCTTTTTTGAATTGATCTATGATTTAAGCCGTTTAATTTTGCTCAATAAGTTTTATAACCGTAATTTTCTAAATATTTAATCCAAGTTTCAAAATCCTTTTTATGAGTTTTACCAACTAAAGTTTTAACATTTTCAAGAAGAAGATACTTTGGTAAATCTTTTTTGTTTTTAATTTCATCTAAAATTCTTTTAATTTGTCAAATTAAATTAGAAGTTGAATTTGAAGATTTACTAATTCCTTGAGCTCGACCCATATTAGCAGTTGAAAGACCTTGGCAGGGAAATGAATAAGTTAATAAATCAACTTTTTTATCAACTATATCTTGACCTTTTAGATCATAAATATTGGGAATATTTTGGTTAACTTCATTTGCAGCTACTAAATTTTTCTTAAAATTAATATCTTTTCTTGTAATGTTACAAGATTTTTTTGAATCTAGAGAAAAAGTTCTCTCGCTTAAATATTTATCAACTTTTTCTTCATCTCATTTATTAATTTTTTTAAGTTTTTTATTAAATTTATTTTGATAATGAATTTGAGAATAAGCAATTATAGCTCTAGCATCTCATTCAGAAGTACCGACAACTTTAAAACCTTTTTTGATGTTAGTAATAGCTTTATGTTGAGCACCAATTCCAGCAAAAGTTTCAAATACTCTTATAACATTAGTTATATTTAATTAAAAATAGATATTCTAAAATTTAATTAAGATTATCAAAATATATTTTTATATAAAATATGTTTTATAATTTAATTTATGGAATTAAAAAATAATATAACTAATGTTATAAATCTTTTAGACTATGAAACTGAAGTAAAAAAAAGTTATAAATGAGAAAAACCATGAAGAACTACTTTTCCAGTTGATTTATGAATTCCAATATTTATTGATTATCTATACAAAGGTAAAACAACAACTGAAATTGAAAAAGAATATACTAAAATTTCACAAAATCTTACTAGAGATTCAAACAATATGTACATTTGTACATTATTAGGAAAATTTTATTTTCCTAAATCTAACAAAATTGATGTTAAAAAAATTAATCAATTCCCTAAAAAACAAATAGAAAATTGAATAATTGAACATATAAATGATGTAACTAAAAAACATTATAAAAACTCAGTACCAAAAGCAAAAAAAGTTATAAATGAATGAAAAAAGTATATTTTTCAAACAAAAAATATTAATTATAGAATTAATAAACAAATGTTAAAAAATATAAAAAAATCATTAGCAATTATAAAAAAAGAAATATTAAGCATTGAGAAAAAAATTACTAAAAAACTTAAATTATAAAAAAATTGATCAAAAAAAGTATAAATTTAAAAAATAAATAATGAGATAAAAGAGAAAAAATGCAACTTTTTGATAAAGAACTTTTTTATAATGCGTTAATAAATATAAACTATATTCAAATTGCAAATGAAAAAATACTATTAACACCATCAAAATTTAAAGGAATGATTTAACACCATTCCTTTTTTTCTAATTCTTTTATTATTGCACTTTTATCTAAATGTATATAAAGCATGGTTGTATTAATGTCTTTATGACCTAATAGTTCTTGAACATAATAAACTGGTACTTCGTTGTTTATGAGTCTAGTGGCAAATGAATGTCTTAAAGTGTGTGGAGAAATTTTCCTTTTTTTATAATTAGAAAAAATTTTATATATTGAAATATACGAAATTTTATCTCCATTTATTTTAGTAAATACATACTTACTTTTAAAATATGATATTTTTTTAATTTCATCAAATAAATCATTTTTATACGGAACCATTCTAACTTTATTATTTTTTGAAATAACTTTTATGTAAACCCCGTTAATATCATTCCACTTTAAATTAATAAGTTCTGAAACTCTAAGTCCCGTGCTTCAAAGTACTTTGACTATTTCTTTATTTCTAAAACTCACAAAATTATTTTCATAAATTATTGAATTTAAAAACTCCTCAAACTCTTTTTTATTTATAAAATTTCCTTTAAATTGAAAATGGCTTTTTGGTAGTTTTAAACTGATTTGCTTATTGTTAAATTCAATATATTTTAATAATGCTGAAATAATAACTTTTTGAGTTTCTACACTATAAGCACTCATACAATATTCTTTATATTTAACAATTTTTTCTTTTAAATTTCCTTTATCTTTTTTAGAATAAAGTTCAAATTTTTTTATTCAATAAATGTATGAATTTATTGTTCTAATACTTAAATTTTTACATAATAAAAATTCTCTCATTTTTTTCCCCTTAACTTTTTGGGAAATAGTTAATAAAATTTTTATAAGCTTTGTTGTTTATTTCCCAATAAAAATAAAAAGCTTATATTTATATATGTAAAAAAATAGAGTTTTGATTAATAAATTTAAAAAAATAAATTTTTATTTCTACATTCTAGATACTTTTTTCTTTGCTCGTTTAAGAAGAAATCATCAATTTTTTTATATTTTTGATTAAGTTCATTTTTTACAAATTCATGTCCAAGTTCATTAAGTGGTCAAATTGTTCCGTCTAATTTATAAGTAAAATCATTAGCATCAAATTTTCTATGAACTTCTTCTGTTAAAGGAAGAAAATTTTGTGGATCAGAAATCATTTTTATATATTTTTTAATTGGTTTACATTCATGTAATTGATAAATCATTTGTTCTTTAATTTGGTGAATTTGGTAAATATGACATTTTTGAAATTGAGATTTATTTTGAAATTGAAAAGGAAAATTAATGATACTTTTATCTATATTTTTTGAATATTTAGATCTTTCGCTTTTAATTATTTTTTCAACTTTTTTAAAATTATCATTGTATTTTTTATAGTATTCTTTGATGTTAGATAAATATTCTTTGAAGTCATTTTCGTCTTTTTCTTGTTGCATAAAATTAAAAGCACTTTCGATTGTTTCATTTAATTGAATGAATTTTTCTAATTCTATTGTTTTAGAACCAAAAATTGCCACATCAAATTTTAATTTTTCTTTCATGATTAAATCATCAATTAAGATTATAAAATTTTTTGTATTTAAATCTAAGTTAATAATAAGTTCTGCTGAAGAAGGTTTTTTAGCTTCGCCACCAGGATTATTTCCTTTTAAAATTCCCACAATGTTTTTAATTGTTGAATTATATTTATTTCTATTATTAAAAAATTCATTTGTAATTTTAACTTGAAAATCATCTAATTTTATAATTTTGTTTGAATTTTTTAAAGGTCTTTTTATTTGTTTTAAGTCAAGTTCATTAAAAAGTTTTTCTCTAATTTTAAATTTTGAAGATTTTTTAAAAAACCATGATTTTGTTGTAAATAAATCAACATGAATTTCTTTAAAATTGATTTTTCAATCATAAATAACTCCATGTTTATTAGAAATAAATACTAAATCACCTTTGTACTTTGCTGATTTAGTTTTATTAAACTGTTTTCTTATAAAAGGAATTGTTACTCTATATCTCATTGAACACCCTTACAAACACTTTCATTATTTCTTCCATCACTTCAACTGGTATTGAATTACCACAGGTGTAAATCATTTTAGAATTTGATAAATAATTTAAATTATTTACTTTATTAAAATCTTTTGTTTTAAAACCCATGTATCTATAAGCTTCTTTAGCATTCATTTTGATTATTTTTCCATTTTTAATAATTTTTATTCTTGAATTTGCTCCAGAAGCAGTTAAAGTTGGTCCTGAAAAATTAGGATCATAAACATAAGCTTCAGAATTAAATGTAGTGTAGTCTTTTAAAGTTGATTTTTTAATATTTGAATGCGTTAACCTAGACTCAGTTAAATCGTATTTATCTAGTGCTAAAAGTAAATCTTTTTCATTAAACTCTTTATTTAGAATTTTTTTTAATGGTTTTGGTTTTTTATTACCAAAAGGTAACTTAACTTTTTTATTTAAAGAAGAGATCATAAAAAATCTTCTTCTTATTTGAGAAGAACCAAAATCTCCTGAATTTAAAACTTTAAAATGATTTTTATAACCTAATTTTTCTAATTTTTTTCTTCAAGTAGAAAATTCTCTTTGGTTTTTTTGATGACTAAGAGCAAAAACATTTTCTAATAGTAAAAATTGAGGTAATTTATTTTTATTAGTACTATCTAAAGCTTTTTCAATCTCTCATAAAAGTCCTGAACGAGTGTTAGAGCCTTTTTTCATACCGTTTTGTTTTCCTTGCTGAGAAAGATCTTGACAAGGAAAAGAATAAGTTAATAAATCAACATCTTCTAACTTTCGTTTATGTAAGTTTTTAACATCAAAAATATTTCCTTCTTTTTCAGAAAGTTTAATGTTAGAATAAACAATTCTAATTTCATCTTTATGTTTTTTCTTCCAAAAACCTTTTTTTAATGGTTTTTTAGAATCAATTGAAAGAGTTTTGCTTTCTAAATATTTAATCATTTTTTCTAATGATTCATCATGATTAATGTCTTTTTTTGTAAAATTATTGTGAATTGCATTATAAGAAATAATTGCGGGTACATATCACTCTGATAAGCCTACAATAGCATAATTTGCATTAATATTATTCAAAGCTTTTCTTTGTGCACCAATTCCGGCAAAAGCTTCAAATACTCTTATAAATGTATTTTTGTTAACTTTTTACTGTTAAAATGTTCCACACAAAAAGTTTTATGAGTATAATTTAAATATTAAAATGAACAATAAAGTAGAGAAAAATACATTTTTATCTACTTTTTTTAATTTATTAAATTAAACTTTTTGTTTTTACACAATATGAAAGATTTAATTAAAATTTTAGAATTAATTAATATAATAAAAACATGATAGAAATTAATATCACTAAAAAAGAAATTGAAAAAACTTACAAAAAAGTTTGTGATGAATTTATAAAAGTAACTCAAGCATTACAAAAGCAAATTAAACAATATGAAAGTAAAAATAATTTAAAAATTAGTAATGAAAGTAAAATGAATTATTTCAATAATAATTTTTCTTTATTTAATGCTAGCATTTTAGAAACTGTTATTAAATTAGTTACAAATAAAATAAATAAATTATTTGTTGACAAAAAAATAAAGTTAAATGAAGATCAAAAAATTTGTTTAATTTATTTTACTGACATAATTGCTAATCATTTAAAAGTACTAAGAGATTTTGAATTTTTTAACATTGCAATGTTAGCAAAATATTTACTAGAAGCTTCATCTGCAATATTAGAAAATAAAAAATATTTTAAAAATTTTTTTAAAGAATTAACATATGAAGAATATGTTGAAAGATTTGAAAAAAAACATCAAGGAATAAACAAACAAATAGAAGAACATTTAGGAAATATCGGAAAAAAATTGTACAAAGATTCAAATGTCTATAGTCATCCGATTCAAGGAACATCATTTGGGTTAGGTCTCCCAAATCAATTTATAAGAAATAATAGATGTTTATCAATTTTGCTAACTACTTATTATATTGTAATAAACAAAATTTTTAATATTTTTAACATTAATTTTAATTTACAATTTTTCTTTGAAGTAGCAAAAAATAGCAAACAAATAAACAAAATTTTTAAAGGTTATTTAAAAGAAAATTAAAAAATGTTAAAAAAATGAAAGTATAAATTATTTATGAGATTAATAAATTATTGGTGTTTAATTTTTACCTAATATTTGATTTTTTTTCATTCATTTTATAAAATATTGCATTGCTAAACACATTATTTTAAAACCAATTATAAGATCTTTTGTTCTAAAGTGACAAATTTCATTCCTAACATTATTATGTTTAAAATAGGGTGTTGGAGCAAAGAGAATTTCAGTTGTTCATTTAATTTTATCTTCAAATATTTTTGCTGCTTCTCTAGCAGCTAAATAAAAACTATTTTTTTGAAAATACTCTTTTTTATTAGGAAATAATAATAAAATTGATTCTTTCAAAAATTTTAATGCTATAAAACTAGAAATTTCTAAATCTTTTTCATTTATTCATTTTATTAAAATTTTATTCATTCTAATTAGATTATCATTGTCACTTTTATGAATAACAATTTTTTCAAGTTTTTTATTTTTTTTAAAAAATCATTTTAAATACCCATTATAAAATTTAAAATAATAATCCATAAATCCATCAAAACAAAAATAATAATTTTCATTTACCTGAGTGGTATCATAATTTATATCAACTGATTTTTTTTCTTTTAATGATTCAAAAGGATGATCATAATAATTAATTTTTGGTGGTAAATTAAATATTTGATAAACTAATTTAATTTTTTTATATTGTTCAAGCATTTTTTCACTTGAAAAAGGAATTTCAAGTGATTTTTCTAAATTTCTTTTATTGAATGGTTCATCCCTTATTTTGTACAATTTTTTTTCAAATTTTTTATCTTTTTTTATGTTTCTGAAATTATTCTTATCTAATTTTGCAAGACCATCAACTATTAAATCACAAGCCATTCCATGGGTTTTTATAGCTAAATGTAGTAAGTATTTTTTAACATCTAACTCACTTTTTTCAATTAAAAAAATAAATTCTTCTCATGATAAATAAGTTCCATCTAAAGTATAAAAATCTTGAATAGTGATTTTATTTAAAAATTTTTTTATAAATTCACTTTTTATGTTTTGGTTATTTAACATAAACCTTCCAGCTTGAGGAAGAGAAAAACTTTTGTTTGAAATATAAACGTTTAGTTTTTTGTATTCATTGTTAAAAGTTGCTGCAAACATTCATCAACTTCCATTTTTTGAAAATTTTTCTACATATTTTTTAAATTCATTTTTATTTAAAAAATAAGTTATGAAAAAATTATTTTTAATTATTTCACTTTTTTCTTTGAATGAAAGCTTAAAAATTTTTTTTCAAAATAACTTTAAAAGTTCTTTTTGGTTAAAATTAATTTTATGAAGGTCAAATAATGGTTTTATGTAAATGTAAAAATCAAAAAAATCTTTTTTTAGTTTTGGATCAAATTTAAGTTCATCGTAATAATGTTCTGTTATGAAAGAAAAATTTATTTTTTTCATCATTTTAAAAAGTAAGTCAAACATTTTTTTCCTTTAAAATCTTAATTTATTTACAATTTTTAAATTAAAATCAAGTAAATTATAATGTTAATTTATAAGTTTTAAAATAAGTCCTTTAATTATTTTTTTCATAATAATATCTTTTTATAATCAATTTTATGAGAAGTTACTCTTTTGGAACCAAACATGAACTTATTGCTTTGTTTTTACAATTATTATTTATTAGTATTTTAAAAAGATATAAAGGGATATAATTTTAAAATGACTAGAAACAAAAACTTAATATTATTTGGACCTAATGGTTGTGGAAAAACTTCTTACTTAAATAAAATATCTAACAAAACAAAAGAATCAGAAAATATATTTGTTTACAATAAAGAATCTTTAAAAGAGTCTTATGATGGAAAAACTAATACTTTTAAAAGAGAAATTTCCAAAAATGAAAAAAAATTATCATTGAAAAACAAAGAAGAAAAAACACCTATTGATAAATTAGAATATTCTGAATATATAAAAAAATTAAATTCAAATAATTTTGATAATGAAAATGAATTAATTGAAAATGAATTAAAAATTTATTTTAAAACAAAAGAAATTGATAAATTTTTTGATATTGAAACATTTATAGAATTAAATGGTGATGAAATTAAATTAGATGAAGCACCTAGTGGTGTAAAAAAATTTATATCTTTAAAATACGAGATAAATGATGAAAAAATTAAAAATAGTAAAAATGAAAGAATATTAATAATAATTGATGAATTTGAAAACCACTTACACCCTTGATGAATAAACATTATTTGTAAATTAATTGACGAATGAATTAAAGATGAAAACATTTATGTAATGTTGTCAACTCATAGTCCTTTAGTTTTAGAAAATTTAAAAGACCATATGGAACATTTTAAAACCGTTGAAAAAATAGATGATGAATTTCAAATCAAAGAAATAAACAAAGAAAACTTGCTCAAAGAATTTAATAAATGTGTTTTAAAAATTTGAGGTAAAGATTTTACATTAAATGATTTCACAAAATTATTAAATAAAACCAAACCAAGATTAGCTTTTGAATTATCCAAAATTTTCTTTTCTCAAAATACAGAAATTCTTTTTGTAGAAGGAATTACAGATAAAATATTTTTTGAAAAAAGAACTGAAAAAATAATTATTAATATATACGGTAACCATAATATTCCTTACACTTTATTTTTAGTAAAATATGCTGGAATAAATTTAAGTAAAATTTCTTTTATATTAGATGGAGATGGTAATTTAAAAAATGAAAACACACTACAGTTTAAAACTCAAAAATTTTTAAATAATAAAAACATAAAAAATTTTTACTTTGAAAAAGACATTGAACAAGATTTATATGGAAAAAAACAAAAAATTGAAGAATCATATGAAAAATTTAATTTAGCATTTAAGTGAAGAGAAAAAAAAGAAGAAGAAATTGTTTGACCTGAAGAATTAAAAAAAATACTACAAAAAACTAATTTAAATTCTAATAAAAAATAATAAAGTATTAAATTTGTTAATTAAACACGATGATTAATCTATTAAATAATGAATAAAAAAATTAAATACTTTAAAATAAGTTTTTTAACTTACTAAATAAACTTTTTTTTTTTTTTGCAAAGAAACATTTTATAATTTCAAAATATAAAAAAATTATGAAATTATCAAAAACTAAAAAAATTATTTTATTATGAATGGGAGCATTAATGCTAATTCCTTTAATAATTTTTAATATAATAGACGCACCAGTCTATGGGTTTGGATTATTAATATTAAGTACTTGATTGGGAGTCTCTTTTTTTGGTTTTACTAAAAGTAAAAAAAATACAAAAAATGATTTAGAAAAAATATTTAAAATTTTAAAAGCAAAAATAACTGAAGAAAAAACTATTGAACTTTCAAGTAGTGCTAATGGTAAAATCATTGCTGATAATCAGGATAAAATTATTGAAAAATTAAAAACTTTAATTGGTGAAGAAAACTTAAAAGCAGTAAAAATTGAAATTTTAAAGAAAAATGATTCTAATATTTCTACTACTCCCCAAAAAATTATTATTAAACTAACAAAAAATAAAATTTCAAAAGAAATTGAAGATTTTTTAGTTAAAAAGAAAAGTGTTGTTGAATAAAAAAGATATAAAATTTTTGTCTAAAATTATTTAGTAACTAAAAAATCTAATTACTAAAAAAGAGAAAATTGAAATCTAAATAATTAATCATAAAGTATTAGAATTATTAATTAAATATAATAATTAATAATGTACTAAAAAAATCTGAAAGTCTTTAAAATTAGCTTTTTAGCTTACTAAATAAACTTTTTTTTTTTTTTGTAAAGAGACATTTTATAATTCAAAATATAAAGGAAATTATGAAATTATCAAAAACTAAAAAAATACTTTTATTAGGAACAACTTTAGCAATATTAACTACTTCCATAGCAATTCCAATTGTTGTTCTTGATAAAGATCAAAATAACAAGGAAAATGATGTAGAAAAATTATTTAAAATTTTACAAGCAAAAACAATCAAAGAAAAAGTTATTGAACTTTCAAGTAATGCTACTGGAAAAATCATTGCTAATAATCAAGAAAAAATTATTGAAAAAATTAAAAATTTAATTGGTGAAGTAAATTTAAAAGATGTAAAAATTGAACTTTTAATGAAAAAAGACACTAACATTTCTACTACTCCTCAAAAAATTATTATTAAATTAACCAAAGATGAAGTTTCTAAAGAAATTAAAGATTTTTCAGTTAAAAAACAATCAATCATTAATATTAATAAAGATATAGAAGCAATTAAAAATATTCTTGATGCTAAAACGGAAGAATATTTAATAATTATTCTTCCGAGTAGTTCAACGGGAAACATTATTGGAAATAGAATTAATAAAATTGCAATTATCAAAAAAATAATAATGTTAATTGATCCTTCAAATACTAATGGAGAAAGTAATCATGAAAGCTTAAGAGGAACATCAATACAAGTTTCAATAATTAGAGATGCACCAATTTCAACAACACCCCGAAACATCATTGTTTCAATTAGTAAAACTGGTGGAACAACTCTTAGCACAACAAAAACATTCCAAGTAAGAATTTTTACTGCTAATGAAGATATTTTAGCAATTAAAAAAATTCTTGATTCTAAAACTGGTCAAGATTTAATAATTACTCTTCCGAGTGATACAACCGGAAATATTAATGATGAAAATAATAGAAATGCAATTCAAAAAAAATTAAGACAATTAATTGATTCTTCAAATACTGGTGGTGATCTCAATCATCCAAGTCTAAGAGGAACTGAAATATTAGCTGCTGCATTAAATAGTAGAACACCAATTTTAACAACTCTTCAAAATATTGTTGTTTCAATTGTTAAAGATGATGAAAAATCCCTTGGAACAACAAAAACCTTTCAAGTAAAAAAATTAACTTAATAAATAATAAAAT
This sequence comes from Metamycoplasmataceae bacterium, assembly GCA_965263245.1. GTDB lineage: Bacteria > Bacillota_I > Bacilli_A > Mycoplasmatales > Metamycoplasmataceae > DT-68. The sequence goes on along the minus strand of CBDHHR010001146.1, from coordinate 213,533 downwards.
TATTTTTGATAAATTGAAATATAACAATTAATTCTATAATAAAAAAGAATGATTATTTTTTATTAAACAATAATTACAATACATAAGAATTAATATCATTATATTTGCAGAAAAATAAAAATTTTTATTATAAATATATGCTTAAATGTATTGTAGTTGTGAAAAAAAATAATTTTTTTGTTCATTACATTGATTATTATTTTTTCATTAAAAAAATCTTAAAGTCTTTAAAATAAGCTTTTTAACTTACTAAATAAGCTTTTTTTTTTTTTTGCAAAGAGACATTTTATAATCTAAATTGTAAAGGAAAATATGAAATTAACAAAAACTAAAAAAATACTTTTATTAGGAACAACTTTAGCAATATTAACTACTTCGATAGCAGTTCCCGTTGTTGTTCTTAATAAGGATGAAAAAAATGAAGAAAATGTTTTAGAAAAATTATTTAAAATTTTACAAGCAAAAACAACTACACAAAAAATTATTGAACTACCAAGTAATGCTAGTGGTAAAATCATTGCTAATAATCAAAATAAAATTATTGCAAAAATTAAAACTTTAATTGGTAAAGCAAACTTAAAAGAAGTAAAAATTGAAGTTTTAATGGAAGATGATATTAATATTTCTACTACTCCCCAAAAAATTATTATTAAAATCACAAAAGATGAAGTTTTTAAAGAAATTAAAGATTTTTCAATTAAAAAGAAGAATCCTATTGATGAAGATATAGAATCAATAAAGAAAATTCTTGATACTAAAACTAGTAATGATTTAATAATTATGCTTCCAAGTGATTCAACGGGAAACATTATTGGAAATACTACTAATAAAAATGAAATTATAAAAAAATTAAGAATACTAATTGATTCTTCAAATACAAATGGCGAAGCTAATCATGCAAGTTTAAAAGGAACAACAATAGAAGTTTTAATGAATGTTGATGCACCAATTTCAACAACACCCCAAAACATCATTGTATCAATTAGTAAAACGGGTGGAAAAACTCTTAAAACAAGCAAAACTTTCCGAGTAAAAAAAGAATCTACAGCTGATGAAGATATAGCATCAATAAAAAACATTCTTGATGCTAAAGTTGGCAATGATTTAATCATTATTCTTTCGAGTAATTCAACTGGAAACATTATTTCAAAAGCTACTAATAAAAATGAAATTATAAAAAAATTAAGAATACTAATTGATTCTTCAAATGCTAATGGTGAAGCTAATCATGCAAGTTTAAAAGGAACATCAATAGAAGTTTCAATGGGTGCTAATGCAACAATTTCAACAACACCCCAAAACATTATTGTGTCAATTAGCAAAACAGGTGGAACAACTCTTAGAACAAGCAAAACTTTCCAAGTAAAAAGAGATTTTACTGCTAATGAAGATATAGAAGTAATAAAAACAATTCTTGATTCTGTAAATAATAAATTGATTATTCTTCCAAGTAGTTCAAGTGGAAGCATAATTAATAATTCAATTAATAAAAATACTATTGAAAGAAAAATAAGAATGTTAATTGATCCGACTAATATTGATGGAAGTTCTAATCATCCAAGCTTAAGAGGAACAAAAATTACTCTTGTAAGAATAATTGATTTTTCTCTTGTGGGTGATACTATTTCGATTTTCCCGACGGGCATTGTCATAACAATTAGTAAAAGCGGTGGAACTAGTGTAGATTTAAGTTTTTATGTTAAAAAAGCTAAAAACTAAAAAACTAAAAATATAAAAAAGAGTTTATTTTACAATATAGACTCTTTTACTATTTTTCAAATGCACATAGCAATGTGATATGAATTAATACCAATATTTAACATCCTAAAAGTGGAGAGTTTTTGGCAAACTCTATCGATAAACTATACAGTATTATTATCACATTTTTATTTATACTTGAAATTATTTTATAAATTTTTTTTAAACCAAAAAAATCTTAAAGACTTTAAAATAAGCTTTTTAACTTACTAAATAAGCTTTTTTTTTTTTTTGCAAAGAGACATTTTATAATCTAAATTGTAAAGGAAAATATGAAATTAACAAAAACTAAAAAAATACTTTTATTAGGAACAACTTTAGCAATATTAACTACTTCCATAGCAGTTCCCGTTGTTGTTCTTAATAAGGATGAAAAAAATGAAGAAAATGTTGTAGAAAAATTATTTAAAATTTTACAAGCAAAAACAACTACACAAAAAATTATTGAACTACCAAATAATGCTAGTGGTAAAATCATTGCTAATAATCAAGATAAAATTATTGAAAAAATTAAAAATTTAATTGGTCGACCAAACTTAAAAGAAGTAAAAATTGAAATTTTAAAGAAAGATGATACTAACATTTCAATTACTCCCCAAAAAATTATTATTAAAATCACAAAAGATGAATTTTCTAAAAAAATTGAAGGTTTTTTAGTTAAAAAACAATCAATCATTGATGTTAATAAAGATATAGAAGCAATAAAAAAAGTTCTTGATTCTAAAACTAGTAATGATTTAATAATTATTCTTCCAAGTGCTTCAACGGGAAACATTATTGGAAATAGAATTAATAAAATTGCAATTATCAAAAAAATAATAATGTTAATTGATCCTTCAAATACTAATGGAGAAGGTAATCATCAAAGCTTAAGAGGAATATCAATACAAGTTTCAATAACTAGAGATGCAGCAATTTCAACAACTCCTCAAGACATCATTGTATCAATTAGTAAAACAAACAGAACAACTCTTAGAACAACAAAGACTTTCCAAGTAAAAAGAGATTTTACTCCAGATGAAGATATAGCAGCAATAAAACAAATTTTAAATTCTTTAAGTAGTGCCCAAAAATTAATTATTCTTCCGCAAAATTCAAGTGGAAGTATAATTAATAATTTAATTAATAAAAATGCAATTGAAAGAAAAATAAGAATATTAATTGATCCCTCAAATAGAAATGGTGAGGCTAATCATTCAAGTTTAAGAGGAACAACAATTACTCTTACAAAAGTATCTATTAATCCTCCAGAAAATAATGATTTGATTTCTAATAGTGTTAAAAGAATTTTTATAGAAATTAGTAAAACTGGTGGAACTAGTTTAATTTTTGGCAATTTTCTTGTTACAAAAAAAACTTTATAGTTAAAAAACATAAAAAAAATCTATCTCAAAAAAATAAACTCTTTTACTATTTTTCAAATGCACATAGCAATGTAATATGAATTAGTACCAATATTTAACATCCTGAAAGTGGAGAGTTTTTGGCAAACTATATGGATAAACTATACAATATTATTATCACATTTTTATTTATACTTGAAATTATTTTATAAATTTTTTTTAAACCAAAAAAATCTTAAAGTCTTTAAAATCAGCTTTTTAGCTTACTAAATAAGCTTTTTTTTTTTTTGCAAAGAGACATTTTATAATCTAAATTGTAAGGAAAAATATGAAATTATCAAAAACTAAAAAAATACTTTTATTAGGAACAACATTGTTAGTATTAACTACTTCCATAGCAGTTCCGATTGTTCTTCTTAATAAAAATGAAGACAATGCAAAAAATGATGTAGAAAAATTATTTAAAATTTTAAAAGCAAAAACAACTACACAAAAAATTATTGAACTACCAAATAATGCTAGTGGTAAAATCATTGCTAATAATCAAGATAAAATTATTGAAAAAATTAAAACTTTAATTGGTAAAGCAAATTTAAAAGATTTAAAAATTGAAGTTTTAATGCAAAATGATATTAACATTTCAACAACACCCCAAAACATTATTATTAAATTAAGCAAAAATGAAGTTTCAAAAGAAGTTAAAGACTTTCTGGTTAAAAAGAAAAATATTACTGATGAAGAAATAGCATCTATAAAAAAGGTTCTTGATTCTAAAAGTGGTAATGATTTAATAATTACTCTTCCAAGTAACTCAACAGGAAACATTATTGAAAATGTTACTAATAAAAATGCAATTCTAAAAAAATTAAGAATATTAATTGATTCTTCAAATAAAAGTGGTGAAGGTGATCATGCAAGTTTAAGAGGAACATCAATACAAGTTTCAAAAAGTCCTGATGCAACAATTTCAACAACTCTTCAAAACATTATTGTAACAATCAGTAAAACTGGTGGAACAACTCTTAGAACATCCAAAACTTTCCAAGTAAAAAGAGATTTTACTCCAGATGAAGATATACAAGCAATAAAAGAAGTTCTTAAATCTAAAAGTAGTAATGATAGAACAATTACTCTTTCGAGTAGTTCAACTGGAAGTATCATTAATAATCCCGTTAATAAAAATGCAATTGAAAGAAAAATAAGAATGTTAATTGATCCTTCAAATACTAATGGTGATCCTAATCATCCAAGTTTAAGAGGAACAACAATTACTCTTACAAAAGTAAATTTTGTTCGTAGTAGTGCAAAAAATGATTTAATTGATATTGTTCATAAAATTATTACTATAACAATTAGTAAAACTGGTGGAACTAGTTTAAATATTACTAATTTTGCTGTGGTTAAAAAACTTTAATAATTAAAAAACATATAAAAAAATCTATCTTAAAAAATAAGTTTATTTACTATTTTCTAAATTTACATAATTGCCACAAAATTAAATAAAAATTTATATTTTATATATTGACAATAAAAAATTTTTAGAAAACTCTATAAAAAACTATATATTAATAAAATTAATTTATCTAATAGTCTAATTCTAAATAAATTTTTTAATTCAAAAAAATCTTAAAGTCTTTAAAATAAGCTTTTTAACTTACTAAATGAACTTTTTTTTTTTTTTACAAAGAGACATTTTATAATCTAAATTGTAAAGGAAATTATGCAATTAACGAAAACTAAAAAAATACTTTTATTAGGAACAACTTTAGCAATTTTAACTACTTCCATAGCAGTTCCGATTGTTCTTCTTAATAAAAATGAAAAAAAAGAAGAAAATGATGTAGAAAAACTATTTAAAATTTTACAAGCCAAAACAAGTAATGAAAAAATCATTGAACTTTCAAATAAAGCTAGTGGAAAAATCATTGCTGATAACCAAGCAAAAATTATTGAAAAAATTAAAGCTTTAATTGGTAAAACAAATTTAAATAATGTAAAAATTGAAGTTTTAATGGAAAGTGATATTAACATTTCAACTAATGCACAAAAAATTATTATTAAATTAACAAAAAATGAATTTTCCAAGGAAATTGAAGGTTTTTTAGTTAAAAAACAATCAATCATGGATGTTAATAAAGATATAGTAGTAATAAAAAATATTCTTGATGCTAAAACGGGAGAAGATTTAATAATTATTCTTCCAAGTAGTTCAACCAGAAACATTATTGGAAATATTGCTAATAAAAATGCAATTATAAAAAAATTAAGAAAATTAATTGATCCTTCAAATACTGATGGAGAAGCTAATCATTCAAGCTTAAGAGGAACATCAATAGAAATTTCAATGAGTATTGATGCACCAATTTCAACAACTCTTCAAAACATTATTGTAACAATCAGTAAAACTGGTGGAACAACTCTTAGAACATCCAAAATTTTTCAAATAAAAAGAAATTTTACTGCAGATGAAGATATACAAGCAACAAAAGAAATTCTTGATTCTAAAACTGGTCAAGATTTAATAATTATTATTCCAAGTAATTCAACTGGAAAAATTAATGATGAAAATAATATAAATGTAATTGAAAAAAAATTAAGACAATTAATTGATCCTTCAAATACTAATGGCAATCCTAATCATCCAAGTTTAAGAGGTACTAAAATATTAGCCGGTGCATTTAGTAGTAGAACACCAATTTCAACAACTCCTCAAAACATTATTGTATCAATTAGTAAAACAGGTGGAACAACTATTATTACTACAAAAACATTTCAAGTAAAAAAATTAACTTAATAATTAATAATTTAATTGATAAAAATCTAATCTAAAGAAAAATAAGACAATTAATTTACTCTTCAAATATCTAGTGGCAATGCTAATTATTCAAGTTTACATAGAACAACAATTTCTCTTACAAAAGTACGTCATCAAAGTGATTTAGTTTCTATTCTTCCTAAACTTATTACTATAACAATTAGTAAAAATGGTGGAACTAGTGTTAATTTTATTGAATTTGCTGTTAAAAAACATAAAACATAAAAAAGAGTCTATCTTAAAAAGATAAACTCTTTTACTATTTTCCCAATGCACATAACAATGTGATATGAACTAAGACCAATATTTAATGTTATGGTAGTGGAGAGTTTTTGGGAAACTATATAGATAACTATACAAAATTATTATTACATTTTTTATCAATATTTAAAATCATTTTATAAATTTTTTTTCACTCAAAAAAAATCTTAAAGTCTTTAAAATAAGCTTTTTATTTTACTAAATAAGCTTTTTTTTTTTTTTGCAAAGAACAATTTTATAATTCAAAATATAAAGGAAATTATGAAATTAACAAAAACTAAAAAAATACTTTTATTATGAACAACTTTAGCAATATTAACTACTTCAATAATTACTCCTGTTGTTCTTCTTAATAAAGATGAAAAAGATGAAAAAAATGATGTAGAAAAACTATTTAAATTTTTAAAAGCAAAAACAACCCAAGAAAAAATTATTGAACTACCAAGTAGTGCTAGTGGTAAAATCATTGCTAATAATCAAAATAAAATTATTGAAAAAATTAAAACTTTAATTGGTAAAGCAAATTTAAAAGATGTAAAAATTGAAGTTTTAATGCAAAATGATATTAACATTTCAACAGCACCCCAAAACATTATTATTAAATTAACAAAAGATGAAGTTTCTAAAGAAATTAAAGATTTTTCAGTTAAAAAGAAGAATCCTATTGATGAAGATATAGAATCAATAAAGGAAATTCTTGATGCTAAAAGTGGTAATGATTTAATAATTACTCTTCCAAGTGACTCTAGTGGAAACATTATTCAAAATGCTACCAATAAAAATGCAATTATAAAAAAATTAAGAACATTAATTGATCCTTCAAATGCTGGTGGAATACCTAATCATCCAAGTTTAAAAGGGACATCAATAGAAATTTCAATGAACGTTGATGCGCCAATTTCAACAACTCTTCAAGACATTATTGTTTCAATTAGTAAAACCAATGGAACAATTCTTACAACAACCAAAACTTTCCAAGTAAAAAGAGATTTTACTAATATTGAATTAGCAGATAAGGATATTACATCTATAAAAAATATTCTTGATGCTAAAAGTGGTAATGATTTAATAATTACTCTTCCAAGTGCTTCAACGGGAAACATTATTCAAAATGCTACCAATAAAAATGCAATTATAAAAAAATTAAGAACATTAATTGATCCTTCAAATGCTGGTGGAATACCTAATCATCCAAGTTTAAAAGGGACATCAATAGAAATTTCAATGAACGTTGATGCGCCAATTTCAACAACTCTTCAAGACATTATTGTTTCAATTAGTAAAACCAATGGAACAATTCTTACAACAACCAAAACTTTCCAAGTAAAAAGAGATTTTACTGCTGATGAGGATATAGAAGCAATAATGAAAATTTTTCGTACTAAAGAAAGAAGTAATGATTCTGGTTTACACATTATACTTCCAAGTAGTGCAAATGGAAGTATTATTAATAATCCAACTATTAAAAATGCAATTGAAAGAAAAGCTAGAGAATTAATTGATTCTTCAAATACTAATGGCGATCCTAATCATATAAGTTTAAGAGGAACAAAAATTACTCTTACAAGGGTGATTTCATCTAATGATTTGATTTCTAATATCGAGCCTAGAGTTATTGTTATAACAATTAGCAAACCTGGTGGAACTAGTGTTAATTTTAGTGGTTTTGTTGTTAGAAAACTTTAATATTTAAAAAAATAAAAATTTTTAAATATTAAAGTGTAAAAAAGAGTCCATCTTAAAAAGATAAACTCTTTTATTGTTTTCCAATGCACATAGTAGCGCGACATGAACTAAGACCAATAATTAAATCTTGGCAGTGGAGAGTTTTTGGGAAACTATATAGATAACTATACAAAATTATTATTACATTTTTTATCAATATTTAAAATCATTTTATAAATTTTTTTTAATTCAAAAAAATCTTAAAGTCTTTAAAATAAGCTTTTTAGCTTACTAAATAAGCTTTTTTTTTTTTTTGCAAGGAGACATTTTATAATCTAAATTGTAAAGGAAATTATGAAATTAACAACAACTAAAAAAATATTTTTATTAGGAACAACTTTAGCAATTTTAACTACTTCCATAGCAGTTCCAATTGTTCTTCTTAATAAAGATCAAAATAACAAGGAAAATGATGTAGAAAAATTATTTAAAATTTTACAAGCAAAAACAACTAAAGAAAAAATCATTGAACTATCAAATAGTGCTAGTGGAAAAATCATTGCTGATAATCAAGATAAAATTATTGAAAAAATTAAAACTTTAATTAGTAAAGCAAATTTAAAAGAAGTAAAAATTAAAGTTTTAATGGAAAAAGATACTAATATTTCTATTATTCCTCAAAGAATTATTATTAAATTAACAAAAAATGAAGTTTCAAAAGAAATTGAAGGTTTTTCAGTTAAAAAACAATCAATTATTGATGTTAATAAAGATATAGAAGCAATAAAAAAAGTTCTTGATGCTAAAAGTGGTAATGATTTAATAATTAATCTTCCAAGTAGTTCAACCGGAAACATTATTGGAAATAGAATTAATAAAATTGCAATTATCAAAAAAATAATAATGTTAATTGATCCTTCAAATAAAAGTGGTGAAGGTACTCATGCAAGCTTAAGAGGAACATCAATACAAGTCTCAATGAATGTTGATGCACCAATTTCAACTACTCCTCAAAACATTATTGTGTCAATTAGTAAAACTGGTGGAACAACTGTTACTACAGCAAAGACTTTCCAAGTAAAAAGAGATTTTACTCCAGATGAAGATATACAAGCAATAAAAGAAATTTTTGATGCTAAAACTAGTGATGATAGAATAATTAGACTTCCAAGTGATTCTACTGGAAGTATAATTGATAATTTAATTAATAAAAATGCAATTAAAAGAAAAATAAGAATGTTAATTGATCCTTCAAATACAAGTGGTGATCCTAATCATTCAAGCTTGAGAGGAACAACAATTACTCTTATAAAAGTAGATCTTGATAGTGCTTATCCAAAAAATGATTTAATTTCTACTTTTGTTAAACTTATTGTTATAAAAATTAGTAAAACTGGTGGAACTAGTGTAGATTATGGTAGTATTGGTGTTCAAAAACTTTAAAAACTAAAAAACATAAAACATAAAAAAAGAGTCTATCTTAAAAAGATAAACTCTTTTACTATTTTCCCAATGCACATAGTAGCGCGACATGAACTAAGGCCAATATTTAACGTCCTGGCAGTGGAGAGTTTTTGGGAAACTCTATAGATAACTATACAATATTATTATCACATTTTTTATTGATGTTTAAAATCATTTTATAAATTTTTTAATTGTTATAATTTAATTACTTTTAAAAAGGATTATTAATGATTTCAAAAGAAGAAAAAACAAAAATAAAAGAAATTATAGAAAAAGAAAGAAAAAAAAGAAAATTAGATGATTCTAAAATTGAAGAAATAGAAAAAATACTAGAATTTTTAATAGATAAAGATCAAAATATTTCTTCTGTACTTGGTGCTGCTGGTGCTGGAAAAACAGTATCAATTGACATAGCAATAGATATTTTTCAAAATAATAAAAAATATAAAAGAATTTTAAAAAATAATGAAGAATATAAAAACCATTTAAAAAATAATAAAATAAAAAATAAAATAGTTAAAAGAAAAATTAATTTATGAAAATTATTTGGTTTAAAAAATAAAGAAGATTATTGCAAAAATTGTTTACCATCAGTAGGAAGAAAATCAATAAATAATCAAAATTTACACTTCAATTCTTATGCGCCACATGAATGTAATTCTAATCAAAAAAATAAAAGTAAAAAACTTGTAGTAACATCTTTTTATATCAAAAAAATGTTATGAACTTCAATAATAAACAAGATTTGTTATCAAAAACCAAAATCTAAAAAATTGCTAGAAACAATTAAATACGAAAAAATTGATGTTAATAAAAAAAACAAAATCCTTAAATCAATTTTTTGAATGTTTTTAATGTTTTCGGTATTTATTATTATAATGAGTATTTTAACTTTTCAATTTCAGTTAAATTATATATTTTCAACTATTATTAGTGTTACTGGAAGTATTTTCTTACTTTTATTAAAAGTCATAATAAATAATTCAAGAGAAATAAATATAAATCAAACTTTGGTGGATCAATCAACAAATGAAATTTTAAGCGAAACTATTAATAGGGCTTTAATAGAAAGAAAGTTATTTAAATGATGATGAAATTTTTGAAAATATTTAAGACTTTATAAAAAAAATGAAATTATTATTCTACATTTTGAAGATATTGATAGATTATGAGATTGATTAAAAACAGAAAGAATATCTAATTTGAGTTATGAAAATATATTAAAAAAAGGTGATGAAGATGCTATTAAAGAAATACCAAGAATAAAAATAATAATCGAAATTTTAGAAAATATTAGATTACTTTACAAAAAAAATAATATAAAAATTTTAATTGAAATAGACCATGAAATAAAAAAATTAATTTTACATCATATGCAAATACAAGAAAGAAAATCAGATCATAATAAAAGAATTATGGGTAATGTTATTGAAATAAAATCATTAAATAAAAAATCTTTATTAGAATTAAAAAATTGAGGAATTAAAACTAAAAAATGAATAGAAAAAATTGGTGATGATTTGTATACACATGATTGAGATTCATGAAGATTAAAAAATGATATTATTAAAAACGTCGAATCTATTTCTAAAAAAGTTAAAATAATTGAATCAGCAAAAAATAATGATAATGATTCTTTAATATGTTTTTTTAATGATTGATCAAAAAATGAAGAATATCACTCTGAAGATATATCAAATGATTTTAAATATGATTTAAATAAATGAATTAATAAAAAAGGGTTAACTAATGACGACGCATTAGATATAACTTATCTATTAAGTGATCCTTTTAAAAAAATTGAAATTGATAATAAAAAATTAAATTCATTTGTTAAAAAATATTTACAAGTCATCATCAAAAAAAGATTAGAAAATGAAAATTATCAAAATTTTTCTAAAGAAAAAATTTTAAGTATTAAAAATGGTTTATATGAAAGAATTTTAAAAACATTTACAGAAAAATGTCAAGAAATTAAAAATTATAAAAATAATTATAAAATAACATTAAACCAGCAATTTTTTAATTTAATTATTAACACTAATTATTTTAATGTTTATGAAATATATAAATTTTTTCAAATTGGATTAAAATATGAAAAAATAAAAAATCAATTAATTGAATACTTTAAAAAATACATTATCAATAATTCAAATTCATTATTTAGTGATCAAGATAAAAAATGAATAGAAAATGATGATGAAGGAATTTTTGTCATTGTTATTTCAATATTTTTAGAATTGTTAAACAAAAAAGATAAAGATATTTTTTGAGAAAATAAAATTTTTATCAAACAAATTATTCAAATTTTACATGGAGATACAAATAATTGAAAAAATGATTGAGAAAGAAAAAGATTAAATTTTTTCATTAAAGAAATTTGAGATGAATTACCTAAAGATTCTAAAGAAGAAATATTTTTACTAAATAAATATCAAAATTTTATAATTGATATAAAAATTTTAGAAAAATTTTTAGAAACTTTTAATTTTAAAGTATGAAAAGAAAACGAAAAAATCATTATTAAAATAAAAGATAATTTAATAGAAAATAACTTTCTTACAAAAGAAGAAATTATAGAATTATTCTATAAATACAAAGAAAAAAATCTTACAAAAAAAGAGCTAAATGAATGAATTGAAAAAATAATGAAAAAAATTTTAAATTAAATTTCGTTATATAATTTTATTAAAATCTTTAATTTTAAAAAAGTAAATTTTTCTTTTTAAAATTAAAAAGAAACGAGGTAAATAAAATGACAAATTTTAGTGAAAGACAAAAAAATCATTGTTGAGAAAAAGCTCCAAAAAGAAGTACTTTAAATAAAAATGAATATAGATTTGGAGCAGCAGGAGCTCTTATAAAATATGATGATTATGGTGATGAAGACTCTGAATTTGGTTGAAACATTGATCATCGAAAACCAATTTCTGCTGGTGGTTCAGATGAAGATTCAAACATTAGAGCTATGCATTGAGAAAATAATCTTGCTAAAGGTGATGATTATGGAAATAAAAATGGAATTAATTATTATAGAGCGCTTTTTTATAACGAAAATCAAGAAACTAATGTTGAAAGTGATACAGGTATGTCATTTACAGACAATGTAGCTAAAGATGAATAAAAATAATTAATATTAAACTATTATTAATTGTTTTTAATAAATCAATTTAAAAAAGAGTTTATCATAAAAAAGATAAACTCTTTTGCTATTTTCCCAAAGCAGTATATAGCAAATCACTAAATAAAATAAAACCTATATTTAATGTCCTGGCATAGGAGAGTTATCGGGGAATAATCTATAAAAAACTACAAAATATAATCATTACATTTTTTTTGCTTTATTTTTTAATTTAAAAAGAAAAAAGTCCTAAAGGACTTTAAAGTTTGTGCTAAGACCGAGACTCATTTAAGAGCATTGGACAACAAAGCAAAAGTTTTAGAATTATAAACACGTAAAACTAGTTCAAGTTATCCTTATATAGATTATATAACAAGAATTCAATTATTAATTAAAAAACAAAAATCTAAATAAAAGACAAGCTAAAATGTCATTATGTTTACACAATAAATTATTTTTTTAAATGATTAAAATTATATAAATATTACTTTTTAAAAAATCATACTAAGGTGACATTTCTACTTTAACCATTTAAAATGTAATTTTAACTTAATACTAAATTAACTTTTTTTATACAAATACTTTATAAAAAATGATATTATCAAATTGATATTTAGTTATCTGGGAAAGTCTCCCGAAAAAAGCTTAGTGCTTTTTTTTATTTATCTTTTTTAGTTTCTTCTAGTTCTTCTAAATATATTTTTTCACAATCTCTTAAAGTTTCTATTAAATCTTCTTTATTAGAAAATAAAATATCAATTATTTTAGTTGTTCTAGATAAGTCTAAATTTAATACATTATCTTCTCCATGAATTATTCTATATAAAATTCTTATATAAATTTGAACTTTAAACAATTTATAATTGTTATTAACAAGTAATTAAAATGAAAATAAAAAGTACTTTTAGAAAAGAGTAAAAAATAATGGAATTATTACTTTTATTGTTTATTTGATGATGTGTTTATAAAATTAAAGATGATGATTAATTATTTTTTAAAAGTCAATTTGTGAGTTTTTTTACCAACTTAATTCTAAAACTCTTTATTAGAGTCATCTCTAATTACATACAAATGATCTTTAATTAATTTATAAATACTTAAAATAGACTTTTTATATTTAATAACAAAATATATATAATTTTATTAATATGAACATTTATGAAAAAATGAAAAATGAAAAAATAAATATTTATATAGAAGAATTTGTAAGTTTTACTTATGATCCAGATTTAAATAAACAAATAGATTTAGTAATGACTGAAAAATTTGGTAAAACATTTGATGAAATTTGATTCCAAATTAATTTTAAAGATAAAATTGAAATAATTATTTTATTACACCAAAATTTAAAACATTTTTTTAACAAATATGAAATAAAAATTTTTATGAATAAGTTATACAAGTTTTTAGAAAATGAAGGATATGAAATTAAAAAAGACAAAGATAATAATTTAATTCTTGTAGAAAGTGAAATAAGCAATTTACTATCAGAATCAAATGATGAAAATTTAAAAGATGTTTTTTTAAAATTTAGAAAAGCAATTACTCTTAAAGATAAAGAAGCTGAAATATTCAAAATTCAAAAAGAGATATATAAAAACATAAGAAATGACAAAACAAAGTATGATGTTTTAAATCTTGAAAACATAAAAAGGTTAAATGAAGTTTTTGTTAGGCACCATAAAGAGGCAAATGATAATGTTATAAAACCTTATTATGATGATTTATCCGAAGAAGAAAAAATAGAAAAATTAAATGATTTATTCTTAGCATTTTTAATTTTAAATATTAGGTATAAGAAAAAATAAAATGGATATTTTAATTTAATATTATTTAAAAATTTTTTGCATTAAATTTCACTATATAATTTTATTAAAATATTTAATTTTGAAAGAATAAATTTTTTATATTAAAGCAAAAAGAAGGGAAATTATAAAAATGGCAAATTTTAGTGAAAGACAAATAGAACATTGTTGAAATAAAGCTCCAAAAAGAAGAGATAAAGATTTAAGTGGAAAAAAATATAGAACTGGTTCAGCAGGTGCACTTATAAAAAAAGAAGAATATGGTCTTCAAACTGAATTTGGTTGAAACATTGATCATCAAACACCAGAATCTGCAGGTGGTACAGATGAAGATCCAAACATTAGAGCTATGCATTGAGAAAACAACATTGCTAAAGGTGATGATTATGAAGAAGATTCAAATGGAAATTATTACTATAGAGCAATGGTTTATAGTGAACAAAAAGAAACTAATGTTGAAAATAATACAGGAATGTCTTTTACGGACAATGAAGCAAAAGATGAATAAAAAATATTAATTTTTTTGAATTATTTTTTATAAAATTAAAAATTATTAATAAAAAAGAATCTAACCTAAAGAAGATAAACTCTTTTGCTATTTTCCCAAAGCAGTATATAGCGACCACCAAAAAAAGTTAAACCTATATTTTAAGTCCTGGCCCAGGAGGGTTCTTGGGAATAACCCTATAGAAAACTATACAATATAATTATTACATTTTTAAAACTTTTTTTGTTAAAAAACTCTTTTTTATAAATTATTTATTTTTTTATCAAAAGCAAAAGAATCAATCTTATATTCTTCATAATCAAATGTTTTAAAATAATTATTACTATTAAATCTTAAAGAAATAATGTATAAAATTAAAATTTTTTCATTTTTATATTTATAAGGATTAAAAAGTAATTCCTTTGAAAAAATTTTTTTATATAAATTGCATTTTGGAGAACTTTTTTTTGTAAATAAAAGTACATTTTTGTTCAAATTTAAATCTTTAATTTTAATAATAAAATCTGTATTTCTAATTAAATCAAAATTTTGTTTATTGTTTGTTGGTTTAATAACTTTTTGAAAAATATCTTTGGGAATAAAAGTCTTTTTTGATAATAAATTTAAAAGAATTATATTATTTATTTTTTTTATTGACATAAATTTAGAATAAAAATATTTATATGCTTTTTCTTTTGATTCATCATTTTCAAAATTGTTAGATAAAATAAGGTTTTTTATACTTCTTTTGTTTTCAATAAATTTTTTTAATTTTTTAAAATTTCTAAATTTATCCAAATTTTCAAAATAATGAAAACCTAATAAATGAAAT
Source organism: Metamycoplasmataceae bacterium (assembly GCA_965263245.1). Taxonomy (GTDB): domain Bacteria; phylum Bacillota_I; class Bacilli_A; order Mycoplasmatales; family Metamycoplasmataceae; genus DT-68. The sequence goes on along the minus strand of CBDHHR010001146.1, from coordinate 197,982 downwards.
ATAGAGTTTAAATCTAATAAAATTTTAATTCTTGTAAGAGAATTATTCTTTGATTTAATTAAAAGTGATATCGAATTAAAATTTTCATAAAAAATAATTCATTTAATAATTTCATTATTTAAAAATTTTGAATCTATTTTTTGAATTCTTTTAATATAACTTCTCATTTTTAAATTATATATTTAAATATAAATCTATTTAGTAAATATCATATTTAATGTAAAAACAAAGCAGTAAGTTCCCATTTTTTCTAAAATAATAAATTGACATAAATTTGATCTTTTGTTAATTAAATATCTAAATTAAAACTAATAGATAATTGTTTTAATGTCATTTCTCAATTTCTAATTGATTTATTTCATTTTTTCATAGTTTGCTTAATTGATAAAAATAGTGATTTATTTAATGATTTTTTATCAGGAAAACCACTTTTATACTTAGAATATTTTTTAATTGTTTTATTTAAGTCTTCAATTGGATTAGCATTATAAACAAATGTTTTAACTTCCTTTGGATAATAAAAGAAATTGCTTACTTCTCAAAAGTGTCTTCTTCAAGTTCCAACAGCATAAGTGTATTTTGAATTTCATTTTTGTTCAAAAAGTTTAAGACTATGAAATAATTTTTCTATTTTTTTAACTTTATACATTTTTTTTAGATCATTACAAAATTCTTTATGATCTTCATTAGTAACATTTTTAGCAATAATTTTAATTTGATTATGAATAGATCTTAGAATATTACTTTTAGGAAATACTTTATTGATTGACTCAGAAATTTCTGGTAAGTTGTCTGTAGCAATAATTAAAATTTTTTCAACACCTCTAGCTTTTAAATCATTAAATTTTTTTAATCAATATTTTGAAGTTCTTGATTCGGCAATATAATAACCAAGAACTTCTTTCATACCATTCATGTTTATGCCCGTTAGTACATAGACAATCACTCGTGATGAGTAACCTTTTTCTCTAGTTTTAAACTTAATTTCGTCTATAAAAGCCATTGGATAAATTTTATCAAGTTTTCTTGTTTGAAATTCTTTAATTACAGGAAGTATTTTATCGGTTATTTTACTAATGTAAAAAGCATTTAAAGAAAATCCGCAAATTTCTTTAATTGTGTTGGAAATATCCCTGTTAGTTAAACCTTTAGAATACATAAAAATAACTTTTTTTTCAATTTGGTTAATTGAATTTTGGTTTTTTTTAGAATGATTATTTTGATAGTTTAACTTTGAACTTACTTTATTTTTTTCATGATCTAAATGTGCATCTAATTTAGCTTTTAAAGCCTTTTTAACTAGTTAAGCTATCGATTTAACAACGTCATTAATCATATTTTCAGCACTTTCCATGGGAATATTATGTTTTTTCATTAAATCATATAGTTCATCACCAAAATCTTTTTCTTTTTTTCATAAAAACATCCTTTAATTGATTATCTCATTTTCAGATAGTCATTAAGAATGTTTAGACAAAATGAACTGACCCCCTAAAAGTGGAATATCAATTTTAAGGAAAAACATAACTAAATTGTTTAAATTATTTAAAAATAAATTTATTAATGTAATTTAGAAAATAATTTTAAATGAAATAAATTTTATTTTTTAAATTTTTTTGTTGACCATATTCATTATTAATTTTTTAGTTTAAAAAAATCTTAAAGTCTTTAAAATAAGCTTTTTAGGTTACTAAATAAACTTTTTTTTTTTTTTGCAAAGAGACATTTTATAATCTAAATTGTAAGGAACATTATGAAATTATCAAAAACTAAAAAAATACTTTTATTAGGAACAACATTAGCAGTATTAACTACTTCAATAGCTGCTCCAATTGTTCTTCTTAATAAAGATGAGAAAAATGAAGAAAATGATGTAGGAAAATTATTTAAAATTTTAAAAGCAAAAACAATCAAAGAAAAAGTTATTGAACTTTCAAATAGTGCTAGTGGTAAAATCATTGCTAACAATCAAGATAAAATTATTGAAAAAATTAAAACTTTAATTGGTAAAACAAATTTAAAAGCAGTAAAAATTGAAGTTTCAATGGAAGATGATAGGAATATTTCTACTACTCCCCAAAAAATTATTATTAAATTAACAAAAAATGAAATTTCAAAAAAAATTGAAGATTTTTCAGTTAAAAAACAATCAATTATTGATGTTAATAAAGATATAGAAGCAATAAAAAATATTCTTGATGCTAAAAGTGGTAGTGATTTAATAATTACTCTTCCAAGTGTTACAACTGGAAACATTATTGGAAATAGAATTAATAAAATCGCAATTATCAAAAAAATAATAATGTTAATTGATCCTTCAAATAAAAGTGGTGAAGGCAATCATGCTAGCTTAAGAGGAACATCAATACAAGTTTCAATTGGTAGTGATACACCAATTTCAACAACTCCTCAAGACATTATTATAAAAATTAGTAAAACTAGTGGAACAACTCTTAAAACAACCAAAACTTTCCAAGTAAAAAGAGATTTTACTGCGGATGAAGATATCGAAGCAATATTTAACATTTTAAGTGCTAAAAAAATCAATGATTTAATGATTATTCTTCCAAGTAGTTCAACTGGAAGTATCATTAATAATCAAAAAAATAAAGAGGTAATTAAAAGAAAAATAAGAATGATAATTGATTCTTCAAATACTAATGGTGATCCTAATCATCCAAGTTTAAGAGGTACAAAAATTACTCTTTATAGAACAAATGTTGCTGATGATTCGATTTCTATTAATTTTAAAGGTCTTTATATAAAAATTAATAAAGCTAATGGAACTAGTTTAATTTTCCCGCATTTTCTTATTAAAAAATCAACATCATAGAAAATTTTTTGAAATTTCATTTTTCTTTATAAAAACTTCTTTAAGTAGTCAATTGTCAATTTTATGAGAAGTTAATTTTTTGGAAAGAAGTTAAAATTTATTGATGTGTTTCAACAAAAATTTTAAATATTAAATTTATTTTAATCTAAACTAAGTTCTCTTTTTGTTTTTCGATTATTATTCTAACTTTAGAACTATTTTTTGATTCTAATTTATTTGATTGAATTAACTCTATTTTTTAAATTTTTTAATATTTTGTTTAACTTTGCATTGCTAGTTATAATCATAAAAGTATCTTTTTTTATTTATAAAACAATAATTTTTAACATAAATTTAATTATGAATTAAAACTTTCTTTTTCTATTAATACATGGTTAAAAATAAATAAATTAATTTTTTTATCATAATAATGTTTTGTTTTAAATTATTTGAATCTTTTTATTAATGTTTATTATTTTAAAAATTCTAATTATTAAATTATTTTAAGTTAGACCAAGTTCTTTTTTCATTGTGGGAGTATTTTTCATAGCAGTAATATCTTTTTTCATAATTACAATGTCTTTTTTAATGCTGACAATGTCTTTCTCAACTTTTTCTTTAAAAGGAATGAAAGTTTTTTGATTTCAATTTTTAAATCATTTAGGAATTTTAGTATCAAAATATTCTTTTAATTTAGTAATTTGTGTTTCAACATCTTTTTTTAATTTAGTAATTTTAGTTTCAACATTTTCATTTGACTTAGTAATTTTAGTTTCAAGATCTTCTTTTAATTTAGTAATTTTAGTTTCAAGATCTTCTTTTAATTTAGTAATTTTAGTTTCAACATTTTCATTTGACTTAGTAATTTTAGTTTCAAGATCTTCTTTTAATTTAGTAATTTGAGTTTCAACATTTTCATCTAATTTAGTAATTTTTTGGTTGATTTTAGTTTCAAAAGCTTTAAATCACTTGGGAGGTTTTGACACATCTTCCTCTTTTCTTTCAAAAATTCCGTCAATTATTATTCTAACTTTAGAACCGTTTTCTAAATTTGATTTATTGATTGAATTAACTCTATTTTTTAAGTTTTTCAATATTTTATTTGTTTTTGTATCTTTAATTATAAACATGAATTAGTTTCTTTCTTTTAGAAAACAATAATTTTTAACATAAATTTATTGTGTAAAAATTATTACTATTCTAACTAACATATAGTTAAAAATAAATAAACTGTTAAAAAATGATTAAATTAATTTTTTTATCATAGTAATGTTTTTTTTAAAATCTAAGTTGTTAGAATCTTTTTATTAATGTTTTTATAATTAAACAAAAACATTCCGAATGTAAGAATTGAATCAACGCCAATTGCCAGTCCAATCATGATTACAATGTCTTCTAATTTATTGATTGATGCAAAGTAATAATAAGGAATAAAAACAACTATGTTAGTAATCAATGATTGTCAAAATAATAAATGTGCTTTACCACTTCCGAGAAAAAGCTTATCGATTATGTTATTGTAGGCAAAAATAACGTAAAAGCCAATGGAAACTAGTGCAAGATGAGCAATAATTTTATAATTATCATTATTCATTACCACCTTTATAAAACCTTCTCAAGTTGGAATTGTAGCAAACCATAAGATAATTGTAAATGTTGCAATAATAATTGGAGCAATTAATCTTTCTTTGAGTGAATATTTTTCACTTCTAAAAGCTTGATCACGATTAATGTATTGTGAAATTGCAATAATTGGTAGTAATAATCAATTTCAAATAAAAATATTCATTACTCAAAAATCACCCTGATTGTATTCACTTGGTAAAGTATTAATGGTTTTTAAAACAAACCAAATGAAAAAAGCATTTCTTATAAATGATTCTGCTCCGTTTCAAAAAGTTTGTTTTCAACCTATTAATTGAGAAAAAATTTGGGGGTGAATAAAATCATTAGCTTTTATTTTATAGATTTTTACAACCATAAAAATACCAATAAAAGAAATAACAAATGATACAATTAACTGGTTTCAGGCAATTCAAACAATACCTAATTTTAATGAAAAGCTGTTATCACCAACAACAAAAAAATCTAACATTATGTTTAATAGTGTTTTTATTGTAAAAAAGATAATGGCTTGTTTTCATTTATTTTTAGCAATTAAAAAGATTAATATTAACTTCATAAATAATTGAAAAAATTTGGATAATAATTCTACTCTCACAAAGTTTAAAACTTCTTGAGTTTTTTGTCTAGCGTTCATAAAGTTTAAAAGTTCTTTGGTAAAAATGATGCACATAATAATGAAAATAATGTACATTATAGAAATTAAGTAAATTTTTCCAACAATTTGTTTATTAGAATTTTTCTTTTTTAAATAATTTCTTAACACAAAAAATAATGGTAATAAAAATGCTTCTTCTAAAACTTCAAATGCAACGTTAATTCAATTTAAGTTTCCCGCAATTGAAAAAGAATATGAACTTTGAATTTCACCAACAAAATAAACTTTAGAAATTTCGTATACTGACGGAATTAATAATGTTAAAAAAATTGCTAAAAGAAGCTTTCAATTAATGATTTTAAATGATTTAGAAATAGTTTGAATTTTAACCACCTAGTGCTTTAATATTTGTTTTTTAAAAAACAATTTACAATATAATTTTAACGCGAAAAAAATAAAAAAACTGTAAATTATTAAAGTTCAAATTTACTATTATTTTTAGGATGTTTTTATCAAATTTAATTATTTAAATTTATTTAGTATTGCATAACCAATTGAGGTAATTAAAAAATGCATGTTACAATTTTTTCTTTCTTCATAAATGCTTTTCATCGGTATTTTGTTAAAAATTTTTAATAATTTATTTTTTATATTTTCAATTTCTGTTTCTTTAAATTTATCTTCATTAAATCATTCTTTTCAAAAATGTCTTCTTTTTTTAACTCTAGTTTTTAAGTCTTCATTGTAATACTCTTTGTTTTTAGATTTATCAATAGAGTATTCAATAAAAAGTTTATAAAGAAGTTCTAATAATGGTATATGAGTTATTTGGTGATGTTTAATGACATTGTTTTTTAACATGTTTTTAAAATTTTGAAATTGAATAATTCCATATTTTTTTTCATAACTTAATAGTTTTTCTTCTAATAAAAAAATTTGATCATTAACTTCATCTTTGATATTTTCAATTGTTTTTTTTATAAAGTGTTTTTCACCTTTTTGATTAATTATAAAAAACTCTAGGTTGTATCAATTTACTTGAAAGTTATAAGAAAGAATATCAGCTAAATCATAAATGTTTTTTAAAATTTTTAATAAAGCAATGTCCTTTAATCTTAATGATGATAATGTTTTTATTGCTTGTCTTTTTAAATGTGTTTCTAGATTTTGTGAAACTAAAATTTTAACTTGGTGTTTAAAAAAATCTTTTGATTGATTTAAAAATAAAAATGAAGAATCAATTTCTTTAAATGCTTTATCTAATAATGCAAGTGGATACTTTTTTAGTTCGTCAAGCATTAATTTTGCATCTTTATTTGCTATATTATCAATGTAAGGTTTTAACTGCTCATTAGTTAAAATAATTTTATTATTAACAGCTATGTTTTTAGCAATTTGACGATTTTTGACAAATACTATCCCATCAATATTTTTGTTTTTAATTAACGTTTTTTTATGTCTATTTTTTAATTTACCATTGAGCTTATTTTTTAATAAATTATTGTTCATCTTTAACCTCGTTTACACTTGAATCAATTTATATCATTAATTTATGATTTTTCATATTCTTGAAGTGCTGAACGTATTTCTTTTTTATCTTTTTCTTTTTTAATTTTTGCTTCAATTTCATGAATAAATGCATTAATTATTTTAAGAATAAATTGATAATTTTTAGATGCTTCTTCTTCAGTTAAATTATGTATTGTATCACCCAGAATTTGACTAAATTTTTTAACATTTTCTTTAATAAAACTAGGTAAATGAGTTTTTATTAATTCAACTTTCTTCCCTAACATTTTTTCATTAGAAATATCTATTTTATTATCTAAAGCAATTTTTTTAACTAATCCTTCTAAAACTCTTCTTATGTAAAGAAAAGAAGCTATATGCAAATTATTTAATGATGAAATATATGAACTATACATAAAATTATTTAAATTTAATTTTGTTAATAATTTTTCATTTGGATTTGATATTTTTTCTTTTATTAGATAAAAGGGATATTCTGAAAATTTAAATATTTCTCCCTCTTCATTTATTGTAAAAGCATAATAAATTATATGTTTTAGATCTAATGAACATTTTGCTTCATAAAATAAACATATATCATCACCTTTTCTCACAAAATGATCAAGAGTTTTATTATATGAAATTTTTGAATAAAAAGGTTTATTTTCAACTATATCAGCATTTACTCAAATATTTTTATGATAAAATGTATTTTTGTTTTTACAATAAGGACAATAATCTCTAGTTTTAAATTCATAAAAATTTTTTAAAGACTCTCCATCTTCATAATTGATTCTTTCTTCTAATTTTGAATTAATATTTATTTTTAAAATTTTATCTAATAACATTTTTTATTCCTTTAAAAAATTATCTTTTATTTTTGTAAAATTTTCTAAATTTTAATAAGAAAATAATTATTTTCGTATTATTATTTATTAATTATCTATAAAATTCTTGTAAAAAATAGTTATATTTTTTTTATTTATTTTTATATTTTTCAATTAATTGCTTTACTTTTTTAAGACATTCGATTGCTTCATTATGTTTGTCTAGTTTTCTTAAAGAATCTACTTTATTAAAATAAAAATTTGGAAAATTTGGATTTAACTTAATAGCTTTATCAAAAAACTCAATAGATTCTTTATATTTTTTTAATTTAAATAAGGAAAATCCCATATTATTATAAACAAATGCAAAATTTGGATTTAACTTAATTTCTTTTTTAAAAAACTTAATTGCTTCTTTATCTTTATCTAACTTGCTTAAAGAAATTCCTTTATTATTATAAACATTCAAAAAATTTGGATCTAACTTAATTGCTTTATCGTAACATTTGATTGCTTCTTTATCTTTATTTATTTTACTTAAAGAAATTCCTTTATTATTGTAAGCAAGTAAAAGTTTTGGATCTAATTTAAGTGCCATATCATAATATTTAATTGCTTCTTTATAATTTCCTAATTTATCTAAGGAAAATCCTTTATTATTATAAGCATTTGAAAAATTTGGATCTAACTCAATTGTTTTTTCAAAACATTTGATTGCTTCTTTATGATTTCCTAATTTACTTAAAAAAATACCTTTATTTTCATGAATAAATGCAATTTTTGGGTTTAATTCAATTGCTTTATCAAAACATTTGGTTGCTTCTTTAACTTTTCCTAATTTGTTTAATGAAAGTCCTTTATTAGTATAAGAATTTGAAAAATTCGGGTCTATTTCAATTGCTTTATTGTAACATTTGATTGCTTCTTTATCTTTATTTATTTTACTTAAAGAAAGTCCTTTATTATTATAAGCAAGTAAAAATTTTGGATTTAATTCAATTGCTACATCAAAACATTTTATTGCTTCTTTGTATTTTTTTAATTTTTTTAAAGAAAATCCTTTGTTATTATAAGCACGAGAAAAATTTAAGTCTTTTTCAATTGCTTTATCAAAATTTTCAATTGCTTCTTTATCTTTTTCTAATTTTTCTAAACAAATACCTTTATTGTTGTAAACATGTGCAAAATTTGGATTTAATTTGATTGATTTATCAAAAAAATCAATTGCTTCTTTATATTTTTTCAATTCAATTAATGAGCTTCCTTTATTATTGTAAATAATTGAAAGAAGATTTGAATTATTTAAATTTAATTCAATTGCTTTTTCATAATTTTCAATTGCTTCTTTATGTTTTTTTAATTTACTTAAAGAAATTCCTTTATTATTGTAGACATCTAAAAAATTTGGATTTAATTTAATTGTTTTATCAAAATTTTCAATTGCTTCTTTATGTTTTCCTAATTTTTCTAATAAAATACCTTTATTGTTGTAAGCATGTTCAAAATTTGGATTTAATTTAATTGCTTTATCAAAATTTTCAATTGCTTCTTTGTATTTTGTCAATTCATTTAATAAAATACCTTTATTGTTGTAAGCATCTACAAAATTTGGATTTAATTTAATTGCTTTATCAAAATTTTCAATTGCTTCTTTATATTTTTTCAATTCAACTAAAGTATTTCCTTTATTATTATAAGCATCTACAAAATTTGGATTTAATTTAATTGATTTATCAAAATTTTCAATTGCTTCTTTATGTTTTTTTAATTTATTTAAACAGATGCCTTTATTTTTATAAATTAAAGCATTTGGATTTAATTTAATTGCTTTATCAAAATTTTCAATTGCTTCTTTATATTTTTTTAATTCAACTAAAGTATTTCCTTTGTTATTATAAACATCTACAAAATTTGGATTTAATTTAATTGCTTTATTAAAATATTTGATAGATTCTTGAAACTTTTTTATTTTTAATTTTGCTACTCCTAAATTGTTATAAACATCTACAAAATTTGGATTTAATTTAATCACTTTATTAAAATATTTGATAGATTCTTGAAACTTTTTTATTTTTAATTTTGCTACTCCTAAATTATTATAAGCGAATAAAAAATTTGAATCTAATTCAATTGCTTTTTCATAATTTTTAATTGCCTTTTCATAATTTTCTAATTTTTGTAAAGAGTTTCCCTTTTCAAAAAAATGATATTTAGATGAACTTTCGTATTCTAGTTTTAATCCGTGTAAATCAGGAAAAATTGTTGAAGCAGTTATTTCTTTAGAAGTTAAAAATTTTAAAATTTGTTTTGATAATTTATTATTTATATCTATTTTTATTAAATTAATGTTATTGGGTTTTCAACTTTGATTATCAATTATAAAATAAGATTTTTGACTAATTCCTCTTTTGTTATTTAAAGGACATTTATAAATTTCATTTTTTTTGTTTCAATCTTTTTCATTTTTTATTTTGTTAAGTATATTTTTATTATTTTTTATTAAATATAAAGACCTATATTTTAAATTATCTTGATTTTCTATAAGTTTAATATTTTCTTCTAATTTTGCAAAAGCAAATCAAAGTGCATGAAAAAAATTGGAAGTAAAATCAATTAAAATGGTCTCTATTCCTACATGTTGCATTTGAGAAGCTAAAATTAAATTATCTTTTTCAAAATATTTTTCCTTAATAAACTTTATTCTTTCGTTAAAAAGAAATAAAGCAGATTCTTTAGAAGTTATATCTTCTCTTCTAGAAAAAGCAGATTCAAGTTTTCATAAGCTATTTGCTTGACCTCTAAACAAATAACTTTCTTTTTCTTTTGCAATTAGTGCGATTAATTCTAAAAATTGGTCTTCATTTTCAATTTTATTATTATTTCTTTTTAAAAATTTTACAAGTGTGTCTTTTATCATTTTTACCTCTTTTATTTTAAACTTATATAAATTATAAATGTTTTAAATGTTGTTAGTATTTTTGATTTTATTGTGCGATCATATTCTAGTAAACAAATTTCACAATTATGTCTAATTGCTTTTGAAGAAATACACAAACTTATTTAGTAAATATAATATTTATTAGTTGATATTTATTGATTATTAATGAAACTTTTCTAAAAAATAATCATACTTTTTTGTTTATTTTTACATTTTTCAACTAATTTTTGTTGCTATATTAAAACATTCCATTGCTTCTTTATGTTTACCTAATTTTTTTAAAGAATTTGCTTTATCAAAATAAAATTTTGAAATGTTTGGATTTAATTTAATAGCTTTATCAAAAAACTCAATAGAATCTTCATATTTTTTTAATTTAAATAAAGAAAATCCCATGTTATTATAAACTACTGCAAAATTTGGATTTAAATCAATTTCTTTTTTGAAAAATTTAATTGCTTCTTTATCTTTATCTAACTTACTTAAAGAAATTCCTTTATTATTATGAACATTCAAAAAATTTGGATCTATTTTAATTAATGCATCATAACATTTTATTGCTTCTTTATGTTTGCCGAGTTTGCTTAAAGAAATTCCTTTATTATTGTAAGCTAATAAAAATTTTGGATTTAATTTAAGTGCTATATCATAATATTTAATTGCTTCTTTATGATTTCCTAATTTATCTAAAGAAAATCCTTTATTGTTATAAGGATTTGAAAAATTCGGGTCTATTTCAATTGCTTTATCAAAATATTTGATTGCTTCTTTATATTTTCCTAATCTACTTAAAAAAATACCTTTATTCCCATAAATAAATGCAATGTTTGGATTTAATTCAATTGCTTTATCAAAATATTTGATTGCTTCTTTATATTTTCCTAATTTATTCAAAGAGATTGCTTTATTAGTATAAACATTTGAAAAATTCGGGTCTATTTCAATTGCTTTATCAAAATATTTGATTGCTTCATTATATTTTCCTAATTTATCTAGAGAAAATCCTTTGTTATTATAAGCAAGTAAAAGTTTTGGATTTAATTTAAGTGCTATATCAAAACATTTGATTGCTTCATTATATTTTCCTAATTTGTTTAAAGAAAATCCTTTGTTATTATAAGCACGAAAAAAATTTAAATCTATTTTAATTGCACTATCAAAATATTTGATTGCCTCTTTATTTTTTCTTAATTTTTGTAAACAAATACCTTTGTTATTATAAGCAACTGAAAAATTTGGATCTAACTCAATTGCCTTATCATAATTTTCAATTGCTCTATCATAATTTTTAACTATTTTGTCATAATTTTTAATTGATCTAACATAATTTTGAATTGCTTTGTCATAATTTTCAATCTCTCTACCATAATTTTCTAATTTTTGTAAAGAATTTCCTTTTTCCAAAAAATGATATTTAGATGAATTTTCAAATTCTAATTTTAATCCTTCTAAATCTGGAAAAATTGTTGATGCTATTATTTCTTTTTTTGTTAAAAATTTTATAATTTTTTCTGATAATTGATTATTTATTTTTATTTTTATTAAATCTTTATTTTGATTTCAATCTTGATTATCAACTATAAAATAAGATTTTTGACTAATACCTCTTTTGTTGTCTAGAGGACATTTATAAATTTTGTTTTTTTCATCTCAATTTGTTTCATTTTCTATTTGAAATGATATATTTTTATCTTTTTTTAACAAGTATAAGGATCTATATTTTTGTTTTTGTTTACCAAATATATTTTCTTCTAATGGTGAAAATGCAAACCAAAGAGCATGAAAAAAATTAGAAGTAAAATCAATTAAAATCGTTTTTATTCCTATATGTTGCATTTGTGAAGCTAAAGTTAAATTATCTTTTTCTGAGTATCTTTCTTTAATGTATTTTATTCTTTCTTTAAAAATAAATAAAGCAGATGCTTTAGTAGTTATATCTTTTCTTCTAGAAAAAGCAGATTCAAGTTTTCAATTGCTGTTTGCTTGACCTCTAAATAAATAACTTTTTTCTTCTCTTGAAATTAACGAAACTAATTTTAAAAATTGATCTTTTGTCTCAATTTTATTATTTTTTTGCTCTAAAAATTTTATAAATAGATTTTCTTCCATTTTCATTCCTTTGATTTTAAACTTATATAAATTATAAATGTTTTGAATGTTGTTAAAGTTTTTGATTTTATTGTTAAAAATAAAAAAATTATGCTAAAAAGACAAAGTTACTTAATAGATTGTATATTCACAATATACTTAAGATTTTCACTACTATTGATAATTTGTACCTCTTTATAAATATTTATTATTTTATAAATAATATTTAATTTCATTTAATTTAATTACTTTTTTAAAACATTCAATTGCTTCTTTATTTTTCCCAAGTTTACTTAAAGAAATTCCTTTATTATTATAAGCAAATAAAAATTTTGGATTTAATTCAATTGCTTTATCAAAACATTCAATTGCTTCTTTACTTTTTCCTAATTCTTTCAAAGAAATACCTTTATTATTGTAAGCACTTGAAAAATTTGGATCCATTTTAATTGCTTTATCAAAACATTCAATTGCTTCTTTATATTTTGCTAATTTATTTAAAATAATACCTTTATTTTCATGAATAAATGCAGTCTTTGGATTTAATTCAATCGCTTTATCAAAACATTGAAGTGCTTCTTTATCTTTTCCTAATTTACTTAAAGAAATACCTTTATTAGTATAAACATTTGAAAAATTTGGATCTATTTTAATTGCTTTATCAAAACATTCAATTGCTTCTTTATCTCTTCCTAAACTATTTAAAGAAGATCCTTTGTTATTATAAGCAAGTAAAAGTTTTGGATCTAATTTAAGTGCTATATCAAAATATTTAATTGCTTCTATATAATCTCCTAATTTATTTAAAGAAAATCCTTTATTGTTATAAGCACGTGAAAAATTTGGATCTATTTTAATTGCACTATCAAAATATTTAATTGCTTCTTTATCTTTTCCTAATTTTTCTAAATAAATACCTTTATTATTATAAACAAGTGAAGAATTTGGATCTAATTTAAGTGCTATATCAAAATTTTCAATTGCTTCTTTATCTTTTTTTAATCAAAATAAAGAAATTCCTTTATTAATATAAGCATGTGCAAAATTTGGGTCTAGCTCAATTGCTTTATTAAGATATTTGATAGATTCTTGAAATTTTTTTATTTCTGTTTTGGCTGCTCCTAAATTATTATAAGCAGATGCAAAATTTGGGTCTAGCTCAATTGCTTTTTCATAGTTTTCAATTGCTTTTTCATAATTTTTTAATTTTTCAAAAGAATTTCCTTTTTCAAAAAAATGATATTTTGATGAACTCTCATATTCAAGTTTTAATCCGTGTAAATCAGGAAAAATTGTTGAAGCAATTATTTCTTTAGAAATTAAAAATTTTAAAATTTGTTTTGATAATTTATTATTTATATCTATTTTTATTAAGTTACTATTTTGATTTCAATCTTGATTATCAATTATAAAATAAGATTTTTGACTAATTCCTCTTTTGTTATTTAAAGGACATTTATAAATTTCATTTTTTTTGTTTCAATCTTTTTCATTTTCTATTTTATTAAGTATATTTTTATTATTTTTTAATAAATATAAAGATCTATACTCTAAATTATTCTGATTTTTTATAAGTTTAATATTTTCTTCTAATTTTGAAAACGCAAATCAAAAAGCATGAAAAAAATTAGAAGTAAAATCAATTAAAATGGTCTCTATTCCTACATGTTGCATTTGTGAAGCTAAAATTAAATTGTCTTTTTCAAAGTATTTTTCTTTAATAAATTTTATTCTTTCATTAAAAAGAAATAAAGCAGATGCTTTAGCAGTTATATCTTTTCTTCTAGAAAAAGCAGATTCAAGTTTTCATTTACTATTTGCTTGACCTCTAAATAAATAACTTTCTTTTTCTTTTGCAATTAATGCGATCAATTCTAAAAATTGATCTTCATTTTCAATTCTATTATTATTTTGTTTTAAAAATTTTATAAGTAAATTCTCTTCCATTTTTATTCCTTTTATTTTAAACTTACATAAATTATAAATGTTTTGAATATTCATTAATATTTTTGATTTTATTATCAAAAATAAAAAAGAATTTCATAAAAATAAAATTTTTTAAATTTTGCTAAAAAACATTCCTTAAAAGATACGTGAAAAAAATCTTAAAACCTTTAAAATAAGGGTTTAAAGTTGTTAAACACACTTTTTTTTTTTTTTGCAAAGACATTTTTTATAATTAGTGAAAATGTTAAAGGATTATTAAAAAAAATGAAAATATCAAAAAAAGCAAAATATATTTTGGGAACAATTGGAGTTATAACTATTGGTGGTGGAACAACATTAACTGTTTTATTGTTAAAAAATAAAGATGATGGATTTATAAAAATTAGTATTGTCAAATTAACAAGCTCATCTTTTGAAATCGGTGGCACTGAAAATCTTGGTACAATTAATTTAAAAACCAATATCACTTTACCAAAGCAAGTAGAATTAAGATATTTTGTTGGTGCAAGTGTCCCAACTGATGATAAGAAATATACTAAAAATAAGCCAAATAATTTAAAAAATGGTGATGTTGTCCATATTAAATTATTTATTAAAGAAAAAAATCAACTTACGCATAAGCTTGAAAAAGAATCTACTCAACTAATTAGCATTAAAATTAGCAATCTTCAAAAAATCATCATTGATAGTTCTATGCTAAAAAAAGATTCTTTTTCAATCACCGGATTTAATTCTAAAGGAACAATCAAACTAAATGATGATGTCACTTTACCAAATGAAGTTGAAATTAGATACTTTAAGGGGAGTGCTTCACCTCAAGATGATAGCTTATACCAAAAAGTTGTACCAAATGATTTGGCAAATGGTAACAAAATTTTTGTTAAATTCTTTGTAAAAAATGTCTTTGCTAAAACTCACAAGCTTGAAAGCAATCTTATAAACCTAATTGAATTTACAGTAAGCAATTTACCAATTGAAATTGATACTTCCAAACTTAATGCAAAATCATTTGAATTTTTAGCAAATAATGGTGGGTCAGACATGCAATGAAAGGATAATGTTGATTTACCTACACAAGTTGAAGTCAAATATCATACCAAAAGAAGATTTAATCCTGATTACACTCCTGATGATAGTGTGTATACTACTACTAATCCACATAATTTACAAAGTAATGACATTATTTATACAAAGTTTTTTATTAAAGATGAATTTACATCTACCCATCAATTTTCAGATGGTTTTGTAGATACAATAGTGTTTAAAAACATATTACCACCATACATAAGAAATAGTGATCAAGGAACAATTTTTGAAGATTCACGTGGTAATATTTGAGCAATGGGAAGAAGAACTAGACTTTATGTTCTAAAAAAAACTAATGGTGCTTATGCTGAATCTTGAACAAGTAGTATTACTAGCGGTTTAACAAATGGTTCAAACATACGTAATGGTTATGTAGGAACAATTTTTGAAGATAAACAAGGAAACCTTTGATCAATGGGAAGAAGTAAGCTTCAAGTGTTAGCTAAAAAAGCTGATGGAACTTATGCTGAATCTTGAACTGATAGTATTACTAGTGGTTTAACAAATGGTTCAAACATACGTAATGGTTTCCATGGAACCATTTTTCAAGACAAAGATAACAATCTTTGATCAATGGGAGTTGATTCAGGACTTCAAGTACTTGAATGAAATGCTGTCGAAAACCGATATGTTGATTCTTGAAAACATAGTACTACTAGTGGTTTAACAAACGGCTCAGAAATAAAAACTGGTAGAGCCAGCACAATTTTTCAAGATAAAAGCGGAAACCTTTGAGCAATGGGAGATGATTCAAAACTTCAAGTACTTACTTATGCTAATGGCGCTTATGCTGAATCTTGAACTAATAGTACTACTAGCGGTTTAACAAAAGGTTCAAAAATCAAAGATGGTTATACAGGAATACTCCTTCAAGATTCACTCAATAATTTATGAGCAATGTCAAATAGTGCTCCACTTCAAGTTCTTGAATGAGATGCAACAGAAAACCAATATGTAGATTCTTGAACAAATAGTACTCGTAACAAATTACTAAAAGGTTCAAAAATCAAAGATGGATTTTTTGGAAGAATTTTAAAAGATTCACTCAATAATCTATGAGCAATGGGATTTGGTAAACATCTTCAAGTGCTTGAATGAAATGCTGTTGAAAACCAATATGTAGACTCTTGAACAAATAGCACCCGTAGTGGCTTAACAAAAGGTTCAAATATAAAATTAAGTTACTATGGATCAATTTTTGAAGATTCAAAGGGCAATCTTTGATCAATGGGGTTTAAAAGTAAACCCCAAGTTCTTGCTAGAAGAGATGAAAACTCTTATGTAGATTCTTGAACAGATAGCAATACTAGCAAATTACTAAAAGGTTCAAATACAAAGAGTGGTATTGGTTGAACTTTTTTTGAAGACTCACGTGGAAACATTTGAACAATTGGTTATCAAAAAAAGCCTCAAGTTTTTGATCAAAAAACACGAGTGTGAACAGAACCATCGGCACCAACTAGTTCTTAATTTAACTATCATTTAATAAGTATTTAATCTCCAAATTGTTCATTATAGAAAGTAACATAGACTTTTACTTGACTAAAAAAATTAATGTAAAAAAATGAATATTTGTTGCTTAAATAATCATTTTGCATAGAAACAAAACAATAAGTTCCTATTTAGTTCCAAAGAATTAACAATTTTTGGAACTTTTTTTATTATTAATTTTTAAAATAATGTTAATGTTTTTTTAATTATTATAAAAATTAAATAATTAAAATTTTGAAATTAAATACATAATACCTAATTTAAAATTAATTATTAAATTTGTTATGAATCTACATAACAAATTTTATTTATATTAACTATTATTTTTTAGTTAAAAAAATCTTAAAACCCTTAAAATAAGGGTTTAAAGTTGTTAAATACACTTTTTTTTTTTTTTGCAAAGACATTTTTTATAATTTAGAAAAATGTTAAAGGATTATTAAAAAAATGAAAATATCAAAAAAAGCAAAATATATTTTTGGAACAGTTGGAGTTATAGTTGTTGGTAGCACAACAACACTAACTGTTTTACTTTTAAAAAGTAAAGATGATGGATTTAAAAAAATTAGTACTATCAAATTAACAAACTTATCTTTTAAAATCGGTGGCACTGAAAATCTTGGCACAATTAATTTAAAAACCAATATCACTTTACCAAAGCAAGTAGAATTAAGATATTTTGTTGGCGCAAGTGTCCCAACTGATGATAAAAAATATAATAAAAATAAGCCGAATAATTTAAAAAATGGTGATGTTGTCCATATTAAATTATTTATTAAAGAAAAGAGTCAACTTACGCATAAGCTTGAAAAAGAATCTACTCAAATAATTAGCATTACAATTAGCAACCTTCAAAAAATCATCATTGATAGTACCTTACTAAAAAAAGATTCATTTTCAATCACCGGATTTCAATCTAAAGGAACAATCAAACTAAACGATGATGTCACTATGCTAGACCAAGTTGAAATTAAATACTTTAAGGGAAATGCTGCACCACAAGATGATAACTTATATCAAAAAGTTGCACCAAACGATTTGGAAAATGGTAACAAAATTTTTGTTAAGTTTTTTGTGAAAAATGTCTTTGTTAAAACTCACAAATTTGAAAGCAATTTAATAAACCCAATTGAATTTACAGTAAGTGATTTACCAATTGAAATTGATACTTCGAAACTTAATGCAAAATCGTTTGAATTTATAGCAAGTAATGGTGGGACAGATATGCGATGAAAGGATAATGTTGATTTACCTACACAAGTTGAAGTCAAATATCATACCAGAAGTAGATTTAATCTTGATTACAATCCTGATGATAGTGTTTATACTACTAGTACTCCACATAATTTACAAGATAATAACATTATTTATGCAAAGTTTTTTGTTAAAGACGAATTTAAATCAACCTATCAATTTTCAGATGGCTTTGTAGATACAATAGTGTTTAAAAACATATTACCACCATATATAAAAAATAGTTTTGGTGGGACAATCTTTGAAGATTCACGTGGTAATATTTGAGCAATTGGAAGAAGATCTAAACTTAGTGTTCTAAAAAAAACTAATGGTGCTTATGCTGAATCTTGAACAAGTAGCACTACTAGTGGTTTAACAAAAGGTTCAATCATACGTAATGGTTATTTTGGAACAATTTTTGAAGATAAACAAGGGAATCTTTGAGTGATGGGAGTTGGTAAGCTTCAAGTATTAGCTAAAAAAACTGATGGTACTTATGCTGAATCTTGAACTCATAGTACTACTAGTGGTTTAACAAACAATTCAAACATAAATGGTGGTTTTCATGGAACCATTTTTCAAGACAAAGATAACAACCTTTGGTCAATGGGAAATCGTTCAGGACTTCAAGTGCTTGAATGAGATGCTATCAAAAACCGATATGTTGATTCTTGAACACATAGCACTACTAGTGGTTTAACAAACGGCTCAGAAATAAAAACTGGTAGAGGTGGTATAATTTTTCAAGATAAAAGCGGGAACCTTTGAGCAATGGGAAAAGATTCAAAACTCCAAGTGCTTACTTATGTTAATGGTGCTTATGTTGATTCTTGAACTAGTAGCACTACTAGCGGTTTAACAAAGGGTTCAAGAATAAAAAATGGTTATACAGGAGTACTTCTTCAAGATGGAAGCAATAATCTGTGAGCAATGGCAAATGATGCTCCACTCCAAGTACTTGAATGAAATGCGACAGAAAACCGATATGTTGATTCTTGAACAAATAGTACTACTAACAAATTACTAAAAGGTTCAAGAATCCGTGATGGTTTTTTTGGAAGAATTTTAAAAGATTCACTCAATAATCTATGAGCAATGGGAACTGGTAGAC
Source organism: Metamycoplasmataceae bacterium (assembly GCA_965263245.1). GTDB lineage: Bacteria > Bacillota_I > Bacilli_A > Mycoplasmatales > Metamycoplasmataceae > DT-68. Next base: position 178,716 of record CBDHHR010001146.1, on the reverse strand, counting down.
TTCAAGTACTTGAATGAGATGCAACAGAAAACCGATATGTTGATTCTTGAACAAATAGTACCCGTAGTGGTTTAACAAAAGGTTCAAATATAAAAGTAAGTTACTATGGATCAATTTTTGAGGATTCACAAGGTAACATTTGATCAATGGGATTTGAAAGTAAACCCCAAGTTCTTGCAAGAAGAGATGAAAATTCTTATGTAGATTCTTGAACAAATAGCAATAATTACAAATTACTAAAAGGTTCAAATATAAAAAGTGGTATTGGTTGAACTTTTTTTGAAGACTCGCGAGGAAACATTTGAACAACGGGTTATCAAAAAACACCTCAAGTTTTTGATCAAAAAACACGAGTGTGAATAGAATCATCATCACCAACTAGTTCTTAATCTAAATATTATTTAGTAAGTGTTTAATCTCCAAATTGTTCATTATATAAAGTAACATAAACTTTTATTTGACTAAAAAAATTAATGTAAAAAAATGAATATTTGTTAGTTAAATAATCATTTTGCATAGAAACAAAACAATAAGTTCCCATTTAGTTCCAAAAAATTAACAATTTTTGGAACTTTTTTTATTATTAATTTTTAAAATAATGTTAATGTTTTTTAATTATTATGAAAATTAAATAATTAAAATTTTGAAATTGAATACATAATACCTAATTTAAAATTAATTATTAAATTTGTTATGAATCTACATAACAAATTTTATTTATATTAACTATTATTTTTTAGTTAAAAAAATCTTAAAACCCTTAAAATAACGGTTTAAAGTTGTTAAATACACTTTTTTTTTTTTTTGCAAAGACATTTTTTATAATTTAGAAAAATGTTAAAGGATTATTAAAAAAATGAAAATATCAAAAAAAGCAAAATATATTTTTGGAACAGTTGGAATTATAGTTGTTGGTAGCACAACAACACTAACTGTTTTACTATTAAAAGGTAAAGATGATGGATTTACAAAAATTAGTACTGTCAAATTAACAAACTTATCTTTTAAAATCGGTGGTACTGAAAATCTTGGCACAATTAATTTAAAAACCAATATCACTTTACCAAAGCAATTAGAATTAAGGTATTTTGTTGGTGCAAATGTCCCAACTGATGATAAAAAATATACTAAAAATAAGCCAAATACTTTAAAAAATGGTGATGTTGTCCATATTAAATTATTTATTAAAGAAAAAAATCAACTTACGCATAAGCTTGAAAAAGAATCTACTCAAATAATTAGCATTACAATTGGCAACCTTCAAAAAATCATCATTGATAGTTCTATGCTAAAAAAAGATTCATTTTCAATCACCGGATTTCAGTCTAAAGGAACAATCAAACTAAAAGATGATGTTACTATGCTAGACCAAGTTGAAATTAAATACTTTAAAGGAAGTGCCGCACCACAAGATGACAGATTATATCAAAAAGTTGCACCAAATGATTTATCAAATGGTAACAAAATTTTTGTTAAGTTTTTTGTGAAAAATGTCTTTGTTAAAACTCACAAATTTGAAAGCAATTTAATAAACCCAATTGAATTTACAGTAAGTGATTTACCAATTGAAATTGATACTTCGAAACTTAATGCAAAATCGTTTGAATTTTTTGCAAATAATGGTGGATCAGATATGCAATGAAAGGATAATGTTGATTTACCTACGCAAGTTGAAATCAAATATCATACTAGAAGAAGATTTAATCCTGATTACACTCCTGATGATAGTGTATATACTACTACTAATCCACATAATTTACAAACTAATGACATTATTTATACAAAGTTTTTTATTAAAGACGAATTTAAATCTACCTACCAATTTTCAAATGGTTTTGTAGATACAATAGTGTTTAAAAACATATTACCACCATACATAAGAAATAGTCATGAAGGAACAATTTTTGAAGATTCACGTGGTAATATTTGAGCAATGGGAAGAAGATCTAAACTTTATGTTCTAAAAAAAACTGATGGTGCTTATGCTGAATCTTGAACAAGTAGCATCACTAGTGGTTTAACAAACGGATCAAACATACGTAATGGTTATACAGGAACAATTTTTGAAGATAAAAAGGGAAACCTTTGGTCAATGGGAACTAGTAAACTTCAAATACTTGAATGAGATGTAACAGAAAACCGATATGTTGATTCTTGAACTGATAGTACTACTAGCGGTTTAACAAATGGCTCAAATATAAATCATGGTTTCCATGGAACCATTTTTCAAGATAAAGACAACAACCTTTGAGCAATAGGAGATGGTTCAGGACTTCAAGTACTTGAATGAGACACTATTAAAAACCGATATGTTGATTCTTGAACTAGTAGTATCACTAGTGGCTTAACAAATGGCTCAAAGATAAAAACTGGTAGAGGTAGCATAATTTTTCAAGATAAAAGCGGAAACCTTTGAGTAATGGGAGATGGTTCTAAACTCCAAGTGCTTGCTTATGCTAATGGTGCTTATGCTGAATCTTGAACTAGTAGTACTACTAGTGGTTTAACAAAAGGTTCAAAAATCAAAGATGGTTATACAGGAATACTCCTTCAAGATGAACTCAATAATTTATGAGCAATGTCAAATGATGCTCCGCTTCAAGTTCTTGAATGAGATGCAACAGAAAACCAATATGTAGATTCTTGAACAAATAGTACTCGTAACAAATTACTAAAAGGTTCAAGAATCCGTGATGGCTTTTTCGGAAGAATTTTAAAAGACTCACTCAAAAATCTATGAGCAATGGGAACTGGTAGACTTCAAGTTCTTGAATGAGATGCAACAGAAAACCAATATGTAGATTCTTGAACAAACAGCACCCGTAGTGGTTTAACAAAAGGTTCAAATATAAAAGTAAGTTACTACGGATCAATTTTTGAGGATTCACAAGGTAATCTTTGATCAGCAGGATTTAACACTAAACCGCAAGTTCTTGCTAGAAGAGATGAAAATTCTTATGTAGATTCTTGAACAAGTAGTAATACTAGCAAATTACTAAAAGGTTCAAATATGAATACTGGTATTGGTTGAACTTTTTTTGAAGACTCAGGAGGAAACATTTGAACAATTGGTTATCAAAAAACACCTCAAGTTTTTGATCAAAAAACACGAGTGTGAACAGAACCATCATCACCAACTAGTTCTTAATTTAACTATCATTTAATAACTATTTAATGTCCAAATTTTTCATTATAGCAAGTAGCACAAACTTTTGTCTGACTAAAAAAATTAATGGAAGATAAGGAATATCTTTTTGCTTGAATGATCATTATCCATCTTTAACTTCATATTCATGTTTTTTCTAATTCATTTGTTTTCATATGCAAAAACATAACATTTATCACTAATTATAACTTGAAAATAAGTAAAATATTTTGTAACATATTCTTGCAATATAAAGTTATAAATTAAAAATGTACACAATAAAAAACAAGAACAAATAGGTAATAGGTTTATTTTTAATTCAAAAACAAATTACTTATTTTGAGAAAATAATTATCATTCATTTTATTATTAAAAATAAAAAATAACTTCATATTTAAAAAACTATTTTTTTAATTTATTTTTTATTTCTATCTAAATAAATAAAATCATTTTTAGTAAAGTTTTTATCAAAACTAATAAATTTTATATCTTTTTTTTCTTTAAAAGATTCATGAAAATGATCTCATGATTGATTTATGGGACGTAAAAATTTTGAAAATTCTCATTCAAACTCAAATATACTATCTTTTTCAATAATTCTTTTATGAGTTTTTTCAAATTTATTAATTATTTTTTCATATTTTTTTGTTTTAATAAAACTATTAAAATTAATGCAATCATTATTTAAATGAAATTCTATATTTTTTTGAAATCATTCAATATATACTATTTTAGAAATTATAAATTTAACATTTTTTTGATTTTTAATAAATTTGAATAAACTTTCTCTTCTTTTTTCTTTATCAATTTTTATAGGACACAAATAATCAAAAAATGAATAAATTATATTTAAATCCACATAATATTTAAGGTCTTTTTTTATTGAATCTTTTTTTAAATAATTCATATGCATCTCCAAAAGCAAATTTAACAGAATCATTATGATTTTTAAATCTTAATTTTCTTACGACTTCTTCTGGTTTAGTAATTTTTTCAAAAAAACCATCCATTATAATGTTTAAAAATGCTGTAGTAACATCTGTTATTTTTTCAAAATCAAGAATTATTTCATCACTATCATAATTAATTTTTTCTTTTATAATTAATGCTTGTTTATCTGAAATAGCAACCCTTAAATTTAATTCGTTATATATATTAACTTCACATATATTATTTTTCATTTATAAACACTCCTTTAATTTCTTCTCATGTTTCTTTACTAATATTTAAACTTTTAGAAGTTAAATTTCTTAAGAAAAATTCTGCATAAAATAATGTTCCAAAATTTTTATAATAATTTATATTTTTTTTGATTTTACCATTTTTAAAATGATATATTCCACTTAAACTTCTAAAAGCAAATTCTCCCTTTGCATCTTCAATTATTTTTTTAACTCGATACAAACCTATTCCTCCTTGTAATTTTTTACTTTTAGTAGTATTACCTTTTTCAAGAGCTCATTGAATAGCTTCAAAATCTTTAATAAGTTTTTTATTTTTTTTATTTTTATTATGATTTCTTACGCTAGTAGGTATAGACATTCCTGTATCATTAATAGTCATAATAATTTTTTTATTTTTTTTAGATAAAAAAATTCCAATTGAACATGAACCATCTTCATCAAAAGCATGCTGAAATGCATTAGCAATTATTTCACCTGCAATAAATTTTATTGCCCTTTTTTCTAAAAGATTTAATTTTAAATTTTGACTTGAAGCAAATTTTTCTAAAATTACTAAAACATTTGCGATTTCGGCTGAATAATCATGAAGTGATTTTTTTAATTTTGTTTTTTTATTTAAATATAAAGGAGTTAGATCATTGGTATTTATTGAATTTATTGCAATTGCTCCTTTATTTTCATAATTAGGATACATACCATTTACATTTAGTCATTCATCACCTTTAACATCTTTAATTTTTTGTTTCTTTTCTTTTCTTGTTTCTACTAATAAATTGTTTATTTTTTCTCATTTGCTACCACGTTTTATTTTATAACCTTCAAAATTTAAATTAGTTTCAATTAAGGGAAAAAAAGCAGGATTTATTTTAGTTTTATCAGTTATTTCATATGAAATAAATTTACCAATATTTTCTAATCAATTTATTTCTTTGTGTAAAGACTCAGCCTTATTTTGTGCATTTACATAATGTTTGTAAATATCATCTAATAATTTAGAACATCCTTCTCATGAATCAGAATATTCTTTAAAAATTAATTTTTTAATTGGTAAAGTTTTAAAATTTTTTTTAAATCGGTTCATTTATTTTTTATTAAAAGTTCCTTTTTATATTAATATTATTGTTTTAATTATAACTCTTAATTTATTCAATATAAAAATTAAAAAAATATAAATGTTAAAATTTAAAATTAATTATTTTATTAAAAAAATTAATAATAAAAAGACAGGGTTACTTAATAGGGTGTATATACACAATATACTTAAGAGTTTCACTACCGTTAATAAGCTTTACTTCCCTGCCTAATTTACATTAATAATTATATATTATTTATTATTAAAGTTTGTTAAGTTTTATAACAAAAATATATATTTTGTTTTGCTTTTATTATTAGGTTTTATTAAGTTTTATGATAAAAATATATACTTTTAAAAAATCAGATTAAAACTAATATTCTATTTTTTTAATATTTCTTTGTTTTCTTAATTTAGAATTTTTTATTGCTTTAGAATTATAAAAACAACAAATATCTGCAAGTTGAATAGATCAATTATTTTTAGATTCAAAATATCTTATTTCTTCAAAATTTATATTGTAATTTTTTTGAAGTTTAAAATGTAAAAATAAATATTCTTTTAATGAATTAAGAGAACCTTTTTTTATGCTTCTTTGATCAAGGTATAATTTTATGCTTTCACCATTTTGTTTAATTATTTTTTCTAAAATTAAATTTTCTATTCCGTATTTAACCATGTAATTGAAAGTAATGTTTTTTCTTTCTAAAAATTTTTCTTTTATATCTTTATTATCAAAATAAAATGTAAAAATAAGAAATTTTTCTTCTATAGCATTAAATATTTTTTCACCTTCTTTTTTCAATTTTTTTCGATTCAAGAAACGACTTTTTAATTCCGTTTCTTTTGGTATTCCGTTTTCTTTTTTGATTCTCTTTATGTTACGTTTAAAATAATTTTTAAATTTTTGAAAATCTTCGTTTTTATTAATTATTATCATTGTAATCGAAAAAAATCCTTCTTTAAGTGAATTTAAGGAACCACTTTCATCCAATAGTATAAACATGTATCCATTATAAATATGTATATTTAAAGTAAATATAAACCATTATATTTTTTTAGTTTTTTTGAGATTTTGAAAAATTTCTCTAACTAAATTTTTATTATAAGAATTTAAATTATGATTTTCATATAAAAATTTAAGAAAATCTTTCACAATTGATTTTTTCAATAAAATTTTTCTAATTTTATTAATTCTATTGTTATCACTATAATTTGTTTCCAAACTTATTAATAATTTTTTTAATTCTGTATTTATAGAAACATGAGCTAAAAACTTAATTAATTCTTTTCGAGAATTTTCATTTAATGGTATTTTATGATTAATAAAAGTGTTAGATACTAAAATTATCTCTTCAAACATGTTAGAAATTCTAGAAAAATTATCAAAATTATCAAAATAAAATTTAACAATTTCTGAAGATTCTTTTTTAATTTCATCAAAATGATTAATAACTAAACCTTTATTAAAATATTTTTCAAATTCTTTTTTTAGTTGGTTTTGATTTTCTCTAGAAATATAAACTTTGTTTCATAAAGCATTGCAATTAAGACTTATTGTTTTTGAATAACCTAATTTTTTTAATCAATTAAAATCAACTAACCCGTATCCTTCTGGAAATTTATCTTTTAAAATTTGGTCTAGTTCTAAAATTTTAAAATCTTTTGGGTAAATAACAAGCATGTTACCTTTTTGAAAATGAAAATCATTTGGAGAGAGTTTTTTTGTTAAATAATACAGTAAATCATTTTCATAAAAAATAAAATTTTCTTGATTTTGTTTATTAACAAAATTTAAAATTTCTTCATATTTATAGATACCTTTTTGATATACGCACTCTTTTATAATTGGAAGAGTAGCTAAATAATTTTTTTCATCTTCTTTAGTAAAAAGTTTAAATTTTCATGAATCTATTTTTATTAAAAAATCTTTTCTTTCTAAAATGGCATCTATTCCTCTTACAGAAATAGAAATTTTATTTTTAACTAGTAAATCTTGATCTTTTTTTATGTCTAAAATTTCATTATAAAAAAAATACAACTTTAAAAAATTATCTTTGCCAATAACAAAATAGTTTTTATATTCAAAAATTTGCTTTTTAACGTCTTCAAATTCTTTATCATTAATAATGTGTTCCATTAATGGTTTTTTACTAACTGAAAATTTTTTTAGACTATTTTTTAAATAATTTAAAAAATTAATGTCGATAATAAAATAATTTATAAATTTAAATTTTTTATGAAGATAAGCTTTTAATAAATTAAAATAATGGTCATTTTTTCAATATAAAAACCTGTTTTCAAAAGTAAAAGATCTTTCGATTAAATTTACTACACATTCTAGTTTTCTTCTTATACTAAAGTTTTTTAATTTTCTATCCACATAAGTTTTTATTTGCCTTATTTTTTTAACATCTAAATTATATTTTTTAGCTACTATAACAGGTTTATAGCCACTTAAAATTAATTTAAATATTTTTAACTTTTTATTTTCTATTTTTTTAGAAACAAATTTGTCTAAAAAAATAATTTGGTTTTTAATTTTGTTAATGTAAATTTTATTCATCTAAATCTTCTCCACTTGATATTAAGTTAATTTCAAATTTAATTGTTGCATCTAAAGCACCCAAAGGTATTTGTAGTTTTTTGGGTTTTAGAAATTATTTATTTTTGAAATTAATTTTTTATTTAAATCAATAATTTTATTAGTATTTATACCATTTAATATTGAAATAATATTTTTTTGTCATTTACTAAATTTTTCAAGCGATTCAACAATAAATTTATCAATATAAATTCGATGTGAAGAATGTATGAATTCATTTAATATTTTATTAACTTCTTCTTTTTTGTTATAAATAAATTCACATTCTTTTGTATTATCATTTTTATTTGTTATTGAATTGATTATATTTTTTAAATCATTTAAATTAATTTTTTGTTCAAACATTATAGTTCTAAAAATTTCAAAAAATTTACCTTTTGCCATTTGCTCAAGAAATGAATCTTTTTTGTCTTCATTTTCTTTAGAATATTTTCAATAAATAATATTTAAAGCTTTATCATTAAAATAACTACCTCATACTATTGTTTGTTCCAAAATAGATCTTAAAGTAGATGCCATTGCATTTAAAAAATATTTTTTTTGATTATGTAAGTATTGTTCATTTAATTTAGAAAAAACATTTAATGGTTCTTTCTCTTCATCAAAATCCTTTCATATTTCTGATTTTTTAAGTTTTATATCATCTTCTTTTATTATTTTTGTAATTTGAAATTTTTTTATTACTGTTTCATCATTTTTGTTTTTTTTAGCAATTGAAATAATTTTATTTAATTCTTTTATTTCTAGATCAAAACTATCAAGTTTTTTTAAACTTTGATCATCTTGTGGTTTATTTATATCAATTTGAAAATTAAATAGTAATCTTTTTACACCTAAATCAAATTTTTCTTTATTTTCTATTTTAATAGGTCTAGTTGTAATTACTCCTTTTTTATATTGTTCATAAATAAATTTTAATATTTCTATTTTTTTATTTGAAATTTTAAATACTATTAAATTATTTTCATCATATGAAAAATCCAAATATTTCTCTTTAAATTTAGAATCATTTATGTTTAAATTTTCTTTTGCTGAATCTTTAATTCTTTTTAATGAAAAGTTTTGTTGCAATGCAGAAATTTTTTCATTTTTCATAATTGAATAAATTTCATTATCAATAACTGAATCTATTTCAAAATTACTAAAAATTAAATTATTTTTAAAAATTTCTTTAATAAATTGAGCTTTTTTAAAATCTTCAATTACTCTTTCTGGTTCTCTTTTTATTAAAGTTCTTACTTTTTTAATTAAATTATGATTATTTTTATTAATACCATTTTTAAGTATTGATAATAAATCAGCAAAATATTTACCTCTATTTCATTCTCTCATACCTGGTCTTTCACCTGCAATATGTTTTGTATATATGATTCCTCAAAGTTCTTTATTTTCAGTAACAATTTTAGCATTGTAGATAAATGTTGCATTTTTTCATTTTTCTCTAATTTTATTAATAGTTAAAATAATTTTTCGAATATTTTCTTTTCTATCTTTTTCATTATTTTTTTCTTTATTATCTTCTTCATTAAATAGATCTTCTTTATAATCATTTGTAATTTTTATTTTTTTAATTATTTGTTCGAAATCAAATAAACCTAAAATAAATTTTAAACACATAGTCCTTCTATTTCCTTCAGCAACAATATATTTATCTTTATTTTTAATTAAAAATATTGATTCTGTGTTTGTTTCAAAACCAATGTTTAAAATTGAAACTAATAGATTATGTAAATCTGATAAATTACCTTCTGTATTTAATAAATCTTTTAAAACTTCTTGTTGATTTTTCTTTGAATCTTTTAATTTACTAATTAAATCATCATCTAAAGATTTTAATATTGTGTATCGAAGATTTTTTTCAGATAACTTTATTTTGTCAATTGATATTTCATCTCTATCTTCATCATTTATTTTAAATTTTATTTCCATAATTTACACCTTTTCTATAATAAGAACTTTTTTAAATTCTTATTGCTTTACCTTTTTTATTATTTAACATATTTGTTACTTTTCGAGTTTGTAAATATGAAACATCATAGTAAAGTTCAATAAATCTATATTTAACTTTATTTTTAATAATATTTCAAACATCTTCTATTATATTTTTCTCATAAACATCTCCTACAACTAAACAAATTTTATAATCTATAAGAAAATTAATCTATTGTTGAGATTTGCTATATCATTGTATCTTCTATTTTTTATTAAATATTTAAATTAAATCTATAATTATTGAATTATTTTTATTTCTCTAAATAAATTAATTAAATTTTCTAAAAATAATGTATTTTTTTTAAAAATATTTAATTCTTCATCATTTTCTTTTAAAAATACAAAATGAGGAGAATGAATTATTTTAGAAATTTCTTTAAAAAATAAATCATTAAAAATAATACTTAAATTATTAATATCATTGATTGAATCATTATTCATCAATTTTCTTATAGATTCTAAAATTTGTAATTGAAATTCATCATTATTTTTAACTTCTTCTCTTAAAAAATAATAAATTTTATGTAAATGATTCATTTTATTATTTAGCAAAATATCTTTAAATTCTAAACTTTTAATATCAAAATCAAAATTTTTTTTATTTTTTATTTTAAATTCTTCGATGATGCTACTTTCTTTAAATTTATTAAAAAGATTTTCATCATACATTAAAAAATAACAAAAATTTTCTATTAAAGATCTAAGTGTTGACATAACTGCATTAATTGGGAAATCATCTATTTTATTGATTTTTTTGTTTTGAACTAATAGTTTAAACTGATTAAATAAATTATTAAAAGTTTGCTTAAAGGGTTTTATTTTTGCTTTTGATAATTCATTTTCATATTTAATTTCAAAATTAAATTTTTTTGCTATATTTTTAGTTTTATCAATAAAATTTACAAATTCTCATGAATTATTTTTTGTTAATGAATCTTTATTTTTAATTGCTTTATTAATATTTATTTCTCCAATATCACTAATATTTTTTAAAAAATCTTCTTTTTTAATATCTTTAGATTCTTTAAAAAATAAAGAAATATCTTCTAAAGCATCATCTTCATTTTCTTCCACAACTCCACGTGTATTAAAATAATTTTTTTCTAATGACTTGAGTATAAATTCGGCAAGTTCTTTATCTTCAAATTTATCATTTTTACCTTTAAATTTTATTTTTTCATAATCTAAATTTGGTTGATAATCAATTTCATTTTCTCATCTTTTTTCATTATTAAAATTAATAAATTTTTTTATAAATTGAAGTTCTAAACTAGAAATTTTAATTTCCTTATAATACGTATTTTTGTCTCTTTTAGATTTATCAATTAAATAATAAATAAAACTTGCTGAATATAAATTTCTTTTAACATCAGTTTCACTTCTATTTAATAAATCAGAAATTTCTTTAATTTTGGTTTTTTCGTCTTTAGCTTTATTTGTTTGTCAAAAATTCATATACATATCAAGAGTTTTACCTCTATTTCAATTTCTTTTTCCTTTTTTGTCACCAGTAACATGATTAGAAAAAATTGCAATAGAAATTTCTTTATCTTCTTTTTCATCTTGATCTATAATATTTGATTTTAACTTTAATTCACTATTTCATCAATCAGATAATTCATATTCTTCAATAATTTTATTTATTGCTTTAAAATTTTTTTCGATTTTGTTTTTTTCGATTTTTTCATCTTCATTTTTGTAATCAATGGTAAATTCATCTTCTATTAGAGACTTTCATTGACCAATATTTTTTGGAAATCTTATTAATGAATTTAAACATTTTAAAACCATTATTCTTCTATTTCCTTCGATAACAATATATTTATCTTCATGATTTGAATTAATTAAAATAGGATTTTCTAACATTTCATTATATCCATCTTTGATTGAATTAAAAAGTTCTAATAAATTATTTAAATTACCTTCATAATTAAGTATCTCTTTTAAATTTTCTTCATCATTATTTTCTTGATTATTCCTAAAAAAATCACCACTAATATCTTCAAAATTAATTTTATCTGCAATTCTTGGATTTTTTGTTGCTAAATAAATATCTTTTAACTTTATTGTTTTAGTTTCTTTACCCATTTTTACTCCTTTTCAATAACAAGAACTTTTTCAATTTTTGTAGCTTTTCCTTTTTTTGAATTTAACATATTTGTTACTTTTCTAGTTTGCAAATATGAAACATCATAATAAATTTCAATAAATTTATATTTAACATTATTTTCAATTTTTTTTCATACTTTTTCAATTAATTTTTCATCATGAACATCTCCAACAACTAAACAGGCTTTTGCTCCTTTTTTTAATTTTGGATAAATAGAATTTAAGAATTTCTCTAAAAAAAGTATGTATTCATCAAATTTAAGATTATCACTTAATTTTATTTTTTCTTTTAATTCTTTTCTTTCATAACCTAATAGTCAAAGTTTTAATCAATTACTGTTTGTATAGTTTACTATTGATAAATAAGGTGGTGAAGAAACTAATAAATCAACACTATTATCTTTAATTTTTTCATTATTTTTAGTTGCATCATGTAAATAAATTTTTCCATCATACTTTTCATTTAGTAATTTATCATATTTTTCATTAATACGATTTCTAATTTTTTCAAATATATTAACATTAATTTTTTTTAAATTATGTTTTTTTACATAATTTTTTACATAATTTGGAGACATTGAAATAGTATTTGGTTTACTTATTGAAAAATATATGGTTGTTCCATCTTTTCTTGAAGGTCCGTGCATTAATCCTGATGCAAATGCTAAAATTCCATTATTTATAAAATCATTATTTTTTCAACTTCTTCCTATTTTTTCTCTGAAAAATATTAACATTGATAAAGTATTTCTATGATAATAGTTTAATAACTCAATGTATTTTTTTTGATATGTTTTTTTGTAAAAAGATTTATGTTCTAAAATGAATTTTTCTTCTAAAAAATCCAATTTTTCTAATAAATTTTTTTTATTTAATTTAGAAATTTTAAATTTTGACAAAACAAATGCGTAAGGATTTAAATCAAATCCAACAAATTTTCTATCAAGCTCTCTTGATCTAAGAGCTGTTGTTCCTCTACCAGAAAAAGGGTCAAAAACTAAATCTCCTTTTTTTGAATATGAACCAATAAAATATTCTGGTAATGCAGGACAAAACATTGCTAAATAAGATGCAACTGAATGTAATGGTGATTTTCTAATTTCACCACCTGTTCTTGATCAATTTCATTTTATTATTTCTGGATCTTTTAAATTATCTAAATCTTTATAAATTTCTTTAATATGATTTTCCATTTTTTAATAATAAAATTATAAAACTTTAAACAATTTTATTTTAAATATAATTTTTTAATTTTTTAATCTTAATAAAAAAATGAATAATACAAATAAATTTAAAAAATTTATTTTAATAATAATTTTTTTTAATAGTTGTTATTTTGACCAATAATTTTTTCAAATATAAAATTTTTCAACTTTACTTTTTATATATTGATAAAAAATTTATTTCATATTCCCGAATTTTCTTAATTATTTTCTTTAAAAATTTGATTAAATTGAAAAATTTTTGATTTTTTTTTTTTTTGAAATTTAAAATCAATTTTTTGATTTATATAATCATTTAACTTTTTATCTTCAGCAAAAACATGTGTAGAACTAGTATCTCTTGTAAGCATAACTTTTAATCTATTTAAAAAATATTTTTTATTTAATAAGTAAGAATCTTGGTTTTTTAAACCTTTAGAATTACTATTTAAACTTCAAGTTTGAGAAATTCTAACTTCTTTTGCTAATCTATTTCTATGAAAAATAATTTCTTGATTTTCATAAGTAAATACTTTATGATTATAAACAAATATATTTTTAAATTCATAACCTTGAATATGGTTAAATATAAAGTCATTAATTTTGATTATTTTATGTTTAATCTTTCTAAAGCAATTTTATAATATTTTTTTTGTTTTTCAATTCCTAAAAATGATCTATTTTTATTTTCACAAGCAACTCCAGTTGTGCCAGAACCCATAAACGGATCTAATACAATATCATTTTTATTTGTATGAATTTCAATGATTTTTTCCATTAATTTTAATGATTTTTGTGTTGGGTGTATTGTTCTTTCTTTACCTAAAACAGTTGAAGTTTTAACTTCTGCTTTTAAGTAAGGTAAATTACTCTTTTTATTAAAAGTTCATTTTTTATTAGGTTTTACTGCTCAAATAGCAAATTCAGTATCAAGAACATACCTTCTATTAATGTTTCTTGGCATTGGATTTGTTTTAATTCATTTAATTACATCTTTAACATCGGCTCCTAATTGTTTTAGCTTATCTGCAATGTGAGAAATGTATAAAAAAGAGCAAAAAATAATTATTGTGCCACCACTTTTAAGTTTTGGATAATAATTTTCTATTCAAGAAGTTAGGTTAAATTTTTTATCTCAACTACCAAAATCTATTCCATTTCTTTTTGATTTCAAAGTATTAAAATTATTTTTTTTAGAAATATTATATGGTGGATCAGTAATTATTGCATCAATTGATTGATCTTCAAAAATATTAAAAATTTTATATGAATCAGCATTTCAAATGGATAAATTATTTTTAAAATCTTTTTTTATTTCATTCATTTTTTATTGCTCCATTTGCTTAATTATTGATAAACCGATTTCTTTTGCTAATAATGGTGGTACTGCATTTCCAATTTGTTTACAAATAGAAGATTTATTACCATAAAAAATAAAAGTATCTGGAAAAGATTGAATTCTTGCTGCTTCTCTAGGTGTAATTGCTCTATTTAAAATTGGATGTGTGTTTTGACCATTAGAAGGTGTATCAAATCTAGTATCAATTGTTGGAGAAGGCTTGTTTCAATGTAAACGTGATCAAGTAGTTTTAAATTTTTGATTTGTTCTTAAATTAATTGGTAGATCAAATTTATTTCCTTTTTCAGGAATAATGCTTAATTTGTATAAAGTTTCTTTTGAATGATTAGTGCTAGAGTGATTGTATAATTTTTTAGAACCATTTCTAATATTTTTTTGATATTTTGAAATTGCAAAATTTTTATAATCTCTTTCAAATTTTATGTTACCAGATTTTAAATAAGATAAATCAGATATTGCATCATATACTGTAATTTTTTGATTTTTTTTAGTTTTAGGAAAATTTATTTTTAATTTTTTTGAACCAATTATAAAAGCTCTTTTACGTGTTTGTGGAACACCAAAGTTTGAAGAATTTAAGATTTTATAATTTAAAAAATATCCCAATTTTTTAAAACTAGAAATTATTACATTTATAAAATATCCATTTGAAGAAGAAAACATTGAAGAGACATTTTCCATTATAAAAATTTCAGGAGAGACATTTTCTACAATTTCTAAAAATTCTAAAAATAAATAATTTCTAAGGTCTTTAAGACCAAGTTTTTTACCTTTCATGCTAAAACCTTGACAAGGTGGTCCGCCAACAATCATATTAATATTATTTTTTTTAGAAAAATCAATAACTTCTTTTTTAACTTTTTTATTTGTTATATCTCCATAAAAAATCTTAGCGTTTGGATGATTTTTTTTAAATGTTTCTAAAGCATTTTTATTAAAATCTAAGGCAGCAATTGTTCTTATTTTTTTAGTCATTTCTAGTCCACATGAAAAACCACCAGCACCTGAAAACAAATCTAAAACCTTATACATAAAACATTCAACCTCCTAACAAAAAAACATATTCTAAAAAATTATATAACATATAACAATTTAATTATATAAATTACAAAATTGATTAAAAGATAAAGTAATTTTTAAATATTTTAAATAGGGAAAAATTATTTTATAAAGTTTTTCAAATTTTACTTTATTTTCAACAAAAGTTGCTCGATGTAAAAGTGTATGAGTAGTTGGATTTAAAACAATTAAATTTCTAGGATCATTTGAAATTTTTTCTAAATTTTCATCTTTAAGATTTTCTTTTTTAAAAATATGTCTTTTTGATCAAGGTATTATGTGGTGAATGTCAACTATTACATTATTTTTTGAAAATCTTTTATTAGAATCTTTTTTGTATAATGGTTCTCCTGTTAAATTATCACAAAAATTTGAATCATTCAATAATTCTTCTTGTATTTCAAATGGAATTTTTGGTCTATAATTTTTTCTTTTGTTTTCTTTATTTAAAAAATAAACTTCGCTATATTTTAATGCTAGAAAATCTCTATTTTTTATACCTTTTTTATAATCAGAATTAACTTTAAAATCTTTTAATACTTCATTAAGTTTTTTATCTAATTTTTTTTGATCATTTTTTGAAGAAAATTTAATTAAATGTGACATATCAATGTAATAAACTCCATTTTTTATTTCTCAATTAAAATCATCCATTTTTTTAAATTTAAAAAATTTTTTTTCAAATACATTTATTGTTACTTGTCTTTCAGTACCTATTAAAGTAAAAAAATCTCTAAATTTTAATCTAAACTGAGTATTTTTAGATTTTGAAATATTTGAAGGTTGTTTAAATCTTGGATTTAAATTCAAACTTGTATAATTAAAAAAATTACTTAAAATGTTAGCTAAATAATATACTAAATCTTCTCCACAATTTTTTAAAAGATCCCTAGTAATATAACCAACAGAACTATCAACGCTAGAAGAACTATCAAAAATACCACGTATAAAATTTTCCTTATTTTTAGAAATATAATTTTTATAAATTTTATCTATAAGTTTTTTTTCATTTAAATTTAAATCATTTTCAAATGAAATTAAAACTCCAAGATCATTTTTTGAAAATGAAAGATAATTAGTTTCATTTAAAAGTTTAGCTTCATAACCTTTTTTTAATAAATAGTTTTTATAATTTTCATAACCTTCTTTAATATTATAGTTTTTGTTTGTTTTTTGGATTTTACTTTTTGAAATAAAGAAAATTTTTGTTTTATTTTTATTAAAATGTGCATTAGAAAAAATGTTTCCTAAAACATACTGGTGTTTTTCATATTCATTTAATAAATTAGATATTTTCATAACACTTCTTTAATTTAAATTAATATGACAATTATAACATCTATGATTTTTAATAATGTTAATAATAATTAGTTTTAAAACTTTAAAACCCAAATAGATAAATGTTTAATTTTAAAAAAGAGAGACATTTATCCCTTTTAATTTAGATATTAAACTCAATTAAAATTTTCTAGTGATCATTGTTACTTTTAATTAAAAGATTAGCAATTTTAGGTAAAGACCTAGTTCAAGATCTTTGTTCGTTTTCTGCAACTTTAATCCTGAATCTTTCTAACAAATTTTTTCTTATTATTGCTGCTAATTGAAGAGGAATTTTAGAATTTTTGATAAAATCTTTTACTGATGAATCATAAATTTTAATAATTAAAATATCCCAGAAAAATAGTTATTATTAGAATTAATTTTAATTTCATAATTTGTTTTTTAAATTTATTTTTAACTTAATATAAAAAATTAATTTAAATAGTTTTAACAAAAAATAATTAATTATTGATATTTTCCTAATTTTTTTAAAACCATTGCTTTATTATGATAAAAAATTTCATTTTTTGGATCAAATTTAATTGCCATTTCATAACATTTAAGTGCTTCATCATATTTTTCTAATTTTAATAGAACATTACCTTTGTTATTATAGGCAAATGCAAAATTTAGATTTAATTTTATTGCTATGTCATAATACCTGATTGCATCATCATATTTTTCTAATTTTGTTAAAGTTTTTGCTTTATTGTAATAAGAAATTATATGTTTTGGATCTAATTTAATAGCCTTATCATAAGAGTTAATTTCTTCTTTTATTTTTCCTAATTTTCCAAAAACTATTCCTATATTATTATAAGCAAACACAAAATTTGGATTTAATTCAATTGCTTTTTTATAATATTGGATTGCATCATCATATTTTTTTAATTCATCTAAAACTATTGCTTTATTGTAATAACAATTTGCATCTTTTGAATTTAATTTTATTGCTATGTCATAGCATTTAATTGCTTCAATATATTTTTTTAATTTTGCTAAAACACTTCCTTTATTATCATAAGCAAATGCAAAATTTGGATTTAATTTTATTGCTATGTCATAGCATTTAATTGCTTCAATATATTTTTTTGAATTTGTTAAATCAATTGCCTTATTGAAATAAAAAATTTCATTTTTTGAATTTGATTCAATTTTATTATCGTAAACTTTAAATTCTTCATTTTCATTTTTTAATTTTTCTGAAGATTTTCTTTTACCATTTTTATATTCATAATCTATTCCTTCTAAATTAGGAAAAACTGATGAGCCTGTTATTCCTTTTTTTTCAAGAAATTCTATAATAAATTGTAATAGTTTATTATTTATATCAATTTTAATTATATTTTTATTTTTGTTTCAATCTTGATTATCAATTACAAAATAAGATTTTTGACTAAAGCCTCTTATATTATTTAAAGGACATTTGTAAATTTTATCTTTTTCATTTCAATCATCTATTTTATAAGTTATATTGTTGTTGTTATTTAATAAATATAAAGTTCTATATTTTAAATTACTTTGATTTTTTATTAGTTTTATTTCTTTTTCTAGTTCTCGAAATGCAAATCATAATGCATTAAAAAAATCAAAAGTAAAGTCAATTAAAATAGTTTCTATTTTTTGATGTTGCATTTCAGAAGCTAAAATTAAATTATCATTTTCTATTCATTTTTCTTTAAAACTTTTTATTTTTTCAATAAAACTAGATAAAATTAATTCTTTAGAATTTGTCTTTTCAACCCTAGTAAAAGAAGATTCTAATTTTCATTTACTATTTGCTTGACCTCTAAATAGATAACTTTTTTCTTCACTTGCAACTAATCCAATAAAATCTAAAAATTCTTCTTTGTTTTCAATTTTATTTTTATATTTTTCTAAAAATTTTTTAAGTTTATTTGTTTCCATTTTTTATGTCCTTTTTAAGAAATTTTTATAAATTTAATAAAATAAAATTTCTTCAATAATGTTTTCTTGAATGTTTGTAAGTTCATTGTAATTTTTTATGATGTTTTTATTTAAATTAATGTACTCTTGAAAAAAATTTTGGTTTTTTGAAGAGAATATAATACATACTGCAATTTTTTGTGAACCAACTTTATTTCTAGTTTTTCCAATTAAATTTCTTGTAAATTTAATGCCTCAATTATCAATATTTTCTTCCTTTTGAAATTTTGTACTAAATTTTTTTGAAGCTCTTGCTCTTACTGGTATTGAAATTTTTGTATTTCTAGTTTTAAGTTTACCTCTATAAACTCTTAAAGATTGTTCACTTTTTCCATCTCTTACGCCATTTTCCATATTTGGATGCATTTCATTTTGTATTTTTCCTTTAAAAGGGTCTACTCTTCCTAGTGTAAAAGTTGAAGAGTCTAAAACATATTCATAAGTTGAATAATTAGTAAGTTGTCCGTTTACATTTATTGATGAGACAATTTCAACATCATACTTATTTTCAAATTTTGGAATTTTTAAATTTAAGTACCCTTGGTAATAATCTGGTGATAATTCTTTATTAAATACAACCATAGCATTGTCATTAATTAAATTTAGCATTTCATTGGAGTCAACTGGTATAACACCATTACCATTTTTATCGTTAATGTTAATATCATTTTTTAAACTATACCACGTTGCATATGTATTTAAAATTGCAGGGATTTCTAATATGTCAAATTTTAAATCTAATAATGCAACAGCTTTTCTAACTGCAAGTGGATTAGCAAAACTTGTCCCTCCACTTGATTCACTAACCATACTATTAGATATAATTCTTATTTTATCATCATCATCTCCACCAAATATAGCAAAATCAGGTTTTTGGTTAAGAAACATTCCGTGACCTGTTTTAGTATATGAAGTTGGTTGATTATTTTTTTTAACTGATGAAACAGAAACGGCCATAAAAGATCCAGAGGGAGAATTAATGATTTTTAATTTATCTTTTTGGTCAATATTTCCAGTTGCAACAAAAATTAAAACTTTATGTTTAACTTGAAGTCTATCAAGAAAAACTCCTACTTGTGATAAAACCTCACTTTGTTTTTCACCAGGAAAAGATAATGAAATGTTTCAAATTTTAATATTATGTCCATTTTCAGAAATTATTTTTTGAACTTTTTGTTTAAAACTAGCAATTGTATCTTTTTCGCTTATTACATCAAAAAGATAAACTTGTGGGGATTTTAAATTATCTTTTGTTTTAATTGATAATTTATTTGCTCATAAAAGTAACGAACAAACATTTTCAGCATGGTTTCCTTTTGGTAATGACTCATCAATACCAATATCTTTAGAAATTATGTATTTTGTTAAATCTTTTTTAACAATTGAATTTTCAGGAATTCCCCCATCTATAACTCCTACATTAATGTTTGATTTTTCTTCATCTTTTAATGAAAAATATTCATATAAAGCTTTTTGTAAATTTTTAGTTTTAGGTTTATCAATTGTTACTTTTTTTGGTTTAGACTTTTTTGAATATATAACTCCAGGAATTTTTCCTTCAAAAAAACCATTAATTGTTAAATTTAAATCACTATGATAAAGAACGTTAACCCTGTTTTCTTGAAATATTAACTCAGCATTTTTTCTAGACTCTGTTGAAACAAATTGAATCTCTGTTTCATCATCTCTAGTGCTGGAAACTCTTTCAATTACCATTTCAAATTTTTCATATAAATGTTGTTGACCAGAAATTATTTTTAAAAATTTTGTATAAGAAAAAATTTTAAATTCATTTTCTTTTGCATAGTCACTAATAAGATTTTGTGTTATTTTTTTACCTTCGTTAATCATGTAATTAAATAAATTATCAATTTTTTCAATTTTAGATTTTTTCTTAAGAACTTTAATTATTTCAATTATTTTTTCCAACCTATTTTCTGCTTGTTTAATTTCATTATAATTTACATAATATAAAAAATCTAATCTTTTGTTGGTGTGATTGTATCTTGTTTGTAGTGGAACAAAATTATTATCACCAAAAATCATTGTAAGTGCTTCAATAAACCTATTTGAAGGTGCTGGAATTGTTGATTCTTGTCCTTCTCTATCTATAAAAATTTTGTGATTTAAAACAAAAATTTGGAAAGAAATAAATGGTTCCATATTTTTAAAATTTTCATAAATTTTTAATAAATTATCTATATTGTTAGGAACTTTTAATATTGGCGTTCCACCGCCAGGTTTGAGTGTTTCTAAATTAACGTTCATTTTAATAATTTTTGAATCCATTATCTATCCTTTCATTCATTAAAATCAAATGATTTTAATGACTTTTCTAAATTTGAGCATATTTTTTTAATATTATTATTTGATAATTTTTCTAAAGCAATTCTTCTTGAAATAAAATAAATTTCAGACAACTTTGGTTTTTCTATATTTTTTTTAATTATGTCTAGTAACCTTTTCATTTCTTGAACTGAAAAATAAACTTTATATGAAGAGAGATTATTTTTTAATTCCTTTTCTAAATTAATAATTGCCTTATCAAAATTAATAAACATATCAAATCTTCTTAAAATTGCTCTATCAATATTTTCCTTTAAATTAGAAGCTAAAACAATTAAACATTCTCTTGGCTTATCCATTAATTTAAGCATTATTGTTAAAAGTCTATCACTTTCAAAAACATCATTAACTGTACCTCTTTTTCTAAATAAAGACTCTGCTTCATCAATAAAAACTATTTGTTTAGTATTAAGATTATTATTTATAAAAGATTCAAAATTTTTAATAGTTTCTCCATAACGAGAGTCAAAAATTGTTGATAATCTTAATTCAACAAGTCCTATTCGTAAACTTTTAGCTAAATAATTTACAAACGTTGTTTTACCAGTTCCAGGTTTACCATACAAAAAAACTGATTTAATAATGTTGTGTCAATAACCATTTTTAATATGAATGGCTTCTTTTTTGATTTCTTTTCCAAATAAATCAAAATTACTTGTTTTTTTTGCTTGATTTATTTTTGAAAATTTAACATTTGCGTTTTTATCTTTTATATTAGAAATAACTTCGGCCATATTTAAATATCCTTCATCTTTAAGTTTATTAATAAATTCATTTAATGCAACTATGTACTCATTTTTGCTTTTAAAACTTTTTTCTATTAGTTTGTATATTAATTCTTTTTTCATGTTGATTCTCACCTTATAGTAACTATTTTAACATAAAAAACTTTTTTTTATAATAAGAAGTATAAAATGCTTATTAGCTAAATAAGAATTAAAACTAAAAAATTGAAAAATAGTCTATTTGAAAGGTTTTTTATAGATATTAACAATTTAATTATTTAGAATCAATAAAATACTTTCTTATTTCTTTATCATAAAAATCTTTTATTTCTTTATGTAAAGATTTTAAATATTTTGATTCATCTTTGACAAAAACTTCTTTTACAATAAAATCCATTGCTTCTAAAGTTTCTTTAGGGTGTGCATTAAATGTTGGTGGAAAAACAGTATTTTTTTTGTAAAAATATATTTTTTTTAATTTTGATAATTTAATTATTAAATTCTTCATTTCATTATTTTTTTTAGAATTTTTTTTGTAAAAATTTTTATTTTTTAACTTATTATCAATAAATAAATTTACTAATATTTTTTCTATGTTAGAAAAAATATTTGAATCTGTTTCTTTTAATTCTTCATCATTTGAGATTCATCAATCAAAATGATCTTGTTTTGCTAAAAGAGAAAAATCAGTTTCAAAATTCTTAATTTCTAAAAAATTAAATTTTATAAATAATTTTGAATTAGAAAATTCTGAGCCTTTTTGACTATTTATTAAATAAATAAAATTTTCTCACTCATCAATTAATGGTTTATTTTCATCTTCAAAATAAATATTTTTTTCATTAAAAATTAGTTCAAAATCAAAAATTGATTTATTAAATAATTTTCATTTTTTAAAATATATTTTAAAAAATTGATTATCTAATTTTTCTAAACCAAAGAATTCTTTAATGAAAAAATAAGCAGATAAAACATTTGAAAATTCTTTATTTTTATAAAATTTTTGAATGTTAAAAATTTGATTAAATTTTAAATTTATTTCTCTTAAAGATAAACTTATAGATTTATTCTTAATTAAATTAGGCTTATCTTCTACAATTGGAGCAAAAATGTTTAAATGTTTATTATTAACGTCTTTAATTTTTGCAATAATGTATTCATAGCTTTTATTTTTTAATTCAAACTCATGATCAAAAAATTTATTTAAATATTTTTGACTTACTTTACCCATTTTATTGCTAATTGTAGCCATTAAATTAACTTTATCATAAGCATAAATAGAAATAATGTTGTTTAAATTTTCAAATAATTGGTTTGTTATTTCTAAAAATTCTAAAGAATCAGAACTATTACACCTATCAATTTCATCAATTAAAATATAAATTTTTTTGTTTTTCTTTTTTAAAAATTGATCTATTTCTCAAAAAACATATTTTATAAAATCATATTTATTTACATAAGTTTTAATAGTTTTAAAATAAAACTTTGGTTCTTTGATAATTAATCTAACTACTTTTTTAAATTTATGAGAAATTCTTTTTGAAAATCATTCTTTTTTATTCTTTTCAATTTTTAAAATTAAATTTTCAAACGGAGAATAAATTTCGTTTGATTCTCATGCTTTAAAAACTATTACATAATTATTACTATTGATAATGTTTTTTTCTAAAAAAGAAATTAAATAACTTTTACCACTTCCGTAAGGTCCATTAATAGCAAATCGATTAAGTTTTTCATTATTAAGTTTTTCTTTGTTAAATTTATTTATTGAATCAAAATATAATTTAGAAATTTCTTTTCGATTTAATTCATCTTTAGGTTTAATAAAATTATCTTTATATTTTTTGATTGGTTTTAAACGATATCTAAATTTAATAAAAAGAAGTGAAATAATATAAAAAATAAAAGGAGAAAGAATAGTTAAAAGAATTTGAATAATTAAGAGTATAGTTTCAGTTTTCATATTAATAAAAATTATATAATTAATTAGCTATGAAAATTAAAATTGGTTCGATTGTAAAAGTAATTCATAAAATTGATAACAAAAAATCAAAACATCCATTTTTAATATTTTATATTTCTGAAAAATACATTTATGGAATTCAAATTACTAGTGTAAAAGAAAATAATGATTTAAATGAAACTCTTAAAAAATTTATTTTAGGAGAATTGTATGATAAAACAAAAGAAGAAAATAATAAGAGTTATTTTTCTGAAAATAACATTAAATACTATGAATTTCAATTTTCTAATTTAGATCATAAATCACACATTAGATTAGATCAAATTCAAAGAATAGAATTTGAAAATATTAAAGATTTTGTATGTCAAGCAAATTATTATGAATATCTTCAAATTTGTGATTATTTAAAAGAATTAAAATGAGAAAATAATGAATCTTGAAATGATAATCAAATAATGGATTTATTAGAAAAAGGAATTCTAAATTTCGATAAAGAATATGAAATATAAAAATTTTTTTAGTTTAATTTTTAATAATTTCATAAATCATTTTTATATTTTAAATAAAACATTATGCTAAAGATTTAACATAAACATTAAATAGGTAAAACATTTATCTCTCTTGATTTAAAAAAATATTATGTTAGATTAACATTATTTAAACGACTAAATTTTATTAAAAAAATACTTTTTAAAATATACATAAAAAAACCATAAAACCCTTAAAATATGTATTTAAACTTGTTAAATACACTTTTTTTTTTTTTTGTAAAGAGATTTTTTTATAATTAATGCAAATGTTAAAGGATTATTAAAAAAATGAATTTAAATGGCTCAAAAAAGAAAAAATATTTAATTTTTGGAACAATCACAAGTGGAGTTTTAGCTGCTTCAATTACTACACCACTTGTTATTCTAAATAGTAAAAATAATAAAGCAAAAGAAGATGAAGATATTAATAAGATAGTTGAAATTTTAAAAAATAAATCTTCTAAAGAAAAAATCATTGAACTTTCAAGTAATGCTAGTGGTAAAATCATTGCTGATAATCAAGAAAAAATCATTGAAAAAATTAAAACTTTAATTGGTAAAACAAATTTAAAAGATATAAAAATTGAAGTTTTAATGAAAGATGATACTAACATTTCAATTGCTCTACAAAAAATTATTATTAAATTAAGCAAAAATGAAATTTCAAAAGAAGTTAAAGATTTTTCAGTTAAAAAGAAAAATGTTATTGATGAAGAAATAGAATCAATAAAAAATGTTCTTGATGCTAAAACTGGAGAAGATTTAATAATTACTCTTCCAAGTGATTCAACTGGAAACATTATTGGAGAAGCAGCTAATAAAAATGCAATTGAAAAAAAATTAAGAATATTAGTTGATCCTTCAAATGCTAATGGAGAAGCTAATCATTCAAGTTTAAAAGGAACAACAATAGAAATTTCAATGAATGCTGATGCACCAATTTCAGCAACTTTTCAAGATGTTATTGTATCAATTAGTAAAAGTGGCGGAACAACTCTTAGAACAACAAAAACTTTCCAAGTAAAAAGAGATTTTACTGCCGATGAAGACATAGCAGCAATAAAAGCAATTCTTGACACTAAAAGCAATTATCATGATGGTGTTTTATTCATTACCCTTCCGCATAATGCAGAAGGAAGCATTATTGCTAAATTAGAAAATAAAAATAATGTTGAAAGAAAAGTAAGAAGATGAATTGATCCTTTAAATACTAATGGAGATACTAATCATCAAAGTTTAAGAGGAACAATAATTACACTTGTAAGAATAATTGATTTTTCGAATGATATTGAAAGAAACAAAGCCAAACAAATTATTATAGAAATTAGTAAAACTGGTGGAACCACTGTAGAAGTTAGACATTTTTTTGTTACACATCATCCCTTTTTGAATTCATAGAAAATACAACCTAGTGGCTTTTTCATTATCCTTTTCCTTTACTTATAAAGTATTTTTTTGAGTTTTGCATTAACTCACAAACTAAAACTACAAATGACCTTTTGACCTTTTAACTGGAGAATTTTCTCGAAATATTTTTTATTATTCCACATTCTCTTTCTAATATTCTTTAAATTCAAATTATAGAAAATTTAGAAAATTGTATTAAATCTATCCTTTGTTTTAATTAGTAGACATTAAATTCTTAAAAATTTTTGAAAACTTTTTGTTAATGCGATTTGTAGCATTTGTAGTGCATTTTAAACGTTGTGCATTATCTCCGTTTTCATAGTGAAAGAAACACTTGCTAAAGCTAACAATTTTCGCAATTGCTTATAGCACTTGACATTACTACCTACAAATTGTAAAATGGATAATTATTGCTTGAATGTTAGTAATTTGCTCTTACATTAAAAAAGATACTTGCTTGTTGTTATTTTTTGTTGTTCACATCTTTTATAACTTTATTGTTAAAAAGAATCCATTGCCAAATATTTTAATTACTTTAAAGACATAATTATCAATAAATTTATTAAAATTTTTTCTATATTAGAAAAAAGAATTTTGTTTTGAGATTTTAAGTTAGTCTTATTTAAGAGAGTTCAATAAAATAAATTTCCCTTATAACTTTTAAAAGAAAAATATTTTTCAAATTCTTGTATTTCACTAGTAAAGTGTTTATATCTTTTTTAATTGATTAATTTTTAATATAATCTAAAAGTAAAGGATTAAATATGAAAAGATATAGTTTAGATCTTCTTGATGATGAAAACGGAATAAAAACATTCCAAGAAAATAGTAATAAGTTAATCATGTGGGATATTCCAAAAAAACAAAAAAATTTCATTAAAGATGAAATTAAAAAAGCTAGTAACCAATTAACCGGAATCTACTTACTTGTTAATAATGAAAATGAGAACGAAAATAAAATAAATGAAATTTACATTGGTGAATCAGATAATGTTGCAACAAGAGTTTTAAATCACATTAGTGATAATAAAAAAAACTTTAACCGAATCATTATGATTTATTCTGATTCAAATTATTATAAGTTAAACAAAGATCAAATTAGATATTTAGAAAAAAAATTAATTGATCGTTTTAGATCTCTTCCTACTAAATGAATCAATAATGATAATAAAGAAAGTGGAAAAAATGTTGAATTAATTTTTGCTGATAAAAAAGAATCAAATAATCATTTTAACTTTATATTGTATGGTCTTAAACTTTTTGATTATGATATTTCTTATTCTTATGAAAATGATGACACTATAAATACTGATATAACAAAAGATGAAATTGAAGGAATTGATAAAATTGATGTTTGAGCTAAAAATAAAATTGATAAAAATAAAATTTGGGGAAAATACATTTCTAAAGGTAATAAAGGATACATTTTACTAAAAAAAGGAACTAAATTTCAAACAGAATTAAAAAATGAAATGGAGGGAAATGTAGAAAATTATACTTCTTCACTATATAGGTATAAAGCTGATAGAAAAATAGATTGAGATGAAACTTTAGATCCACTTAAAAAACCTATTACTATAACAATATTGAATGATTTATTATTTACTCCTTCAGGAATTGGTTACATAATTTCAGGAGGTTCAATTAATGGTTACTCTTACTGAAAAGACAAAGACGGCAATAATCTTAATAAGTATAGAAAATAAATATTTACTAAAAATAGAAAATTAAACTTCTATTTTTTTATTAATTTTTAAAATTAAAAAAACAAGCTTCTCTAAGAGACTTTACTACCACATAACTTTAAAAATTATGATGTTAATACGGTAACAATTAATAACATAACATTTTAATTTGTCTTTTGCTACTAAAGCGTTTATATCTTTTTTAATTAATTAATTTTTAATATAATTTAAAGATAAAGGATTAAATATGAAAAGATACACTTTAGATTTTCTTGATGATGAAAACGGAATAAAAAAATTCCAAGAAAATAGTAACAAGTTAATTATGTGGGACATTCCAAGAAAACAAAAAAATTTCATTAAAGATGAAATTGAAAAGGCTAGTAACCAATTAACTGGTATCTACTTACTTGTTAATAAAGAAAATGAAAACGAAAATGAAAAAAATGAAATTTACATTGGTGAATCAGATAATGTTGCAACAAGAGTTTTAAATCACATTAGTAACAATAAAAAAAACTTTAACCGAATCATTATGATTTATTCTGATTCAAATAGTTATAAATTAAATAAAGATCAAATAAGGTATTTGGAAAAAGAATTAATTAGTCACTTTAAATCATTTCCTACAAAATGAAAAAATCAAGAAAATAAAGAAGAAGGTAAAAACATTAATATTCCATTTTTTGAAAAGGAAGAATTAAACAATCATTTTAAATTTATAATGTATGGTTTTAAACTTTTTGATTATGATATTTCTCATTCTTATGAAGAAGATAATATAGATACTAGCATAATAAAAGATGAAATTGAAAATAAAGAAGTTGGTGAAATTGATGTCTGAGTTAAAACTAGCATTAATAAGCAAACTATTAATGCAAAATATATTCCAAAAGGAGATAAAGGTCTCATCTTATTAAAAAAAGGAATTAAATTTCAAACAAAGTTAAAAAACTATAAAAAAGGAAATGTAATTGGTTATATTAGAGCATTAAAAAAATATAAAGCTGAAGGAAAAATTGATTGAGATAAAAATTTAGATCCATTAAAAGACATTATATTTATAGAAATATTAAATGATTCATTATTTACTCCTTCAGGAATTGCGTGTTTAATTTTAGGTAGAGTATTTAATGGCTATACCTATTGAAAAGACAAAAACGGAAATTATATTAATAAATATAGAAATTATGATTTTAAATTTATTGATTACAATAGTTTTGATTCTCATGAAGAAGAAAATATAAATACTGAAATAATTGAAAATGAAAAAAGTAATGAGATCAATGTTTCAATAAAAACTTATGTTGGTAATAAAAAAATTAATGCAAAATATATTCCTGAAGGTAATAAAGGTAACATTTTATTAAAAAAAGGAATTAAGTTTAAAACAAAATTAAAAATTAAGAAAGAAAGAAATTTAACTCTTTTTGTAAAAGCATTAAATAAATATAAAAAAGAAAGAAAAATTGATTGAGATGAAACTTTAAATCCATTTGAAGATATTATTTCTATAACAATAATAAATAAATCATTATTCACACCGTCTGGTATTGCTAGTTTAATATTAGGTATAACAGTAAATGGTTATGATTTTTGAAAAGATAAAGACGGAAATGATCTTAATAAGTATAGAAAATAAACATTTACTAAAAATAGAAATTTAATTTTCTATTTTTTTATTAATTTCTAAAATAAAAAAACAAGCTTCTCTGAGGGGCTTGACTACCACATAACTTTAAAAATTATGATGTGAGATTTACAATATAATCATACAATAAATTTAACTTATTTATATTAAAAATTTTGTATTTTTAAAATTGATTATTATCAATCAAAAAAAATTTATTCATTTTATAATTAAAAAACTAAAAGGAGAAAATATGAATCCAAGAGAAACTGCAAAATTAATAACTAGAGAAATTACAAATTTATGTTTTGAAAAAATTAAAGATGTTGATGATGCTCCTAAATTAAAAGCAAAAATAAAAAAATTATTGAATGACCAAAAACTAATTGATGCCATTACAAATGAAATCAATAATATTCAAAAACAATTCAAAGCATATCTTTTAATAAGCAGAATTTTACCTGAAGAATATCTAAAAAATAAATATCTAATAAAATTTAAAAATTTAGAAAAAAATAAAGAAATTAACTTTGACGCTAAAAGTATTAAAAAGATGCATTTAAAGATTTAAATACTTTATCACGTGACAAAAATCAAATACAAGTTTTCATATTGGAGAATTTAAAAACGAAAATCAAGCCAAGAAAAGATTTCACATTGCTTATCGTTTGCCTCCAAAACTTAAAACCTTTATAAAAAAATAATTGTTGAATGATATGAAAAAAATAAATATTAAATTTTACACAAGATTATGTTTTATTAATCATTTTTATACATATAAATATAGAGTGAAAAATAATACTTAATTTATAATCTATTTCGATTAAAAATTATTTATAAACTAAAGTTTCTACTGGTTTTAAAATTTAACTCTAGATTAAATTTAATAAAATTAGAAAAAATCACTCATTTTTTGATATAAAAAAGGAGACTAAAATAATGCTTATAAGCAAAGAAAAATTAAACAAAATTTTAAAAAATTCTAAACATTCAATAAAATTAAAAGATAAATTTAAAATTGTCATTAAAGGAATTTTTCATAGAAAAGAGAAAATTATAAAACCTACACCAAAATGATTTAAAGATTGAAATAAAGATTTTGAAAACAAAATTACTAAATTATTAACTAAGTCAAATGAAAATGTTGAAACTCAAATTACTAAATTAAAAGAAGATCTTGAAACTAAAATTACTAAATTAAAAGAAGATCTTGAAACTAAAATTACTAAGTCAAATGAAAATGTTGAAACTAAAATTACTAAATTAAAAAAAGATGTTGAAACACAAATTACTAAATTAAAAGAATATTTTGACACTAAAATTCCTAAATGATTTAAAGATTGAAATGAAAAAACTTTCATTCCTTTTAAAGAAAAAGTTGAGAAAGACATTGTCAGCATTAAAAAAGACATTGCTGCTATGAAAAATACTCCTACAATGAAAAAAGAACTTGGTTTATCTTAAAAAAATAATATTAACATTAAATAAAATAATTAATTTAGTTTAAATTATCTTTATTGACCATTTTTAAACATATAAATATAGAGTGAAAAATAATACTTAATTTATAATGTATTTCGATTAAAAATTATTTATAAACTAAAGTTTCTACTGGTTTTAAAATTTAACTCTAGATATAAATTTAATAAAATTAGAAAAAATCACTCATTTTTTGATATAAAAAAGGAGACTAAAATAATGCTTATAAGCAAAGAAAAATTAAACAAAATTTTAAAAAATTCTAAACATTCAATAAAATTAAAAGATAAATTTAAAATTGTCATTAAAGGAATTTTTCATAGAAAAGAGAAAATTATAAAACCTACACCAAAATGATTTAAAGATTGAAATAAAGATTTTGAAAACAAAATTACTAAATTATTAACTAAATGAAATGAAAATGTTGAAACTCAAATTACTAAATTAAAAGAAGATCTTGAAACTAAAATTACTAAGTCAAATGAAAATGTTGAAACTAAAATTACTAAATTAAAAGAAGATCTTGAAACTAAAATTACTAAATTAAAAGAAGATCTTGAAACTAAAATTACTAAGTCAAATGAAAATGTTGAAACTAAAATTACTAAATTAAAAGAATATTTTGACACTAAAATTCCTAAATGATTTAAAGATTGAAATGAAAAAACTTTCATTCCTTTTAAAGAAAAAGTTGAAAAAGACATTGCTACTATGAAAAATACTCCTACAATGAAAAAAGAACTTGGTTTATCTTAAAAAAATAATATTAACATTAAATAAAATAATTAATTTATTTTTAATTATCTTTATTGACCATTTTTAAACATATAAATATAGAGTGAAAAATAATGCTTAATTTATAATGTATTTCTATTAAAAATTATTTATAAACTAAAGTTTCTGCTGGTTTTAAAATTTAACTCTAGATTAAATTTAATAAAATTAGAAAAAATCACTCATTTTTTGATATAAAAAAGGAGACTAAAATAATGCTTATAAGCAAAGAAAAATTAAACAAAATTTTAAAAAATTCTAAACATTCAATAAAATTAAAAGATAAATTTAAAATTGTCATTAAAGGAATTTTTCATAGAAAAGAGAAAATTATAAAACCTACACCAAAATGATTTAAAGATTGAAATAAAGATTTTGAAAACAAAATTACTAAATTATTAACTAAGTCAAATGAAAATGTTGAAACTCAAATTACTAAATTAAAAGAAGATCTTGAAACTAAAATTACTAAATTAAAAGAAGATCTTGAAACTAAAATTACTAAGTCAAATGAAAATGTTGAAACTAAAATTACTAAATTAAAAAAAGATGTTGAAACACAAATTACTAAATTAAAAGAATATTTTGACACTAAAATTCCTAAATGATTTAAAGATTGAAATGAAAAAACTTTCATTCCTTTTAAAGAAAAAGTTGAGAAAGACATTGTCAGCATTAAAAAAGACATTGCTACTATGAAAAATACTCCTACAATGAAAAAAGAACTTGGTTTATCTTAAAAAAATAATATTAACATTAAATAAAATAATTAATTTAGTTTAAATTATCTTTATTGACCATTTTTAAACATATAAATGTAGAGTGAAAAATAATACTTAATTTATAATGTGTTTCGATTAAAAATTATTTATAAACTAAAGTTTCTGCTGGTTTTAAAATTTAACTCTAGATTAAATTTAATAAAATTAGAAAAAATCACTCATTTTTTGATATAAAAAAGGAGACTAAAATAATGCTTATAAGCAAAGAAAAATTAAACAAAATTTTAAAAAATTCTAAACATTCAATAAAATTAAAAGATAAATTTAAAATTGTCATTAAAGGAATTTTTCATAGAAAAGAGAAAATTATAAAACCTACACCAAAATGATTTAAAGATTGAAATAAAGATTTTGAAAACAAAATTACTAAATTATTAACTAAGTCAAATGAAAATGTTGAAACTCAAATTACTAAATTAAAAGAAGATTTTGACACTAAAATTACTAACTCAAATGAAAATGTTGAAACTC
This sequence comes from Metamycoplasmataceae bacterium, assembly GCA_965263245.1. Lineage (GTDB taxonomy): Bacteria > Bacillota_I > Bacilli_A > Mycoplasmatales > Metamycoplasmataceae > DT-68. The sequence continues at coordinate 145,929 of CBDHHR010001146.1, read as the reverse complement.
AAATTACTAAATTAAAAGAAGATCTTGAAACACAAATTACTAAGTCAAATGAAAATGTTGAAACTAAAATTACTAAATTAAAAGAAGATCTTGAAACTAAAATTACTAAATTAAAAGAAGATCTTGAAACTAAAATTACTAAGTCAAATGAAAATGTTGAAACTAAAATTACTAAATTAAAAGAATATTTTGACACTAAAATTCCTAAATGATTTAAAGATTGAAATGAAAAAACTTTCATTCCTTTTAAAGAAAAAGTTGAAAAAGACATTGCTGCTATGAAAAATACTCCTACAATGAAAAAAGAACTTGGTTTATCTTAAAAAAATAATATTAACATTAAATAAAATAATTAATTTAGTTTAAATTATCTTTATTGACCATTTTTAAACATATAAATATAGAGTGAAAAATAATACTTAATTTATAATGTATTTCGATTAAAAATTATTTATAAACTAAAGTTTCTACTGGTTTTAAAATTTAACTCTAGATATAAATTTAATAAAATTAGAAAAAATCACTCATTTTTTGATATAAAAAAGGAGACTAAAATAATGCTTATAAGCAAAGAAAAATTAAACAAAATTTTAAAAAATTCTAAACATTCAATAAAATTAAAAGATAAATTTAAAATTGTCATTAAAGGAATTTTTCATAGAAAAGAGAAAATTATAAAACCTACACCAAAATGATTTAAAGATTGAAATAAAGATTTTGAAAACAAAATTACTAAATTATTAACTAAATGAAATGAAAATGTTGAAACTCAAATTACTAAATTAAAAGAAGATCTTGAAACTAAAATTACTAAGTCAAATGAAAATGTTGAAACTAAAATTACTAAATTAAAAGAAGATCTTGAAACTAAAATTACTAAATTAAAAGAAGATCTTGAAACTAAAATTACTAAGTCAAATGAAAATGTTGAAACTAAAATTACTAAATTAAAAGAATATTTTGACACTAAAATTCCTAAATGATTTAAAGATTGAAATGAAAAAACTTTCATTCCTTTTAAAGAAAAAGTTGAAAAAGACATTGCTACTATGAAAAATACTCCTACAATGAAAAAAGAACTTGGTTTATCTTAAAAAAATAATATTAACATTAAATAAAATAATTAATTTATTTTTAATTATCTTTATTGACCATTTTTAAACATATAAATATAGAGTGAAAAATAATGCTTAATTTATAATGTATTTCGATTAAAAATTATTTATAAACTAAAGTTTCTACTGTTTTTAAAATTTAACTCTAGATTAAATTTAATAAAATTAGAAAAAATCACTCATTTTTTGATATAAAAAAGGAGACTAAAATAATGCTTATAAGCAAAGAAAAATTAAACAAAATTTTAAAAAATTCTAAACATTCAATAAAATTAAAAGATAAATTTAAAATTGTCATTAAAGGAATTTTTCATAGAAAAGAGAAAATTATAAAACCTACACCAAAATGATTTAAAGATTGAAACAAAGATTTTGAAAACAAAATTACTAAATTAAAAGAAGATCTTGAAACTAAAATTACTAAGTCAAATGAAAATGTTGAAACTAAAATTACTAAATTAAAAGAAGATCTTGAAACTAAAATTACTAAGTCAAATGAAAATGTTGAAACTAAAATTGCTAAATTAAAAGAAGATCTTGAAACTAAAATTACTAAGTCAAATGAAAATGTTGAAACTAAAATTACTAAATTAAAAAAAGATGTTGAAACACAAATTATTAAATTAAAAGAATATTTTGACACTAAAATTCCTAAATGATTTAAAGATTGAAATGAAAAAACTTTCATTCCTTTTAAAGAAAAAGTTCAAAAAGACATTGTCAGCATTAAAAAAGACATTGCTACTATGAAAAATACTCCCACAATGAAAAAAGAACTTGGTTTATCTTAAAAAAATAATATTAACATTAAATAAAATAATTAATTTAGTTTAAATTATATTTTATTAATGATTTTTATACATATAAATATAGAGTGAAAAATAATCTTTTTTTAACTTTAAAACTAAATTTTAGTTAAAACTAAAAAGTGTTTCGCTCATTTTTTGATATAAAGAAGGAGACTAAAATAATGCTTATAAGCAAAGAAAAACTAGACAGAATTTTAAAAGATTCTAAACATTCAATAATAAAAATAAATAAAGAAAATCTTAAAGAGGGTGATGAGTTTGAAATTACCATTGAAGGAAGTTTTTAGAAAAAATAAAAAGTTCAAAAAAAGATTGCTGCTATGAAAAATACTCCCGCAACGAAAAGAGAACTTAATTTATCTTAAAAAAATAATATTTTAAATATAACTAAATGAAAATAATAAACTTTATAAATAAATCATCATTGTGTTTAATTTTTAAAATACATTATTTTTGTTAAATAAAATTAACATTAAATAAAATAATTAATTGTTATAATTGTTTCAATAAAAAATTAATACACCAAACAAGGCTGGTAGATCCTTAAAGTAAATACCTTTAAAAAAAAGAAAAAGTATGTTCTTTTTTTTTTTTTAAGAAAAAAATAAAAGGAAAATATATAATTATGAGTAAAAAAACAAAAATCCACATTAACTATCATAGTTTTTGGTCGATGCTTGCTTTAATGTTTGGATTTACCATCTTTTCAGCTTCTGTTTTATCGGGCGGACAACTTGCTGATGAAATGAACATTAATACAGGAATTATTGCGATTATATGTGGTAATTTTTTTTTAGCATTCTATGGGGGATTAAACGCTTACATTGCTAAAAAAACAAACAAAAATCTTGATGGTGTTTTAAAAAATGCTTTTGGTAATAAAGGCGCAATTATTCCTTCGATGATGATGGTTATTAGTCAAATCGGATGAAATGGTGTGGGTATTGCAATGATTGCAATACCAATTGCAAGTGAAATTGGTATTAATCCTTACGCGTTAGTTTTCCCAGTTGCACTTTTAATTATTAGTACTTCATTTTTTGGAATTAAATCTTTAACATTATTATCAATCGTTGCAGTACCATTAGTAATAATTCTTGGTTTTACAACGATCGGAATTGCCAGTGGAACTAATGAAATAACACCTGCTTTAACAACAAAACTCGGAGTTTGAGCAGGAATTTCGTTAGTAATTGCAACTTTTATTTCTGGAGCAACGTTTGTTCCAAACTTTGCCGTTAATGCTGATAATTCAAAAAATGCTGTTGTATCAACTATGCTTGCATTTTTTGTTGGAAACGGATTAATGATTACATTTGGTTTTATCGGAGGTCTTTTTTATGAAGATAAAGTCTTTGATTTTGTTTCTATTGCTAAAAAACAAGGGTTTATGATTGTTGGTTTAATCATTTTAATTCTTAATATTTGAACAACGGGTGATTCAGCACTTTATTCAATATCACTTGCGTTTAAAAATTGGTTTAACCTTCCCAAAAGAGTTGGAGTTGTTGTTTTTGGTTTAATTGGTGCTGCTTTTTCAATAATTCTTTTTGATAACTTTATTAATTTTCTCTTTATTCTCAATGCTTTTATTCCCGCAATTGGAGCATTAATTATGACAGCATATTTTTTTAATAAAAAAGAAACAATTTCTAATAAAAAAGAAATAAACTTTATATTAATTGCAATATGAGCTTTTTCTTCAGGAATTACGTTTATTCCAGAAATAGTACCGTTTGCTCCAATTGTATCATTTGGAGTTAGTTTTATAATTTCATCATCACTAATTTTTTTAAATAATTATTTAAAAACTAAAAAACAAAAATTAACTTTAAAAAATAAAACAAAAAAATAAACTTTAATTACTTAATTTAATTATTTTTTATTTTTCAGAAGGAATTATGTGAACGTGCGTATGAAAAACTTCTTGTCCGGCTGCTTTTTCATTATTAATTTTTAATTGAAACCCGCTTACATTTAACCTTGCAATTGTTTCTAATGCTAATTTTCTTGCAACTGTAATTAAGTAAGTAAAATCTTTTTCATTAATATCTCTAAGATTATTTGAATGAATTTTAGGTACAACTAAAAAATGTCCAGCTCTAATGGGATGAATGTCTTCAAATGCTACTACAAAATTATCTTCATAAAGAAATTTAGTTGGTACTTTTTTATTTATAATTTTACAAAATATATCCATTATTTACCTCTCTTTAATTTTAATAAATATTTTTAGATTATTATTTTAATTATTAAAAAATAATTTATTAAAATTTTCTTTTTTTACAACTTTTAAATTTATATTAATTCTAGTAGTTTGTCTGCAAGAGCACAAGTATTATGATCTCCAATAATTATGTTAGCAACTTCTTTAGCTTCTTTAGTTGCGTTTTTAGGTGCAATACTATAACCAACACCTTTAAGCATTTCGATATCATTACCAGAGTCTCCAAAAGCAATGCATGATTTTAAATTAGTGTCAAGAATTTTACATAAAATTGCTATTCCACTTAGTTTACTCACTCCTTTGGGAAGAATATCAATATAAACTTTTCCGCTCACAAAATAATTATAATCTTGAGCTGCTTTTTTAACTTCTGGTAACATTTTAGCAACAATTTCTTTAGTGGTTCTTCAAGTTACCTGTGTTATTTTAGTATTATTAAATAAATGTTTAATTTTTGAAAAATCAAAATATTCAAACACGTGTCATTCTTTATCTTTAACGTTTTTAAACCACTCTGGTTCTTTTTCTTTTCAAAAACGACCTCTTTTTGAAAATTCTAATGTGTGTACCGCCCAAAGAGTTTTATATTTTTCTCCAAGTTTTTCTAGTGTTTCTAAAAATGAAATATCAATGGAATTTTCAATAATTTTTTTATTTGTTTTTAAATCATGGATGTATGCTCCGTTGTTACAAATTAAATATCTAAACAAATTTTTTGGCATTTGTTTTAATATCGGAAATATGTGTTCATAACTTCTACCTGAACATAAAACTAATTCATGGTTTTTTGCTTTTGCTTTAATTAAAGCTTTAATGTGACATTCTTGAACATTTTCGTCACTATTAAGAAGTGTTCCGTCTATATCAAAAATAAATACTTTTTTATTCATCATTAATGTCCTTGTTTTTTATTTTTTTGGTTTTTAAATGGGGAAATAAAAGAACCTCTCTTATTGATGTTTTTCCGGTAAATAACATAACAAGTCGGTCTATTCCAATACCACAACCACCAGCTGGAGGCATTCCGTATTCAAGTGCTTCTACAAAGCTTATATCAATTTCGTTTGCCTCTTTATTTCCTTGTTTTCTTTCTTCAAATTGTGAAACAAATCTTGAGTATTGATCAATTGGATTATTTATTTCGTTAAACATGTTGGCATACTCTTTACCGTTAATAAATAATTCTGCACGGTCTGTAAATCTTTGATCATCAACACTTTTTTTTGCAAACGGAGAAACTTCAATAGGAAAACCAACAACAAACGTAGGTTGAATTAATGACTCTTCAACTAAAGCTTCAAACAATTCACTAATTATGTGACCAACTTTATAATATTTTTCAACTTTTATTTTGTTTTTAAGAGCAATTTCTTTAGCTTCTTCTAAAGTTATATTTCTAAAATCTTTCTTAGTTTTTTCATTAACAGCATCAACCATATTAATTTTTTTAAACGGTCTTTTTAGAGAAATTTTATTTCCTTTAAATTCAATTTCTTCCTTATTAAACATTTTGGCAATGCTTGCAAAAACTTCTTCAGTTCTAACCATAATTTTTTCTAAATTTGAATATGCTTCATAAAATTCAATAGAAGTAAATTCAGGATTATGGGTTGTATCAATTCCTTCGTTTCTAAAAATTCTTCCAATTTCATAAACCTTATCAAATCCACCAACTAGTAATTTTTTAAGGGGGACTTCAGTTGCAATTCTTAAATAAAGGTTTGCTTTTAAAGCATTATGGTATGTTTCAAAAGGTTCAGCAGCTGCTCCAGTTAAAGTTTTTTCAAGAATTGGTGTTTCAGCTTCTAAATAACCTAAATCATCAAAAAAGTTTCTAATTCTTGAAATAATTTTACTTCTAGTTCAAAAAAGTTTTTTAATATTTTCGTTCATTATTAAGTCAAGATACCTTTTTCTGTATCTTTCTTCAATGTCTTTAAGTCCGTGAAATTTTTCCGGAATTGGTTTTAAACTTTTAGCTAAAAATAAAAATTTATGAGCTTTAATCGTTAAAACACCAGTTTTAGTTTTCATTATTTCACCTTCAAATTTAACAATGTCACCGATGTCTAAAAAACGTGTAGCTTTAGCAACTTCGGGAAAACTTTTTTTATCAACATAAGCTTGAATTGATCCAAAAGAATCTTTTCCAATAACAAAAGGACCTCTTATTGCCATAACCCGACCTACTAAAGAAGTAGTTGCATGTTTTTTTAATAACTCTTCTTTGGAAAATTTATCATACTTTGCAAATAAAGATTGTGAATTGTCTAAATGTAAACAATTTCTTGCAAAAGGAGCAATTCCTTTTGCTTCCATTTCTTTGATTTTTTTTCTTCTAATTAATTCAATTTCATTAAAATTTCTTTTCATTTTTTCCTCTATAAATTGTTAATTGTATATTAATTTTACATTATAAAAACAAAAAATAGATATTTTACTCTGCAGGTGGAATAATTAAGTCTTTTTGAGCATAATAATTTGTTGTAATTAACTTTACAGTGTTATGAGAAATTCTTGATAAAAGTTCATTAAAATATTCAACACCTTTTTCAACATAAACCTGATACGGGTTTTTTTGGGCATATGAAGCCATTGATGAAGCAGTTCTAAGTTTTGTCATTTTTTCAATGTGAACTTGTCAGTTTTCATCAAAAGTTTTTAAAACAATCTGTCTTTCTAACTCAAGTAGTTCTTCTTTAGAAAGATTTTTAGTAATGTTTTCTCTAATTTCTTCATAACCATCTAGTAAATGTTTTTCAACAATTTTAATTATTTCATCTTCTTGCTTGTTTAAAAGGTCTTTTTCTTGTAGTCTATTGGTTGTATAATTAAACCAAATTGAATTAATAATTTTTACAAATTTTGGAACGTTAATTTTATTATTTTTATCCCTTATTGAATTAAAGGTGTTATCTTCAAATAAATCTTTAATCACTGATTTCATCATTTTTTGAATCACAATTTTTAAATCTTCTACCGAAATAATGATGTCTCTTTGTGCATATATTAAATCTCTTTGTTGTCTAATTACATCATCAAATTGAAGCACGTTTTTTCTTGCATCATAATTAAATCCTTCAATTTTGATTTGTGCTGTTTTTAATGCCCTGCGAACCGAACGGTTTTTAATCGGACTTTCACCGTGGTCTTTAAACAAATCTCTTAGTTTTGGTTGGTTAGAAAATCTTGAAATTAACTTATCTTCTAAAGAAAGATAAAACCTTGATTCACCAATATCACCTTGACGACCTGAACGACCTTTTAGTTGGTTGTCAATTCTTCTTGCTTCAGATTTATTTGTACCAAGAACGTATAAACCACCGTACTCAACTGCTTTTCTTGTGGGAACAATGTCAGTACCACGACCTGCCATGTTTGTGGCGATCGTAATTGATTTTTCTTTACCAGCTTGAGCGATTATTTCCGCTTCTTGTTCGTTTTGTTTTGCGTTTAAAACTTTATGGGGAATGTTTACTTTTTTAAGCATCTTTGAAAGTTTTTCTGACTCAGAAACTTCTTCGGTACCAACTAAAACCGGTTGTCCTTTTTCGTATCTTTCTTTGATGTCTTGAATAATTGCTTTATACTTATTTTTTAGATTTGAAAATATTAAATCGGGATGGTTAATTCTAATTAATGGCCTGTTAGTTGGTATAACCTGCACTTTCATATTATAAATGTTTAAAAATTCATCTTCTTCGGTTTTTGCTGTACCGGTCATTCCTGAAAGCTTGCTAAACATTCTGAATAAATTTTGATATGTAATTGTTGCAAGGGTCTTGGTTTCGGGTTCAATTTCAACTACTTCTTTAGCTTGAATTGCTTGGTGTAGTCCGTCCGAAAAACTTCTTCCTTCCATAACTCTTCCGGTGAATGCATCAACAATTAAAATTTGGTTTTCGTGAACAATGTAATCAGCATCTTTAAACATTAAAAAATTGGCTCTTAAAGCATTATTTACCCTGTGAACAATGTCAGAATTTTGAATTTCAAAAATGTTTGAAACACCAAAGAAAGAAGTAGCTTTTTTCATTCCGTCTTCAGTTAGCTGAATTGATCTACTCTCACCATCAATTTCGTAATCTTCTTCGTTTTTTAACGACTTAGCAAACGAATCAGCAGAAACATAAGTTTGAAAACTTTCGGTTGAACCACCCGAAATAATTAGTGGCGTTCTAGCTTCATCAATTAAAATTGAATCAACCTCATCAATTAATGCAAAGTTAAAACTTCTTTGAACTTTAAGTTCAATTTTTGGAACCATGTTGTCTCTTAAATAATCAAAACCAACTTCAGAATGAACCGAATAAGTTATGTCGGCATTGTATGCTTCTCTTTTTTCATCATTTGATTTATCTTTTAAATTAACTCCCACTGTTAATCCCATTCAACAATGAACTAATGAAACTTCTTCGGCATCACGAACTGTAAGGTATTCATTAACTGTTGAAACAATCACTCCTTTTCCTAAAAGAGCGTTTAAATAAGCAGGAGCAATTGAAGCAATTGTTTTACCTTCACCGGTTACCATCTCTGCAACTGAACCATAATCTAAAATTAAACCACCCAGCATTTGAACATCAAAAGGTCACTTTTGCAGCCTTCTGAAAGTTACTTCTCTAATTACTGCAAACACTTCAACTCTAATGTCATCAAGTGTTTCGCCGTTTTTTAATCTTTTTTTAAACTCCTTAGTTTTTGCTTGTAATTTTTTATCAGAAGATTTTCGCATTTTCTCCGTTAAATTGTTTATTAAAACTAATTCTTTATAAGCTCTTTTAAGTTCCATAGAAGTAAAAAAATTTTTCATATAAGAATTATAAAGAAAAACTAAATAACAAGAAAAATAATTTATATTATTGTTAAATTAGTAAAATAAAATTTAATTTTTTAATTTTAAATAATGCTAATTTAATTTATTTAAAACTAATAATAAAATAATTAATCACTAGGTTTTTGTCATGAATCTACATAACCATTGCCGTTTTGATTGACTTTAAGAACTTGAATTTTTGTGTGAATAATTTTTTTAACATTTTTAATAATTTTTATCTCCTTATAACTCATTGCTCAAAGGTTATCAAAATCATCTTGAAAAATTGTTCCTCTATTACCATCAGTAATGTTTGAACCGTTTGTTAATCCACTATTATTAGCACTAGTTCAACCAATGCTTTCATTATAACCATCACCATTTTCGTTCACTCTAAGAACTTGAAGATTTGTTCCGTATCCCATTGCTCAAAGGTTCTTAAATTTATCTTGAAAAATTATTCCGTGTGAACCATCAATAATGTTTGAACCTTTTGTTAATCCGCTATTAGTAGCACTAGCTCAACCAGTATTTACATAATCATCTTTATTTGTGTTTGCTTTGAGAACTTGAAGTTTTTGATTAGTTGCCATTGTTCAAAGATTATCAAAATCATCTTGAAAAATTACTCCACCTAAACCATTGTCAATATTTGAATTTAACAATAATCTATTGCTACTAGTAGCAATTCAACCAACACTTTCATCATAACCATCTTTTTGTGAATTTGCTTTAAGAACTTGAAAATCTTTTGTACCAATTCCAATTATTCAAAGATTTTTAAAATTATCTTGAAAAATTTTTGAATAAGCACCATGAATAATATTTGAATGTTTTGTTAATCCACTATTAGTAGCATTAGTTCAACCAATGCTTTCATTATAACCGTCACCATTTTCGTTTACTCTAAGAACTTGAAGTTTTGAATTTCTTCCGGCTGATCAAAGGTTTTTAAAATTATCTTGAAAAATTTCTCCTGTAAAACCATCAGTAATGTTTGAACCGTTTGTTAATCCGCTATTAGTAGCGTTAGTTCAGCCAATACTTTCATTATAACCATCACCATTTTCGTTTATTCTAAGAACTTGAAGTTTTGAATTTCTTCCAACTGATCAAAGGTTTTTAAAATCATCTTGAAGAATTGTTCCAAAAGAACCATTAGTAATGTTTGAACCATTTGTTAATCCGCTATTAGTAGCACTAGTTCAGCCAATGCTTTCATTATAACCATCACCATTTTCGTTCACTCTAAGAACTTGGAGTTTTTGATCTTTTGCCATTGTTCAAAGATTACCAAAATCATCTTGGAAAATTACTCCGCCACTTCCGTTGTCAATATTTGAACCTTTTAATAATGGTTCACCATCTTCGCTATTATCATTAGTTCAAGAATTTGCATAACCATCTTTACTTGTATTTGATTTAAGAACTTGAAGTTTTGTATGAAAAGTTTCTTCGTTTCCATCAACATCTCTAGTTATTGAAGAACTCATTGCTCAAAGATTTTTAAATTCATCTTGGAAAATTGTTCCACCACTACCATTAATAATGTTTGAACTTTTTAATAAATTAGCTTTTTCAACATAAATATTTAATAATGAAGTTGTAGAATCAATGCTAATACTAAGAATAACTTCGGTTCTAATTCCTAAAGTTAAAGATGAAAGATTAATGCTAATTTTTGAAAGATCATCATTATTTAAAAAGGGATTTTTGTTTTGAAGTTGATTTTTAATTGCACTTTGAATTTCACTTTGGTTTTGGGTTGAAACATTGGGAGCAATTAAAAGGTCTTTATCAGTGATTTTTTCTTTAATCTGGTTTATTTTATCTTGAGGCGTCATAGTTAAAGATTGCTTAGCACTAAAACCTTGAACTTCAACATCAACATTATTTTTAGAAAGAATTAAAATAATACTAGTTGCTGGTTGATCGTTTGTTGGCAAATTATCAATAGAATTTTTTACTTCTAAAGAAGCTCCATCTAAATCAATTTCATTATAACCATCTAAATTTTCAATTGCATTTTTAATAGCAGTTTTATTATGAGTAATTGTTTTATCTTGACTTGGAGCATAAACTTCTACCTCTTTAGTTTCTAAATTTTCTAAACTTGATTTTAATTGATTAAGTTCTCTTGTAATAATATTAACTTGATTAGGAGCAAGTTGTTTTGCACTAAAACCACTTACTTCAATATTATAAGTACCTTTTGAAAGAATAAAAATAATGCTTGTAGGAGTTGCGCTATGCAAAGGTAATTGATTAGAATTTTCTTTTACTTTAATTTTTACTTCTTTTTCTTTAAAATCAATTTCTGAATAACCTTCTACTTGCTTAAGGATATTTAAAATTGCATCCTTATTACCATTAACGCTTTTATCATCAACTTTAGCTTTAAGTTCTAAAGTTTTTGTTCCTAATTTAGTTAAAGCATTTTTAACACTATTAACATCAGCAATGATTTCTTGCTTATTTTGTTCTCTTATAACAAAATAAGATTTTTCAGAATCAACTGTTTTTGAATATTTTCCTTTTGAAACTTTAATTTGAATTTTTGCATAATTAGGTGAAATGTCTTGATCATTTTTCATATAAATTTCAATTTTAACTTCTTTTAAATTTGAAACACCAATTAAAGTTTTTATTTTTGCAACAATTTTTTCTTGATTATTGGTAACAATTTTACCTGTTAAACTACTTGCAAATTTTAATATTCTTTCGTTTTGCTTTTTTTCTTCAAGTATTTTAACTACACTTTCAACATCTTTTTGGTTTTGCTCATCTTGATTATTTTGATTATTATTAAGTAAAACAATTGGTGTAACAATAATAGTTGCTAAAAATCCAATGGATGTTCCTAATAAAAGTATTTTTTTAGTTTTTGATAATTTCATAATTTCCTTTATATTTGGAATTATAAAATTGTTCTTTGCAAAAAAAAAAAAAAGTTCATTTAGTGAACTAAAAAGCTTATTTTAAAGTCTTTAAGATTTTTTTTATTTAAAAATTTGTTTGGAATTAAATTTATTAAATAAATTAATTTTGTTAAACATTAACTTTTTTATTTTTTTAAAAACATTAATAATTATTTTAAGTGAAAATTGAAAATCTAATGATAAAATTCTATAATTTTTTATAGACTTTTCTAAAAATTTTTGACTATTTAAAGATTAAATATAAATTTTGAATTTATGTTGTATTACCATTTTATGTTTTTTTAACTTCTAGATTTTCTAACACCAAAGTTTTCATATTCTATAGTGGTTCCACCACTTTTACTAATTGTTATAAGAAAAATTTTAATACCAACAGAAATTAAATCATTTTGTCCAGAAGTTACTCTTGCAAGAGTAATTGTTGTTCCTCTTAAACTTGGATGATTAGGGTTACCATTAGTATTTGAAGGATCAATTAACATTCTTATTTTTCTTTCAATTAAATTTTTATTGGTCACATTTCTAATAATGTCTCCAGTTGAATCACTCGAAAGAGTAATTAATGTATCACTAGCACTTAAAGAATCTAAAATGCTTTTTATTACTGCTATGTCTTCATCAGCAGTAAAATTTCTTTTTACTTGGAAAGTTTTGTTTGTTCTAAGAGTTGTTCCATTAGTTTTGCTAATTGATACAATAATGTTTTGAGGAGTTGTTGAAATTGGTGCATCAGCATTCATTGAAACTTCTATTGATGTTCCTTTTAAACTTTGATGATTAACTTCTCCATTAGTGTTTGAAGGATCAATTAATATTCTTAATTTTTTTATAATTGCATCTTTATTAGTAGCATTTCCAATAATGTTTCCGGTAGAATCACCGGAAAGAGTAATTATTAAATCATTTCTAGTTTTAGAATCAAGAATTTTCTTTATTGATGCTATATCTTTATCAACATCGATGATTGATTGTTTTTTAACTGAAAAATCTTTAATTTCTTTTGAAATTTCATTTTTGGTTAATTTAATAATAATTTTTTGGGGAGTAGTTAAAATATTAGTGTCTTTTTCCATTAAAATTTCAATTTTTACATCTTTTAAATTTGCTTTACCAATTAAAGTTTTAATTTTTTCAATAATTTTATCTTGATTATCAGCAATGATTTTGTTTGTTGAATCACTTCCTAAAATAATGGTTTTATCTTTTTTTTCTTCAAGTATTTTAAATACTTTATTTATATCTTTTTCATCATTGTCTTCGTTTTTATTAAGAAGAACAATTGGAGTTACTATGGAGGCAGTTAATGCTACTAGTGTTGCTCCTAATAAAAATATTTTTTTAGTTTTTGATAATTTCATAATTTCCTTTATATTTGGAATTATAAAATGTCTCCTTGCAAAAAAAAAAAAAAGTTCATTTAGTGACCTAAAAACCTTATTTTAAAGACTTTAAGATTTTTTTTAGCTAAAAAAATAATAATGAATATAATTAAATAATAAAATAATTAATCACTAGGTTTTTGTCATGAATCTACATAACCATCACCATTTTGATTTACCTTAAGAACTTGTAGTTTTGAATAAATAGTTTTTTCAACATTATTAACAGTTTTAATTGTTGAAGTACTCATTATTCAAAGATTTTTAAATTTATCTTGAAAAATTGTTCCTTCTCAACCATTAGATATATTTGAACCTTTTGTTAATCCAATATTAGTAGAACTAGTTCAACCAGTGCTTTCATCATAGCCATCACCATTTTGATTTACTCTTAAAACTTGAAGACTTGTTCCGCTTCCCATTGTTCAAAGGTTTTTAAATTTATCTTGGAAAATTACTCCATGTTCACCATCAATAATATTTGAACCTTTTGTTAATCCGCTATTAGCATTAGTTCAACCAGTGCTTTCATCATAGCCATCACCATTTTGATTTACTCTTAGAACTTGAAGTTTTTGTCCTTCTGTTATTGTTCAAAGGTTACTAAAATGATCTTGAAAAATTTCTGTTCCGTTAGAACTATTACCAAAATTAACATTTGAACCTTTTGTTAATCCAATATTAATAGCACTAGTTCAACCAGTGCTTTCATCATAGCCATCACCATTTTGATTTACTCTTAGAACTTGAAGTTTTTTTGTAGTACTTGTGACTCAAAGATTTTTAAAATCATCTTGGAAAATTACCATATCAACAATTAATCCAATATTTAAACCATTTAATAATCCAGTATCAGTAGCACTAGTTCAACCGGTGCTTTCATCATAGCCATCACCATTTTGATTTACTCTTAAAACTTGAAGTTTTTTTGCAATTCCACTTGATCAAAGATTTTTAAATTCGTCTTGAAAAATTTTTCCTCCAAAACCATTAGTAATATTTGAACTTTTTGTTAATCCAATATTAGTAGCATTAGTTCAACCAGTGCTTTCATCATAACCATCACCATTTTGATTTACTTTAAGAACTTGAAGACTTGTTCCGTTTCCCATTGCTCAAAGATTTTTAAATTCATCTTGAAAAATTGTTCCGTTTCAACCATCTTCAATATTTGAACCATTTGTTAAGCCACTATTACTAACATTGGTTCAACCTATATTTTCATCATAACCATCTTTATTTTGATTTGCTTTAAGAACTTGAAGTTTTGTTCCGCTACTCATTGCTCAAAGATTTTTAAATTCATCTTGAAAAATTGTTCCATTTGAACCTCCATTAATAATTGAATTTTTTAATAATGGTTCACCATTTTCACTATTATCATTAGTTCAAGAATTTGCATAACCATCACCATTTTCATTTACTTTAAGAACTTGAAGTTTTGTATGAAAAGTTTTTTTATTTCCATTAACATCTTTAGTTATTGAAGAACTCATTGCTCAAAGATTATCAAAATCATCTTGATAAATTATTCCATCTTGACCATTAACAATACTTGAACCTTTTAATAAATTAGCTTTTTCAACATCAATTATTAATGTTGAAATTGTATTATCAATACTAATAATAAGAGTAGTTTGAGTTTTAATTCCCATATTTAAAGATGAAAGGTTAGTAGTTATTTTTGAAAGATCATCATTATTTAAAAAAGGGTTTTCCTTTTGAAGTTGGTTTTTAATTGCACTTTGAATTTCACTTTGGTTTTGCGTTGAAACATTAGGAGCAATTAAAATGTCTTTATTTGTTATTTTTTCTTTAATTTGGTTTATTTTATCTTGAGGTGTGATAGTTAAAGATTGTTTAGCACTAAAACCTTGAACTTCAACATCAACATTATTTTTGGAAAGAATTAAAATAATACTAATTGCTGGTTGATCGTTTGTTGGTAAATTATCACTAGAATTTTTAACTTCTAAAGATGCTCTATTAAAATTAATTGCATTAAAACCACTTAAATTTTCAATTGCACTTTTAATTGAATCTTTATTATGAGTAATTGTTTTATTTGTACTTGGAGCATAAACTTCTACTTTTTTTGTTTCTAAATTTTCTAAACTTGATTTTAATTGATTAAGTTCTCTTGTAATATCAATAATTTGTTGACTAGCAAGTTGCTTAGCACTAAAACCAGTTAATTCACTATTATAATTACCTTTTGAAAGAATAAAAGTAATGTTTGTAGCAGTTGCATTGTGTAAAGGTAAATTATTAGAATTTTCTTTTACTTTAATTTCTACTTTTTTAAATTTAATATCTGAATAACCTTCTACTTGCTTAAGCGTATTTAAAATCGCATCCTTATTACTGTTAACACTTTTATCATCAACTTTAGCTTTAAGTTCTAAAGTTTTTGTTTTTAAATTATTTAAAGCAGTTTTTACACTATTAACATCAGCAATGATTTCTTGCTGATTTTGTTCTCTTATAACAAAATAAGGTTTTTCAGAATCAACTGTTTTTGAATATTTTCCTTTTGAAACTTTAATTTGAATTTTTGCATAATTTGGTGAAATATCTCGATCATTTTTCATTAAAATTTCAATTTTAACTTCTTTTAAATTTGAAGAACCGATTAAAGTTTTTATTTTTGTAACAATTTTATCTTGATTATTGGCAACAATTTTACCTGTTAAACTACCCACAAATTTTAATATTCTTTGATTTTGACTTTTTTCTTCAAGTATTTTAACTACATTTTCAACATCTTTTTGATTTTGCTTGTCTTGATTGTCATTATTATTAAGCAACACAACTGGTGTGACAATTATAGCTGTTAAAAGTCCAATCGAAGCTCCTAATAAAATAATTTTTTTAGTTTTTGATAATTTCATAATTTCCTTTATATTTGGAATTATAAAATGTCTCCTTGCAAAAAAAAAAAAAAAGTTCATTTAGTGACCTAAAAACCTTGTTTTAAAGACTTTAAGATTTTTTTAGCTAAAAAAATAATAATGAATATAAGTAAATAATAAAATAATTAATCACTAGGTTTTTGTCATGAATCTACATAACCGTCACCATTTTGATTTGCTTTAAGAACTTGGAGTTTTGTATAAATAGATTTTGTTTTTTTAACTACTGGAGAACTCATTAATCAAAGATTTTTAAATTCATCTTGAAAAATTATTGCACCTAAACCATTAGTAATATCTAAATCTTTTGTTAATCGACTATTAGCATTAGTTCAACCAATACTTTCATCATAACCATTTTCAGAGATATTTGCTCTAAGAACTTGAAGACTTGTTCCGCTTCCCGTTGATCAAAGGTTTTTAAATTTATCTTGAAAAATTATTCCACTAAAACCATCAATAATATTTGAATTTTTTGTTAATCCACTATTAGCATTAGTTCAACCAACATTTTCATCATAACCATTTCCAGAGATATTTGCTCTAAGAACTTGAAGACCTGTTCTTTTCCCCATTGATCAAAGGTTTTTAAATTCATCTTGAAAAATTGTTCCGTTTTTACCATCAGTGATATTTGAACCTTTTGTTAATCCACTATTAGCATTAGTTCAACCAACATTTTCATCATAACCATCTTTTTGTTCATTTGCTTTAAGAACCTGAAGATTTTTTGTATCTGTCATTGATCAAAGATTTTTAAATTCATCTTGAAAAATTACTATAGTAAAACCAAATTCAATATTTGAACCTTTTGTTAATCCACTATTAGCATTAGTTCAACCTATATTTTCATCATAACCATCACCATTTTCATTTACTCTAAGAACTTGAAGAGCTTTAAAAATCCCCATTGCTCAGAGATTTTTAAATTCATCTTGAAAAATTGTTCCGCTAAAACCATTATCAATATTTGAACCTTTTGTTAATCCACTATTATGACTTGTTCAACCAGTATTTTCATCATAACCATCACCATTTTCATTTACTTTAAGAACTTGAAGACCTGTTCCGTTTCCCATTGCTCAAAGGTTTTTAAATTTATCTTGAAAAATTACCCCTTTTCAACCATTTTTAATGTTTGAGCCTTTTAATAATCCACTATCAGTAAGATTAGTTCAACCTATATTCTCATCATAACCATCACCGCTTTGATTTACTTTAAGAACTTGAAGATTTGTTTTGTTTCCCATTGCTCAAAGATTTTTAAATTTATCTTGAAAAATTGTTCCGCCATTTCCGTCGTAAATATTTGAGCCTTTTAATAATGGTTCACCATCTTCGCTATTATCATTAGTTCAAGAATTTAAATAACCATCTTTACTTGTATTTGATTTAAGAACTTGAAGTTTTGTATGAAAAGTTTCTTCGTTTTCATCAACATCTCGAGTTATTGAAGAACTCATTGCCCAAAGGTTTTTAAATTCATCTTGGAAAATTACTCCGCTATTACCATTAATAATATTTGAACCCTTTAATAAATTAGCTTTTTCAACATTGATTCTTAATGTTGAAATTGTATTATCAATACTAATAATAAGGGTAGTTTGAATTTTAATTCCCATATCTAAAGATGAAAGATTAGTAGTTATTTTTGAAAGATCATCATTGTTTAAAAAAGGGTTTTCCTTTTGAAGTTGATTTTTAATTGCACTTTGAATTTCACTTTGGTTTTGAGTTGAAACATTAGGAGCAATTAAAATGTCTTTATTTGTTATTTTTTCTTTAATTTGGTTTATTTTATCTTGAGGTGTGATAGTTAAAGATTGTTTAACACTAAAACCTTGAACTTCAACATCAACATTATTTTTGGAAAGAATTAAAATAATACTAATTGCTGGTTGATCGTTTGTTGGTAAATTATCACTAGAATTTTTAACTTCTAAAGATGCTCTATTAAAATTAATTGCATTAAAACCACTTAAATTTTCAATTGCACTTTTAATTGAATCTTTATTATGAGTAATTGTTTTATTTGTACTTGGAGCATAAACTTCTATTTTTTTTGTTTCTAAATTTTCTAAACTTGATTTTAATTGATTAAGTTCTCTTGTAATATCAATAATTTGTTGACTAGCAAGTTGCTTAGCACTAAAACCAATTAATTCACTATTATAATTACCTTTTGAAAGAATAAAAGTAATGTTTGTAGGAGTTGCACTATGTAAAGGTAAATTATTAGAATTTTCTTTTACTTTAATTTCTACTTTTTTAAATTTAATATCTAAATAACCTTCTACTTGCTTAAGCGTATTTAAAATCGCATCCTTATTACCGTTAACACTTTTATCATCAACTTTAGCTTTAAGTTCTAAAGTTTTTGTTCCTAAATTATTTAAAGCACTTTTTACACTATTAACATCAGCAATGATTTCTTGTTGATTTTGTTCTCTTATAACAAAATAAGGTTTTTTAGAATCAACTATTTTTGAATATTTTCCTTTTGAAACTTTAATTTGAATTTTTGCATAATTAGGTGAAATATCTCGATCTTTTTTCATTAAAATTTCAATTTTAACTTCTTTTAAATTTGAAGAACCGATTAAAGTTTTTATTTTTGTAACAATTTTTTCTTGATTATTAGCAACAATTTTACCTGTTAAACTACCTACAAATTTTAATATTCTTTGATTTTGACTTTTTTCTTCAAGTATTTTAACTACATTTTCAACATCTTTTTGATTTTGCTCGTCTTGATTGTCATTATTATTAAGCAACACAACTGGTGTGACAATTATAGTTGTTAAAAGTCCAATCGAAGCTCCTAATAAAATAATTTTTTTAGTTTTTGTTAATTTCATAATTTCCTTTATATTTGGAATTATAAAATGTCTCCTTGCAAAAAAAAAAAAAAAGTTCATTTAGTGACCTAAAAACCTTATTTTAAAGACTTTAAGATTTTTTTAGCTAAAAAAATAATAATGAATATAAGTAATAAAAAATTTATTTTACTTAAAACTATTTTTTAAATTATGTTTGCAAATTTAACAAGTATCTTTATTAAAATACTATTAAAATTTATTTAATAAATTAGAACAAAATTTAAAAAATTAATCATGTTTTTACTCAAAATTTGTAAAATCATTTAGAAAATTTTTATAATAGAAATTTCTATTTTTAATTTTTTTAAATATAATAATTTTTTTGGTTTAATTATTGTTTAATAAAAAAATAATTTTATTATTTATTAAGTTGATTTTTTTACTCGAAATGTTTTGGTTGTAAAAAAACTTTTACCATTAGTTTTACTAATTAATACAGCAATATTTTTAGGAGTTGTTGAAATTCGTGTACTAGCCCCAGTATAAACAGCTATTATATTAACTCCTCTTAAACTTGGGTGATTAGGATCTCCATTAGTATTTGAAGGATCAATTAATTTTCTTAATTTTTTTTCAGTTGCACTCTTATTATCATCAATATTTCCAATTGAATCACTTGGAAGAGTAATAATTAAATCTTGACCAGTTTTAGAATCAAGAATTTTTTTAATTGCTAAAATATCTTCACTTGGAGTAAAAATTCTTACTTGGAAAGTTTTTGTTGTGCTAAGAGTTGTTCCGCTAGTTTTACTAATTGACACAATAATATCTTGAGGAGTTGTTGAAATTGGAGCATCAACACTCATTGAAACTTGTATTGATGTTCCTCTTAAGCTTTGATGATTACCTTCACCACTTGTATTTGAAGAATCAATTAACATTATTATTTTTTTGATAATTGCAATTTTATTAATTCTATTCCCAATAATGTTTCCTGTTGAACTGCTTGGAAGAATAATTATTAAATCTTCTCCGGTTTTAGCATCAAGAATATTTTTTATTGCTACTATATCTTTATTAACATCCATGATTGATTGTTTTTTAACTGAAAAACCTTTAATTTCTTTAGAAACTTCATTTTTTGTTAATTTAATAATAATTTTTTGGGGAGTTGTTGAAATGCTAACATCATTTTTCATTAAAAGTTCAATTTTTACATCTTTTAAATTTACTTTACCAATTAAATTTTTAATTTTTTCAATAATTTTTTCTTGATTATTAGCAATGATTTTTCCAGTAGCATTACTTGAAAGTTCAATAACTTTTTCTTTGATTGTTTTTGCTTTTAAAATTTTAAATATTTTTTCTACATCATTTTCTTGGTTTTTCTCATCTTTATTAAGAAGAACAATTGGAGTTACTATGGAAGTAGTTAATACTACTAATGTTGTTCCTAATAAAAGTATTTTTTTAGTTTTTGTTAATTTCATAATTTCCTTTATATTTTGAATTATAAAATTGTTCTTTGCAAAAAAAAAAAAAAGCTTATTTAGTAAACTAAAAAGCTTATTTTAAAGACTTTAAGATTTTGTTTATCATTAAATAGATTAATTATTATACTTAATTAATAAGTCTAACACTCTATCATTAGTCATTGGAATTTGAATTTGTTCTTTTGTAACTACTTTTTTAATTGATTCTTCACTTTGGTTGTAAATTTGAGCATATTTTTTATATTCGTTTTCATAGTCTTGATCCGTTAATTTAATTTTTTCAAGTTTTGCAATTTCTGCAAATAATATTGAATTAATTAAATTTTGTTTAGCAGATTCTCCAAGTTGATTAACAAATTTTTCAGCTGTTGAGTTTGTTTGCTTTAAATATTTTGCAAGTGTAAGACCTTGTTTTTTAAGATTTTCTTCAAACTGTTTTTTTTGCTTTAAAATTTCATTTGTAATCAAGCTATTAGATAAGTTAATTTTAGTTTTTTTAGAAAGTTGCTTAAATGCTTCTGTTCTAAATTTTTCCCTTGCTTTTTGAGTGTTTTGTCTAATTAAAAAACTTTTAACATAGTTTTTAAATGCTTCAACTGAATTAACACTTGGAATTTTTAACTCTTGAATAAATTTATCACTTAATTGCGGAATTTTTTTAATTTGAACTTCGTTTATTTTAATTTTAAAAATTGCTTCTTTGTTTTGCATTTTTTCATCTTGATAATCTTTAGGAAAAATTACTTTAATTTCCTTTTCATCATCTGCTTTTAGTCCAATCATTTGTTCTTCAAACCCAGGAATAAATTGGTTAGAACCAATTTCAAGTCTATGGTTTTTAGCTTTACCTTTTTCAAATGGTTTTTTGTCAATAAACCCTTCAAAATCAAATAAAGCAAAATCACCCTTTTTAATTACGTCATCTTTTTTTTCATAAGTAGTTTTCATGTTTACTAAGTTTTTAACTTCATCATCAACACTTTGTGCTTCAACTTTTTCTTCAACGTATTTAACGTCTAATTTTTTATAATCTCCGATTGTAAATTCAGGATAAATGGGGTATAAAAACGTTACTTCTAGTTCAACATTAGAAATTTTTTGAATTTTATACGATGGAGAATCTAAAACCATGGTGTCTTTCGGAATTTCTTTAGATGCTTTTTTAACTAAAATGTTTAACATTTCTTTTATAGCTTCGTTAAGAATATTTTGTTCAGAAATGTTTTTTCTAGCCATATCAACAGGAACTTTACCTTTTCTAAAACCTTTTAATGATAAAGATGCACTAAGTTTTTTAAACGCTTTTTCTTGTTCTTCTTTTCAAGTTTTTCTATTAGCCACAACATCAATTTGTAACTCACCAGAATCTTTTTTTAAATTAACTGCCACTTTTAGCTCCTTTTAAAATTATTAATTTATGAAAAAATTATAAACTATTAACAAAAAACTTATTTTGAAAGAATAGTTTTTATCTTTTTTTGTTTAGCAGTTAATTCTAAATTATCATCAAAGTAAGAATTAATTATCTTGCAAATATCATGAGCAGTTTCTTCTGGTTTTTCAGGTACAAAAGGATAATTTAAAAGTAAAAACTTATGAAATTCATCAGTTGCCATTTTTCTTCAAGAAGGGTTTTTGGTAAATATTTTTTCAATTGTTTTTAATGTTAACTGAACTTCTTTTTTATCTAAAATACTTCCGTTTTTAAGCGGATTTAAATTTAAACCGTTAAAATTGATGTCTATGTCTATATTTTGTTCAACAAGAATTTCAAACAAATAAGCTTTTAAAAGGTTTTTATCAAAATTTCATGTTTCAATTCTAGTTTTGATAATTTCTTTATCAAAATGAAGGTTATGGTCTCTTAAAAGTTCAATTGCCATAACTTCTTTTTGTTCATCGTCAGAAATTAAATAATCAAGTGCCACTGCTTTGGAAATTGTTTGCGTTTTTTCATTAGTTTCTAATTTATCTAATATTTGTTCTAACATTGAGTTAAAAACATCTTCGTAAATTTTTGGAACATACGGAACATTTAATTCATTATTAATTTCTTTTTGAGCTTCTTTGTATTTTTTAGACTGAATTAAATTTTCAATGTCTTTAATTTTTTCATCATAATAATTTTTACTCATAAGTTTATTATAAAGAAAATTAAAAACCAAAAAGGTTTATTACCTAAATTAATTTATCAAAATAACGAGTGATTTTTAAAATAAATTTTCTTAGGTTTTTTTAATTCTTTAAATAATTTTCTATTGAATAAAAAATGTTATAATGATGCGATATTTCTACTTTAATCATTTATGATAACATTTTAACTTTTCTTTTGCTATAAAATCGTTTTTTTTATTATTTTTTATTATTTTAAATGGTAAAATAATTTTGTTATATGGAAACACTTGGCTCTAGTGAAAAATTCCAAGCACGTTCAGACTTTCGTGGTTTGATAAATCCTCCTTTAAGGAGGATTTAGTGTTTTATTAGGTATTTTAAGTTATGTCAGAAATTCAAAAAATCAAAGAAATCAAAAAAAAGAAATTAATTAAATTTTCTAAATTAACTACTCTTAAGGATAGATGAAATGATAATGGTTTAACAATCACAAAATTAAGAGGATACAATAAATGAAGTGTTGATGAAAAATTTAAAATTATTGAAATTGAACTTCGATTAGAACATTACTTGTGTAAAAATATTTTAGTTGATTTAGAAAACAAAGATGATTTATTTGAAAAAGAAAAAAGAAAAAAATATTTTTCATCTGAAAATCTTAAAAATGGAATAATTGATGAAGTTATAAAAAAATTAAAAAAGGAAAATAAAAAATTAACAATTAATACAATCTCTAAATTAACATTTGGTCAAAAAAAGAGATTATGATGTTCTTTAAATAAAAATATTTTCAAAAATAAATTTATGGGTTTAAATACTGAAAAAGAACAAAAAGAAATAGTTGTTGCTCTTGAAAATGTTAGAAACATCCGAAATGGAATTGCTCATTTAGAAAGTGAAAAACAAATATACTCTAAATTAAGAAAATTTGATCCAAAAATAGAAATTGATAAATTAGAAATTTACAAAAAATCAATTAGTTTATGTAAAAAAATACAATCAAGAATAGGAGAAAAAAATGAATAATTATTTTATATGATTCAAAATAAATGGTGAAATAAATGATTTAGAAAAAAAATCTAGATATAGTACAAATATTCATAACTTTATTTTTAAAAATGGTATAAAACTAAAAAATAAATCAAATGCATTTCTTTACAAATCAAATGATGATATTGAACAAATAACTGATAAAATTGTAAAAATGAGTAGTAAAAAAATAAAATTAATGGTTATAAAATTAGATAATTATCAAGGTTGATTGAGTAAAAAAGAATGAGAATTTTTAGAAAATTAAATTTTTAAAATAACTTTTTTCTTAATAAAAAATAAAAAAATGGTGATCCCGAGAGGATTCGAACCTCTGACCACATCCTTAGAAGGGACGTGCTCTATCCAGCTGAGCTACGAGACCATCACTACATTTATTATTTTATCATATAGTATTTTATTTATTATTGAAATATTTTCTTATTTTAAGTGCTAATTTAGGTGAAACAACTTTTTCTAGCTGTTCAATTGAAGCATTATAAATTGAAGAATAATCGCTAAATGATTTTAAAAGTTTTTTTTCAGTTGATGGACCAATTCCATTAATTAATGTTAAAGAATTTTGCAAAGAACTTTTAGATCTAAGGTTTAAGTGATAATTTTTTGCATATCTATCAACTTCAATTTGAATGTTTGATAAAAAATTTAATAAATAAGCATTTTGAATTTCAATGATGTTATTATCTAAATCAACAATGTTTTTGGTTTTGTGTTTTTCGTCTTTGGAAATTCCGATAACCGGAATTTTATCAATTATTTTTCTAGCTTCATTAACTTGCGCAATTCCTCCGTCAACTAAAAAAAGATCAGGCATTAAGTTTGTTTTTTTAGAAAAGTATTTGTTTAAACCTTGTTTTATGTATTCAACATCTGCTTGTCTTGAGGTTTGAACTAACTTGTATTTTCGGTACTCTTTTGGTTGTTTAACACCGTTTCGGTATGAAACAATTACCGAAACTGGTTCAAAATTATTAGTGTTTGAATTATCAATCATTAAAATGTGGTTGATTTTTTTATCAATTAAACTTTCTAAATATTTAATTGATTCATAAATTTGTTTTTCCTTTCTAATGTGTTTTTCAATTTTTAAATCTATGTTATCTTGAGCGTTTTCTTTTGCCATTTTTAAGATTTTTAATTTTTTACCTTTTTGGGGAATTTCCACATTAATATTTAAATCTAACTTTCTATCTAAAATAATTAAATCTGGTTTTTTATTTATTCAATAATATTTTTCAATAAATTCTTGAACTGAATCTTTTGTTTGGTTAAAAACATTAACAACATAATCTTTATGCGAAAGTAAAAAGCCATCTCTAAAAAATAAAATGTGAATTGAGAGTTTATCGTTTTTTTGGACAATTCCAAAAACATCAATATTTTGTTTATCAGATAGTTCAATCACTTGTTTTTCCTTATTTTCAATTAAATAATTTAAGCTTTTTTGAAATTCATTTGCAAGTTCATATTTTAAATTGTTGGAAGCTTCTTTAATTTTACTTTTAATTTCATTAATTAAATTGCTTTGGTTGTTTGATAAAATTTTGCAAGCTTTTTTATATTGTTTTTCTCAAAAAAGTTTATCTTTACTTTTAATTAAAAGACCTTTTTCATAAATCGTAAATCTTGCAATTAAATCTTTAAGTTTTTTAGCACCAAAGCCGTTTGGATAAGGTCCAAAATATTTAACGTTTTTACCTTTATTTTTGACTGAATAAAAAAGTTTAATGTAAAGTCTATCACTTAATAAAACTTGAATGTAAGGGTATCTTTTATCATCAGTTAATAAAATGTTAAACTTAGGATTATATTTATTAATGTAATTTTTTTCTAAGATTAATGCTTCTTTTTCGGTAGGAGTAATAATGTATTCATAATCAAAAATATTTAAAAGTAAGTTAGAAGCTTTATAAGAATTTAAAATCCCTTTTAAATGTTGGTTCATTCTTGTTTTTAATTTTTTAGCTTTACCAACATAAATAATGTCAT
This sequence comes from Metamycoplasmataceae bacterium, assembly GCA_965263245.1. Lineage (GTDB taxonomy): Bacteria > Bacillota_I > Bacilli_A > Mycoplasmatales > Metamycoplasmataceae > DT-68. The sequence continues at coordinate 120,266 of CBDHHR010001146.1, read as the reverse complement.
TGGTTTTATCTTTTCATAAATAAACACCTGGTTTGTTGGGAACACTATCTAAATTTATTTTTTTCATTAATAACATTATAAATATAAAATTAATATACCAAAAGGATTACCGGAATTGATAACATGTGTATCAAAGAAAAAATTTACGTTGTTATTCTTAATATAAATGAATTTATTTCATAATAAATGATCTGTAAAGTACCAACAAAAACTAAAATTACTATCATTAAATAAAGTATGAAAAAATTTGCAAAAATTTACATTTAAAGTGAAAAACCAACTAAAAAATAACCACAAAATAATAAAATGTTAAAAAACTTTAAAGTTTGTAAAATAAGCTTTTTAGCTTACTAAATAAATTTTTTTTGCTGTAAAAGACAAGTTAAAATCTCATCCCTAATGGTTAAAGTAAAAATGTCACTTTAGTATAATTTTTAAATAAAAAATTATGTGGAAAAGAATGACATTTTTTCATCCAATAAAAAACTATTTAAATAATTAAAAAATAAAAATAACACCTTAGTATAAATCTCTAATTTGATAGGTGTTGCTATTAGAACATTGTCAAGATGAAACAAACTTTTATTAAAAATAAATTAAGTTTAACTCATATAATAAAAGGAAAAAATAAAATTATAAAAGCATTACTAAAGAAAAAGAAATTCTTCAAGAATATTTAGATATTGTTAAATTAGTAACAAAATATAAAAAAGTTAAACCTTGTAACTTTAGTTATTTTGTTGAGAATAAACTAAAAAATAAATCTTCATTATCAAAATTTAAAAAAAATAATAAATTCACTATTTGCTAGAAAACTAATTAAAAAAGCATAAAACAAAAAAATAATTGAAATTAATAAAAAGGTTTATTTTATAAAAACAAAATTTAAAAATGAAGGTTTAATACAAAAAATTAATACTTCAAAAAATTCTTGAATTGATAAAAAATATAATCATTTATATGTTTGGTGTGATCTTAAAACTCAAGAAATTATTAATTAAAAAAATAAAAACTAATTGGTTTGTTTTTACAAATTTCAACTTTTTTTTTTTTTTGTGAACCAATCTTTTATAATGAAATTATTAATTAAAAAAGGTGAGTTAAAAATTATGAAGAAGAAAATTATTTTTTTAGGAATGACAGCTGTAAGTTTAATTACTGCCGGAGTAGTTATTCCACTTGTTTTATTGAAAAGTGAAGATAAAAAACAAAAAAAGGATACTGTAATTTACGCTGATAAATTAAAATCATTAAAAACAAAAACAGTAACAATTAGTGCTACTTCTGGTAGTGTTACTAGCAACAAACAAAATATTCTTAATGCAATAAAAAAAATGGATAATTTCCCCCAAATACCTAATGGAATATCTTTAGACGTTAAAGATTCTAATGAAAATTTAACAATTGGTGGAATTTCAATTATTTTAATTGTTAAAAAAGAAAGTGAAACAGATGTTAAAATTGAAGGATTTAAAGTTAAAAGAAGTAAAAACGCTGCTGAATTAGCAAGTGATTCTATAAAAAACGTTAAAAAAATTCTTGATAATAAAAGTTTAAAACTTGTAATAATCGAAAATATTCAAGCAAAAGTTGGAGCAATTGGGGTTGACTTAAAAATTATTGCAAAGCTTCAAGAAACAATTGGATCAAGTAATTTAGATGGAGTAAAAATTAGTGTAAAAGCTAACACTAGAAACGCAAATATTGTTAATGTTGGAAACGGAATTGGATTTATAATAACACTTTCAAAAGGAAGTGCTCAACCAGTAGAAATTACTAATTGAAAAGTTAAAAGAATAGAATCTAATGTTGAATTAGCAACCAATTCTATAAATAATGTTAGAACAATTCTTAATAATAAATCTTCAAAACTTGTAACAATTGAAAATTTTCAAGCCAAAGTTGAAGCAAGTGGAGTTGCTAATAAAATTGTTGCAAAGCTTCAAGAAACAATTGGATCAGGTAATTTAGATGGAGTAACAATTAGTGTAAAAGCTAATGGTGATAATGCAGATATTCTTCACACCGGAGATGGAATTGGATTTATAATAACACTTTTAAAAGGAAGTGCTCCATCAGTAGAAATTACTGATTGAAAAGTTATAAGAACAAAACCAATGTCTGAACAAGATACAGATTCAATTAATAATGTTAAAACAATTCTTAATAATAAAGCTTCAAAACTTGTAACAATTGAAAATGTTCAAGCCAAAGTTGAAGCAAGTGGAGTTGCTACTAAAATTGTTGCAAAACTTCAGGAAGCAATTGGATCAGGTAATTTAGAAGGTGTAACAATTAGTGTAAAAGCTGATGGTGATAATGCAGATATTCTTCACACTGGAAACGGAATTGGTTTTATAATAACACTTTCAAAAGGAGAAGCTAACCCAGAAGAAATTACTGATTGAAAAGTTATAAGAACAAAACCTAAAGTTGAATTAGAAACTGATTCAATTAATAATGTTAAAACAATTCTTAATAATAAAGCTTCAAAACTTGTAACAATTGAAAATGTTCAAGCCAAAGTTGAAGCAAGTGGAGTTGCTGCTAAAATTGTTGCAAAGCTTCAGGAAGCAATTGGATCAGATAATTTAGAAGGTGTAACAATTAGTGTAAAAGCTGATGGTGATAATGCAGATATTCTTCACACTGGAAACGGAATTGGTTTTATAATAACACTTTCAAAAGGAGAAGCTAACCCAGAAGAAATTACTAATTGAAAAGTTATAAGAACAAAACCAATGTCTGAACAAGATATAGATTCAATTAATAATGTTAAAATAATTCTTGATAATAAATCTTCAAAACTTGTAACAATTGAAAATGTTCAAGCCAAAGTTGGAGCAAGTGGAGTTCCTGCTAAAATTGTTGCAAAGCTTCAAGAAGCAATTGGATTAGGTAATTTAGAAGGTGTAACAATTAGTGTAAAAGCTGATGGTGATAATGCAGATATTATTGATACCGGAAACGGAATTGGCTTTATAATAACTCTTTCAAAAGGAAGTGCTCAACCAGAAGAAATTATTAATTGAAGAGTTAAAAGAACCAAAGTTAGAATTGAATTAGATACAGATTCAATCAATAATGTTAAAACAATTCTTAATAATAAAGTTTCAAAACTTTTAAAAATTAAAAATGTTCAAGCCAAAGTTGGAGCAAGTGGAGTTGCTGCTAAAATTGTTGCAAAGCTTCAAGAAGCAATTGGAATAGATAATTTAGAAGGTGTAACAATTGGTGTAAAAGCTGATACCACTAATGCAGATATTATTGATACCGGAAACGGAATTGGCTTTATAATAACTCTTTCAAAAGGAACTGCTCCATCAGTAGAAATTACTGATTGAAAAGTAAAAAGAGAATTTACTAATGCTGAAAAAATAACAAATTATTTTGTAAATAGTGCTAAAAAAACATTTACAATTTTTGGTGGAAATGTTTTAAATACAGAAGAAAAAATTCTTTTTGCTATTAAAAATCATTTAGCAAATGATGATGGTGTTTTATGAACTAGTGAACTTCAAAGTTTAATTACTACTCATGGTTCTGAAGCTAAAACTTCTATTATAAAAGGTGGAGCAACAATAACTTATTCAATTGCTTACAATGATGATTCAGGTGATGTTCAAAAAATTGATCTTACAATTAATTATGTTTATACTAATGCTGAAAAAATAAAAAATTATTTTGCAAATAGTGATAAAAAAACATTTACAATATTTGGTGTTGAAAATTTATTAGACACACAAACAAAAATTCTTAAAAAAATTAAAGAATCTTTAGGAATAGATGATTTATGAACTAGTGAACTTCAAAGTTTAATCACTACACATAGTTCTGAAACTGAAACTTCTATTATAAAAGATGGACCTCCAATAACTTATTCAATTGCTTATAATGATGATTCAGGTGATGTTCAAAAAGTTGATCTTACAATTGATTACAAAAATTATTATTAATGATAAAAAACAATTTATTAGTATAAAAACATTCTAAACAATAAAATTAAAGAAATGTAAATTGCAAAAGTAACTTGATGAACAAAAATTTTAATTATTCAACCAAAAAAATCTTTATAAGTAAACTTTCTTTTGGTTGCATAAAATTTTTCCATTTTTAAATTGTAAATAAAAAATAATTTAATAAATAAAATTTTGAGTTAAAAACAAAATAAATCTAAATTACTAGTGATAAAATGTTCAATCTATTAATTAAACATAATAACTAATCTATTTAATAATAATAAAAATCTTAAAGTCTTTAAAATAAGCTTTTTAACTTACTAAATAAAACTTTTTTTTTTTTTTGTAAAGAGACATTTTATAATGAAAATATAAAATATTAAATTAAGAAAGCAAAAAATAAATATGAAACCAAACACTAAAAAAATTATTTTTTTAACAATTGGGACAACAATACTAACTGCTTCAATAGTCACTCCCGTTGTTATTTTAAACCAAAAAGATGATGAAAAAAACCAAGACAAAAAAGATGTAAATAAGATAGTTAAAATACTTGAAGAAAAAAATGATAAAACCATTGTTTTATCAGGTGATTCAACAGGTAAAATCATTGCTGATAATCAAGAAAAAATTATTACAAAATTAAAAAAAATAATTGGTAGTGAAAATTTAAAAGAAATAAAAATTGAAATTTCAATGCAAAATGACAATAATATTTCTAACACTCCACAAAAAATTATCATTAAACTAACAAAAAACAAAATTTTAAAAGAAATTAAAGATTTTTTAGTAAAAAAAGATTTTACTACTAATGAAGATATAGTATCAATTAAAAATATTCTTGATTCTAAAACTGGAAATGATTTAATAATTACTCTTTCGAGCAATTCAACCGGAAGAATTGTTGATATTAATAATAAAAATGCAATTGAGAAAAAAATAAGAATATTAGTTGATCCTTCAAATACTAATGGTGAAGCAAATCATCAAAGTTTAATGGGAACAACAATAAGTGTTTCAATAAACACTAATGCGCCAATTTCAACAACTCCTCAAGACATCATTGTATCAATTAGTAAAACTGGCGGAACAACTCTTACAACAACAAAAACTTTTTTAGTAAAAAGAAATTTTACTAATGCTGAAAAAATAACAAATTATTTTGCAAATAATGCTAAAAAAGAAATTACAATTTCTGGTGGTGAAGCTTTAAATACAGAGGCAAAAATTCTTGCAGCTATTAAAAAACATTTAGCAAGTGATGATGGTGCTTTATGAACTAATCAACTTCAAAGTTTAATTACTACTCATAGTTCTGAAACTACAACTTCTATTATAAAAAATGAACCAGTAATAACAATTTATTCAATTGCTTATGATGATGATTCAAACAATGCACAAAAAATAGATCTTACAATTAATCATGTATCTACTAATGCTGAAAAAATAACAAATTATTTTGCAAATAATGGTAAAAAAAATATTACGATTTCTGGTGAAGATCTTTTAGACACAAAGATAAAAATTCTTGCTGCTATTAGAAATCATTTAGCAAGTGATGAAAGTGATTTATGAACTAGCGAACTTCAAAGTTTAATTACTACTCATAGTTCCGAAACTAAAACTTCTATTGTAAAAGATGGGCCAACAATAACTTATTCAATTGCTTATAACGATGATTTAGATAATATTCAAAAAGTAGATCTTGCAATTAATTATGTGTCATATACTAATGCTCAAAAAATAACAAATTATTTTGCAAATAATTCTAAAAAAATATTTACAATTTTTGGTGGTGAAACTTTAAATACAGAAGCAAAAATTCTTGCAGCTATTAGAAATCATTTAGCAAGTGATGATGGTGCTTTATGAACTAATCAACTTCAAAGTTTAATTACTACTCATAGTTCTGAAACTACAACTTCTATTATAAAAAATGAACCAGCAATAACAATTTATTCAATTGCTTATGATGATGATTCAAACAATGCACAAAAAATAGATCTTGTAATTAATCATGTATCTACTAATGCTGAAAAAATAACAAATTATTTTGCAAGTAATGGTAAAAAAAATATTACGATTTCTGGTGAAGATCTTTTAGACACAAAGATAAAAATTCTTGCAGCTATTAGAAATCATTTAGCAAGTGATGAAAGTGCTTTATGAACTAATCAACTTCAAAGTTTAATTACTATTCATAATTCCGAAACTAAAACTTCTATTGTAAAAGATGGGCCAACAATAACTTATTCAATTGCTTATAATGATGATTTAGATAATATTCAAAAAGTAGATCTTGCAATTAATTATGTGTCATATACTAATGCTCAAAAAATAACAAATTATTTTGCAAATAGTTCTAAAAAAATATTTACAATTTTTGGTGGTGAAACTTTAAATACAGAAGCAAAAATTCTTGCAGCTATTAAAAAACATTTAGCAAGTGATGAAAGTGATTTATGAACTAGTGAACTTCAAAGTTTAATTACTACTCATAGTTCTGAAACTGAAACTTCTATTATAAAAAATGAACCAGCAATAACTTATTCAATTGCTTATAACGATGATTTAGGAAACATTCAAAAAGTAGATCTCTTAATTAATCAAATATATTATACTAATGCTGAAAAAATAACAAATTATTTTGCAAGTAATGGTAAAAAAAATATTACGATTTTTGGTGATGATCTTCCAAATACAAAAACAAAAATTCTTGCAGCTATTAGAAATCATTTAGCAAGTGATGAAAGTGATTTATGAACTAGTGAACTTCAAAGTTTAATTACTACTCATAGTTCCGAAACTAAAACTTCTATTGGAAAAAATAGATTAACAATTTATTCAATTGCTTATAACGATGATTTAGGAAACATTCAAAAAGTAGATCTTACAATTGTTCATGTTTCAGAAACCTAAAAAATAAACATCTCACTTAGTTTGCTATTTTCACTATTATTTAATCAAATAACCTATCTATTAACTAAAAAATCTTCTAATGTTAGGTCTTAATTTTTAGTTAGAGTAATAATTTATTCATAATCAAAAATATTTAAAAACAAGTTAGAAGTTTTATAAGAATTTAAGATCACTTTTAAATATTGATTCATTCTAGTTTTTAATTTTTTAGCTTTACCAACATAAATAAACGCCTGACTTGTTGGGAACGCTATCTAAATTTATTTTTTGATTAATAACATTATAAATATAAAAATTAATATACTAGAAGAATTACCGGAATTGCTAACATGTGTATCAAAGAAAAAATTCACGTTGTTATTCTTAAAGTAAACGAACCTGTTTCATAATAACTAATCTGTAAAGTACCAATAAAAACTGAAACTATCATTATTGAATAAAGTATAAAAAACTTTTGTCATTCTAAAATAGCTAAAAAAACAATTTGTTTGTATAAAAACATCCTAAACAATAAAATTAATGGAATGACTATGAAAAAACAAATAAAAATTTTAATAATCAGCAATAAAATATTACATAGATTAATTAAACATAATAATTAATCTATTTAATTGTAAAAATCTTAAAGTCTTTAAAATAAGGTTTTTACCTTACTAAATAAAACTTTTTTTTTTTTTTGCAAAGAGACATTTTATAATGAAAATATAAAATAATAAATTAAGAAAGTAAAAAATAAACATGAAAGTAAAAAATAAAAAAATAATTTTTCTAACAATTGGAGCAACCATGCTAACTGCTTCAGTAGTTACTCCCATTGTTATTTTGAGTCAAGAAGATGATGTAAAAAATCAAGATGAAAAAGATATAAATAAAGTATTTAAAATACTTGAAGAAAAAAATGATAAAACCATTGTTTTATCAAGTGATTCAAGAGGTAAAATTATTACTAATAATCAAGAAAAAATTGTTGTAAAAATAAAAGCTTTAATTGGTAAAATAAATTTAAATGGTGTAAAAATTGAAGTTTCAATGAAAAATGATACTAACCTTTCAACTAATGCACAAAAAATTATCATTAAATTAACAAAAAATGAAGTTTCAAAAGAGATTAAAGACTTTTTAGTAAAAAGAGATTTTACCATTAGTGAATTAGTAGATAAAGATATTCAATCTATAAAAAATATTCTTGATGCTAAAACCGGGGAAGATTTAGTAATTATTCTTCCAAGTAATTCAACTGGAAACATTATTGGAAAAGAAGCTAATAAAAATGCAATTATAAAAAAGTTAAGAATATTAGTTGATCCTTCAAATACTATTGGAGAAGCTAATCATGAAAGTTTAAGAGGAACATTGATAGAAATTTCAATGAACACTGATGCACCAATTTCAACAACTTTACAAAACATCATTGTAAAAATTAGTAAAACTAGTGGAACAACTGTTACCACTACAAAAACCTTTCAAGTAAGAAATTTTACAGCTAATGAAGATATAATAGCAATTAAAAACATTCTTGATTCTAAAATTAACAATGATTTAATAATTAATCTTCCGAGTGATTCAACAGGAAACATCAAAAATAAAACTAATAAAAATGCAATTGAAAAAAAATTGAGAATATTAGTTGATCCTTCAAATACTACTGGTGAAGCAAGTCACACAAGTTTAAGAGGAACATCAATAGAAATTTCAATAAATTCTTCATTTTTACCAATTGCTAAAACTCCTCGAGATATCATTGTATCAATTAGTAAAACTAACGGAACAACTCTTACAACAACGAAGACTTTCCAAGTAAAAAGAGATTTTACTAATGATGAATTAGATATTAAATTTATAAAAAATATTTTTAATACTAAAACTGGAGATGATTTAATAATTACTCTTCCAAGTAATTCAAGTGGAAACATTATTGGAAATGCTACTAATAAAAATGCAGTTATAAAAGAGTTAAGAAAATTAATTGATCCTTCAAATAAAAATGGTGATTCTAACCATCCAAGCTTACGCGGAACAAAAATAGACTTTTTAGTAGTAAATAATGATAATGATGCACCAATTTCAACAACTGCTCAAGAAATTATTTTAGAAATTACTAAAAACAATTTAAGAAATATTGAACCAATAAATGCTTTCTATGTAAAAAGAGATTTTACAGCAGATGAAGATATAATAGCAATTAAAAACATTCTTGATGCTAAAACTGGAAATGATTTAATAATTACTCTTTCAAGTGATTCAAGCGGAAACATTATCGGAAAAGTAGCTAATAAAAATGCAATTGAAAAAGAGTTGAAAATATTAATTGATCCTTCAAATACTATTGGTGAAGCAAGTCACGCAAGTTTAAGAGGAACATCAATAGAAATTTCAATGGATGTTGATGCACCAATTTCAACAACTTTACAAAACATTATTGTATCAATTAGTAAAAGTGGTGGAACAGCTCTTAGAACAACAAAAACATTCCAAGTAAAAAAAGATTTTACTGCAGATGAAGATATTTAATTTATAAAAAATATTCTTGATGCTAAAACTAGAGATGATTTAATAATTATTCTTCCAAGTAGTTCAATAGGAAACATTATTAGAAATGCTAGTAATAAAGATGAAATCGAAATCAAGTTAAGAATATTAATTGATTCTTCAAACACTAGTGGAGTAGCTAATCATCCAAGTTTAAGAGGAACAAAAATAAGTATTTTAATGAATGCTGATGCACCAATTTCAACAATTACTCAAAACATTGTTGTATCAATTAGTAAAAGTGGTGGAACAGCTGTTAAAACAACCAGTATTTTCCAAGCAAAAAGAAATTTTATTGCTAATGAAAATATAATAGCAATTAAAAATATTCTTGATGCTAAAACTGGAAATGATTTAATAATTACTCTTCCGAGTAATTCAAGTGGAAGTATTGTCACAACTAATAGAAATGTAATTACAAGAAAGTTAAGAATATTAATAGATCCTTCAAATATTAATGAAAAAGCTAATCATCAAAGTCTAAGAGGAACATCAATAGAAATTTCAGCAATTGATTCATTAATTTCAACAACTCCTAAAAATATTCTTGTATTTATTGTTAAAGATGGTGGAAAAACTCTTAGAACAACAAAAACTTTTCAAGTAAAAAAGAAAGAAATTACTAATGATGAAAAAATAACAAATTATTTTGCAATTTTAAATAATAGAAGATTAAACGTCTTTGCAAGTGTTGGTATTTTAAATTCACAACAAAAAATTCTTCATGCTATCAAAACATGATTAATGGTTGAAGATACTTTATGAACTAATGAACTTCAAAATTTAATTACTACTCATAGTTCTGAAAGTAAAACTTCTATTACAAAAGATGGACCTACAATAACTTATTCAATTACTTATGATGATCAAAGTGGAAATACTCAAAAAGTAGACCTTACAATTAATCATGTTTCAAAAACTAGAAAATAAATTACTAATTAAAAATTCTTATTTGAATGGTTGAATTACATAAAATTAATATACTAGAAGAATTACCGGAATTGCTAACATGTGTATTAAAGAAAAAATTCACGTTGTTATTCTTAAAGTAAACGAACCTGTTTCGTAATAACTAATGTGTAAAACACCAATAAAAACTGAAACTGCAGTTATTGAATAAAGTATAAAAAACTTTTGTCATTCTAAAATAGCTAAAAAAACAATTTGTTGGTATAAAAACATTCTAAACAATAAAATTAAAGAAATGTAAATCGCAAAAGCAACTTGATGAACAAAAATTTTAACTATTCAACCTAAAAAATCTTTGTAAGTAAATTTTCTTGTAGTTGCATAAACTTTTTTCATGTTTAAATTATAAATAAAAAAATAATTTGGTAAGTAGAATTTTAAGTTAAATTAAAAAATAAGTCTTAATTTATTTCTAAAGTAATTTATAAAAATATTAAAATGAAACAAATTCTTAGCAAAAAATAAACTAAATTTAAATTAAAAATATTAGATAGATTAATTAAACATAATAATTAATCTATGTAATAATAAAAATCTTAAAGTCTTTAAAATAAGGTTTTTAGTTTGTTAAATAAACCTTTTTTTTTTTTTGCAAAGAGACATTTTATAATGAAAATATAAAATATTAAATTAAGAAAGTAAAAAATAAACATGAAAGCAAAAACCAAAAAAATAATTTTTTTAACAACCGGGACAACAATATTAACTGCTTCAGTAGTTACTCCCATCGTTATTTTAAACCAAAAAGATGATGTAAAAAATCAAGACGAAAAAGATGTAAATAAAGTATTTAAAATACTTGAAGAAAAAAATGATAAAACTATTGTTTTATCAAGTGATTCAACAGGTAAAATTATTATTAATAATCAAGAAAAAATTGTTGCAAAAATAAAAACTTTAATTGGTGAAGTAAATTTAAATGATGTAAAAATTGAAGTTTTAATGAAAAAAGATACTAACGTTTCAACTACTGCACAAAAAATTATCATTAAATTAACAAAAAATGAAGTTTCAAAAGAGATTAAAGACTTTTTAGTAAAAAGAGATTTTACAGCAGATGAAGATATAATAGCAATTAAAAACATTCTTGATGCTAAAAATAACAATGATTTAATAATTACTATTCCGAGTGATTCAATTGGAAACATTATTGGAAATACTAATAATAAAAACGCAATTGAAAAACAACTGAGAAAATTAGTTGATCCTTCAAATACTACTGGTGAAGCAAGTCATGCAAGTTTAAGAGGAGTAACAATAGAAGTTTCAATGGATGTTGATGCATCAATTTCAACAACTTTACAAAACATTATTGTATCAATTAGTAAAAGTGGTGGAACAGCTCTTAGAACATCAAAAACTTTCCAAGTAAAAAAAGATTTTACTGCAGATGAAGATATTGAATTTATAAAAAATATTCTTGATGCTAAAACTAATGATGATTTAATAATTATTCTTCCAAGTGACTCTAGTGGAAACATTATTGAAAATGTTACTAATAAAAATGAAATTGAAAAACAATTAAGAAAATTAATTGATCCTGCAAATACAAACGGTGACCTTAATCATGCAAGTTTAAGAGGAGTAGCAATAGAAGTTTCAATGGATGTTGATGCATCAATTTCAACAACTTTACAAAACATTATTGTATCAATTAGTAAAAGCGATGGAACAACTCTTAGAACAACAAAAACTTTCCAAGTAAAAAAAGATTTTACTAATGCTCAAAAAATAACAAATTATTTTGCCGAAGAAGTTAATAAAAATCTTATTATTGCTAGTGAAGATGATTTAGATACAAAAACAAAAATTCTTGATGCTATTAAAAATTATTTAGCAAATGATGATAGAAATTTATGAACTAGTGAAATTCAAAATTTAATTACTGTTCATAGCACTGAAACTCAAACTTCTATTACAAAAGATGGACCTACAATAACTTATTCCATTGCCTATAATGATGATTTAGGTAATCCACAAAAAGTAGACCTTACAATTAATCATATATCACCACCAGAATTACCCTAAAAATAATTTAATTTTATGTTTTGATTAAAAAATATTAGTTATGTAAATTATAATTTTTCTTCTAAAATAATGGCTTCAATTATTTTTAAATGTGGATTTTCTGTTTTTTTCATATCACTAATTATTTTTGAAAAATCTAATTCATTTTTATTAAATCAATCAACTCTTTTAGCATAATTATTAAATAAATTTTTATTACTTTCTTTTTTTCTATTACTAGGAAATCATTTTTTTGGATGAATTTCTCTATATAAATCTTCAAAACATAATCCCATTTTTAGTAAAAGTTCATTTTCAACTTCAATAATATCATTAAATTTATCTTCAATATATTTTGCAATTGTATCTTTTGTTCTTTTTATTGATAAAATATCTTGATAACTATCTCCATCAGCAATAAAAAATAACTTACTTTTTTTATTTTTTTGATCTTTAAAATTTTCTAATAATACAAGAATTTCTCTTATTTTATCTTTTATTAAACCTATTATTTCTTTTTTTCTTTTATTTGAATCTTTTATTTTTTCAAATGGAAAAGTTTTTATTTCACTATTTTCAAAATGATGATTTAATCCATTATCAAAAAAATTAACTTCAGTATTTGAATCTTTACCTTCAAGTGCAATGATAATTATCATTTCTTAAAAATATCCTTGCTTATTATTTTGGCATGTTGAGGACTTGGAAATACTGAAATTATGTTATATTCATATTTTTTAATAATATTATTTTTAGGTTTTATTTTAGAAGAAACTTTCGATGCAATTATTTTATCATTTTCATTTTCGCTATCATCTAATGAAATAACTTGTTTATTAACTACAAATTCTTTTAATATTAAGGGGTTATGAGTTGTTAAGATTACTTGTAAATCATATTTAGTTGTTATTTCCATTAATCCAATTTTAACAACATTGATAAGTTCTTTATGAAGATGATTTTCAATTTCATCAATCATTAATATACCAGATTTTGCTTTAGCAAATTTTAAAATTCAATACAATAATTTTATAAATTTTTTAGTTCCAGAAGAAAGTGTTTCAACATCAAGATTTGTTAATTTACCTTTTCTTGCATAACGTAATGATTCAAAATGTCAAATAAATTCAATAAATTGAGGATCTGCAAGTTTAATTAATTTATTTAAATCAATTAAAGATTTTTTATTTTTTGAAAATTCTTCAATTAATGTTGATAACATTTCATCTAATTCATATTTTGACTCTCTAAAATAAAATAAATTCTTCATTTTTGTAAAATTAAGAGTGTTTTGTGCTCAATTTTGAAATTTTTTAATTAATTCATTAGTTTTATTTTTGATCGTAAAATTAGGTTTGTAAATAAAATCTGGATTTTCTATTGTTGAATAACTTGGATAAATTAATTCAATTAAAAAATCTTTTTCTTGGTCAAAACATATTCTAATTTCAATTGGTTTCTTTGTATTTTTGGCAAATTTTAAATATTCATCGATATAAACTTTCATAGTTTCTTTATTTATAGTTTCATCATATTTTCCATCATCAATTTTTTTATCAATTTCTTTTTCTAATTCTCTAGTTAATTCAAATAAACTTTTATACTTTTTTTGATTTCTTTGTTTTCTCCTAAATTCTAATTTTTTTTGTAAAAATAATTTTCTTTTTACTTTTTTTTCTTGTTCGTTAATAACAAATTTAGCAACAAATTTTATAACATCAATAATAGTTGTTTTCCCAATAGAATTTCTACCAATTATATAATTAAGATAAGGAATAACATGATTATTATCTTTAGTTAAAGAAACAAAATCTAATTCTATTTCTTTTTCTGCTTCATTTTTATTGCTTGTAAAATCAATTTTAGTATTTTTAAATACTTTAAAATTTTTAATTTCAATATATTTTATTTTCATTTTTGCTCCTAAATAATTTTAATAGTGTGAAAAAATTATACACCTTTATTATAATAAATTTAAATAAAAAAAGATAAAAATAATTTTTTATCTTAAAAATTAATTAAATTTAAAAATCTACAAATAATTAAGTTTTTTTCGGAGGTTTTTCATTACGCTTTAATCTAGTGATTTTACCAGAAGCAATTTGTCTTTTTCTATGTTCTTTAAATGATTTTTTTCTTCTATTTGGCATAAACATCTCCTTTTTAAATTAAAGAAATTATATATTAAAAGGATCATCAAATGGTAAATTATCTTTTTCTTTATCATTTGTTTCTTTTTCTTGATTTGAAGGTTTTTCATCAATTAAAGGTTTTGACTCTTTTTTAATTTCATCTTTTAAATCATTTTCTTTAGTTTGATTTTCTAAACTTTCATCTTTGGTTTTAATATTTTCATAAGTTTTAATTAAATTTTTTTCTTTATTAAAAATAAATTTTTTTTCTTTTTCTAATTTATTTTTTTTATCTTGTTTTTTTCTTTGAAACTTTGTGGGAATGTTAAACTTCTTTTTTAACAAGATCATTCTATGAAACTCTAAAGAACTACCAGTTAAAATTATCGAAATAAAAATTGTTAATAATATTACTCCCACTATTATTGCCCCAATACCAGAAACAACAGTAGCAACTAGTGAATATAAAAATACCCCTAGCAAGCCACCGTTAGTTTTTCCCGGAAATCACGAACTACTTTCGCTTATTCCTTTATTAGTAAAAGTATCAAACCAATCTTGAAAGTTTTTTCATGGTTCAGCTCCGATAATTACAAAACCACCTTTAGATTGATAAAACCCCATTGATGAAGAAAGAAATATTATTATTAAAATCAATAATCAATAATTTTTTTTGTTAAATTTAATTCAACTTGGTTTTTTAAATTTATCACCAAATATTAATTCTAAGCCAACGTATAAAAAGTATATATAAACAAACGGAGAATAAAAACCTAATAACATTCCGAACGTATAACCATCGATTGAACTTAAAAAAACAACCTTTAAAAAACTAAAAATAAACATTAAAATCGAAACAAAAACAATTATTGTTCCTTTTATTTTTTGATCATAAAACCAATTATAGCTTTCAGTATTTATATTAATTCTTTTTCTAAATCTCATTGTTTAATAATTATAAAAGAAAAAACATTTTATATTTTATATTAAACTTCACAAAATGTTATAACCACTAGTGGTTCTTTTTCTAATTTTTTAAACATTAAATTTCTAGTTTTTTTTCTAATTGAGTTTTGAAGTTCTCTTAAATTAAATATTTTTTGTTCTTCAATTTTTTTTAAAACCACACTTTTAACATCTTCTTGAACTTGTTTTAACTTTGGTTTTATCACCATTCCAAGGACTTGAACATTAATGTCATCAACTAATTTTTTAGTTTTTTTATTGATTTTTAAAGCAATTGTAATTAATCCCCCAGCTGCTAGTGTTTTTCTTTCTTTGATAACTTCATAGGAAACATCACCAATTCCGAACCCATCGATAATTACATCACCAAACTCTTTAATATAGTGTTTTTGTGAAGCAAGTTTTCCGTCTTGAAGATGCAAAATTTTTCCGTTTTTTAAAACAATGTTTCTATCTTGCGTAATTCCTTGTTTAATAGCAATTTTTGTTGCTACTACTAAATATCTATAAAACCCACTAATGGGAATAAAATACTTTGGTTTAAAAGTTTGCACAATTTTTTCAATATCAGATTCTGTTGGTCTTAACTTATAAAAGTCTTTATCAGAAACATCTAAAATGTTAGGAGCAAGCTTTGCAACTTCATCTAATGAATCAGCATAAAGCACTTCCATTCCGTTAATTGGTGGTGCAATCATTATGATGTTATCTTTTTCTTTAAACTTCATAAAAACATCATCATTATTTGCTATACGAACAAATCTTTGATAGAGCCTACTTCATGTTCCGGTTATTAAAACAACTGCATTATTAATTGAATTAACTTTTTTATAATCAAAAAAGTTAGGAACATCAATATCAAACATTTTTCTCATTTTTGAAAATATAGAATAAAATGCTCTACCATATGAAATTACTGGTCTGTTATATTTTTGAGCTAATTTAATAATTTCGTAAATGTTATAAACTTCTTCATCATAAGCTCCAACAATAATTCTTTCGTTTTTTTTCGAAGTTTGAAAAACTTTTTCAACGTACGGAACAACTGATTTTTTATCTGAAGAGTGACCTTTAAAATTTGAAAATCTTGAATCTAAAATTAATGCTAAAATGTTGTTTGAATTTTCTTTTATTTTTTCAAGATCAGTTTTTCCAAAGTATTTAATATCATCAAGTGTGTTGTTATACATTGCAATTATGTCTCCATCAACTGTTTTAAATTTGTATGCTAAAGAACCCGGAATTGAATTTGCTAATTCAAAAGATTTAACAATTAATGAACCAATTTTTTGCTCTGGTTTAATTGTTTCGATTATAAAATTATTATGACCAATTTTATATTTTGAAATTCTTTCTTCAATTAGTTGTCTTGTAAATTTTGATGCGTAAATTTTAATTCCTGGAATATCCATAATTAACCACGGAATAGAAGCAAAAACATCATCGTGTCCGTGCGTAATAAAAACTCCTTTTATTCTTTCTTTATTTTTAATAAGGTATTCATAATTAGGAATAATTCCGTCAATTCCGTTCAAATTATTAATCGGAATTTTTAAACCAGCATTAACAACGTAAATTTCTTTTTCGTATTCAATTACCAAAGAATTTTTACCGTTTTCATCTTGTCCACCTAAAGCAAAAATATTTATATTAGCCATTATTTGACTCCTTTTTTTTTAATTAAAAAAATTGCTAAGATTTTTTATTAACCTCATTATAAACTATTCATTATAAATTATTTTTTATTTATGTAAATGTTAAAAATATGTAAATAAATAAAATCTATTATTTTAAATTTTATTCAAATTTATTAACTAAAATAAATCAAATTTCATATCGGGACCAATTTGTGCTTTTAATATATTTTTTTTATCAATTTGTGAAAAATGATAAATTTTAAAAATAAAGTTTTCTTTTGCTAAAAGATGTCCTACTAAAAAACAAACTTGTGGAGAAGCAACGATAGAAACATTAATATAATTAACTCTTCTTTTACCATTTAAATCATTAATTTCGCTCATAAATTTTTTAATTTGTTTTTTGAGACTATGAATGCTAATACTATTTCTTTTGAATTTATTTTTCTTAGGTTTAATCAAAAAATCATATTTTTCATTTGTTGTATTTTTTGATTCTAAAATTAAAAGATTTGGAATTTTTGAAATTTTTTGTTTCTTAACTAAAACCAATTTATTTTTTATTAATTTAAAATTATTTTTTATTTTTAATTTTTTAAAATTTAATTTTTCTTTGTCGTTTTTTGTAATTAATAGTAAAGCTTTTTTTACTCCTAATATTACATAAAAAGGAACTGGTAAATAACCATCAATATATATGTTTTTTTGATTTGAAAATTTTTTAAAAATATTTTTTAGAATATCATTAAAGAATTTTTTAGAATTAAAATTATTCTTTTCATAATTAATTCTTCAGTTTTTATTTTTTGCTAAATGATAAGTTAAAATAACTTTTTTACTTTTAAAATATTTATATGTTTTTTGAAAAACCACAAAAAATATTTTTATTCCTTTTTCGATCATAAATCAATAAATTATTTCTTCCATTTTTAACTCCTTTTTTAAAAACAATTGATTTTTTTATTAATTTTCTTCATTTTAATCGATAAAAAATAATTCTTATCTCATAAGTACTAAATATAATTGAAAAAATTTGGTTTTTATTCAAGTCTTTTAATAAATTAAAAACATTTTTATCATCAACTCTTGATGGTTTTGTATTAAAGTTTCTATGAGAATGTCATACACATGAATAAACTAAACCTTTAGCAGTGTTTATATTAATGTTTTTTTGTTCATTTTTGATATCTAAAGAATATCAATTAGGTTTAAAAACATCATTTTTAAACGGCTTTGAAGTTCAAATTCCGTGAAACGAACCTTTTAATTTCTCTTCTGAAAATATATATCCACCCACTTCAAGTCCTTTATCATTATAATTTTTTACCATTTTTAAAATTTTTATTATGATTTTTTTTGAAAAAGAATGATACTCATTTCCGTATTTAATTTTTTTGTCCAAGAGAATTAATTTCTTTAAATTCATAACCCGTTCCTTTATATTTAAAAATGCTTGATACAAGATGAGCAGATATTAAATATACATCAGGATATGAATATTCAATAAATTGTGAACACCCTTTGTAAGTAATATTTGAGCCATATTTATTATTATTATCAATATCATATTTATGTCATATTTTTTTAGGTCCATCGTTTTTTAAAGTTTTAAAGTCACAAATTTTAATAAATAATTTATATAAAATATATCCTGAAATTATAATTGTCTCATCTGTTGCATAATTTGAAATTTCTTCAAACTCACTAACAATTATACCTTTACCAGTACAATCTATAATATAATCAACTTTTTCTGGTAATTCATGTGGTGAACTAATATTTTTTATTTCTGGAAAATTACTATTTACCGCAATTACATCAACTCCTTTATATTTGTATAACCTTAATTTTAGTAATTCACATTTAGGAAATGGATCATTATAATAAGAATAATTTTGTCTTGTAGAAGAATTAGAAAAATTAAAATCTCCGTCTCATATGATAATTTTACTGGGTCAAAAAGAAGCAATTAATTCTGCAACGTGTGAACCTATTGCGCCTACACCAATAATCATTATTTTTTTATTTTTAAAGTTTGAATTCAATGGTGTTCGTGAATGTTTTGAAGATATACGACAATTATCAAGTGTTGCATATGAGTGTTTATCATCAAAATAAAAAAATTTATAAGTTTTTAACCCATTTATTTTTAAAATTATTCTTTTTGTTTTTTTATTTTTTATATTTTTAAATGCAAATTTTTTAAGATCATCATAATCAATATAACCCAAATTAATAAATTCTTTACCACTCATTTCTATAATTTCAAAATTAAATAATGTTTTTGTTTTATCATTCTTTTTGTCTACAATTAATCTATATTTATAATTATTTTTGTCTACAATTAATTTGTGTTTATCATCATTTATAAGAAAATGAAATTGATAAGTTCCTACTTTTAAATCACTATTTATACTTAATTTTGCAATATGTTTTTTGTCTTTTAAATTTGATTTTAAATATAATTCTGCTTCAGGAACAATTTCATCACTGTCAATATTGTTTTTCTTTCATGATTCAATAATTTTATAAACTATTTTTTCACACTCATAATATTCTTTTTTATTTCTTATATTTCTTGAATCTAAACTTGAATAACAAATATTCATATTAGGTTCAAGATGAGTTAATAAAGATTTTGGTTTTTTTAATAATCTAAATTGCAAATTAAAAGAACCATCATTATTTTCATTTAAAATGATTTTTAATTTGAAATTATAAACATCAATTTCTTTTTTGTTAAGCTCCTTGAGAGCTAGTTGTTCTTTTAATTGAAGATTTTTCTCCACTACCACTTCCTTTGTCTGGTTCCTCTAAATTAGGAAAAAAATCTTTAATCAATTCTCATTTTTTAATATCATCAGTTTCTGAATCTGCTTCTTCTAAGACATCGATTATTTCCTCTAACTTATTTTTAGTAACATTGTTTTGATCTTCGGAAAATCTATCAAATGGATTATCACGAGGTTCAAAAGGAAGTTTAAAATTATCAATACTAGATTTTAATTGTTCAAAAATTTCAGTAATTGTTTCTAAAAAATCATCAGAACCTTCTCAATTTGAAACAACAAATTCTTTTGTTAAACTTGTTAAAGCTATTGATGGTATTTTTCAAGATTCTTTAAATTTACCATTTTTTACACAATGTTTTAAAAGTCTAGTAACAACATTAAAATGCTCTTTTGAATCATCATCCAAGTTTTTAATTTGATTTACAAATTCTATATTCCCAGATTCTTCAAGTTCTTTTTTAGTATGTTGTAAACCTTTTACAACGTATTCATCTTTATTATATATTGTATAATCAAAATGATATTTGTTGTCTGAATCAGAAGATTCAAAATCAATAGTAACAGCATATTCTTTGAAATCAACATCTGGATTATCTTTTATTCTTTCTTCATATAATTTTAAACAATCATACACTTTTTGTTTTTGACTAATAGTTTCATCATTGCTTGAATGATGAAAAATTAATGCCATATCAATATCATATTGATTATCTTTTTGTTTAACAGTTGTTTTAATTGCATAACTTCCTATTCTTTTATCCTCAAATTTTTTATCAAGCTTTTCTCGAATAAATTTAGTTATTGAAGTATTTCTTTCTTGAATATGCTTATTTGTTAATTTTATATTTTTTGATAATTCTTTTAAATTACTGTTTAATGAAGCCATTTAAATCTCCTATAATAAATATATATTTATTATACATTAAAAAATAAATTAGAATCGAGTGAATAAAATTAACATATTAAATTAACATTATTTATCAAGTTGTTTAATTCTTTCGATATGTCTTCCACCTTCAAATGGTGTAGAAAGAAATTTTTCAATCACTAATTTTGCTTTTTTTAGCGAAATTTGTCTACCACCTAAAACTGCAACGTTGGCATTATTATGCTCTCTTGCTAAAGTTGCATCTTCAATTGATTTGATTCTAGCTCCACGAACATTTTTTACTCTGTTAACAGCAAAAGAAATTCCGATTCCGGTTCCGCAAATAGCAATTCCAATTTCATCATCATTTTTTGATATTCGTCTTGCAAGTTCTAAACCTTTTTGGGCATAAGAGACTGAAACTCCAAGTTTGTTAGGTCCTAAATCAATTGCTTTATATCCTTTTGACTCTACAAACTTTTTAAGCTCTTTTCTTAAAATAATTCCTGCATGATCTGAAGTTAATACT
Organism: Metamycoplasmataceae bacterium; assembly: GCA_965263245.1. GTDB lineage: Bacteria > Bacillota_I > Bacilli_A > Mycoplasmatales > Metamycoplasmataceae > DT-68. The sequence goes on along the minus strand of CBDHHR010001146.1, from coordinate 98,959 downwards.
ATTTTTTTCATTATCTTAACACCTTTCCGTCACTAACTCTAATTATTTTAGAAGGCTTACCATCACTTTTTCCAAAATTATATACTTCTTTGATCTGACTAAATTTTTCTTTTGCTTGTTTAAAAGAAAGTTGTTTTTTACCAGAAATGTTTGCAGAAGTCATATAAACTGGTCCTTTTTTAATAATTAATTCCCTTAATTTTTTATTACCAGGAATTCTTAAAGCAAGTTTATCTGAAATTACTAATGATACTTTCCCAGGTCAATATTTTTTAGCATAAGCTTCAGCTCTAGGGTTTCATTCTTTCATTTTTCTTGCTTGGTCCATGTTACCAATCATGACAATTATTTTTTTAATTTTACTTCTTTTTTTGATTTTGTATAAAGCTCTTTTACCAAAAAAAGTCATAGGAGCACCTATTCCTGGAACAGTGTCAGTAGTAGTTAAAAATAATTTTTTATATTTAAACATAAAATAATTATATATTAATGGTTATTTTACAATTACTATAAACTTTAAAAATAAAAGTAGAATTAATTTCTACTTTTTAAATTATTTATTTGTTGTAATTACCACATAATGATCAAAATTTATGAAGGTTTTTTCTTCTACAAAATAACAATTGTGTGTTTTTAAATCAACAACGATACTGTTTTTATCAACGCTTGATTTTTTAAAATAAAAACTTTGTGTAAAATGTTTATTTTTATAAATAAGCGGATCTTTTGAAATTGGTTCTAAATTATGGGTTAAATTCTTTTTTTGCGATTGAATTGCTTTATCAACATGAAGTTCTCTTAATTTACCATTTTCTAGCCTATTATAATCATAATATCTATAAGTTATATCACAAGATTGTTGAACTTCTAAAACTGTAACGTTAGCTCCTAGTCCGTGAACATAACCTGCTGGTACATCATAAAAATTATTTTTTATCGCCTTAACTTTATTTAAATTATTAAGAAAAGTTTTTTTATAAACGTTTTTTTTGATAAATTCTTTTTCATAATTTTTCATTCCGAGAATTAATTCTGAATTTTTTTCAGCTTCTAGAACATATCAAGACTCAGCTTTTCCGTTTTTTTCATTTTCAAGTTTTTGAGCTAATTGATCATCAGGATGAACTTGCACTGATAAAGGTTTATCAGTTTTAATTATTTTTATTAAAGGGCCTTTTGGAACTATTTTACCATTTAAAAATTTAGTTTTTTGATTTTTGTATGAAGAGTATATTCATTTTTCATAACCCCAAATTTTATTAATAATTATTGGTTTAACTTGTTTTAACATATTTTCTTTGTTTAATTTTTAATAAAACATTCATACAAATTGCAGTTACTAATGCACCTATTAATATTGATAATAAGAAGAATAAGCCTCAAACATAATCTGTAATTCCGTCTTTACCAATAGCGCCTAATAAATAAACAATTGGTCCACCGTGTTGGGCATTATCAGTAATTTTAAATAATGATGCAACCGCAGCACCTACTGCTCCACCAATGCAGTTACTTACAATAACTTGTTTGGGATATTTTACAGCAAAAGGAATTGCTCCTTCAGTGATTCCGATCATTGACATAAACGTTGCAGAAATAGCATTTCCTTCATCTTCTTTATCATATTTAACTCTAAATAATCTTTTTAAAAACACTGCTAGTCCTGTTCCAAGCGGAGGAACTGCAATGGCAGCAGCTACTGCACCCATTACTTCTGGTTTACCTCTTACAATTAAACCACCAGCAATTAAAAAGGCAATTTTATTAATTGGTCCACCCATATCAAACGCTATCATTGCTCCTAAAAATAATGCAGCAATGAAGAATAGATTTTCATCTATTAATGTTTGAACACCTTTTTCAAGTCCAAATGATATGTAAAATAATGGAACATATAATAAGAATGCAAATAATACTCATCCGATTAAAACCATTAAAATTGGAATAACAATAATGGGCTCAATTGGTTTTATTACTTTAGGAAACTTAGGTGAAATTTTTATATTTCAAAACTTGGTTAAATATCCAATTAAAAAACCTGTAGCAATCGAACCTAAGAACCCAAGTTTGGCACTATTTTCACCAAAACTTCCAAATTCTAATAAATCTCAATTAAATAATTGAGCATCTGAATTACCAACAACAAATCCTACTATCATTGCTGGAGCAAGGGCGGACCTACCTGCTATAGCAGAAGCAATAAATCCTGCCAAAATAGGAATCATCAGTGTAAATCCTGCAACTCCAACTCCTAAAGTAGCATCTCAAAATGATCCTTTAGTAACTTGTAAGCCTTTACCAGAAACGTATTTACCACCGATACCAAGTGATAATGCAATTAGAATACCACCTACTATAACAAATGGTATCATGTATGAAACACCTGCCATAAGTGCTTGCATTGGACTTGCTCCACCACCACCAAAAGCTTTTTTAAGTGTCTCTCTTCTTTTTGAAGTAAAAGTAAATAATTTAGCTTCTTTTTTAGCTTTTTTATAAACGTTTGAACTACTCTTAATAGGAGCAGCAATTGGAACTTCTAAGATTTTTTTACCTTTAAAACGTTCTTTTTCTTCAATTTGTCTTCCTGAAGCAATAATTACTAGTTTTGCTTTTTTAATATCTTTTTCTGAAAATTTATTAACAAAACCTTGGGCTCCTTGACGTTCTACTTTTATTTTTAAATTGTTATCTTTTGCAAATCTTTCAAAAGATTCTGCTGCCATGTTAGTGTGTGCAACTCCTGTTGGACAACTTGTTATAGCTATAAAATCATATTTTGCTACATTTGAAACTTTTTTGGTTTTTGTTTCACTAGTTTCTTTAAATAATATATCTTTAATTTGTGTTGCGTTTCCTTCGTGTAATAATGAATGATCTTTTTCGTTTATTAAAAAATTAGAAATATTTTGAATCATTGACATGTGTTGATTTCCAGCTTTTTTATCATCCGGTAATAAAATGGTGATCGCAACTTTTGTCGGTTTTTTATCCAAACTTTTTCAATCCACCCCAGTTTTATTTCTTACAATGTAAACAATTGGCTTTGAAATGCTTTTAATTCTAGCGTGCGGAATTGAAATTCCGTCTTGAAAACCAGTTGTATATTGCTTTTCTCGATCAACAAGTGCTTTAAATAATTTCTTATCATCAGTAGCAATTTCATCTTCAATTGCTTTTTTAGAAATGTTTTTTAAAATTCCGTCTCTTGTTGTTAGATTTGTTTTTAAAATCTTTATTTTCATTTTTCTCCGTTTCTTATTACTAATTATATAAATATAAAAACTTATATTCTAAAATTAACTTGATAAAATTTTTGTTTAATATCCTAAATTCTTTACTTTTTTTACAATTAAAAAAAGAATATTATATATCATTTATAATATATGCCTGAATTACCAGAAGTTAGAACTGTTTGTAGATATTTAAACAGATTTGTAATAAATAAAGAAATTAAAAGTGTTGACATAAACCTTCCTAAAATCATTAAAAACGTTGAGATAAACTTTTTTAAAAAAGTTGTTAAAGGAAGAAAAATTTTAAAAATTTTTAATGTTGGAAAATGAATATTATTTGATATCGGAGATGATTATAAAATTGTTATTCATTTAAGACTAGAAGGTAAATTTAGAAATGTTTTAGAAGGTTTTGATACAAAGCATGATCTTTTCATTTTTAACTTTAAAGACAATACAAAACTTTATTATAATGATACGCGTCAATTTGGAACCTTTCACTTACTAAAAGGTGAATATTTAAACCAAGATCCTTTAGCAAAACTTGCTAAAGAACCTCAAGAAACAGACTTAAACTGATTGTTTGAAAAACTTTCAAAAAAAAGAATTGCCATTAAAACCGCTTTGCTTGACCAAACAATCTTGGTTGGACTCGGGAATATTTATGTAAATGAAGTTTTATGAAAAGAAAAAATTAATCCTGAAAAACCTTCTAACCAAGTTAGTAAAAAACAACTAGCAAAAGTTTTAAAAACTGCTTATGAAATTATGGAAAAATCGTTTGAACTAGGTGGCTCTAGCATTAATAGCTATGTTGCTCTTAACCAACAAAAGGGAGAATTCCAAAATTTTTTAAACGTTCATACTAAATATGGAAAACCTTGTCCAAGGTGTAAAACAATTATTTTAAAAAAACAAGTTAATGGTCGGGGAACTTATTATTGTCCTAAATGTCAAAAATAAGCTTTTAGTAATTATTTAACATAATATTAATTTATAAAAATATTTTTGAATTAAAAAATATATAATCTTAAATGAGAAAATTCATTTATATCAAAAGGAGTGTGATTATAATGGTTGAAAAATTAATAAAAAAATGAGAAACTAAAAAGAAAGACATAATAAATGCTACCTTATATAAAAGTAAGGATTTTAAACATTTTAAAAAACACATGAAAATTTTAGGAAAAATGTAAATTATTTGAATTAATTAAATTTATCAATCTAAATAAAAACTTAAACTTATGTTTTTTTTAATTTTGAATATTTTAAAATTTTTTAATTGCAATTCTTGGTTTATTGTTAATATCATTTTTAATTTTAAAACCTTTTGCTTTGATAAAATCTAAATTATCTTCTGAAATTTCTAATATTAACAAACCATTTTGGTTTAAATATTTAGGTGCTTTTTTAATTATTTTTTTATAAAAATCATTTCCGTCTTGACCAGCAAAAAGAGCATTATTTGGTTCAAAATCTAAAATTTTTCTACCAAGTTTTTTTACTTTAGAAACATAAGGCGGATTTGAAATAATGACGTCAAATTTATCATTTATTTTTTCAAATAAATTTGAATGAATAATGTTAACTTTTAAATTGTTTATTTGCATGTTTTTTTGACTTTGTTTGATTGCATCAACTGAAATATCACTTAAAGTAACGTTTGAATTTGTTTTTTTCTTAATTGATAAACCAATGTATCCACTACCACAACATAAATCCAAAACTTTAGAATTTTTATTAATGTATTTTAATGATTCTTGCACAACTTCTTCAGTTTCATACCTTGGAATAAAAACGTTGTGTTCTAAATCAATATGAACATCATCAAAATTAATAAATCCGATTATTTTTTGAATTGGATAATTTTTTTTTAAAAATTCTTTTTCTTTTCTAGTAATTTTTTTTTCTAGATTATGTCTTTTTTTCTCAAGTAAAAGTTCTTTTTCTAAAGAGTTTTTCATAGTGAAATTATACATAAACTAAAAAAATAAATGTCTTGTTTTTAAAGCTAAAACATTTATTTTTCTTGATCTAACATTTAAATTTTTTAACTATTTTTACAAATACTTATTCATTTAGAAGTTTTGTTACCAGAAGCTCAATGGTAAATCCCTTTTTTAAATTTTGAATAATTAGGTGTTAAATTTCAATCAATTGGTTTAACTTTGTTGGTTTTTAAAAATTCATTAGTTGCACTAAAGTATTTTTTACAAAAGAAATTTTCACTTTTTGCTTCTGGTGAAGGATGACCACCAATAAATGCTTTATGGTTTGAATTTATAATGTATTTTTTGTTTTTAATTGCTCTTGAACCTCATAAAATAAACGCAATTGGTTGGTTTAATTCTTTATCAATAAATTCAAATAATTTTTGTGAAAAAGTTTTTCAAATTTCAATATGAGCTCCAATTATGCCTTCTTTTGAACCTGAAGCAAAAGGAATTGTTAGAGCATCATTGTACATCATTACGTTGTTATCAGCTCATTTTGATGTATCACCGTTTAATGGATCACATTTATATCCATCGTTATTTAACTCTAATAAAACTCTTTGAATTGAAGGTACATGTGAAGTACTAATTCCTCTAACACAAAAAGATAAACCATCAGCTAAATGTGGTTCAGGAGCTGGATCTTGACCTGAAATAAAAGCTTTTAATGTGTTTGGGTTTGTTTTAATAAAAGATGCAAAAACTTCATCTAAAACAGGAGAAATTGCATAATTTTTCTTTTCAACTTCATCGTTTAAAAAATCAGATATTTCTTTTAAAGTTTTTTTAACATCATCTTTAAGAAAAAAATTATCTCATCCGTTTCATTTGTTAACATTTTTTAGTACGTATTGGTATAAAGTTTCATCTTTAAAACTTTCTATTTTGTGTTTTTTATAATTTGTTTGATCGTTATTTATATTTTTCATAAAAAAATTATATATTAAATGTTATTTACAAAATTTAACTATCATTAACTTTCTCATGTTTCATCGTAAGAATTATCTGATTTTATTTTAAGAACTTGAACTTTTTTATTTGCTCCCATTACCCAAAGATTTTTGAATCTATCTTGGAAAATTGCTCCTGCATAACCTTGTTCAATATTTGATCCTTTTAATAATCCTGTTGCAGAATCATCATCAGTTCAAAGATTAGCATAACCATTTTTACTATTTTTGTTTACTTTAAGAACTTGCAGCTTTGAATCAGCCATTGCTCAAAGGTTACCAAAATCATCTTGAAAAATTATTCCTTCACCTCCATCTAAAATATTTGAACCATTTAATAATCCAAGAGCAGAATTATCATTAATTCAACCAATATTTTCACGGTAACCATTTTTTTGTGCATTTACTCTAAGAACTTGCAGACTTGTTCCGGTTCCCATTGTTCAAAGATTCCCAAAATCATCTTGGAAAATTTCTCCATTTGCACCATTATTAATGTTTGAATTTTTTAATAATGCTTCTCCATCTTCGCTGTTATCATTAGTTCAGGAATTTACATAACCATCTTTATTTTGGTTTATTTTAAGAACTTGAAGCTTTGTATGAATAGTTTTTTCAGTTCCGTCAACATCTTTAGTTATTGAAGAACCCATTGCTCAAAGGTTACCAAAATCATCTTGGAAAATTGTTCCCCCATAACCATTTTCAATGTTTGAACCATTTGTTAAACCATTATTAATAGCACTACTTCAACCAACACTTTCATCATAACCTTTTTTATTTACATTTGCTCTAAGCACTTGCAGACTTGTTCCTTTCCCCATTGCTCAAAGGTTTTTGAATCTATCTTGAAAAATTACTCCATCTTCACCATTACTAATGTTAGAACCTTGTAATAATGTTTCGCCGTTTAATTGATTATTATTAGTTCATCCTTCATTTACATAACCGTCATCATTTTCGTTTACTTTAAGAACTTGGAGTTTTGTTCCAATTCCCATTATTCAAAGATTACCAAAATCATCCTGAAAAATCGTTCCTTTTTCACCATCAGTTATATTAGAACCAGTTAATAATTGATCACTTGTATTTTCAATTCAACCTGTTTCTTCATCATAACCATCACCATTTTTATTTACTTTAAGAACTTGGAGTTTTGTTCCTTTCCCCATTGTTCAAAGGTTTTTAAACTTATCTTGAAAAATTGTTCCGTTTATTCCATCAGTAATATTTGAATTTTTTGTTAAACCAGAACTAGTATCTTTAGTTCATGAATTACTTCCTTTTCTAAGAACAAAAAGTCTTGGTGTAAGAATTCTTTGACGAATTGCCATTATTCAAAGGTTACCAAAATCATCTTCAAAAATTGTTCCTGAATTTCCGTTAAGAATTTCTAAACCTTTTAATAAATCTTGTTTTTCAACGTGAATAGTTATTTTTTTACTTCTTTGTTTAAAAGTAATTGTTAGTTCTACTTCGGTTCTTACACCTTTTTCTAAAGAGGAAATATTAATTGATATTTTTTGAATATCTTCATTTGTTAAAGTATCATTTTCAATTTTAAGTTGTTGTAAAATTGCTGATTGAACTTCTTCTGGATTTTGAGTAGAAACACTAGATTTAATTAAAATTTCTTTATTAATTATTTTTGATTTAATATCTTCAATAACGTAAAATTGTTGTTTAACACTAAATCCTTCTAATTCAATGTTGTTGGGTGAAGCACCAACTTTTGAAAGAATAAGAGTAATGTTAACTGGTTCTTGATTATTTAAAGGTAAAAGAGCATCAGAATTTTTAACTTCAACATTTACTCCTTTTAAATCTTGAGGATAACCATCTAGTTTTTGAATTTCATTTAATATTTCTAACTTATTAGTAGTAATTTTTTGGTCAACAGCATCAAAAGAATAAACTTCTACTGTTTTTTTATTTAAAGATTCTAAAGTGGTTTTAATTAAATTAAGCTCATAATTATTAGCTTGTAAAGCTGACATTTGTTTAGCTTTAAACCCTAACACTTTTTTAGAAACACCATTTTTTGAAAGAATAACAAAAACAGAAACTGGTTGTTGGTCATTTCTAGGTAAAAGTTTTTCAGAATTTTCAATTTCAATTTTTACTTCTTTTAAATCTTTGGGAAAATTACTTATTTTTTTAATAGTTTTTAATATTTCTAATTTATTAGTAGTAATTTTTTGGTCAATAGCTCCAATTGTATAAACATCTACTACTTTTGCTGCTAAAGCTTCTAAAGCATTTTTAATTGAATTAATATCAATTAAAGCTAATTCAGAAGTTGTTCTACTTCTTTTAACAAATATTGTTTTATCTTCATTAACTTCTTGAGAATAGTTTCCTTTTGAAACTTTAACTTTAATTTTTTGAAAATCAGGAGATATTTCTTGATCATTAACCATTAAAATTTCAATTAAAACGTTTTTTAAATTTTCATTACCAATTAATTCTTTAATTTTCTTAATAATTTCTTCTTGGTTGTTAGCAACAATTTTACCGTTTGAACCACTACTTAATTCAATTTGTCTTTTAGAAAGTAATTTTTCTTCAAGAATTTTAATTACTGTTTTTACATCTTTTTTATCTTCAGCATTTTTTTGTTTCTTTTTATTATTAATAACAATAATCGGAGTGGCAATTGAAGGAACTAAAACTCCTATTGTCGATAACAATAAAATAATTTTTTTACGTTTTGATAATTTTATTTTCATTTTTTACTCTTTTATAATAAATTTTATATTTTAAATTATAAAATTTTAAAAAATTAACCGTTAATAACTATGCCATCATCCTGAATTAATAACTCTGTTTTAATGTTTGTTTCTCCTTGTTCTAACAAATTGGCAGTGTCAAGTACAGAATTACTAATTTCGTTTAAAGCAAGGTTAGTAAAAAATGCTTGATGAGAAGTTAAAATAACGTTTCTATGCATCATAAGTCTTGAAAGTATTTTGTCTTTTATAATGTCATCTTGATGATCAATAAAAAATCAACCTGTTTCATTTTCGTAAACGTCTAGTCCTGCTCCTCTTATATAACCATTATCTAACCCTCAAATTAAATCTTCGGTGTTAATAAGTGCTCCTCTTGAAGTGTTAATTATTAAAACGTTTTTTTTCATATCTTTAATAGCGTCTTTATTAATTATGTATTTTGTAGACGGAAATAATGGCATGTGTAAAGAAATATAGTCTGAATTTTTAAATAATGTTGTTTTGTCAACAAATTTAAATCCTAAATCTTTTGCAAGATTTGGGGAACTATTTTTTACATAATCATCATAAACAATTACTTTTGAACCAAGACCTTTACAAATTTTTATAAAGCACTGGCCAATCCTACCAGCTCCCATTACACCAATTGTGCTATTAATCAATGTTTCACCCTGAAGTCCACTTAAAGAAAAATTACCAATTTTTGTTCTGTTAGAAGCTAGGTGAATGTTTCGGTTTAAAGCCATCAATAAAGTCATTGCGTGTTCAGCAACGCCTTCTGGCGAATATGCAGGAACTCTAAAAACTCTAATTCCTAATTTTTTTGCACTTTTTAAATCAACATTGTCATAACCAGCTGATCTTTGAAACCAATATTTAACTCCTGCTTTTTTAAGTTCGCTTAATGTTTCTTTTGAACCATTAGAATTAACAAAAGCACAAATTGCATCATAATCTTTTGCTCTTATTGCTGTGTGTGGTTTAAGTTCTATTTTAAAAAAATCAATTATATGGTTTTTATTAAAATGTCTAAACGTTTTTTTATCATAATTTTTTGTATCAAATACTGCTATTTTCATTTTTAATTTCCTTTTATAATAAATATTATATTACTTTTAAAATAAAAAACTAAATTCCTAATTCTTTTATTTTTTCTTTTTGTTCAAAAGCAAGTAAAGCGTTAATAATTGGTTCAATTTTTCCGTCTAAAATTGTTTTTAAAGATGTAGAAAACGAAATTCTATGGTCAGTTACTCTATCTTGTGGATAGTTATAAGTTCTAATTTTTTCACTTCTTGCACCAGAACCACCAAGTTTTCTAAACGTTGAAGATTTTTCTTGTTTTTTTCTAACTTCTAATTCATAAAGCTTTGTTCTAAGTTGTTGCATCGCAATTTCGTTATTAGAAAGTTGTGAACGACCATCTTGGGACTGAACCACAATACCCGTTGGTAAATGGGTTAATCTTACAGCTGAATCTGTGGTGTTTACGTGTTGTCCGCCAGCACCTGAAGCTCTATAGGTATCTCTTTTAATATCTGATTTTTTAATTTCAATTTCAACGGTTTTATCAGCTTCTGGCATAACTATTACCGTTGCTGTAGAAGTGTGAACCCTTCCTTGAGTTTCGGTTAAAGGAATTCTTTGAACCCTATGCACCCCTGATTCAAATTTAAGTTTTGAATAAGCTTTTTGACCTTCAATTTTAAAAACAAGTAAAGTAAAACCTCCTGAATAACCAACTGAAGAATCTAATAAAGTGATTTTCATTGAATTATTTGAAGCCCATTTTTTATATATTTCAAATAAATCACCAGCAAAAATATTTGCTTCGTCTCCACCAGCTGCTCCTCTAATTTCAATAATTACATTTTTATCATCATTAACGTCTTTAGGAAGGAGTAAAATTTTTAACTTTTCAATTAATAAAGGCATTTGAAAATTTGCTTCTTCAATTTCAGATTTTGCCATTTCAATAATTTCATCATCATTTTTGCTTTTTAAAATCTCGTTTGCTTGTTTTTTTGATCTTTCAAATAACAAATATTTTTTAAAAACCTTAACGATGTCTTTAATTGAATTAATTTCTTTGGATAAACTAGTGTATTTTTTAATATCACTTGTAATTTCAGGTGAATTAATTTTTTTTTCTAACTCTTCATATTTATTTTTTATTTCTAAAAGCGATTTATACATTTGTTTTTCCATAATACATTTAATTATAAATGATAAAATTAACATATGAAAAGAATTAGAACTAGATACGCTCCTTCTCCAACGGGTAAGCTTCACATTGGTGGTGCAAGAACAGCATTATTCAATTATTTATTTGCAAAACACCATGGTGGTGATTTTATTTTAAGAATTGAAGACACCGATGTTAAAAGAAACGTGGAAAATGCCGAAAAATCACAAGTGGATAATTTAAAATGATTAAGAATAACTTTTGATGAATCACCTGAAAAACTAAATGAAAAATATGGTCCTTACAAACAAACTCAAAAAATAAAAAGGTATAACCAAATCATTGATGAACTAATCAAAAAAGGTTATGCTTATAAAGCTTATGATACTCCACAAGAAATTCTAAAACAAAAAGAAGCACAAAAACTTAAGGGAATTCATTCTTTTAGGTATGATAAAAAATGGTTAAAAATTTCTCAAGAAGAAAAAAATAAGCGCGATAAACAAAATAAATATTCAATCAGAATTTCACTTCCTGAAAATAAAAATTACTCTTGAGAAGATGTTGTTAGAGGAAAAATTACTTTTAACACCAAAGACATCGGGGATTTTATAATTAAAAAAGAAGATGGCTATCCAACTTATAACTTTGCGGTGGTAATTGATGATCATGAGATGGAAATTTCGCACGTACTAAGAGGTGAAGAACACATCACCAACACTCCCAAACAACTCGTGTTATATGATTTATTAAACTGAGAAGCTCCTAGTTTTGGACACTTAACAATAATTACAAATCAAGAAGGTAAAAAACTTTCTAAAAGAGACACCAATTTAAAACAGTTTATTGAAGATTATAAAAATGAAAAATATCATCCTCACGCAATTTTTAATTTTTTAGCGCTTTTAGGTTGAACTCACCCTCAAGCTAAAGAAATTATGACTCACCAAGAATTAATTAAAAGTTTTTCTGTTGAAAGACTTTCAAAATCATCTACAAAGTTTGATCTTAACAAAATGAATTGATTTTCAAAAGAGTATATTAAAAACCAAAGTGAAAAAGAAATAGAAAAAAAATTAAATTTAAAAAATAAACCTAATGAGTGAAAAAAACTTTTTATCAATACTTACAAACAAAACGCAATAACTTATAAACAAATTCAAAAAGCATTTAAAATATACGAAGATAAAACTGTTAAAAAAATGGAAAAAAATGATGTAGTAAAAGAATTTAGTAAATTAATTAATAAATATGATTTTACATTAGAAAATATTCAAGAAGCAATTAATAAAACCAAAAAAATTACTAATAAAAAAGGTAAAGATTTATTTATGCCAATTAGACTAATAACAACTTATCAAGACCATGGTCCTGAACTTGCTAAATCCATATATTTATTTGGTAAAGATTTAATTTTAAAAAGATTAAAATAAATATTTATCAACTAATAAATTTATGCTATAATCTTAGTATTCTATATAATAAAAAAGAATAAAAGGTTTGGGGAAAGAAGGAGAAATTTGATCATTAAATATGAAAGCAAATCATTGCTTAATATTTGTGAAAATCAAAAAATTTTTGAAAAAGAATTTCCAGATGTTAGTTTTATACAATTTATAAAAAATATAATTTATATAACTAATTCTAAAAATATTGCTAAAGTTCAAAAAAATAAGGGATTAAGAATTAAAAAATTAAAAAAATTAAAAAATATTGGTAGTTTTAGAATCAATGAAAAATGAAGAGTTAATTTTAAATTTAAAAATCCTAAAAATTTTTTAGAAGAAAAAGAAATAACAATAATAAAAATTCATCCTCATAAATATTAAATTATGGTTGCAAAAGAAATTATCGGAGATATAATCAAATCACAAATTGAAGAAAGTAATTACTCGCAAAAAGAAGTTAGTTTGCTTTCTGGAATAGATGAAATAACATTATCAAAAATTATTAATGGTAAAACTACTATTACTTCATTAAATTCACAAAAACTAGCAAAAGTTTTTGATGATTTTAAAGATGATGAAGATTTTTTAATTAGAACATACAATAAAATTAAAAATCTAGAGACAAGTAATATGGAAAATACAAAACTTCTTGATGGAATTAAAGAATTTGAACTTATGAGTGATTTTTCTAAAATTAACATTATTAATAAAAACATTGATGGTGATTCTCTTGAAAATTTTGAAAAATTCATTCTTAATTCATCAATTTCATATTCAAAATATAAAGAAAGACCAAAAGCAAAATTATGATTAATTTTAATGTATAAAAAACATAAAAATATAAAAAATCAAAATAATTTTAAAAAATCAACAAAAAAAACAGTTTATAAAAAGGTTTTTGAAATTTTCTTTGAACCAAAAGATAATATTGAAGAAAGAATTGAAAAAATTCAAAAAGAACTTTGAAACCGTGGAATAATTCTTAAAAACGGACCATTTTTCAAGTCTTCAACAATGAAAGGGGTTTCTTTTGTTAGAAGAAACAATCGATTCGTTTTTTTAACAGATATGTTTAAAAGAGAATACCGTTGACTTATTTCCTTAGTGCATGAACTAATTCATTTTTATGAAAACATTGAAGATGAAAAAGAAATTGAAAATTATGCTATTGATCTAATTAAAAATTTTATTAAAAAAAATAATCTAAATCATTCTGATTTTGATTATTTCTTTAAAATGCATGATGATTATTATGATCCAATTAAAGACAAATATTTAATTGATAAAGAAAAATATTTTAAAAAATTAAAAGATAACACAAAAATGAGAATATCATTTGGAAACCCTAATGATTTAATTAGTTTAATTGAAATGTAAATTATTTTAATTTTAAACTTTTTTATTTAGGTAATTTAAATACTATAAAACCACTTTTACGTCAAATAATAGCTTTTTCATCTTTAAATTCTTGATTTAAAAATTTTGTACTAAAAAATGGTAAAAATCCACGTTTAAGAGCTTTTAAAGCTTTGTAATCAAAATAAATAACTGGTTTTAATTCCGGAATTTCAATTTTAATAGTTTCTTTAAGGTTTAACGCATCAAGTTGAACTTTTTTAAGTGTTAACGGAAAGTTTTTAATTTGTTGTAAAGCATTAAAAATTTTTAAATCTTTATCAGTGTTTAAACGAACTAGTAAGTTATCTCTTAAATGTTTTTCATTAACAAGAAGTTTTTTAAGTGTCTTGTAAGGTCTTTGGTGTCATTTGTGTCTACTTGCTGTAACAATTGAGGGAATGTATCAGTAAGCTTCACCAATTTTGTTTATCGTAATTTTAGTCATTAAAAATCACATCCTTTACAAAAAGTGCAACTCCGCTTTCGTTATTAGAAAATTTATTAACAAATGTCGTTGCTTTTTTTACAATTTCGTTAGCATTTTGCATGGAAACTGAAATAGCAGCGAGTTTAAACATTGAAATGTCATTTTCAGCATCACCAAAAACAAATGTTTTTTTCAAATCAATAATTTTATTTTGCTCTAGAATTTTAAGTCCTAAACCTTTAGAAATGCCAGAAGGCATAACGTCTAAAGAACCAGGAGCAGAGTTTACACAATAAATATCATTAAAAGTATTGATAAATTCTTTAAGCTTTGTAGTTAAACCGTTTGTTATTTCTTTTGTAAAAATAAAAATTTTATAAAAATCAACATCAAGAGAACCAAATGATTTTAACTCTCATTTAAATTTTGTTTCAAGATTATTAATGGTGTTTTTATATCGGTTAATAAAGTTTGAATTCTTTTTATCGTGAAGATAGTAATACATTATATCTTCGCCATAAGCTAAAAATGTAATATTATTAGTCATTAAAAAATTTGATATTTTTTTAAATGTTTTTGAATCAATTAAATTAAAATTTAAAATTTTATTATTAGTGTCAATAATTTTTCCACCATTAATACTTACAAGTGGTAAATTGGGTTTAATTTTTGCCATTTCTTTTTTAATCATATAATCAGGTCGACCAGTAATAAGACCGACTTTATAACCTGCTTGCATTAATTTTTTAAGTGCAAAAATATTTTCTTCTGATAAAACTTTTTGATCATTTAAAAGTGTACCATCCATATCAAAGTAAAAATATTTGATCTTTTTTTTATCCATAACGTTTTTTATTTTCGTGTTTTTATCCATAATGTTTTACCTTTTAAATCACCTATTGTTTTAATTTTTTTAAATATTTACATTCTTTATTCTAAACTATTTAAGAAATTAAAACATTTTTTTATTTTTTATTATTTATTATGTTTTTCAAATTCTTTTTTACATTTAGAAGAACAAAGAGAAATTTTTTTATTTATAGCAGGTTTGTTAAAAATAAATTTTTTGCATCTAACACATTTAAATTGAACTATTTTTCTACTTTTAAATAAAACTCACATGAAAATTAAAACTACAGAAATAAATGTAATTACTGCTATTGTTATGAAAATTACAAACATGTTTATCCTTTCTTAATTAATAGTTTTTCAAAAAATAGTTTTTCAAAAAGCTCATTGTTTTTTTATGATGTTCATTATTAAAAATTATAAATCTTATTTTTTGAAATATCACCTATATATGTAATTAAAAACTAATAAGTAATATTATTTGTCTTATATTTATTGTTATAAATGATGCTTTAAATTTTTAAAACATTCTTATTAAAACATTCTTATTAAAACATTCTTTTTTAGTTATAAAAATAAAATATTTAATCTTTTTTTTGTCCGTAATAAGATCTTTTGCCGTGTTTTCTTTTGTAATGTTTTATTTTTAAAAATTCATCTATGACTTTTGCATCTTTATCAATTTGTTTAGTAAACAAAGCAATTTTAGCAACTTCTTCAAGTATTTGAGCTAATTCAACAGCATGGATACCTGATTTAGTTGAAAAAGAAAAAGGACCATGAAATTTAACAAGAATTCCCGGAACATATTCAGGTTTTATGTCACGTTGTTTAAATTCTTCAATTATTACAAATCCTGTTTCTTTTTCGTATTCTTTTTCAATTTCTTCTTTTGTAAGTGAACGAGCACACGGAATTGGTCCGTAAAAATTATCAGCATGAGTTGTTCCAAAACAAGGAATATCATGGCCGGTTTGAGCTCAAGCAACACCATAAGGTGAATGCGTGTGAACAATACCTTTAAGATTGGGAAAAGCTTTATAAAGTTCTAAATGAGTCGGAGCATCTGATGAAGGTTTAAGATTACCTTCAATGATTTCACCTTTCATATTTAAAACAACTATGTCTTCAACTGTCATTTTTTCATACGAAACACCACTAGGTTTAATTGCAAAACAAGTACCATCAGGTGATTTTTCTGAAACATTACCCCAGGTTAAAATAGCTAAATTTAATTTATATAATTCAAGATTTGCTTGCAGAACTCTTTTTTTAAGTTTTTTATACATTTTGTTTTTCCTTTTTAAAAAATTCTAGAGCACTTTTAATTTTAGAAACATTTTCGCTAATTGTTTCATCTAATTTATTTTTAGATCACATTTCAATTAAAAACGGACCATTGTATTTAATTTTTTTAAGAATAGCAAAAACTTGTTTAAAATCTACAGTTCCTTCACCAAAAGGAACATCACGGAAAACATTAGGTTTTGTATCTTTAAAATGTAAACCAATAATGTCATTTTGTCCTAATAATAATTCTTTTTCAATGTCGGGAGATGACCATTGTCATAAATTACCAATATCAGGATAAATTTTTAATCACGGTGAACTAATATTTTCAAGAACTTTATAATAATTAGAGATTGTTCCCATAAACTTTGTATCCATAATCTCAAAAGAAAGCATTACTGAATGTTCATTAGCAATTTTAATTACTTTTTTAACACTTTCTAAAAAATGTTTTTTTGAATTTTGGTTTGCTTTTTCATAATAAACATCATAACCAGCAAGTTGAATCATTCTAATGCCTAATTTTTTTGCAAGTAAAATTGCTTTTTTAGTGACTAAAATTGCTTTTTTACGAACACTTGCACTTGATGAACCATACGGATATTTACGTAGCCCGCTTAAAGCCATGGAGTTAAAATAAAAACCCTCTTCGATTAAAGTTTTTCGAAGATTGTTAATTTTTTTATTTGACCAATCAAGACGTTCTAATCTTTCTTGAGATTCATCAACAGAAAACTCAATAAAATCAAAACCAGCTTTTTTAGCAATTTGGATTTTTTCGCGTCAATTAAATTTATTATTAATTGCTTTTTCATAAATACCAATTTGCATTTTCTATCAATACTTTCTAATTTCTTCTTGAAACATTTTTGCTGCTTGATTGGGATCAACAGCATCTCTTAGTGAACGACCAGCAATAAAAATATAAATTGGAATTCCTTTAAAAAGTTTAATGTCAGAAATTGTAATTCCACCAGTAACAGTGACTTTAAAGCCTTGCTTTGAAAGATTATGAACTGCATCAATATCTTTTTGTGATCAATTAACACCGGCTGCTTGAGAATCACGCGAGCGGTGATAAACTATTTGTTGAACACCAACATCTTTTCATTCCTTAACTTGCTTGTCAGTGTAGTTTGAAGTAAGCTCAATTTGAACTTCTTTATCGTTGCCGTAATTTTTTGCAACATCTAAAACTGATTTAATAGTTGGTGTTTCAGCTGCACAAATAACCGTTGTATAATTTGCTCCGTTTCCAAAAAACATGTTACCAAAAACTGTTCCAGCATCGGCAATTTTACCGTCTGCAACAATAATTTTTTTGGGATATTTTTTAGAAATTATTTTAATAGCTTCTTTACCAACTGAAGAAATAAGAATTGTTCCGATTTCAATTAAATCAATATGATTTTTAACTTTTTCAATGTTTTTAATTGCTTCTTCAACTGTAAGTGTATCCAAGGCAATTTGTAGCATTGGTTTTTTAACCATAAATTTTCCTTTCTTAAGTTAAGTTAAATATTTTGAATAATCTATTGTCTTTAAAATTTTAATAACTTCTTCTTGAGAAATAGCGTTTAAAAGTTTTTCGATAATATCATCTGATTCAAAACTTGCAACTACTTGCGGTAAAGAGATACTAACATGAATTGCTGATGAAGCAGCGGCTAGAGTAATTAAAATTCTAATTTTTCTTTTATCTTTATCAAATTGAATAGGTTTTTTTAAAATAACCAACGAAAAAGCGCTTTTATTAACACCATCCTCAGGACGAGCATGCGGCATTGCCACATGATTACTAATGATGTAATAAGGACCAAACTTAATTGTTGAATCAATAACTGCTTTTAAATATCTTGACTCAACCGCTTTTGAATCAATTAATGGAATAATTGATTTTTTAACTGCATCTTGTCAATTTTCAGCTTCAACATTAATTTGAATCGCTTTATTTTCAATTAATGAATCTAAAAGGTTAATGTTTTCATCATTACTTGCCATTTAAAGAACCTTGTTTAAAGCTTGTTCAATTTCAACTTCATCCATAAGATTTACTACAGATGCAATTTTAGCTTTATTTTTAGGTATTCTATCAACAAGGTGTTTTGAACAAATAATAATGTCTGCAAAAGCAGTAACTCCGCTTGCTTCACCAACCGAAACAGCATCAATCGATGCTTCAATATTTAATTTTTTAAGAATGTTTTGTACTTTCATTTTAATTATCATGCTAGTACCCATTCCGTTACCACAAACAGCAACTATTTTTAACATTATTAACTCCTTAATTTTTATTTTGAATTTTTGACTGCTGGTTTATTTTTAAATCTTTTTTGATATAAACGTTGTAACACAGATGGATCTTTTTTGATTCCAGAATCAACAAATTGAACTCCAACTAACATTGCAATAATTGAAATAACAAAAGTAACTCAACCAAGCGGAACATTTTGACCAGCAATAATAAATTTACCAGCTCAAATAGCGTTTCAGTCAAACATTCCAATGTATCCTTGTTCTACTGGTGATTTACCTTCAACTACTGAACCAACTTTAATAGCATTTTCAGCTGATTGTTCTATTATTTTAATTGCTCCTGCAGCAATGAAAAGTTCACAAAATCCAAAGAGCATAGGGACAATTATTGTTCCTTTTCAACCTCCAGATGCATTAGCGAAAACTCCGATTGATCCAGAATTGAAAAATAGTGTAATGAAAAGCGGAATTACAATAGGGATTCCACCATCAGTTGCTACTGAAATTCCAATAATAGCTCCCATTGCAGTAAATTGTCCTATAAGTCCTGCGACAAAACCATAAGTTACTGCGTTTTGAGAAAATCCATATGTAGCAGCTACATCAACTGCAACCACAGCACCCGGAATAACTTTTAAAGCAATTCCTTGAAATGCTTGTTGTAATTCAGTAACGAACATACGAACCCCAGCTATAATAACTAAAATTGAAGTTACAATTTTAAGTGAACCTAAAAACATGTTAATTACTCAGTAACCTTTACCTGCAACCTTTCAAGAAGCATAAGGTGAACCTGCAGCAGTTGGTTCAAAACCACCTGGTGCTGATGTTTTTAGAATAATAATTAAAATTGTGAATAATAATACAATAATTAATGATTGAGTAAAGATATTATCTTCAAAAATCTTTAATTTTTTTGAAACTTTCTTAGTTTCAACTGAATCTTTAGCATTACCAAAATATTTAGCAATTTTATAAGCAATTGCGATTCCAAACATTTGTTGGTGTCCAACTGCAAATCCAGCATTATTAGTAGCTTTTTGTGTTCCTTTAATTGTAGCAGTTGAAGCAACACCTCAATATACTCCAATTAATAAACCACTGAAAATAATAACCCCAGCTTGATTAGCACCTGAAACAGCACCTTCGAAAACTGCTCCAACATTATCTTGAAAAAGAAATAGATAAACAATTGCTGTTATAATTGATGTTTGTTGGAACATAATATGACCAGTAACCATTAGTGACTGAACATTAGTTCAACGTTTAAGAGCAACTAGAATAATATTAACTATAAATCCTAATATTAATGCAAATGAAACTCATGAAACATAATTGTTAACTGTTGAAATTCCTTGTGCTAAAAAGTTGTCTGAAGAAGTTCAACCAAGATATGGACTAAGTGGTGAAATTTTTGAATCACTTATATTTTTTAGTCCGTTAAAAATTGGGTTTGCCATCCCTACAAGGGCACCGGCACCAATTGATAAAAATAGAACACCGATAATCGTTTTCAGCATTCCAGTAATTGAGTGTGCAAATCCTTTTCCAAGAATTAAATAACCAACAAATGATATTAATCCTAATAACAAGGCATTTACACCAAGTAAATTGTCAAGCAACATGTCTTTAAATAAAAATTCAAAGCCAGTAGCGTTTCAACCTTTAATTGAAACAACAGTAATCATAATTACTAAAAGGGCTGCAAGTACAATTAACCAACCAAATAAAGTTTTATTTTGTTTGATTTTATTTTTCATTTTTTTTCCTAACTATAATTTTTTTTAGAAATGTAGAAAACTTTGTGTAAAAATATATTTTCTACACTTTTTTTATTATTTTGTAAAAGTCAATCATTTTTTAGGATTTTCAACAAGAATATCATTTAATGCTTCTTTTGAAACTCCTAATTTTTTTAGAAGTGGTACAAACCTAGTAAGTAAATATTTAATTCCTTCACTTTGGTGACCACCTCTTAATTTAGAATAATGATGCTGGTAATATGTTCTTCCAGCATCCATTGCTAAAGTAATTTGCTTTTGATAACCTTGATCAATAAGCCATTTAATATTTTCAGCAAGAACAGAATCAGCATAATATTTAACACGATCAGGTCCATCAAATGCAAGTGATGCACCAGTATCCATAATCTCTTTATAATAGTATTTATTTGGATTTTTATTAAGGTGTGAAATCATAATTCTATGTTTTTTAGCACCATGATTTTGTAAAATGTGTGACACTTCTAATGCACTAGTACCAAGTTGTGTGTGAATAAGAATCGGACAACCTGTTGCAACTGATGTTTTTGCTGCTACTTCTAGATTTTTAAGTTCAAATGGATGAATACCATCATAACCTGTTGCAGCTTTAATTAAACCTGCTTTTGCTTTTGTTCTTTTTACAACTGGACCAGCATATGAATAAAGGTCCATTCCCTCTTCAATTTCAGCAACCATCATTTTAATAACATCCTTAATTGGAGTTACCGCTAAAAACGAATTACGTGTGTCGTAAAAATGTGCTTTATGAAATCCGGTTGTCATAATAATATGACCTTCCCCCATAAAACGATTTGCTATTTCTAGCATTTTTGGAACATTTCTTCCTGCCCCGATTGGGTCAGCACAAACCATTGATTTTCCTCCTGCTTGAAGATAATCTCTAAATTCATCACCACCCGCTTGAACTGAATCCATTAAAAAATCTTTGTGTTCTCTAACTTCAATTCCGCCAGTTCTGATAAGATGATCATGACAATCTGTTACACCCAAATCATTTGGATTAATATCGCCAAGAACTGTTCTAACTTTTCCTTCCATAAATTTTTAATAACCTCCTTTAATTTTTTAAATTAATTTTTTACAATTAATTAATAATTTTACCATGTAATCAAGCACACAAAAAAAAAAAAAAAGCTATAAATCGTGATTTTTACTAAAATTGATATAATTTTTTTATGAAAATAACCTTTAAGTCTATTGCTAAAAATAATGATAAAGAAAATAAAATTGAATTTGATGCTCCGGTAAAAATAAGTAATGAAAATAACATGAGAGTATTTGAATTTGAAGAACCTTCACATAAAGTTATGAACAGAATTGAATTTTCTGAGAAAAAAGTAAATATTTTTGCTGGTCCTTCAACCATTAATTTAGAACTAAATAAAAAAATTTTTAACAGTTACCAGACTCCTAATGGTTTAATATCTTTTGAATCGTTTTTACAAAATATAGAAATTAAACAAAACAATGTTAATATAAAATATTATCTAAGTCAAAATGATAAAAAATTTGGAGATTTTGATATTAAACTTATAATTAAGTAAGGAGGTATTATTTATGGATGAAACATTAGGTCTAACAGTTGTTATTATATTAGCAATATTTATAATACTTATAATTGCGTTAAACATTGCTTTATTTGTGTGAGTATTTAAAACAAAAGGTCAAGACGGAAGTATTTTGGTATTAATAATTTTATTACTAACATTTACACTCGTTGGAATTGCTTATGGCCTTACAAGAAACTTTGGTAAAAAACCAGTTCTTCCTGCTGATCAATAAATTATTTAAAGTTTCAAATATTTAAAAAAATTACACAATGTAATTTTTTGTTTTTAAATTTATTTAATGTTTTGTTTAATCTTATAAAACTTAAGTATTTATGTAAGAAGTCATTTCTTTGCTATAAAAATTTAAATCTCTTCCTAATGATAAAATAAATATTACTTTCATTCGAAAAGTTTTTATAGCATAAATATGTCTATGATAATTTAGTTTTGTTAAACCATTAATTGATTTTAAATGTATTTCAACATCAATGTTGATTCCAAGTTGTTTTAATTTTTTTCTAAAATTTTGCATGAAAAAAAGCATGGTAAAGTAATTTTCTCTACAAGAACTAGAAGTTATTTTTAATGCATTTGATGAGTTTTTTCATTTATTAAGATACAAATTATAAAATTCATCAACTCAAACTTTGTTATCTACTCTATTAATAACTATCTTTATTAAAATAACAATTAATATATTAAATTAACTAAGAGTGTAGAAAATTTTGTGTAAACACCCTTAAGGGCTATCTCAAAACGGGATAATTATTCAAAGAATGTTTTTATTATGAAAAAAGAAAAAGAAAAAGATTTTGGTGATGAACTTTTTATGTTTTTCTTTTTTAATTTCTAGCTTTTCTAACAAGAAAATTAATAAATTCTAAACTTTTTCCACCAGCTTTACTAATTGTTATAACAAATGGTCTAAAAGAAGTAGAAATTAAATCATTACCAACAAATGTCATTCTTGTAAAAGTAATTGTTGTTCCACGTAAACTTTCATGATTAGGATTACCATTAACATTTGAAGGATCAATTGCTATTCTTGCTTTTCTTTCAATTGCTTTTTTAATAGTTGGATTATTAGTAATACTTCCGCTAAAACTACTTGAAAGTGTAATTAGTAAATTAGGATCGTTATTTCTATTTTTAGTAACAAGAATTTCTCTTATTGCCATTATATCTTCATCTGGAGTAAAATCTCTTTTTACTTGGAAAATTTTGTTTGTAGTAAGAGTTTCCCCACTAGTTTTACTAATTGAAACAATAATGTCTTGAGGAGTTGTTGAAATTGGTGTATCAACATTCATTGAAACTTGTATTGATGTTCCTCTTAAGCTTTGATGATTACCTTCACCACTTTTATTTGAAGGATCAATTAACATTATTATTTTTTTGATAATTGCAATTTTATTAATTCTATTTCCAATAATGTTTCCAGTTGAATCACTTGGAAGGGTAATTATTAAATCATTTCCACTTTTAGCATCAAGAATATTTTTTATTGCTTCTATATCTTTATCAACATCCATGATTGATTGTTTTTTAACTAAAAAACCTTCAATTTTTTTTGAAAATTCATTTTTTGTTAATTTAATAATAATTTTTTGTGCATTAGTTGAAATGTTACTATCATCTTGCATTAAAACTTTAATTTTTACACCATTTAAATTTTCTTTACCAATTAAAGTTTTAATTTTTTCAATAATTTTTTCTTGATTATTAGCAATGATTTTGCCTTGCGTATTAACTGGTAAAGTAATTATTTTCTTTTCTTCATTTTTTTCTTCAAGTATTTTAACTACGTTTTCAACATCTTTTTGGTTTTGCTTATCTTGATTATTCTCATTATTATTAAGTAATACAATTGGCGTAACAATCATAGTTGTCAAAATTCCAATAGATGCTCCTAATAAAATAAATTTTTTTGTTTTTGATAATTTCATGATTTCCTTTATATTTGGAATTATAAAATTGTTCTTTGCAAAAAAAAAAAAAAGTTTATTTAGCAATCTAAAAAGCTTATTTTAAAGACTTTAATATTTTTTTTATTTAAAAATTTATTTAGAATTAGACTATTAAATAAATTAATTTTATTAACATAAATTTTTTAAAACATTAATTAGTTATTTTAAAAATAATTAAAATATAAAAATTAAAAAAGTTATAAAATTATTTTAAATAATGATAAAAAATCTGACAATATTGTTTAATTTTTTATAGAAATTTCTAAAATTTTTTTATTATGAACTTAAATATTGGTTTTAATTTGTGTTAAGTTAATATGCACATTGAGAAAATAGTAAAAATTCTGTTTTTTTATGTTTTTGATTTTTAAGTATTAAAGTTTTTTAACAACAAAAACACCTACTTTTAAACTAGTTCCACCACTTTTACTAATTTCTATAGTAATTGATTTATAAGTAGTAGAAATAAGATCACTACTAGCATAAGGTACTTCTATAAGAGTAATTTTTGTTCCTCTTAAACTAGGATGATTAGTATCACCACTAGTATTTGAAGGATCAATTAATATTCTTAATTTTCTTTCAATAGCATTTTTATTAATTGGATTATTAATGATACTTCCATTTGAAGTACTCGGAAGATTAATCAATGAATCTCTACCACTTGCATTATTAAGAATTCTTCATATTGCTTTTATATCTTCATCTGCTGTAAAATCTCTTTTTACTTGAAATGTTTTTCTTGTGTTAAGAGTTCTTCCATCATTTTTACTAATTGATACAACAATATCTTTAGGAGTTGTTGAAATTGTTGCATCAGGACTTTTTGACACTTGTATTGATGTTCCCCTTAAACTGGGATGATTAGTATCACCACTAGTATTTGAAGGATCAATTAATTTTCTTAATTCTTTTATAATATTGTTTTTATTAGCTTCTTTTCCAATAATGTTTCCCGTTGAATCACTCAGAATAGTAATTATTAAATCATTTCCAGTTTTAGCATCAAGAATATCTTTAATTGCTGTTATATCTTCATTTGCCGTAAAAGCTCTTTTTACTTGGAAAGTTTTTCTTGTGGTAAGAGTTCTCCCGCCGCTTTTAATAATTGATACAATAATGTTTTGAGGAGTTGTTGAAATTATTGCATCAGGACTTTTTGAAACTTCTATATTTGTTCCTTTTAAACTTGCATGATTAGCTTCTTCATTAGTGTTTAAAGAATCAATTAATATTCTTAATTTTTTTATAATCGCATTTTTATTAGCTTCTTTTTCAATAATGTTTCCCGTTGAATCACTCGGAAGAGTGATTATTAAATCTTCACCGGTTTTACTATCTAGAATTGTTTTTATTGCCATAATTTCATTATTTATAGTTGTTGAAAATAACATTTGCTTAGCGCTAAAACCTTGAACTTCAACACTAACATTATTTTTTGAAAGAACTAAAATAATACTAATTGCTTCTTGATTATTACTTGGTAAATTATTATTTGAATCTTTTATTTCTAAAGAAACTTCACCAAAATCAATTGAACTATAACCATTTAAATTTTTAATTGCATTTTTAATTGCTTCTTTATTATGAGTAATTGTTTTATTTGAACTAGGAGCATCAACATTTACTACTTTTGGACTTAAACTTTCTAAGTTTGATTTTATTTGGTTAAGTTTATTTCTAATATTTCGAACTTCTACACTATCAAGTTGCTTAATTGTAAAAATACTAATTTCAACTGGAGTAACATTTCCTTTTGAAAGAATAAAAGTAATATTTATAGGACTTTGATTACTTGAAGGTAAGTTTCTACCGTCATCTTTTACCTTAATTTTTATTTCTTTAAAATCAATCTTTGAATAACCCTCTACTTGTTTAAGTATATTTAAAATAATCTCTTTATTAGCATTAATACTTTTATCAGTTTTTTTAGTAAAAAGTTTTAAGTCTTTTGAAGTTAAATTAGTTAAAGCAGTTTTTACACTATTAATATCAGTAGTAATTTCTTGATCATTTTGCTCTCTTTTAACAAAATAAGCTTTTGCAGAAGCAATTGTTTTTGAATATTTTCCTTTTGAAACTTTAATTGTAATTTCTTGTTTAATAGTTGAAATATTTTGGTCTTGATCCATTGAAACTTCAATTTTTACTTCTTTTAAATTTGATGCACCAATTAAAGTTTTAATTTTTGCAATAATTTTTGCTTGATTATTAGCAATAATTTTACCTTTTGTATTACTAGGTAAAGTAATGTTTTTTTCTTTATCATTTTTTTCTTCAAGTATTTTAACTACACTTTCAACATCTTTTTCTTCACTTTTTTCATCTTTATTAAGAAGAACAATTGGAACTGCTATGGAAGTAGCTAAAATTCCTGATGTTGCTCCTAATAAAAGTATTTTTTTAGTTTTTGATAATTTCATAATTTCCTTTATATTTGGAATTATAAAATTGTTCTTTCCAAAAAAAAAAAAAAGTTCATTTAGTGAACTAAAAAGCTTATTTTAAAGACTTTAAGATTTTTTTAACATTAAAAAAAATCATTGTTTTATTTTTTTTGTGAAGCGGCAAATCTTTTATTAAATCTTTCAACACGACCATCTAATTTTGATGAAGTTCTTGAGCCAGTGTAATAAGGATGTGATGCAGAAGAAGTATCAACAATAAATAAAGGAAATTTTTTACCTTCAAATTCAATTGTTTCACTTGTTGGTAAAGTAGATTTTAAAACAAAAATTTTTCCTGAAGTTACGTCTTTAAATGCAACATCTCTGTATGTGTCTGGATGAATACCTTTTTTCATTATTTTACCCCCAAATGAATCTTAGTTTATTTTTAATGTTCAATTTGTATAAGTATTTTAACATAATATTAATTTTTACTTAGGGAAAATATCTTTAATGTTATTTTTGTGTTTTCAAATCCCAACATTATTTTTGTAGGCATAAAATTGAGCATTTAAAAGTGTTTTATAATAATTAAAATCTTTTGTATAAAAAGGTGAATATTTGTTTAAATCAACATAAGCAACTTTTGCAAGACCAGAATTTAAAAGTAAAACTGCAATATCAATTTCGTTTATTCAAACTTTTGCAATTATTCGATTATATTTATCAATTTTCAATTTTTCAAATTTTATTTTTTGGTTTAAAATTAATGCTGAAACTTTTCTTCTTGCTTCAAAAGAATAAAAATATTGAAGACCTTGGGTAAATTGAGAATTTTTATCTTTTAGTTCTGGCGTATCGATTCCAAAAATTCTAAACTTTTTCTTATTTCTATCAAAAAAAGTATCTCCGTCATACACATAATTAACATAAGTTGTTTTAATTTTACTTGAACATGAAATTAAAAAAACAAATGGTAATAATGCTGATAATAAAAATATATATTTAATTACTCTCATATTTAAATATATATAAAAATTAAGTTTTAAATTAATTTAAGCTTTATTTTCTGATCCAAACTGTTTAATTTTAAATTTAACCACGTTTTTCATTGCTTGAAATCCATTAGCTAAAATTTTTCTAGGATCATAGTTTTTTCCTTTGTCGATCTCTCCTGAAAGAACAAATTCTTTTATTTCTTTGGCGTTTGCTTGTTGTAATTCAGTATTAACATTGATTTTTCCAACTCCCATTGAAATAGCTTTTTTAATCTGGTCTTCAGGAATTCCTGAGCCACCGTGTAAAACAATTGCTCTTTTGGCAACAGATTTTAAATTTTTTAGTGTTTCAAACGAAAGACTTTTTCATTTTTTAGGATAAGGACCATGAATATTACCAATTCCTGCGGCAATCATATCTGGACCAAGTGAAGCAATTTTAGAAACTTCTTTTGGATCAGCTAAATCACCTGAACCAATTATTCCGTCTTCTTCTCCACCAAGAGTTCCAACTTCAACTTCAACCGAAACGTTTTTTGCTTTTGCTAATTTAATAATTTCTTGTGAATTTTTTAAATTTGTTTCAAAAGCACTGTGAGAACCATCATACATAACCGAAGTGTATCCATTTTTTATTGCTTTTTTAGCACTTTCAAATGAACCATGGTCTAAATGAAGCGCAACTGGAACCGTAATGTTTAAATCTTCAATTAAACCTTTAACCATTCCCACTATTGTTTTCATTCCGCCCATATATTTAATTGCTCCTTCTGAAGTTGCAATAATAATTGGTGAATTCATTTCTTTTGCTGATTCTAAAATAGCTTTTGATCATTCCAAATTATTTATGTTAATATGAGGAACTGCTCATTTTTCTTCAAAAGCTTTTTGAGTCATTTTTTTAGCATTTACTAATTCCATTTTGTTATATTCTCCTTTAAATTTTTAAATACAATTAAAGACATTATACATTTTATAATTAATATTTTTATTTAAAAAAAATGTCTAAATTACATTTTTTTAGGAGCATTTATTCCTAATAATTTAAGTGCATTTTCTAAAACTATTGAAGTTGCTTTTACAAGTTTTATTTGAATAGCTTCTTTTTTGTTATTTAAAATTCTTACTTTTGAATATCAAGAATTAAATAAGCTTGAAACTTTAATTAAATATTGTGGAAGTAGATTAACTTTATGATTTTTTGAAATTGTGTTAATTAATTCTGGAAATTCATTTAACAAATTAATTAATTCTTTTTCTTTAGTACTATAAAACCCAAACGGGTTTTTATTAGTTGATTTATTGATTAATTGATTAGCTCTTGCGTAAGTGTATTGAACATAAAAAACTGCATTACTAGAATCATCTGAATTAGCAGCATTAATGTCAAATGTAAATTCAGAATTTTGTGATCTGTCAATCATAAATCATCTTGCAGAATCTAAATTAACTTCTTTTAAAAACTCTTCAATTGTATAAGAAGTTCCCATTCTTTTTGACATTTTTAATTCTTGATTATTTTTCATTAACTTAACAAACTGAACCACAAAAATATCAAGTTTATCACTCGGAAGACCAAGGTATCCAATGGCAACTTCCATACGTTTAATGTAACCAATGTGATCGGCACCCCAAATATTTATTAATTCATCATAACCTCTTGAAATTTTTAAATCATGGTATGCAAGATCGGGCATTAAATATGTACAAGTTCCATCACTTTTAATTAAAACCCGATCTTTTTGATCACCTTTTATTTTTGTTTTAAGTCAAGTTGCACCATCTTTTTTATAAACTTTATCACCAAGTTTTTTAATTGATTTTTCAATTAGTTTTTGCTTGTAAATGTCTAATTCAGAAGAAAAAATATCAAATTCAACACCATAGTCTTTAAGATCTTTTTTGATTTTTTCTAAAAGCATTTTTCCTGCTTCATCAATAAAATTTTCTGCATTTTGTTTTTTTAAAGAATCTTGATATTTTTTAACAAACTTTTTAGCAACTCAAACAATATCTTGTCCTTTGTAAGAATTTTCTGGTAATTCTATTTTTTCACCAAACTCTTGAAGGTATCTTACCTTCACAGATTCACCTAACACTTTCATTTGGTTACCAGCATCATTAATATAGTATTCATTATCAACTTTATTACCAGCAAATTTTAAAATGTTAGAAAGAACTGAACCAAGTACTGCTCCACGAGCGTGACCAATGTGTAAAAAACCGGTTGGATTAGCAGAAACAAACTCAATATTTATGTATTTGTTTTGTTTGTTTTTCCCAAAATCATTTTTTTGTTTTAATATATTTTCAACAAAATTTAAAAATGTCTTTTCGTTTAAAAATATGTTAATAAATCCAGGTTTTACAACTTCAATTTTGGAAATCATCTCTAAATCAACATCTTTAACTATTTTTTTAGCAATGTTTAAAGGCGAATCTTTTAATTCTTTTGAAATTTTCATAGCAATGTTTGTTGAAAAATCACCATAACCTTTAGATTTTGTAATTTCTATTTTGTTTTTTAAATTAAATTTTTCTAATAAAATTTTTTCTATTTTGTTTTTAATTGTTTTTTGAACCATAATACTATTATTTTAAACCAAAAAATAATGGTTAGTTTAAATACCTAATATTTTAGGGCCTTTTTTAGATATTGAAACTTTATTATTGAGTTTAAAATTTTTCCCTCCGCTTTCACTAGTTAGAAAATTAACTAGACTTTGTATTTTTTTTGAACTTAGTTTAATATTTTTAAATTTTTCATTAATTAATATGTAAATAATTTCGTTTTTATATTTTAATTTTCTAAAAACATTTAAATCATAACTATTTTTTAATCAAAAATTATATAAACGATCAACTTTTTTAAATTTTTTCTTAAGTATTTTGTTTGACCTTAAAAATCACTTGTAAAGACTTTCTTTTTCAAATAACGTTTTTTCTTTTAATTTGATCCTAATTTTATTTCTTTCAAAAACGGGTTTTTCGTTTGAAGAATCAATTGCATATTTAACATTATTTTTGTTTAAAAATTGTAAAATATCTTTTTTTCAATATAAATTAACATAAGGTCTTTTAATTTTCATTCCGTCAATTGTATTTTTTGATCTTATTCCAAAAAATCTTGGATTTCTTTTGCTTTCCAATTGCATTAAAGCCGTTTCTAAAAAATCATCTTTGTGGTGAGCCATAAGAAGCTTTTTACAACCATGCTGATCATAATGTTTTTTAAAAAAGTTATACCTTATTTTTCTAGCTTCATTTTGAAAATTTCCTTTAACTTCTTTTTTAACATCTAAAACTTTTAATTTTATATTGTGTTTTTTACAAAAGTTTTTAACAATTTGTTCGTCGTTTTTTGAATCTTTTCTTTTATTGTAATTAACATGACAAACAATAATGTTTTTACTTTTTTTATATTCATTTAGTAAAAACATTGAATCAGGTCCACCACTTATAGCTAATAATTTCATACCAAAATTATAATTAACTTCAATATTAAAAATATTAAAAGTTATTAAAAATATTAAGTTAAAAAACTAATTTCAAGATTATTTTAAATTGAATTAAGTTTTGTTGCTGCTTTATTAGCGTCTTCTTTAATGAAAGTCTCAACTGCTTCAACTAAGTTATTTTTAATTTTATTAAGACTTTGAATTTGAAGCGGTGTAAAAGTTCCAAGAACATGGTTTTGAGCGCTGTTTTTTGCCCTTCCTATTCCCACTTTTAAACGTGGAATGTTTTTATTATTAAATTTATGTAAAATGTCTTTTAATCCGTTATGACCACTATCAGAACCATTTAATTTAATTTTTGCTTTACCAACCGGAATGTTTAAATCATCGTAAATAATTAATATATCTTCTAATTTAATTTTAAAAAATTTAGCCATTGGTAAAACACACTCACCAGAAGCATTCATAAACGTTTGTGGTTTTAAAATAATAAATTCTTTATTTTTAAAATATTTACCAGTGTATTTGTTTTTTTTAAGTTTGATATCATGTTTATGAATGAAGGCATCAATTACTTTAAATCCTATGTTGTGCCTTGTGTTTTCATAATTTTTTCCTGGATTTCCAAGACCTACAATTAATTTCATAAAAAAATTATAAAATATTAAAAAAATAAAATTATTAATTTATAAAATTTTTAAATTGAATTTATTTTTTGAACTAATATTTCTTTAGGAATAAAACCTTTAATGGTATCAATAATTTTACCGTCTTTATAAAAAAATGTTGTTGGAATTGAATGAGCACCTAGTTTTTCAGCTATTTCTAAATCTTCATCTCTATCAATTTTTAAAATACTCACATTTTCTTCTTCTGCAACTTCTTTAAGAATTGGTGCAAGCATTCTACAAGGACCACATCAAGTTGCAAAAACATTAACTAGTGTTAATCCACTTTTTTTAATTTTTGATTCTAATTCTAAACCTTTGATAATTTCTAATGACATTATTTATCTCCTTAATAAGCTTTAGCAAATATTACTAACCTTTTTGTTTTTTTATTTGTAATAAAACATCTCCTATATTTTTTTGTTTTAAAATCAAAAGGAATGCATCTTGCTGTTGCTCCTGTTTCGTCTTGAATTTTTTTTTCATCTTTACTATTTCCTGCAAAAGGAATTAAAACAAATTTTTTATTATTAATTAATTTTTTAAAATCTTTATAATTATTTGTTTCAACCATATTATTATAAAGTATTTTTTTTGCATTATCATAAAGTTTTTTTTGGACACTATCTAAAGTTTTTTTAACCTCTTTTTTAAGGTTTAAAACATCAATTTTTCTTTTTTCTAATGTGTCTCTTCTAACAATTGTTAATTTATTTTCTTTTAATTCTTGTGGTCCTATTTCAATTCTTAAAGGCGTACCTTGAATTTCAGAATTACTAGCTTTAAATCCAATTTGTTTTTGGCTATCATCAATTCTTACCCTGTAATTTCTTGAAAGTTTTTTAAAAATTTCCTTACTTTTTTTACTTACTTTAGGGTTTTTTTTATCAAATAAAGTTAATATATCAATTTGGTTAGGAGCGATTTTGGGCGGAATAACAATTCCTCTATTATCTGAATGAGACATTATTAAGGCTCCAATAAGCCTGGTTGAAACTCCCCATGAAGTTTGGTATGAAAATTCTTTTTTGTTGTTTTTATTAGTAAATTTAATGTTAAACGATTTAGCAAAATTTTGACCTAAATAATGTGAAGTGGCAGATTGAAGTGCTTTTCCGTCTTTCATCATCGCTTCAATTGTGTAAGTTGATATTGCACCAGAAAATTTTTCCCTTGATGTTTTTTTACCAATTAAAACTGGTATTGCAAGATAATTTTTAAAAAACTTAGCGTAAATTTTAATCATTTTTCTGGTAAATTTTCTAGCTTCAAGTGCACTTGAGTGAACGGTGTGACCTTCTTGTCATAAAAATTCTCGATTTCTTAAAAATGGGTTTACCGTTTTTTCTCATCTAACAATGTTTGCTCACTGGTTATAAAAAATCGGAAGGTCTTTGTGTGATCTAACAATGTTAGAAAAAAAATCTCCAAACAAAACTTCTGAAGTTGGTCTTATTACATAATGTTCTTCTAAATCTTTATTTCCAACTTTTGTAATTGTTGCAAGTTCAGGTTTAAAACCCTTAATGTGGTTTTTTTCCTTTTCGATAAAAGATTTAGGAATTAAAAGTGGAAGATAAACGTTTTGAATGTTATTTTTTTTAAAAATTTTATTTAATTCTAGTTGAACATTTTCCCAAATACCGTAAGCAATTGGCTTAAAAATCATCGAACCTTTGGTTTTTCCATAATGTATTAATTGACCTTGTTTTATAACATCTTGGTACCATTGGGCAAAATTTTCTTCTAACGGTGTAATTTTTTCTAATTCTTTCATATTTCATAATTATACAAAAATCCATAAAAAGTATAAAAAACTTTATTTTAAAACTAAAAAATAAGTTTTTTATTTAAATATATTAATAAATTATTTAATGGTACAAAAACTGGTTAAAACAAAAAAATAAGAGTTTGTATAACTAAAATCAAGTTATAAAAGTTCTAATTTTTAAGACCAATAATTTATAATTATTATGATATAAAATTTACTTATTATTTATTTTTGTTTTGTTAAAAAATGATTTAAAAAACAATTTAATTAACAAGAAAATTTTTATCAAAAACAAAAAAACGAAAGGAAATAACAAAATGAATAAATTAATGAATAAAAAAGATGATTATGTTCTTGAAATGTTACACGGAATTGAAAAATCTCAAAAAAATCTAGGAATTGATGCTGAAAAACTTGTCATTTACAACAAAGAAAATGATAAGTCAAAAGTTAACCTTATTTCTGGTGGTGGTGCCGGACACGAACCTGCTCATGCTGGTTATGTTGGAAAAGGAATGCTTTCAGCAGCTGTTTCAGGTAGAGTATTTACAAGTCCTACACCTGATCAAGTTAAAAAAGCAATTGATCTTTTAGACGCAAAAGAAACTTTACTTATTGTTAAAAACTACACTGGCGATGTAATGAACTTTAAAATTGCGGCTGATTTAGCAGCTGAAGAAGGTAAAAAAGTTGATCACGTTGTGGTTGATGATGACATTGCTGTTGAAAATTCAACATGAACTGAAGGTAAAAGAGGTGTTGCTGGAACAATTTTTGTTCATAAAATTGCCGGTGCAGCAGCTGAAGCTGGACACAGCCTTAGCGAAGTTAAAAAAGTTGCTCAAAAAGTAATAGACCATGCAAAAACAATTGGTATTGCTTTAGAACCATGTATTAGTGTTGATGGTGGTAAAAAATCATTTGAACTTGGTGATAACCAAATGGAATTTGGGGTTGGAATTCATGGTGAACCAGGAATTTCAAAAGACGAAATTATGTCATCAAAAGAAATTGTTCACAAAATGATGCACAAAATTTTTGAAAGTCACGACTTTAGTAACAAAGAAGTAGCAGTGATGATTAACGGTATGGGGGGAACTCCACTTAGTGAACTGCACATTGCACAAAATGATGTTGCACAAATGTTACACGATAAAAATGTTAAAGTACACAAGTATTTTGTAGGTAATTACATGACAAGTCTTGATATGAAAGGATTTTCAATTACTTTATTAATGCTTGATGAAGAACTTAAAAAATTCTTAGATCACCCTGCACACACATTAGGATTTAAATAATAAAATGATCAAAAATATCATTAAAAAAATCAATGAGGAAATTAAAAAAAACGAAACGTATTTAACAAAACTTGATCGCGCAATTGGTGATGCAGACCACGGTCACAACATGACTTTAGGATTTAAAGAATTTACAAATAAAATTGATAATCTTAATGATAATTGTCAAGAAATAATCAAAGAACTAGGAATGACCTTGTTACAAAAAGTAGGAGGAGCAAGTGGTCCTCTCTACGGAATGTCATTTTTTAAAGGTTCAAAAGATTTTTCAAAAACAGAAAATAAATACAATTTATCTGAATTTAAAAACTTTGTCAACAGTTTTACGTTATCAATAGTGGAATTAGGAAAAGCAAAAGCAAAAGATAAAACAATGCTTGATGTTTGATGACCACTTAATGAAAAACTTAAAAAAAGTGACAAAATATCAACTGATTCATTATTAACTGATCTTAAAAACTGAACAAAAGCAACAATTCCTCTTCAAGCTTTAAGGGGAAGAGCAAGCTATTTAGGTAAAAGATCAATTGGACATGAAGATCCAGGTGCCGCTTCAAGCTTTATTATTTTAAACCACCTAATTAAGGGAATAACTTCATAATGAAAAACGTTATTTTAATTTCTCATAGTGAAGAACTTGCAAAAGCAACTTCTAATTTTATAATGGAAATGATTCCTACAAACGAAAATGTAAAATTATCATATGTGGGTGGTAATGATGATGGAAATTTTGGAAATAGTTATTCAAAAATTTCTAAAAAATTAAAAGAATGTGATCTTAAAAAAGAATTAGCAATTCTTTTCTGTGATTTAGGAAGTGCATTTACAATTACAAAATTAGTTATTGAACAGGAAAAATTAAATTCTCACAATATTAAAATTGCTAATGCTCCGTTTCTTGAAGGTTCATTTGAAGTTTATGCTTCATGAACCCATGATAGTATTGATGAAATTTTAAAAAGATGCGAAAAAAACTTTAAAAAACAAATTTAATAAAAATTTTAGTTATCTTAAACTATAAAAAAATGTTAAACCAATTTTTTGACATTTTTTTAAATTAATATTTTGGGGAGGATTTTCATAAATTATTTTTATATTTTGATTTTTAGCAATGTGTTTAATTGTTACTAACAAAATAAATAATTTTTCTTTTTCGTTTTCATAAACTTTTCAAATTGCGTTTTTAATAATAATGAATTTTGGTTGAATTTTTTTGATAAAAGATCCAATAATACTGTCAAAAGAGGAAAGTTCAACCGCAAATAAAAAACCTTCTTTTTGTAGTAACGAAATAATTTGTTGAGTTTTTTCAATGTTAAATATTTGTTTGATGTCTAAAATATAAACTATTTTCTTGTTTTTTAATTTTTGATGATTTTTTAAAATCCAATCAACATTGATGTTTGCAATAAGGTTTTGATCTTGGTTTTTTAAATGTTCAATGTGAGAATCAATTAATTGTTTTTTATAAATTGCATTTTTTAAAAAAACGTTAAACATTTTTTTATCTATAACACTTTTTGTTTTTGGATAAGCAAAGCTAATAATTTTTTTGTTAGTTTTATAATTTTTAACATCAATATAATTTGAAACTAAATTTTTAGAAGAAATATCATTTTTAAATGTATTGAGATTTTTTAAATAAAAATTAAAATTATTTCTATCAAACGGAAAATTATTTTGCGAAACAAAAGATTGTTTTTTTAATTTTGAAACAATTAAAAAATACCTAATTAATTTAAATAAAGTTAAGTATTTTCGTTTTGTATTAACATTATTTGTAATGTGTTCTGAAGTTGCATGAAATAAATAATTTAAACCTAAATTTTTTAAATTTTTTGATAATTTTACTTTGGTTTTTTCAAAAAGATTTTTTATTTTATATTTTCTATTTGACATATAAATTAATGATATTACTTCTTCATTTTGGTGAATTTTAAACTTTCTTTTACTTAAGTTTGAGAATAATTTAATAATTTTTTTTGCTACGTTTTTAACATCTAAATTAAGATCAAAAGATAAAACACCTAGATATTTTAATTTGCTAGCAATTATTTTTTTAGAACTAATTTTTTCTAGCTTTGTTTTTTCTAACTTAAATAGTTTTTCTGTTGGTTTTCACTTTATGTTTAAAATAAAATCTGAAGTGTTTATTTCTGGTGAAAAAACAAATTCAAATAAAAAAACTGTTTCTCAATCTTTGAGTGAACCTTTAATTTTAATCGTTTTTTTTTCAGGGTTTTTTTCTAATGAATTTAATGTTTGAAAAATTAAATCAGAATATTTTTTTTCCATTTGAATTTGGTTTGTTAATGCCTTAAATTGAATTCAATTATTTTTTTTTCGACTTGTAATTTTAAAAATTGTTTTTTTATTTTTGGGTAATATTTTTTTTAATTTTCGGTTATACAAATCAAATTGAAAAATCAATATACCTTTATAAATTAAATAATCTTGTTTATCATCTGATAAAAATCAATATAAAGTATAAATAATTATAAATAAAAAAATTATAGGAATTGTTGTCCCAATAAAATAAACCATTTATTTTAACCTTTCGATTGATTTATGGTTTTTTAAAAGGGTTTTTGTACCATATGGTTCTTGGAAAACCACATCAACAACGTCGTTTCTAATGTTAACAATTACTCCGTTTCCAAAACTTGTATGCGAAATATTATCGCCAATAACAAAATCTCTATTTTTTAAATAATTTTCTTTGAAATCATCAACCGAGATGTATTTTTTTGTAAATTTTTTAACATCAATATCCATTTCTTTTAAAAAGCGCGAAGGTTTTTTAGGAAACTTATTATCAATAGAAAAACCTATTGAATCAGAAATAAATAAATTCGTTTTGGTTCTTGTTACTGCTACATACGCTAGTCTTCTTTCTTCTTCAAGTGCTAAATCACCACCTTCACTCATTGCTCTTTTAGAAGGGAATATACCGTCTGAAAAACCACAAATAAATATGTTTTGAAACTCTAACCCTTTTGCTGCATGAACGGTCATTAAAGAAACATAATCTGAAGCAAATGAATATTCAGATTTGTCTGTATAAAGTGAAATTTCGTTTACATAATCATTAATGTTTTTACTTTTGTTTTTCTTTTCTCAAGACTTTATTTCTTTAATAAATTCTTGAACGTTTTCTACCCGTGATTGATCGGTTGCAAGATTTCAAATTGAAAGATAATTTATTTCTTTTAAAAAATGCTTTAAAACAAGGTGAATCGGGTTTGTTTCAAGAGCCTTTTTATATTTGTTAATTAAATTTACAAATTTTAACAATTCTTTCCTAGTTTGATTATTAATTGGTAGTTCTTTTCAATGACTAATAATTCCTTGATATAAAGTTTTGTTTTTAGAATTAACAAAGTTTTCAATTTTTTGGAGTGTGACTTCACCAATTTTTCTTGAAGGAACATTAATCATTCTTTTAAATCCGAATTCATCATAATTATTTAAAATTTTAATAAACGAAACAATGTCTTTTATTTCCTTTCTTTGGAAAAATTTGATACCACCAAAAACAACATAATTAATTCCGGAATTAATTAATGCTTTTTCGATTGTTGCAGATAAATAGTTTGCCCGGTAAAGAATCGCAATATCTTTTAGTTGGTATCTTTTTTTTCTAAGACGAATTATTTGTTGAACGATTCATCTAGCTTCTGAATCATCTGAAGAAGCATGATGAAAATCAACGTTTCCCTTTTTTTTATTGTTAGGAATTAAAGTTTTGTGAATTCTGTTTTGGTTGTGAACAATTAATCTATTAGCTTTTTCTAAAATGGTTTTTGCTGATCGATAGTTTTGAATAAGTTTTATAATTTTTGGTTTTCTAAAATAATCTTGAAAATTATTTATTAAATCAACGTCTGCCTGTCTTCAAGTATAAATTGTTTGGTCCGGATCTCCAACAATGGTTATTTTGTTGTGTTGTGAAACTTTTTTGATAATGTTATATTGAAGCAAAGATGTGTCCTGAAATTCATCAACTAAAACATAATCATATTTATTTGATCAATTTTTAGCTATTTTAGGAAACTTATCAAAAAGTTCCTTTGTTTTAATTAATAAATCATCAAAGTCAAGAGAATTTACTTTTTTGATGCTTTCAGAATAATCTTTATAAATGTTAGCAAGAATTTTTTCATTATCATTTTTAGATTTTTTAATTAATTCTTCAGGTGAATTAAAAAGAATTTTGTTTTTTGAAATATAGCTAATTGATGAGCTATAAGATAGTGTTTTGGGAGAAATATCATATTTTTTATAAATTGGTGAAAGTATGTGTTTTTGGTCTTGTTTATCTACAATGTTAAAAGAATTAGCATAACCAATTTGCGAAATTTCTTTTCTTAAAATTTTTGAACAAAAAGAGTGATAAGTCGATATTTGCATGTTAAAGGCTTTTTCTCCAATTAATTTGATTAACCTTTCTTTCATTTCGTTTGCGGCTTTGTTAGTAAAAGCAACGGCAAGAATTCTTTCGGGGTTAATCCTTCTAACTTCAATAAGATAAGCGATTTTATGAATAATCATTTTTGTTTTACCAGAACCGGCACCGGCTACCACCGCTAAAGGTCCTCTTACATAATTAACAGCATCATTTTGCTCTTTGTTAAGTTTTTTGTTAAAATCAATCATTATTTTTTCTCCTTTTTATTAATTCAAATTACTGGGTTATTTTTTATTATTGTTGGTTTGATTCTTATGGGTTTTTCTTCTTGTATTTTTTCAAAAAATTTATTAATCCAAACAACTCTTGTT
This sequence comes from Metamycoplasmataceae bacterium, assembly GCA_965263245.1. Taxonomy (GTDB): domain Bacteria; phylum Bacillota_I; class Bacilli_A; order Mycoplasmatales; family Metamycoplasmataceae; genus DT-68. The sequence goes on along the minus strand of CBDHHR010001146.1, from coordinate 59,534 downwards.
TTAGATTGAATGTCGTGTAAACCAATTTTATCTTGTTTAACAATTATTGAAATTAAAAAACAAAATTGTATTAATGTGATTATTCCACCAAAACTTCTAATTACATATATTCTAAAAATTTCAAAATTTGTAAAATTTAATCTAGAAAAATTAGTAGAAGCAAATTTTAATATAAGCGTGTGGTTTATCATAATTGCTAATAATAATGACATAAAAATTCAACTTATTGAAAAAAACAATTCTCTTATTATTAAAGAAAAAAGTTTGTTTTTTAATTCAAATTCAATTTTAATTTTAAATAATTTCATAAAAAGGGTTTGACCATTTAAAAAATACGGTATTAAGATAAAAATCGTTATTAATAAAAATATAAAAAACAAAATTCAAAAATAAAACAAAATATCTAGTTTAAAACTTTTAATAACATTGTTTTCTATATCAACAATCAAATACAAAAATATTCCGCTTAAAGCAAAAACAACAATAGAGTCTAAAAGTCTTGTAAAAAATCTAATTCAAAAACCTGCTGTTTTATTCATTAATTATTACGTTTTCTCATGAGTTCGTGTTTTTTTAAAAAATGAATTAAATTTTTCATAAATTTTATAAACGGACTTAATAATCGAAATTTTCAAAATTATCCTCCTTTATAAACTCATTAAACTCTACATAAATATTTTATCACTTTATATAATCAAAAAACTATTTTTAGGGGGTATTTTAATTGTATTTAAAGATTTTATAATGTGTTAAAACAAAAAAATCAACTTGTAATATTTTTAATTTTCATTACAGTTAAAACTGATTTATTTTCGAAGTCATTTAATAAATTTTTCGTATAAATAATTCTTTTTTTCAATAGATTTTTCTTTGCTAATTTTAAAGCTATTAGATGAATGATCTTTTTTTGTCTCTTTTTTGTTTAAAACACCCATTTCTTTTAAAAAGCAAGAAGGAGTTTTTTGAAATTTGTAATCATAAAAAGAATTACTTGAATTTGAAATAAATAAGTTTGTTTTTGTTCTTGTGATTGCAACATACGCTAATCTTCTTTCTTCTTCAAATGCTTCATCTCCCCCTTCTTCAATCGATCTTCTGGAAGGAAATATTTCGTTTGAAAAACCACAAATAAATATGTTTTCAAATTCTAATCCTTTAGCAGCGTGAACCGTCATCAAAGAAACATAATCGTATGAATATGAATTTTCAACCTTGTCTATATAAAGTGATATTTCGTTTACATAATCATTAATTTTTTTGTCGTTGTTTTTTGTTTCTCAAAACTGTATTTGGTTAATAAGTTCTTTAATGTTTTCTAAACGTGATTGATCAATTATGGGGTTTCAAACCGAAAAATAATTTATTTCTTTTAAAAAGCTTTTTAGAACAAGATAAATAGGTTTAGAATCAAGTTCTTTTTTATGTTTATTAATTAAATTTATAAATTTTGATAATTCTTTTTTAATTTCTTGATTAACTGGTAATTCTTCTAAATGTAAATTAACCCCTTGATATAAAGTTTTGTTTTTTAAACTAACAAAATTTTCAATTTTTTGAAGTGTGATTTCACCTATTTTTCTTGTTGGAACATTAATCATTCTTTTAAAACTAAATTCATCATAATTATTTAAAATTTTAATAAACGAAACAATGTCTTTTATTTCTCTTCTTTGAAAAAATTTGATACCACCAAAAACAACATAATTAATTTTGTGATTAATCAATGCTTGTTCAACTGGTCCTGATAAATAATTTGCACGATAAAGAATTGCAATATTTTTTAATTTATGGTTCTTATCTACAAGTTTTTTTATTTTTTTAGCTATTCATTTTGCTTCTAAATCATTTGATTCAGCACTATGAAAAACAAAAATTCCTTTTTTGTTTTTATTTGAAACTAAATTTTTATCAATTCTGTTTTTATTATAAGAAATTAATTTATTAGCTTTTTCTAAAATAGATTTTGTTGATCTATAATTTTGAATGAGTTTTACAATTTTTGGTTTTTTAAAGTAGTTTTGGAAGTTGTTTATTAAGTTAACATCTGCATATCTTCAAGTATAAATTGTTTGATCGGGATCTCCAACAATAGTTATTTTGTTGTGTTGTGAAACTTTTTTAATAATTTCGTATTGAATAAAAGAGGTGTCTTGAAATTCATCAACCAAAACACAATCATATTTATTTGATCAATTTTTAGCCACTTCAGGAAATTTATCAAAAATTTCTTTTGTTTTTATTAACAAATCATCAAAATCAAGAGAGTTTATTTTCTTGATGTTTTCAGAATATTCTTTATAAATAATGGCGAGAGTTTTTTCATCATCGTTTTTTGCTTCTTTGACTAGTTTTTGCGGATGATTAAAAAGAATTTTGTTTCTTGAAATATAATAAATCATCAATTTATAAGAAAGGGTTCGGGGCGAAATGTTATATTTTTTGTAAATTTCAGAAAGTATTTGTTTTTGGTCTTGGTTATCTAAAATATTAAAAAAACTTGAATAACCGATTCGCAAAATTTCTTGTCTTAAAATTTTTGAACAAAAAGAGTGATAAGTTGATATTTGCATATTAGAAGCTTTTTCACCAACCAAATTAATTAATCTTTCTTTCATCTCGTTTGCAGCTTTGTTAGTAAAAGTAACTGCAAGAATTCTTTCTGGATTAATTTTTTTATTTTCAATAAGGTAAGCAATTTTGTAAATGATTGTTTTTGTTTTGCCCGTACCTGCTCCGGCTATTATTGCTAAAGGACCACTTGTATAAGTGATGGCTTCGTTTTGTTCGTTGTTGAGTTCTTTATTAAAATCAATCATTTTTTCCTTTTTGTTAAGCAAAATTATTAAAACTTATTTTAATTACATTTTAAGATTTTGTGGTGTTCTTGGGTAAGGGATTGAGTCTCTAATGTTTTCGATACCGGTTACATACATAACTAGTCTTTCAAAACCCAAACCAAAACCTGTAGATTGGTGTTGACCTCATCTTCTTAAATCAAGATACCATTGCATTTCTTCCTGAGGAATGTTCATTTCCTTTAATCTTGCAACAAGTTTTTTATAATCGCACTCTCTTTCGGAACCACCTAGCAATTCACCTATTTCGGGAACTAATATATCAAAGGCAGCAACTGTTTTTTTATCTTCGTTTTGTTTCATGTAAAAAGCTTTAATGTCTTTAGGATAATTTATAACAGCAACTGGTCCTTTAAAAATTTCTGAAGAAATAAATTTTTCGTGCTCAGAAGCAAGATCAATTCCAAATTTAATATTCTTTTCTTCAAACTTATCTTTATTTTTTTGAAGTTCAACAATAACGTCTGAATAAGTAGTCATTTGAATTTTTTTATTTAAAAATTTATTTAATTTTAAAACAAGGTTTTTATCTATTTTTTCTTTAAAAAAATTAAATTCTTCAGGGTGTTTTTTGATTGTTTTTTTGATGATTGTTTTTAACAATTTATCAGCTATTTGAATTCCTTTTTTAATTCCTGTAAAAGCCATTTCCGGTTCAAGCATTCAAAATTCTGCAGCGTGTTTTTTCGTGTTTGAATTTTCTGCTCTAAAAGTCGGACCAAAAGCATAAACGTTTCCAAAACCGTTGGCATAAGATTCTGCTTGCAGTTGTCCTGTAACACAAAGCGTTGCTTTTTTATCGAAAAAATCTCCGCTTTTAGAAGTATCTTTTACAATAAACGTTTCTCCAGCACCTTCACCATCATTGGAAGTAATTATTGGTGTTGAAACGTTTAAAAAACCTTCTTTTTCAAAAAACTTATGTATTTCAATAAACAAAGTTGATCTAACTCTCATTATGGCTTTAAACAAATTGGTGTGGTGTCTCATGTGGGGAATTTTTCTTAAATATTCTTTAGTCATTTTTTGTTTTTGAAGTGGAAAATCTTCATCAGTATTTTTGAGTAAAGTTATTTTTTTGGAAACAATTTCTAATTTTTGTTTATTTTTGGGTGTTAACCTAGTAAAACCTTCCACTGATATTGCAGCACCGATTCTGGCCGAATCTAAAGCTAAAGCATCTTTGTTTTTGATTACAACTTGTATATTTTCAAAACAAGAACCATCGTCAACAGTCAAAAACCTTATTTTGTTGTTGCCTCTATTTGTGATAATTCAACCGTAAAATTTTACGTTTTCTTTTTTTGTTTTATTTAAAATTTCTCTTATAAACATATTTTAATTTTACATAAATAAAAATAAAAACCTATTTTTTAATAAGTTCTTTGTGGTAAAACTAATTGGATTAATTTTTCGTTGGAAATTCCCTTTATAACAACTGGTTCAAGCGGATCGTTAAAGGCAATAGCAATTTTTCCTTTGAATTTACTAATTGCTTCTCTTAAAAACTGAGAACTAATTACAATTGAAAAATTTTCTTCTCCTTTTCATGAATGTTTGTAATAATCAACTTCAATTTTTCCCATTTCTTTTCTTTTTGCTTCAATTTTTAACCTATTATTTTTAATACTTAACAATATTGGTCTGTTGTTTTCATCGGTTAAAACGTTTACTTTATCAATTATTTCTCTTAAATCTAATGATTCGATCGATAATAAATATTTAAATTGTGTCGGGATTAAAGATTTCATATCAGGATAAACACCATCGATTATTTTTGAAACAATTGTTGTGTCTTTGTAACTGGTAATGATTTTATAATCGTTAACGTTTATTTTAATTTTTCCAGCAACATCTCTAGGTATAAAATCTTTTAAATTTTTAGAAATAATTGTAACGTCAAACTCATTTTTTGATTCTATATCTATTGTTTCGGTTGCGAGTCTAAACGAATCAGTAGCTGTTAAAATCATTTTCCCCTTATCGGATTTTAGATTAACACCGTTTAAAACAATTCTTGAATCATTTTCTGCAGCGGCAAAAGAAACGTTTTTTATAACTTTGTTTAAGCTTGGACCATCAACAATAACCTCTTCACCTTCTATATCAAAACTTATGTTAGGGTAATCTTTAATGTTAAAAAGTTGAATGTTTGCTTTTGTTTCTTTTGAATAAATTTTTAAAGTTTTTTCTTGAACTAGTAAATTTACCTCATGGGATTGTTTTTTGATTATGTTTCTAAAAATGTAAGAGTTTACTAAAATTTTTCCTGATTTAAAAACTTCAATTATTGAACTATCTTTAATTATGTGTTTGATTGATAAATTACCGTTAGAAGCAATAAATATAACTTTGTTATCTTTTTCGTAAGCATCTATCATAACGCCCCTTAAAGGTACAAAGTTAGAGTTAGGATTTACTATTTTAAAAAACTCTTCTATTTCTGTTTCAAATTTCTCTTTTATTATTTTTAATTTCATTTTTATTTCTCTTTCTTAATTATATTTAATTAGTTTTTAGTTTAATATTATTATTTTTGTTAATATGTTGAATAAGTCTTTATAAGTTTTTAAACATTGACTTTTAAGTGTTGATTATTTGTTAACTAATCATTTTAATTTTTCTTTCCATGGTTTTTAAAACTAATTTCGAAGCTTTATCTATTTTAATTTTTTTATCAATGTTTTTGATGGCGTTGATGACGGTTGAATGATCTCTATTTCCGAAAATTTTACCTATCTGGGTTTGACTTAAATCCATTATTTGTCTTACCAAATAAATAGCTAAATGTCGCGGAAAAACAAACTCTTTTTTTCTTGATTTTCCGGTAATATCTGATTTATTTATTTTGTAATAAATGGCAACCATGCTAATTATTCTTGAAGGTGTTAATTCTAATTTGTCAACTTCAAGATTTTTAAATATGTTAGAAATGACTGAGTGGGTGTATTTTACGTTTGTTTTGTTTTCCATATAAAAACTTATTCTTTTTATTGCACCTTCTAAAACCCTAATCGAAGAGGTGTTGTTTCTAGCGATAAAATTAATAGCTTCTTTTTCTCATTTGTTAGGATCGAGGTTTTCGTCTTTGAGTTTTTTTAACAATAATTTTGAAACATCTTCAACTTTAAGGTTTTTAATTTTTTCAGATATTCCAGACTCAAATCTTGTTATGTATCTCGATTCAAAACCCGATAATTTATTAGCAACAACGTCTGAAGCAATAATAATTTGTTTTTCTTTTTCGACAAAATGATTGATTAATTGAAATAAAACTTTTAACGTTGTTGTTCTATCACCCATAAGTTGAACATCATCAAATAATACAATGTCGTATTTTTTTAATTTTTCCACAAAATTACTTATGCCCCCACTTTGTTTTGAAAGAAATCTAATTTTTTCTGTAAATCTGTTTGGTTCTACATATAAAACGTTTTTTTTGTTTTTTAATAATTTGTTACCCATTGCGTGTAACAAATGGGTTTTTCCTAGACCAGAATCAGAATAAATGTAAAAAGGAGAAAATCGACCTAATTCTTTAATGATCTTTTTGGCAATTTTAACAACATCATTATTAAAAGAAGAAACAACATAATTATCAAAAGTAAACTTTTTATTTATGTAGGATTTAGCTTTATCTTTTTTTTCAACCAAAAAATCATTTGTTTCTAGGGTAAATTCAATATTCAAATTTGAACTTAAAACATCTTTAATGGCCTTTTTAAAAATTTCCAAACACTCTTTTTCGATAAACTGTTTTTTTTCTTTTGAATTAACATAAAACAAAATTTTTTGATCATCGTAAGAAACAATCTTTATTCCCCTTATAAAAGAGTTTAAAATCATTTCATCACCAATCGCTGTTTCTAAATAATTAATTAATTGATTTTCAACAACTTTGTAATTTATCCTTTGGATATTTTTGCTTCTCATAAATAAAGTTTAATACATATAAAAAAAAGTTTTTACATTTATTAATAACATTAACTTATTAATAATTTATTAACATGTTTATCCACATTAAAAACACCATTATTTAGTTAATTTTTTTAGTTATCCACAAAAAACAAAAAACAAAACCAAAAATTAGTTAATTTAATTGAGCATAAGGTCAATATTTAAAAATAGTTTTTTTGTTATACTTAATAATATTATAATATTTAAAAAAGAGGTTTTGTTGTGAAAAGAACATATCAACCAAATAAGCGAAAACATAAAAAAACTCATGGTTTTAGAGAAAGAATGAAAACTTCTTCTGGTCGCACCATTTTAAAAAAAAGGAGGGCAAAAGGGAGAGCTCAACTTACAGTTTCAGACAAGTAAAAATGAAAAAAGAAAATGTATTAAGAAAAAATTATCAATTTCAAGAAACAATTTCAAAAAACAAGAGCATCATTAACGATTATTTAGTTATTTATTATTTACCAAATAATCTTAATAAGTTAAGAGTTGGTATTTCAATTTCTAAAAAATTTATTAATTCTGTTAAAAGAAACAAAATTAAAAGACAAGTTAGAAACATTCTAGACAAAATAAATTGTTTTTCAAAACCCTTTGATTTAGTAATAATATTAAGAAAACCGTTTTTAAAAATAACTTTTTTAGAAAAAGAAAAAATCATTAAAAATACATTAAAAAGGATTTAACTTTGAATTATAAAAAAAGATCTAAAGAATACGACTGGTTTAAAGGTCCGCAAGAAGAAAAAAACAAAAATATTAAAAATTTAAAAACAATTTGAAAGTTTGTAAAAATATTTTTAATGTTTTCTTTATTTTTCTTTTCGATGTGAGGTTGTGTTCAGGTGTTTATTATCAGAAGTAGTAATTCTGTTGCTGTCGGGACAGAGTTTTACCAATCTGAATCGAAAATTCCCCCTCGTTTAAACAAAATTAACGCTTTTAAAAACCCTAGTGATTTATACGATTTACAAGTTTATCAATCCAACGAATGAATTTCTTCTAAAAAAGGTGATGATCTTGAAATAATTCAAAAACAAATTACACAAGGTACTGGAGAAAATAACTCCAACATTAAAATGTCTGATGCGTTTAAAGGTTCAAACGAAGCGTATTTAATTACGATCGATAATGAAAAAATTGCTAATAACGTTTCTAAAAATAAAGATTCAAAATATTTAGCTTTTTCTTCAGTTTCTAAAAAATCTACGCTAGTTGAAGAGCAAACAGAAGCTAGTGCTTCAAATGCTTTAACCGTTAATATTTCGGTTTTTAAAAATGATAAAGCACCACCTTATAAACTAACTAGCAAAGAAGGAAAATTTAAATTAGTTGGTTCACAAAAAGTGTTAAATTCAACTTCTAATGCTGCTTTTTGAAACAGATTATCGATTTTAAAAGCAATTGATACAAAATTAAAATCAAACTCTAAAACAAAACATTTAGCTCTTTCGGCCAACAGAAACGATGGTGATTTTAATGATGCTTCTGGAAAATATTCTTTAGAAAAAGAAATTTTGCACAACAAAGCTGTTACTAACATTTCAAAGTATTTTAATTTTAAAATTGTCTCAAATGATAAAACCGAAAATAACGTTGATCTTCATTTTTCAAAAGAGTTTCATGATAGCGGAACATCTTATAGACCAATGGTTACTTGAAAACACGCATGAGTAAGAGGTGTTGGACCGTTTTACGGATTATTTGTTTATCCTATTTCACAAATTTCTGTTGGTATATTAAATTTATTTCCTTTACTAGATGGTTGAGAATCGCTTATTTCAATTATTATTATTGTTTTTGTTTTAAGAATATTTGGTTTTCTTGTTTCGTTCAAATCCGTTTTACAACAAACAAAACAACAAGAACTTCAAGCTAAAAAAGCCACGATTGACGCTAAATATTTAAATTATAAAGGTAACAAACAAATGGAAGCAAGGCAAAGACAAGAAGTTGCTGAACTTTATAAAAAAGAAGGTATTTCTCCGCTTGGTTCACTTGGTTCAATATTTATGACAATGCCGATTTTTCTTTCAATATGACGGATTATTGGTGGGTTACCACAACTTAAATCAACAGTTTGGTTAGGAATAAGTTTTTCAGCCACTTCGTATAGAAACCTTCTTGGTGGTGAGTGACAATATTTACCCTTAATTATTTTTGCAGGATTTTCAGCTGCATTTTCCCAACTTTTCCCAAGACTCTTGAACAAAAAAAGGGATGGACACCGAATTAATGTTCAACAAAAAGAAGCAATGAAAAAGAATAACAAAACCCAAAACATTATTCTTTTAGTGTTTGTTTTTATGGCCCTCATTTTCTCGGCTGGTATTCAAGTTTATTGAATAATTGGAGCAGTTTGGCAGGTAATTCAAACTTTATTAACACACAACATCATTATTTACCAAAAGAAAAGAAAGAAAAGATTAAAGTTATAATTATTTTTTCTTATGTTTTTAATAAAATATAATTAATAAGTTATGAACGATACAATTGCTGCAGTTTCAACTAGTGTTATTACGAACAATCCAATTTCTATAATTAGAATCTCGGGTTCTAAATCTTTTAATATTATTAAAAAAATATTTGATGGTAAAGTTGGTAAACACCAAACAATAACTTATGGTTTTATAAAAGACGAAAAAACAAAAATTGATGAAGTTTTAGTTTCTTGATTTTTTGCTCCAAACAGTTTTACGGGAGAAAACCTTGTTGAAATTAATGCTCACGGCGGAATTGTAAACACCCAAAAAATTCTTGAATTAGTTTTAGCAAACGGTGCTCGACTTGCTGAAAAAGGTGAATTTTCAAGAAGAGCGTTTTTAAACAACAAAATGGATCTAATTAAAGCAGAAGCAATTCATGATTTAATATTTGCTAAAACCCCAGAACAAGCAAAACTTTCGGTTAAAAAATTTGATGGTCAAACTTCTAAACTTATCAATGAACTTCAAGATAAAATTTTAAAAATAGTTGCTACCATTGAAACAAATATTGATTATCCCGAATATGAAGACATAGAAGTTTTAACCCAAAAAAACCTTCTTCCAAAACTTAAAAAAATTAAAAAAGAATTTGGTGAAATTATTTTTTCTTCCAGATCTTCAAGATACATTTTTAAGGGAGTAAATGTTGCAATTATCGGAAAACCAAATGCCGGTAAATCTTCACTTTTAAACGCTATTTTAAACGAAGAAAAAGCAATAGTAACCCACATACCCGGGACAACAAGAGACGTTGTTGAAGGTTCAATCCAAATTAACCAAGTTCTTTTAAACTTTAAAGATACGGCCGGAATTCACATTACAAAAGATTTAATCGAAAACATCGGAGTTAAAAAATCAATTAAGGAAATTAAAGATTCAGATCTTATTATTCATTTAATTGACGGTCAAGAAAAAGAAGATGAAAACGATAATTTTATTAATGAGAAACTAAAAAATAAAAATTACATTAAAGTTTATAACAAAAGTGACATTATAAAGAAAAAAGGGATTAATGTTTCTGCTAAAAACCAAGAAATTAAACCTTTAATTGATGCAATTAAAAAAATTTACAAAGATATTGATCTAAACGACGACAAAATTATTAATAACACAAGACAACTTTCATTAATTATTAGTTCAAAAAAATCAATTGAAGATGCAATCAAAGGTTTAGAAAATAAGTTTGAACCTAGTGTTGTAATAATTGACATTCAAAAAGCTTGAGAAAATTTAGGAAACATTCTTGGTAAAGTTGACAATGTTGATTTATTAGACAAAATGTTTAAAACTTTTTGTTTAGGAAAATAAATAAGATTTTTATTTTTAATAATTTTTAACAATAAAAAAGCAAAACAAATTGCTTTTTTAATATTTTTTATTTTAATAAATTTAGCTGTTTAATAATTTTTTTGTTTTTTTAATAACATTATTTACATTAAATCCTTTAACTTCATAAACTTGATCTCCAGGAGCAGAATAGCCATAACCACTTGCAAAAATTCCATCAAATTTATTTAATGATGATAATCTATACCACATGCTATCATTTGAAGCTTCTAAAACTAATATTGGTTTTTTAGCAATGTTTAATTTACTAATGTGTTTTTCATCATTAATAAGATCATTAAGAATTGGTACTGAAATAACCCTTGCTTTAATGTTTTGATCTTCTAATTTTTTTGATGCTTTGTAAGCTAAATCAATTTCTCCACCTGAGGCTAAGATTGTTAAATCAAAATCTTTAAAATCTTTAATAATGTATGCTGAAGGCATTTTATTTAAATTTTTGTTAATTTTGTTAAATGATTTAATTGGTTGTCTACAACCAATAATAAATATTTGTTTATCTTTATTTTCAAAAGCATATTGAAAAGCATATTTTACCTCTGTTTCATCAGCAGGACGAATTACTTTTGCATTATGAATTGCTCTTAGCATTGTTAATTGTTCAAAAGGTTGATGGGTTGGACCATCACCACCAACTTGGTAAGAATCATGAGTTAAAACGTGTACAGAAGGAATTTCCATTAGTGAACCTAATCTATATGCGGGTTTAGCATAATCAGCAAAAACAAGAAAAGTTGAATCAATAGTTCTTAAATTACTATGTAAAAATATTCCGTTGTTAATAGCTGTCATTGAAAATTCACTCACACCATACTTAATGTTTTGACCACCGTTAATTAAATCTTTTTTAAAACCAATTTTAGTTGCTTTAGATAAATCAGCAGATCCACCTACTATGTTAAATTTATTTTCTAATTTTTCCATAATTGAAATAAAATAATTACGAGTAGCAACATTAGTTTCTTTAAATTCAACGTTTAAAAAATCATATTTAAAATCATTTTTATTTAGCTTATCTAAATCTTTAAATTTCTCTGGAAAATCATTTTTATAATTTTCCATCATTTTTAGATATTGATCATATTTTTTATTTTTTTGAGCTAAAAGTTTTTGACAATATTGATATACATTTTTATCATAAGAAAATGTTTTAAAAATTTTTAGTCCCAATTTCTTTTTAAAGATTTTTGTTTCTTCTTCTGACAAAATACCATTATGACCATCTGTTGTGTTTTCGTAATTTGTATCTTTAGCAATTGAAGTATGCATTCTGATAAAAGTTGGTTGATCATTGTTTCTAGCTTTTTTAAACGTATCAATTATTTTTGTTGTATCTTCAGTTTTAAGATCATAAGTTTTAAAGTTTTGAGATTTAAAATAAGCAATTGTATCTGAACCATTTACTTCTTTGGTTGCTGAGTCAATTTGGATTCCGTTATAATCTTGAATTATGATTAAATCCTTTAATTTCATAGTTCCAGCAAGTTGGATTGATTCAAGACCAACACCTTCTTGTAAACAACCATCTCCTATTAAAACAAATATTTTATGATCAAATATTTTGTATTTATTTGTGTTGAATTTTTTTTGTAAATAAAGATTTGATACTGCCATTCCAACACCCATTGCTAATCCTTGACCTAAGGGTCCTGTTGAAACATCAACAAATTTATTTGCATCAATTTCTGGATGAGATGGAGTTTTAGAATAAAGTTGTTTATGAGCTTTCATGTCTTCAATAGATAATAAGCCCATAAAATGAAGTATTGAATAATGTGCCATTGATCCATGACCTGCTGACATTACAAACCTATCTCTATTGATTCATTTACTATCTTTTGAAGAAAAATTCATTTCTTCACCAACTAATGAATAAGTAATGTGAGCAGCACCAATTACCATTCCAATGTGTCCTTGTTGTGCTTTATTTATTGAATCTAAGGCGATAGCTTTCATTGAAGCTATTGTTTTATTTTTAATGTTCATGTTAATTATGATTTATTAATTTTTTGTTCAATGCTGTAAGGTCCAGTTTTTCTTTTTCTTGCAATTAGACCATCAACAAGAAGCACTAAGTAAGATAATAAAGCCATTGGGAATAAGAATCATTTACTAATTTTTCCGAATAAACCGTAAATATTACCAAATGCATAATCAGTATCTCCTCAGTTTAAAGCTTCAATAGCTTCAGATGATTCACCAGTGCTTTTAGCTAATTCTTCTAAGCTTGAAGAACTAATAGGCACTCAACCACCTCAAATAAAGAATGCTGGTACAAAAGTAATGAAAATACCAATTAGAAAAGGTCCTATAATTGCACCTTTAATTCCACCTTGGATATTACCAAACACTCCACCTGTTGCACCTAAGAAAAAGTGTGGAACAAGTCCAGGTAAAATAACTGCTGCAAGAGCTCCTGATGCACTTAAACCAATTGTAATTGCCATTCCAATTAATCCTCCTGCAAACGAAGCTATAAAGCCAACTAAAACTGCATTTGGAGCATACGGAAATACAACCGGACAATCCACTGCTGCCTTTGCGTTTTTGATTATTTTATCTGATATACCTTTAAACATTGGTACTAATTCACCAACAAATAATCTAACACCAACTAGAATAATTTCAATTCCGGCCGTAAATGTAAAGGCAGAAACTAACATTGTTACAAGTCAATTAGGACTATCAAGAACCGCATAAGCCTCTGTTCCTTCAACAAATTTAGGTTTACCAAGTTCAAACATTATTCCGCCCGGAATAAAGGCAAACATGTAGAATATCATAACTGTTATAGAAATTGATACTAGCGTGTTTCTAAAGAAATATAATGATTTAGGAAATTTAATTTCTTCAGTAGATAAAGGTGTTTTTTTAGAATATTTAGATACCATTTCTCCGATAAATCCAGAAAAAGCGTATCCAAATCCTCCGGTGTGACCAAGTGCTATTTCGTTATTTCCAATAATTTGTTTCATGTATCTTTGTTGAATTGCTGGCGAAATAACCATGTAGACACCCATTATTGCCGCACCAGACATAACTGCTACTGCATAATCACCAGAGTTATTTTCAAAATCCATTCCTGATGTATACATAATTAGTGCCAATGAAATTGACATATAGTATAAAACATGTCCAGATAAATAAACGTATTTAAATCTTGAAAATGCTGCTAATATTAAATTCATGATCATTCCTAAAATCATGATTATTGAAGCAAGTGAAACAATCGAAGGTAAAGCACCAACCATTGCTCCTGCTAATCCGTCATTATTAGGAATAACACCTGATAATCCGTATGTGGCTTGAAATACTGGTTGAAACTTATTTAAAGAACCAACAAGTACTCCAGCACCTCCACCCATAATTAAAAATCCAATTATTACTTTAAAAACTGACACTATGGTTTTGGAAAAACCCTTTTTTTGAATTAATGCACCAATTAAAGTAAATATACCAACTAATATAGCTGGAACTGCGACTAAATCTTTAATAAAATATAAAAATCACATTTTTTTCCTTTCTTAAAATTTAATTTTTTCTCTTAATTTTTTTGTAAGTTCTTCCTTAGATAAAATATTTTTTAAAATTATTTTTTTATCTTCATCAATGTTAATTGCCGGAGCAACATCAATTCCACAAACAACATAATCAACATTTGTGCTCGAAAAAGAACTTATGTTTGTATGTTCAACTGATTCATATTCAACATTATGCTCGTCTAAAATTGATTTAATATTCATTTCAACTAGTAATGAAGATCCTAATCCTGAACCACAAACTGTTTTAATTACCATTTTTCACCTCCTTTTTTATTATAAAGTTTTAAAAATTCTTTTAATGAAATTGATTTTAGTAAGTTGTTTTTTAAATTTTTATTGCCAAAAACTTCACCAAATTCTTTCATGTATTTCATATGAGAAGTTGCATCAACAGCTGAAAGGGTGATTAAAATTTTGGCATATTTTTCTTCATCATTAAACTTTGTTTCGTGTTTAAGTCAAATTAACGAAACTCCAGGTTTTTTATTGTAATTACCAATTGGTGCATGTGCTAAGGCAATTCCTCGTTCTAAAACTCAGTATGCTCCGTTTTTTCTTGTAGTTTCTAAAATTGCATCATACAGCTTAAAAGTTGCAATTTTATTTTTACAAAGTATTTTAACACCTTCTTTTAAAGTTTCTTTTCACGAAATTTTTTGATTTATTTCCTTTGTATTATTTTTATCAAACACTACTCTCTCCTTAATTATTTAAAAATGCTAAAACTATAAACACAACTAAAAAACCGATTAACACTAAAAATAAAATTAATATTATTAAAAAACCGTAAGTTTTACTAGTTTTTGTTTTAAATTCTTTAGGTGGCGGCATTCCTTTTATGAACCAAAATTTATTTGGGTTTTTAGAAATTGCTATTTGCTCTTTTTCTTTTTGTTCTAAAAGCTTGTTTATTTGAGAATCACTTAATTTTTCCACTTCTTTTTCATCAAGGTTGTAAATGTTGATTAACATTTTTCTTTTGTGCTGATTTTTATTCATCATTACCCCATTTTTTAAATAATACAAAGCCCGATATTCATGATTCAGAAAAAACGCTAATGTATTTATCAATTCAATAAAATTTGTTTAGTTTAAAACTTTTAAGAGCCATTTTTTTATTAATACCTTGTTTTTGTAAAAGTCATATGGTTTGCTTATTTATTTTTTTAAAATATTTAAAATTATTGATGTATTCAATTAAAAATAAACTAATAAATATCGAAACACTGATGATGATTCCGAATAAAAAAGCTCATATTGAAGAAACAATTAATAGTTCTGATGTTAAAAATAAAATAATCTTCATAAACAATTGGTTTTTTATAATTTTATTTTTTTTATTAACTACTATAACCACTTTAAAAAGAATGTCTTGAAGTGAATAAAGTGATTTTCCGTAAAAATCTGGTTTTTCTAAAGTTATAAGTTTTTCCTTAACATCAACTTTTCAAAAATTGGAATTTTGGATTTTAAAATGTACTTTTTTATTATTTAAGTCTAAAAAACTTTTTCCTATTTTGATTGAACTTGTTTTTTGGTCAAGGTTTAAAATGCGGTATTTATTTTTAAAGTTTACTTTTACAACCCAGTTAAAAATAAAAGAAATTAAAAATAAAGATATTGCTATTCCAAGACCATACATGTTAAATTTAAAATTAAACATTTGTTCCTCATTTAGTAGTTTTACTTTTGAATAAATTAATTTTTTTAATTTTTAAAATTTGACTAGTAATGCTGTTTTTGTTAATAACACTTTTATCATCTTTAATGTAATCTCCGATTTCTTCAATAGGTTTAAATAAAATTTTTTGATTTAAACTTTTACATTCTGAAGGTATTATAATTTGAACATTTAAGTTAATTGATTTAAAAAAACGTAAAATTTCGTGTATTGGTTTAAGATCAAATTTTTGATTTTTGTTTTTTCATTGGTAATCAATTTGGTTTTGGTTGATTTTTATTTTACTATCAACATCTATTTTTAAAGGGTTTAAAATTAAATAAGCATTATTTTTTCAAAAACTTAATAAGGTAATGAGTGAAAATTTATTTTTTGCAAATCTATTTTTAAAAAGAATGTTAACTAAAGACGAAATTTCATAAATTTGTTGTAATGATCTAGATAAATCTATTAAATGACTTGAAAAGGTTAGTTTTTTCCTAAAATCATCATTTTTATTATTGTTTCTTGTTACAAATCTTCAAGTTATAATACAAAAAAGAATCAATATTAAAATAGAAACTAATATTCACAAAGTAACGTTTAAATAATTAACTTTAAACATTATTACCAACTTTTAATAAACTTAAAACCATCTTTATCAAAATTATATAAAAAATTTAGTTTGTTTTTATATTATAAAAAGATAAATTAAAAAAAACATTTAAATCTTTTTAAAAATTAAATATGTGCATATTTAATAAAGTAATTATGATAAAAATATTTTTAATTTAAAAATCATTTTATCATTTTTTTGAATCTTTTTGCTCATGCATCTTCTTCGTGCAAAGCATCTTTTTCAATGATAAATTTAATGTTAGAACTAGGATTTTGTGCTTTAATTATTTTATGCATTTTAATGGCATCGTTTAAATAATAAGGTTGAATTTCTTTGTTTCCTTCTTTTTTTCCGATGTCAATATAGATTTTTTTAGTTAAATTTTTTATTTTTGGAGCTTCAATAAGAAAAATATCATGGTTAAACCAATAAGCAGGCGAAAATATCGCAAAACTTTCGAATTGATTGGGATAATTAGCTAGGATGTACGTATTCATGTATCCGCCCATTGATGCACCAACGATGTATTTTTTATTTTTTAAAGGAACGTTGTATTTTTTAAGCATTTGGGGAATTATCTTTTCAATAAAAAATTTTGCATAAACTTTTCCTTTTCCACCAAACTCTTTTCTTTCTAGTCTATAACCAGCTTTTTTTGTTAATTTACTATTTTTATGGGGAGATAATAAATCAGGTCTAATGTGTCCTTCAGTAACTGATGAAATAACAATTGCATCAATTTCTTTTTCTTTTAAAGTGTTTTCCATGTCTCAAGATTGACCGTTTCTTGTTTCTCTTGAAGCAAATAATGAATGTGCATCGTGAGCATAAATAACCTTTGTTTTTTCTGAATAACTAATATTTTTAGATAAATAAACATCTACGTGTCCGTCTCAACCAAAATCATTATTAAATGTGTGTCTATAAATTTTTTCTTTGGTGTATGAACTAGTTTTAATTTTTGAATTAACTTTTTTTACAAATAAATTTTCAATGAATTTACTTACATCTGAAAGTTTTTTTACATTTTTAAATTTTTTATAATTTGAATAAAACGGAACATATTCTCTAGTGTGTAAGCCGTCTTTAATGCTAGGATCATTACCATGATCAGAACTAATGATATAAATTATGTCTTTCATTAAAGAAATTTTTTTTAGGTGAAAATCAATTTTATTAAGAGCTTTTATGTATTTTTTAACATTTCCTTCATGACCACTTAAATCTGTTTGTTGAATGTTTATGCAGTGAAACGTTTTTTTAGAAACGTTTTTATATAAATTATTAAAAGTTTTATCTATGTCTATGTCGTTATATTTTTTTAATTTTTTTTCATTAATGTTAATTATGTTGCTAAATTTTCCGTATAAAAATGTTTTATATTTTAAATTTAGTGCTGTTTTTTGTATCGAATTTTCAAAAGAAACTTTTGCGGGAAAATGTTTTACTTTAAAAGTTTTATTATAAACACCTGATTTGGGAGTTTCAATTCCAAAATAACCATTTTTTTGAACAGTGTATTTTTTATAATCATTAATGTTTATATCATTGGCCGTAAAAGAAATTAATCTTGGGTTTTTGATTATTTTTCTAAGATCTTTTGATATTTTTAATTGTAATTCAAAATCAATTTCATCAGCACAACCTGCAACGTTTACTGCTAGACCATAATCAGCTTCAAAATTATCATATATTATTAATTTATCTTCAACCACTAATGTTCCTTTATGTTCATAAGAACTTAAATTGTATTTTTTTAATAAATTAATAATTTGTTTTTTAGATTCACTATAAGGTTTTAAACTTAGTTTATTGGTTTTAATTCCTGACATTGTTAAATGTCCTAAAAAAGAATCTGCACCTTTATAATCTAAAAATAATCTAGAAGAATTATTAATTATTTTTCTTAAAAAAGGAAAATCATCCCGTTTAGAATTATCTAAAATTGTTTTTCATGTGTTAGATTTTTTTTTATTATCTTGAGTGTTACCTAAACCTAAACCATCGATTGAAATAAGAACTATATTCATTCTATTTTATCTCCTTGAGAAGAATATGTTTCGAGAATTTTAGGTTTATTTTTACTTAGTCCTTTGACAACAAAAACCAAGCTTCTTGTTGTAAAAATTTGTGTTCTAAATGATGAAATTACAATATCTCCAGCACTTATTTTTTTATCTTTTATATCAAAATTTAAATAATAATCTATGTAGTTAGAATCAAATTTATTAATCTTTACCACGTGATAATTTTCTTGATTTTTTGAATAAACAATTGCTTTATCAAAATGACCTCTTGGATAATATCCGCCCCCAAAGAAAAAGGCTTTATTATCAAATTTATGTGATACTTCTGAAACATAAAGTATAGAAGGAATTTCTGGCTCATCAATAACAGAATTAGTCGGAATTGTTCCAGTAAGTGCATGACCAGGTTCTATGTGAGTGGTATTAAACTTTTTTAATAGCTTAATTGTTGAAACAGAATTTCCGCTTGGAGAATTTATATGTTTAATTTTAACGTTATTTTTTTTGGCAATTTTTATAGCTTTATTAATTGTTTTTAAGTTATTAGTTGGTAAATATTTTTTTCCGTTAAACAAAAGATTGGGAAAAGAGGTAAAACCGACAAGATTAACGTTTGGAATATTTTTTATTTTTTTAATTGTTAAATCTAATTTTTTAATATCAAAGCCACCGTGTTGACCTTCATAAAAAGTATCTTCAGCATCAACAACTCTTAAAATAATGTCCTGAGTAACGTTTAATTTTTTTGCTTCTTTTGCAATTTTATTTATTTTTTCAATATTAAAAACAGTAACAACCTCTGGTTTTAATTTTAAAATTTTATTTATTAAATGATTTGGTATTTGTACAAGGTGACCAATGTTACCAATTTTAATTTTTTCTTTGTTTAACACTAATCCGCATTGAAAATCTACGCAGGCAGATTTTTTAATACCAGCACTTTCAATTGCTTTTGCCACAATGGGATTTCTTCCAAATTGCTTTGTCATTTGAAAAACATCTATGTTGTATTTATCTGCTTCTTTTTTGATTAATCGAGCATTTTCTTTAATTGAGTCTAAATCTAAAACATATGAATTAGGTAAAATTAAACCTTTTTCAAAAGCTGATTTAGTAAATTCAATTAATTTTTTATTTCTTCTTATTAATGAATCTAAAAACATTTGTTCTCCTTTTAAAAATCTAAAATTCTTAATATATTTTTAAAACTAATTTTTTTTCATTGTTTTTTAGAAATTTTGTTTTTTAATTTTTTATAAAAAACATCAATTAGGTAACCATATCCATGACCATTAAAAGAACTTAAATATTCTTTTCGAGAAATGTCTAATGAAATTACAATTTTATCTTCAAAACCTAAATTAATTAATTTTGTTATTTTTTCAATTCTTTTGTCATCATCCAGGTAAGATTGTTTACCTATTGTATCAATACCAACGTTAAAACCTAATTTTAATATTTTAATTATTTTGTTGATATCTTCAATTAATTCGACATGACCTATTATTGTTTTTTGAGGATTTGCTTTTAATTTTAACAACAATAAAGCTTGCTTATAAGATAATTTACCTAAATTAACATGGGTATAAATAGGAACTCCAATTTTATTTTGAACTTTAGCTGCTGCTTTAAAAACTTTTTCTTCAAAAGCATGTATCTTATCTGAACTTGTAGCAATTTCTCCAATTATGCCCGCTTTAAGATTTGTATTTTCAAAACCAATTGTTATATGATTGTAAAATTCTTTTGCTAATTCATCAACTGTTTTTTGATTATTTAATTCATATTCGTTTAAATAATAACCAGTAGAAGTAACAACCGGAATCTTTAATTCTTTTGCAATTTCACTTAAAGTATTTTTATTAGAATTCATGCTTTGGTTTGATAAATCAACAATTAAACCAAGCCCTTGTTTTACAGCAATTGATAATTCCTCTTTAATTAATTTTTTATTTTTAATTAAAGATGTTTTGTCTTTTCTAACATGAGTTAAATCAAAATTTAAATGTTCATGCGCAAAATTAAAACTTCCTTTAATGTTTTCTTTTTTAATTTTTTGATTTATCAATTGGATCATTTTAAATTAAGCTCACAAAGTATATGATGTTAAATAAAACTCCAACTGAGAGTGCACCTAGTGGTCCCACCGCAATTTCTGAAATTTTTAATTTTTTAGTTAGTGAATTTAATAAGACTATAAGGATCACAAGACCTGCACCTAGTGAAGGTAATCAGAATGCTAATCCAGCCATTGATTGGGGTAATAATCCTGCTACGCTTTGTCCCATTAAAAAGGCTGCTATAATTCCACCCATTAAGAATGCATAATTTATTGTTTGAGCAATTCCTTGTCTCATTGAATCTGAAACTTTTTGTATTCCGGGAATTCTTAATAATAATTTAGCAAGTGATTTAAGTAAATATACTTCTATGAACATCGAAAGACCTCCAATTACTCCTGCTAAAAGTACACCGAAAAGGTAAAAAGTTTCATTATTAGTGCTTTGGACAATTGAAGCACCAATTATTTTAGCTAAATCACCTCATACAAACACCGCGGTTAAACCAACCGGAGAATAAACTCCAGTTAAAAGTGCTGTTAAAACCACAAGTGGTAAAAATCCAATTACTCATGTTGTGTCTGCTATAAGCGCTGAAACTATGTCTCCTTCTTTTATTGAAGTGGTTTGAAGAGCCAAAGAAACTAGTGGCGCTACCCCAAAAGAAGCAACTGCCATAGATGTTATTGCACCTGAAAGCACAAATCATCATTTATTTTTTTTAATTTCTTCAGCGTTGTTTACAAGTAATTTAAACGTGTCTTTTATTTGTGATTTACTTGTTTTTTGTGAATCAGAGCTTTGTTTTTTCATTTGGTAATGATCTAAAATTGCAAATCCAAATAGTATTATTGTACCCACAAGTAAAGTCATTGCCATTGGGTAAAGCTTAGCATCAGTTCAACCAAATCTTGCTATTAAAATATATGTTAAAATTGAAACCACTGCTGATATTGAACCTTTTTTTCAACCTGATTGAATAATTAATGCAATAACTGGGAACATTGCAAATATAAACGGGAATGCTCCATCCACTATCATTCCAAGATTAAAACCAAATCCTGGATACGTTATTTTATCTATAACGTCTCCTAATGCATTTAAACCTCAAAAGATAGCTCCACCATAGATCATTGCTGTTGCTGTTGACATAATTGAATATTTCATATTTTTTAAATTAAATATTGAAAATTTAAATTTTCCATCAATATCTTCATCCTTTTGAAATAAAAGTCCAATCATTTCAGAACCTAGTAAAACTGTATGTACTACAAGTATGTTTTGGGTAATTGAAAACGGAATAAACCCAACTACATAACCTATACTCATCGCAAGTGACATTCCTGCCAGTGCTCTATATTTTAAACTTCCTAATTTTTTTTGACCAATTAAAGGTCTAACACCATCGTTATAACAAGCAATGTTTCTATTTGCTAAAAACGCTGTTATTCCTGATAGTAAAACAATCATTATTCCACCGATTGTTGTGAACAATTGATTATTTGCTAATAATTTTAATGTTTCATTCATATTAACTTCTCTCCTTTATAAAGTTTTTTACGATTGTTTTAGTGGCATAATCTGCTTCGTTTCAAACAAAACCAAAAGCTACAACGCCATCTTTAATCATTTTTATTATTTCTTGTTCTGTTTTTTTAGAGGATTGAGTTACCACGCTTCCGGTTTTTGCTGCTCCTATCAAAGAAATTACCATTGCTAGAGCACCTCCACCTCCTGTATCACAAGAACCAAGATATAAATCAAACTTTCCGGCTTGCATGGCAAATGCTGCGTTTAAATCAGTCATTATTTCTACCTCTACATCTGGAAAATTTGTATTTATAATTTTTTTAATTTCGTTTTTTTTAAGTTGTCCTCCAACTACTACTTTCATTACACTCCTTTTTTTAATCAGCATATTTTAGAATATGCATCAATAAATAATTTTTTTCGTTTTTTGGAATTTTTAGATTTAAATTTTCAAAGAAATTTTTAAACATGATGCAACCGCTTTTATATTTTTTGTTGTTAATAATTTGTTTAATTACAAAAGGATCAAGAGAATCTACTTTTTTCTTGTTTTTTATTCTTGAAATGGCAATTGCAGTGTGAGTTATAAACCTTTCTTTGTCATTTTTATTTCATTTTTCTACTTTTTTGTTTAAGTTGTTTAGAAATAAAAAAGTTTCTTCATCAATTTGTTTTGAATCTAATAAAATTTTTAATCTTTCCATATATTTTCTATAAAATTAATTTTAAAAAAAATTTTATTTTACTTTTTTAACCATTATTTTAATTATTACTAACAACTATAATTAGATTAGTAAAAATTTTTAAAATTTTGATAGTTTTTTGCTAATAAAATAATTTTTAATAACTTTATAGTTTTTCTTTCTACAACTTAATCATAAAATCTTTTTTTGCAAAAAAAAAAAAAAGTTGATTTGACAACTTAAAAAGCTAATTTTAAAGACTTTAAGATTTTTTTAACTAAGAAAATAATTATTAATAAGATTAACATTTTACAAATAATAAAAAAATGATTGTTAGTTTTTTTTGTTTAATTTCTACAATCATTTTTAAAAATATTTTGTTTAGTTTTTTCTTTAAAAATTTTAGATGTTAAACTTATTTTAAGATAAACCAAGTTCTCTTTTCATTGTGGGAGTGTTCTTTATAGCAGCAATATCTTTTTCAACTTTTTCTTTAAAAGGAATGAAAGTTTTTTCATTTCAATCTTTAAATCATTTAGGAATTTTAGTGTCAAAATATTCTTTTAATTTAGTAATTTGTGTTTCAACATCTTTTTTTAATTTAGTAATTTTATTTTCAACATTTTCATTTGACTTAGTAATTTTAGTTTCAAGATCTTCTTTTAATTTAGTAATTTTTTTATTGATTTTATTTTTAAAATCTCTAAATTCACTAGGAATTTTATTTTCAACATTTTCATTTAATCTAGTAATTTTTTTATTGATTTTAGTTTCAAATTCTTTAAATCACTTTGGAGGTTTTGACATATCTTCTTCTTCTTCTTCTTCTCCTTTAAATTTTCCTTTAATTCTTATTTCAACATCATCATCTTTTTCATGTTCTAGTTTGTTGGTTGAAATAATTCTATTTTTTGAATTTCTTCATATTTTAATTAACTTTGTAAAACTAATTATAAACATAAAAGTTGCTCCTTTCTTTTAAAAAGATAGTAATTTTTAACATAAACTTACTTATGTAAAAACTTTTCTTCTATTAATATATGTTTAAAAATAAATAAAGTATTAAAAAATTATTAAAATATTTTTTTATTAATTAAAATGTGCTAATGTATTAAAAAAAGCATTTACATAAAATTCATTATTATTTTTTCATTCAAAAAAATCTTAAAGTCTTTAAAATAAGCTTTTTAGTTCACTAAATGAACTTTTTTTTTTTTTGCAAAGAACAATTTTATAATTCCAAATATAAAGGAAATTATGAAATTAACAAAAACTAAAAAAATACTTTTATTAGGAACATCATTAGTAGTATTAAGTGCTTCTATAGCAATTCCAATTGTTCTTCTTAATCAAGATGAAACTAATCAAGATGAAACTGATAAAGAAAACAATGTAGAAAAACTATTTAAAATTTTAAAAGCAAAAACAAATGAAGAAAAAATTATTGAACTTTCAAATAATGCTAGCGGCAAAATCATTGCTAATAACCAAGAAAAAATTATTGAAAAAGTTAAAGCTTTAATTGGTAAAGAAAATTCAAAAGATGTAAAAATTGAAGTTTTAATGGAAAAGGACACTAACATCTCTAGTACTCCCCAAAAAATTATTATTAAACTAACCAAAAATGAAGTTTCCAAAGAAATTGAAGATTTTTCAGTTAAAAAACAATCAATTATGGATGTTAATAAAGATATAGTAGCAATAAAAAATATTCTTGATGCTAAAACGGGAGAAGATTTAATAATTATTCTTCCGAGTAGTTCAACTGGAAACATTATTGGAAATAGAATTAATAAAATTGCAATTATCAAAAAAATAATAATGTTAATTGATCCTTCGAATACAAGTGGTGAAGGTAATCACCAAAGTTTAAGAGGAACATCAATACAAGTCTCAATGAATGTTGATACATCAATTTCAACAACTCCTCAAAACATTATTGTGTCAATTAGTAAAATTGGTGGAACAACCGTTATAACATCAAAAACTTTTCAAGTAAGAATTTTTACTCTTGATGAAGATATACAAGCAATAAAAAAAATTCTTGATTCTAAAACTGGTCAAGATTTAATTATTACTCTTCCGAGTGATTCAACCGGAAATATTAATGATGCTAATAACAAAAATGCAATTGTGAAAAAATTAAGAATATTAATTGATCCTTCAAACATTGAAGGTGATCCTAATCATCCAAGTTTGAGAGGAACAATGATTCAAATTTCTATAATTAATAATCTAACACCAATTTTAACAACTCCTCAAAACATTATTGTAGCAATTTTTAAAACTGGTGGGAAATCTCTTATAACAACAAAAACTTTTCGAGTAAAAAAAGATTAAATAATGATATCATCAATTATATTATTTGCATTTTTGATTAAAATGTTACGTTTTTTCATTAAATCATATAGTTCGTTAGCAAAATCTTTTTTTGATTGTTTTTGCTTTTAAAATTTTAAAATTAGAAGAAAAATTATTTTTTTGCTCTATATTTATGCATATAAAAATGATTAACAAAAGATAATTTTATGCAAAATTTAATATTTATTTTTTTAGCATCATTTATCAATTATCTTTTTTAGAAAGATTGTAAGTTTTGAAAGTAAATAGTATGATGAGTCAATTTTTTTTGAAAATATTATTACTAATAACATTATCTTTAAAGTAAAGAAGCTGCATCTTTATCAATTATGATTGTTAAATCTTTGTGTTTTTGTAAAAATGATCCAGGAGTATTTACACCAATGTTTCCTTTGATTGAGTTTTTAATAGCTTTTGCTTTATCTTTACCTGAAGCAAGAAGAATTATTGATTTAGATTCTAAAATATTTTCTATACCCATTGAAATTGCAGTTTTAGGAACTTGTTCATTTTTATTAAAAAACTTCTTTTTATTAATATCAATTGTAGATTGTGAAAGTTTTACCTCTTGGACTCTTGTATTTTCTTTTGAACCTGGTTCATTAAAACCAATGTGTGCATTGATTCCGATACCAAGTATTTGTAAATCAATGGGACCAAATTTTTTTATTTGTTTTTCAAACAATAATGCATTTTCTTTTATATTTCCAATTCCTAAAGGTATAAACGTATTTTTTTTATCAATATTTAGATGGTTAAATAAATTTTTATTCATAAAATACCTGTATGATTGGTGATGATCTTCTTTTAGTCCAACATATTCATCGAGATTAAAAGTAACAACATTTTTAAAAGAAATTTCTTTATTATTGTATTTTTTAACTAAATTTTCATAAGTTTTTATTGGTGTAGCACCAGTTGCAAGTCCAAGAACAAGGTTTTTGTTTTCTTTAATTTTACTTGCAATTAGATCTGCAGCTTTTTTTGACATTTCATCATAATCTTTAGTAATAATAATTTTCATTTTTAATCCTTTTTTGAATAATTATAAATTAATTTTTATTTACTATTATTTTAATTTATTTATGTTATGTTTAAATTAAATAAAAAAAGACAAGATTTTACCTCATCTTTTTAAATTATTTTTTAATAAAAGTTTATGTTAGGTTTATTCTGGTTCTCTTGTTCAATTAATAAGAGTTTTAAATTTTTTATCTTGTGAAATTATCACTCTTGTTCCAAAAAGATCAAATTTCTTTTTTAAATATAACAGAGTATCTTTTTTCAAATCAATTGTAAAATAATGGTTTTTTAAAACTCCTTCTTTGATGTTAACTCTATAAATTTTTGGTTTTTTTATTTTTACTTGTAAAGGTTTATTTCAACTAAATAAGGCAACTTCTTTGTTGTCTAAATATAGTTTAAGTTTTTTATTTGAAAATGATAGTGGTAGTATAAATAATTTCATTATTTAAATATATTATAAATTTTTTCTTTATCATATTTTTTTAAAGCTAAAATAGAATTTTCATCCATTAATTTTTGAGCAGTTTTACTTAAAATAGATAAATGAATTTTATTTCTTTTTGATTTAGGAACTAAAAGGGCAATGACAAATTTAACTTTATTCGTTTCATCCAGTGTTTTCCATTTTACAGCGTTTTTTAAAAGTATGATGTAAATTCTTGTTTTTACTATCGCTTCAGTTAAAGCGTGCGGAATAGCAACAAAATTTTCAAACCCTGTTGTTCCTTCTTTTTCACGTTCAATAAATGCTTGAACTAGTTTTTTTCGATCGTTGGTATAACCTTGAAAAAAAGCTAAATCTGCCAAGTATTCAAACACTTGTTTTGCATTTTTAAATTTTTCTTTTGATATAATGATATTTTTTTTATTTAAGATTTGTTCCATTTTAGTTCCGTTTCAATTTTTTTAATTATTTTTTTAGAAGCAATTTTTTCTGAAATTGCTGTTGCAGTACCACATATAACACCATACATGGCTGATTTTAATATATTTTTACTTTTAATATATTCAATGACAAATCCAGCAATTAATGAATCTCCTGCTCCTGCAGAATTTAAAATTTTGAATTGTTTTTCAATTTTAATATCTTCTTCAAGGTGGTTATTAATAATTGTTCCGCCTTTATTTGCTTTAGATAAGAATATATTTTGTGCTCCCATTTTGAGCATATCTTTTATGTTTACTTTTTCTTTAAGTATTTTTTGAAATTCATCTTCGTTTGGTTTAATGAGTAACGGTTTGAATTTTAATAGTTTTAAAAGAATCGAAATGTTAGAAATGTCAAATATAAAATTTACATCATTTTCATTTATTTGTTCGATAAAATCAACAATATCTTCTTCTTTTAATCCTTTTGGTATTGAACCAGAAACAATTACTATGTCTTTTCCGTTTGTTCTTTCTTTTAAATAAGATACAATTTTTTCAAGAACGTTTTTATCAACTTTTAAACCAATACTATTACATTCAGTTTGGTTATTTTTATCAATTATTTTAATATTTTCTCTTATATGTCCAATTTTTGTTGTAAATGATTTGTAAAAAATATTTTGTTTTTCTAAATCTTTTTTAAACCATTTATCATCTTTACCTTCAATATATATGGCAATATTAGGAATACCATAATTAGAGAGTAGTTTAGACGTGTGGATGCCCTTACCCGCAGCGTATCTAATATCTTTTATAGCTCTATTGGTATGGTTTATTTTAAAATTTTCATAGACCATAACCCTGTCAATAGCAGGGTTTAATGTAATAGTGTATATCATAATCTTATTTTAAGTTAAAGAAGCAAAAATTACGTTACTTTTTTCTGCTTCACCTTTTTTAGTTACTAATCCAAGAAGCAGTCCTGAAACTACAGCACCGACTAGTATTGAAAGTAATCATCAGTATCATTTTGATACTAAAGCTAGCACTACAAAACCACCGTGAGGCGCTGAAGTTGCTGCACCTAGTAAAATTGACATTGTTGTGGCAATTACTGAACCAGACATAAAAATTGGAATGTTAACTCATGGTTTTTTTGCAGCATAAGGAATTGCTCCTTCAGTTATGTGGAATGAACCTAGAACAAGGTTTGTTAAACCAGCTTGTTGTTCAAAGCCAGAGAATTTTCTTCTAAATATTGTAGTAGCAACAAAAGTAGTTAATGGAGGTGTAATACATCCGGCACTAACTGCTGCCATCACTTCTGATTTTTCTCCTTTTGCAAGAGAAGTAGTAAGTGCTGCAACACCAAATAAGTATGCAACCTTGTTAACCGGACCACCAAAGTCAACAGATATTAAAATTCCTAAAATAACTGCTAATCCGATTTTACTTCCGGTTTCCATGTCTTTTAATCATTTAGTAAATTGACCATTTTCAACATTAAATAATGGATCAAATGATAAGTTAATAACTCATATTGTTAAAAGACCAACAACTACTGATCCTACTAAAGGATATATAATTATCGGTTTCATTGAAGCTAAGTTTCTAGGTACTCAGTTTGTTCCTTTTCTTAAAAGAATAATAATTCAACCAGCCATGTATCCAGCAATTATTGCTCCAATAAATCCTGATGTTTTACCATCAAAACCATTTTGAGCTATTCATCCACCGGCCATACCCGGAACTAAAGCAGGTCTATCTCCAATTGAATATGCAATATATCCAGCTAATATTGGAATCATTAGTGCAAAAGCAGCATCACCAATTTTCTTTAATGAAGCTGCAAAAGCATTATAGTCAGAATGAGTTTTATCAAAAGATCAGATTCCTCAGAAGAATGATACTGCTATTAAGATACCACCAGCTACAACAAACGGAAGCATGTGTGAAATTCCAGTTAAAAGTTGAGTATAACTTTTTTTAGCAATTTGTTTACACTCTTCTTTAAACGTTTTAGCAACATTTTCCTCACTTTCTTCACCAACTTGCTTAGTACCTTTATAACTATAAACTTTTGCTTCTAATAATGAATCAAAAACTTTTGCAGCATTTTTCATTCCTGCTTTAACAGGGAATTGTACTAATTTTTTATTATTAAACACTGACATGTCAACTTTAATATCTGAAGCAATAATCACAACATCTGCTTCTTTAATTTCTTTGGCTGTTAATCTATCTTCTATTCCGCTTTGGGCGTTTTTTTGAACTTTAATTTTTATTTTACGTTTTTTAGCTTCGTTTTCTAAACCCTTAGCAGCCATAAAAGTATGAGCAATACCTGTGGCACAAGATGTAACAGCTACTACTTTTTTAATCTTTTTAGTCATTTTTTTCCTTTCTAATTAATTATGTTTGCTTCCTTAAATTCAATAATTTTGTAAGGAAGACTTTTGTTTTTTTTAGAAGAGTCTGCTAAAAAATAAAAAGTTTTAGACACGTCTATTAACTTTTTTTTAAAAACAGCTTCTTCAAAATTGGTTGTGTATAAAAACGTACCATCATAAGCATTACACCCAATAAATGCAATGTCAAATTTTAGCTTATTAATTGTTTCGATTGCTAAACTTCCAATTATGGCCAAGGTGTTAAAATTAATTTTTCCACCAATAAGATACGTTTTTACGTTTTTAGAGGCAATTGAAGAAATTATGTCGATATTATTTGTAAATACAACAAGGTTTTTATCTTCAGGAAGTTTTTTTGCAATTTCAATTGTAGTGGTTCCTGCATCTAAAAAAATAACATCGAAATTTTTAATTTTTTTAATTGCTTTTTCGGCAATTATTTGTTTTTGCTTGATGTTAATTTTTTGTTTACTTAAATTATTTAGTTCAAAATTTTGATTTGATGTAATTCCACCTCTAACAATTTTTAACTTATTTGACATTGAAAGTTCTTTACAATATCTTTTTGCTGATGAAAGCGATAATTGAAAATCGTTTACTATTTGTTCGTATTTTATAAAATTTAAATCTTTTACTTTTCTAACTATTTGTAGTTTTATTTCTTCTTTAAGCATTTTGCCTCTAAAATAATTATATGACTTTTTTTGAACTTTTTTGACTTATTTTGAATAAAAATATTTTATAATTTTTAAAAGTAATTTAGAAATGTTAATTAAAAAATATTGTTAGTTTTTAAAAATTATAATTAACTATTTAACTATTAAAATTATTTATAACTTGTAAAAAGTGCATTTTCTAAATATACATTATAATTTTTATAAAAGGACTTTATATGAGCTTAGTAAAAACATCATTAATTTTAAATAAGGCTAAAGTTAAAAAAGTTGGTGCTTTTGCTTTTAACATTTTAAATTTAGAAATGTTAAGAGCAGTTATTGAAGCTGCAGAAGAGACAAAAAACGATGTTATAGTTCAAATTACTTCTGGTGCTTTAAAATGAATTAAATATGATTATATTGTTCCTGCAATGTTTTCAGTAGCTAAAAAAGCTAAGGTTAATGTTGCCTTGCACCTTGATCATACTCAGGATTTAGACTTAATAAAAAGAGCGATTAACGATGGATTTTCTTCAGTGATGTATGACGGATCGCAACTAGATGTAAAAGAAAATGTATCTATATCAAATAAAGTAAAAACGCTAGCAAAGAAAAAAAATGTTGAGTTAGAAATTGAAATTGGTCATGTTGGTGGTAAAGAAGATCATTTAAACGTTGCAAAAAATTTGATTCCTTCACTTGAAAATGTAATAAGTTTTTACAAGCAAACAAGTCCTGATTTTTTAGCAATAGCTTTTGGAACTACGCACGGAAAATACAAAGCTAAAGCAAAACTTAATTTTGATTTAATTAAAAAAGCTTCGCAAGTAATACCAATTCCACTAGTGATGCACGGAACTTCGGGAATAGCTTTTAAAGATATTAAAAATGCTATAAAAAGTGGCATAACTAAGATAAATGTTGGAACAGATTTATTAATTGAAAATTTTAAATCAATTCGAAAGTATTTAAAAGAAAATCCAAATGAATATAACATAAGAAAAATTAATGAGTCAGGAATAATTGCAATGAAAAATAAAATTAAGGATTATTTTGATATTTTTACATAAAAATTTTTAAATTTATTTCCTGATTTAATTAAAGACAAATTAAAATATCACTTTAGTAATTTTTGCTATCTTTAAAAAATAAACTATTTTTTAAAATCATCATTTTTTTAACATTTCACTTACTTTTTAAAAACAAAAAATCAGCAAACGCTGATTTTTTTTATTGATGTTTAAGACTAGTGTCATACGCACTAGTACTAAAACAAATTCCCATTCAAACAAACAAAGACGAGGGTTTAAGACTAGTGTCATACGCACTAGTACTAAAACTTCTCGGTTCGGTTGATGTAGTGTTAAAAGGTTTAAGACTAGTGTCATACGCACTAGTACTAAAACAGTTTTAGAGTATGGTTAATTACCATTAGCGTTTAAGACTAGTGTCATATGCACTAGTACTAAAACAGACCGGTTAGCCAAGTCTCTAAACTATGGGTTTAAGACTAGTGTCATACGCACTAGTACTAAAACTTTTGCATAAAAGCCGGAAAGTATTTTCCAGTTTAAGACTAGTGTCATACGCACTAGTACCAAAACAATTTCAATCAAAACAACTAACAAAGTATAGTTTAAGACTAGTGTCATAGGCACTAGTACCAAAACATCATAATCTTGAATGTGCTGCTGTAGCTTGTTTAAGACTAGTGTCATACGCACTAGTACTAAAACCTAGATTTTTAATGTTTAGAAATTAGTTCATTTATAAATTCTTTAAATAAATTATAATCACCATTGCATGATTTTTTGGATAAAAGATCATTGTGCAAGACCATATTTCTCATTTTTTGCTTTTTGGAATTATTTTCTTGATCATCCCAAAAAATTACTTTTTCAAAAAACATAATTTCTTTTTCTCTATATTCTTCAAAATCTTTTTTTACAACATTAAAATCATTTTCTTCAATTACATTATTTAATTTAAAAGTTTTATTATATGAATGTAACATGCTTAGAAATAATTTGCTTGTTAAAATTTGTCTAAAACTTTGTTCTTTAAAAGGTTCAATTTGAATTTTTAATTTATCTAATTTATTAATTTCATTTATAGAAATGATTTTCTTATTTTTACTTATAGGTATTCTTGATAATAATTCATCTTTAATAATTTCAAAACCAATTGGTAAATTTTCTTTTTCTTCATTCGTAAATACATCTGAATTAAAAGAATAATTTTTTGTTTTTTCTATTTTATTGAAAATATTACAATAAAAATTAATTATTGGAAATACGTATTTTTTAACATTTTCATTTTTTCAATTTAGATTAAATTTTTGGTGTAATTTTTTGGTAACTTCTAAACTTAATTTTTGAGAAGAAATATTTTTTTTATTTTTAGAAATATTTTTTTTATTTTTAATAGTATATTTTTGATTAGAATGAGATTTTTCTCTATTTTTATATTCATCAAATTTTTGCTCATTATTAACATAATTTAATATAAAAGTTTTTATTTTTTCTTTTAAATTATCGATATTTTTAACATCATTTAATTCTAAATTTAAACAAGTTTTAAAATAATCTTTAAAAAATTCATTATTTTTAAGATTTTCTACATTTTTATTTATAAATGAACTATGTAGTAGTTCAAAATTATTACTAGATAATTCTTCATAAGTTATATTTGAGTCATATTTAATGATTCTATTTAATATTTTTAATAAATTTCTTACGTTTACATTTTCTGACTTAACCATTTTTGTAAAACCATTAAAATCATCACTATTTGGATTTTCTTTTTGTTCATAAAAATGATT
Organism: Metamycoplasmataceae bacterium; assembly: GCA_965263245.1. Classification (GTDB taxonomy): domain Bacteria; phylum Bacillota_I; class Bacilli_A; order Mycoplasmatales; family Metamycoplasmataceae; genus DT-68. The sequence continues at coordinate 26,621 of CBDHHR010001146.1, read as the reverse complement.
ATTGAATAATAATTGGTAAATATCTTTATTTCCATCATAAACATAAAATAAGTTTTGCAAAGAATTAAAGTTTAATTGATATTTTTGGTTCATTTTCTTTTTATCAAAAACGTTTAATAAATATTTATTTACTTTTTGTTTTTTAGATGATTTAGCATGTTTAAAATAGATATTTTTATCTTTAAATTTATAATTTAATAAATCTTTTGAATTTTTTATAAAAACAACTTTTTTATTCTTAAAATCATTAAAATTTTTAATATAGTTAATTATTTTTCATCTAACATCAAAATTTACATTGATTTTTGAACAAGAAAATTTATATTTTTTTCATATTTGACAAACATCTATTTTTTTATTTTCAGCTCAATCTAATTTACTATGAAAATCATTTAAATTTAATTTATTTAAAAATAAAGAAATTACTAAAATTCTTAATGTTTTTTTATCAAAATCATTATAGAAAAAGCTTCTAAAAGAAGAATTTTTAAAAAAAGCTTTAAATGAAGATAAAATTTTTTCTTCTGAATGATCTAAATGTTTTTTATTTTCTTCTATTAAATCTTTCTTTTTTTCATGAGAATAAAAGTTTCTTATTGTATTTAAGTAAAAATACATTGAACAAGTTTCTTTATCTTTAGAAAATTTTTGTTGATCTTCAAAAAATTTAATATCTTTTAACTCTAACATTTCCTTTATTTCATAATCTTGATTATTAGATTTTTTATTTTTTTCTTTTTGAATAATTTTCTTATTTTTTTCCCTTTGAGATCTTCAATTATTATTATAAAAAAAAGATTTTTCATAATCAGAAACTTTTTCTTGATTATTAATTTTTATGTATGATTTTAAATTGTCTAAGGCTTTATTTGAATATAAAGCAAATATTATTTTTTCTTCCATTTAACACGTCCTATAAATTTTTATTATTAATAATTTATTATTAAATTATATCTAATGATTTTCGTGTTAAAAGCAATTTTTCAATTTAATATATTCGTTTTTTATAATATTTTTTTATATTTAATATTTTTCAAAAAAATTGATTTTTAAAATAATATATTAGTTTAAATTTTAATTATTTTTTTATATTGTGCAAGCTTCACAATCATCTTCATATGATTCAAAACCATCAATAACATCTTGTCTAATTCTTACATAATAAATAGTTTTACATTTTTTCTTGTATGCATAAATATAAGCTTTATTAAGATCTCTAGTGGTAGCAGTATCTTTCATAAATAGTGTTAATGATATTGCTTGATCAATGTGTTTTTGAGCAGCTGAAACAACATCAATAATTGGGTTTGGACCAATGTCATATGCATCACTTTCATAATACTTTGCGGTTTCTTTGCTAAGATTATAAGCTGGATAATAAACTCTACCAAGTTTTCCTTCTTTTCTAACTTCAATAGCATCAACAACCGGTTGAAGTGAAGGAGTACAAGAACTTAAATATGAAATTGAACCAGTTGGAGCAATGGCCATTAAATAACCGTTTGCTAAACCGTGTTTTTGAATTGAATTTGATAATTTAATTCAATCGTTTTTTGTAGGAACATCAACTTTGTATTTTTTAAAGATTTTTTTAATTTTTTCAGTTGCAGGAGTTCAAAAGTTTTCTTCACATTCGGTATATTTTTCAAAATATTCACCAGTTGCAAATTTTGATTCTTCAAATTTATAAAATGCTTTTTTATTTTCAATTGCCATTTTGTTTGAAGCTTTAAAAGCATTATAAGCAAAAGTATAAAAGAAAATGTTTGTAAAATCAACAGCTTCAACTGAATTATAGTAAATTTTATTTGTTGCTAAAAACCCGTGTAAATTCATTGCTCCAAGACCAATAGCAGCAGTTTTATCATTTCCTTTTTGAACTGAGGGAACTGGAGAAAAATCACTATTTCTTGAAATGTAATCTAATGATCTAATTGAATTTTCAATAACTTCACCAAATTCTTGTCCCTCATCCATAATTTTTGCAATGTTAATAGAACCTAGGTTACATGAAATATCATTTCCCACTTTAATGTAGTTTAAATTGTTTTCATATGTTGATTTTGTTGAAACTTGAGCAATTTCAGAACATAAATTTGACATAATAATTCTTTTTTTATAAGCACTACTATTATTAACAGTGTCATCAAACATTAAGTAAGGATATCCAGATTCAAAATGAAGCTCAGCAATTTTCATAAATAATTTACGTGCAGATATAAAACTTTTTCTAATTTTATGGTTATATAACATGTTTTCATATTCTTCAGTAATTGAAATATCTGTCATTGCCTTTCCGTAAACTCTTTCAATGTCATAGGGAGAAAATAAAGCCATGTCTTCATTGTTTTTTGCAAGTTCAAATGTAACATCTGGAATAACAACACCTAAAGATAAAGATTTAATTCTAATTTTTTCATCAGCATTTTCTTTTTTAGTATCTAAAAAAGTTAAAATATCTGGATGATGAACGTTTAAATAAACAGCTCCTGCACCTTGTCTTTGACCAAGTTGATTAGCATAAGAAAATGAATCTTCTAATAATTTCATAACCGGAATAATACCAGATGATAAGCCATCATTTTTCTTAATTGGAGATTTTGTTTCCCTTAAATTTGTTAAACAAATAGCAACTCCACCACCTCTTTTTGAAAGTTGTAATGAACTAGTAATACTTCTTGCAATTGATTCCATATTATCTTCAACCCTTAATAAATAACAAGAAACAAATTCACCTCTTTGTTTTTTACCAGCATTTAAAAAAGTTGGAGTAGCAGGTTGAAACTTTCCTTTAATTATAGTTTTTAAAATTGCACTTGCTCTTTTAATGTTACCGCCACCTAGAAGAAGAGCATTCATAACCACTCTTTCTTCATAAGTTTCTAAATATTTTTTACCTGAAAAACTTTTTAAAGCATAAGTATTGAAGAATTTTAATATCCCCATAAAACTTGGAAATGAATGCTTAAAACTGTAAGCATATTTAGTAATATCTTCAATTTCTTGCATTGAATATTTGTCAATAACTTCTTTTTCATAATAATTATTTTTTACTAAATATTCTATTCTTTCTTTAACACCTTTAAATTTTTTCATATTTGGTTTAATATGATGCTTTAAGTATAAATCTGCTGCCTCTTTGTCAGGAGCATAATCATGTGTTTTTTTAGAATAGGTTTTTAACAATGCATTTAATGCAATGTATTTATCTTGCATTAAATCTTGACTCTTCATTATTAATTCTTTCTTTAAATTTAATAAGTCAAAGTTTGTTTACTTTTTTCTTATTTTCTATTTTTGAAGTCATAATTTCATTGCAAGTTATAATTTTTTTTCTATTATTTTTATTTCATTTTTCTATTTTTCTATTTAAATTATTTAAAAATAAAAAATTTTTTTCATCAATCTGTTTTGAATCTAATACAACTTTTAACCTTTTCATCTTTCCACATATTATTTATAAAATTAATTTTTAAAAATATTTTTACAATCATTATTTTAATTAACACTAAAAATTAAAATTTAAATGATAGATATTATTTTGAATATTTAAATAATTATTTCTAATAAAATAATTTTATAATTTTCCTTTCTTTTTGTACGTTGAATTATAAAATTTTTCTTTATATAAAAAAATAAAAAAGTTCATTTAGTGAGCTAAAAAGCTTATTTTAAAGACTTTAAGATTTTTTTCAAATATTGTTTATTTTAATTATTTTAAAAACTTTTAATTGTAATTTTTGATTTTTCCTATTAATTTTATAACATAATTATTATTGTTTAAATGAAACTTATTTTAAATTTTGTAAAATAAAAAAACTAGTTTAGAATCAAAATAAATTAAAGTGATTATTTAATAAAAATTAATTTCATTTTTTCATTTTTATTACATAATAATAATAATATAAATAATATATAAGAAGGTTTAAAATATGGAAAGAAAAACTTTAATTAAAATGGTAAAAGCACACTATGAAGGTGATGAAAGAATGTTTTTAAAAGCATGTAGACAATTATCTAGCGATTTAAGTGATGTTGGAGAGAAATTACTTGCAGAAGAAATTAATAAAATCATTAGAGAAAATATAACAGTTACAATTTCTAGTTTAAAAAATAATGTTAATGATTTTATAAAAAATTAAACAAACATTATTTTTATTAAAAAAACGTTAAAAATATCTTTTAATCAAACATAAAAAATCATTTATTTTTAACTATTTATGTAAATAATAATCTTTTTTTGATTTTAAAAAAATATATAATTTTTAAATGTTAATAACTGAAAAGGATGTTAAAAATAAAATTAGAGATCTTGAAAATGAGGGTTATACTTGAAAACCACTAGGTGGTATTTTTAATAATGAAGGTTTTATTCAAACGCTTACAGATCCTGGTGCTGGCTTAACTGAACGAGTTACAAATGCAATTGATGCTGTTTTAGAAAAGTATTATCTTAGATATAACTGAAATGTAAAAAAACCTGATCATTTAGCTAATGAAATTAAAAAGAAAATAGGTGAAAAAGAGTTTAAAAACCTTATAAATATTTCTATATATAATTCACAAAATAAAGATTCTGAAAAAAATATTACCACAATTGTAACTGATAAAGGTATTGGAATTAGTAACAATGAGTTTGAAGATACAATTTTAAAATTAGGTGGTGCTAACAAATTAAAGAAAAAATATTTAATGGGCGCTTACGGTCAAGGTGGTTCTACTTCAGTTAAATTTAACGAATTTACCATCATTCATTCTAAAGATAAAAACGACAAAGAAGTTATGACTATTATTCGTTATAATCCTGGAACTAAAGAAACTAAAAATGGATTTTATGAATACATTGTAAAAGTTGTTAATGGTGATTCAAATTTTGCTTCTTCATTTGTTTTAAAGGAAAGAGGTACAAAAATTATTAATGTAGCTACATATTATAAAAAACAAAGTTCAAAAAGCGAATATCAAAAAATAATTTACAATTTACTTACAAATCGACTTTTTCATCCACCATTACCGTTTACATTAATAGATAGATTTCAAAATATTGATAATGATAAAAAAATTTTAATTGAAGGAGCAAGAAATAATTTAATAAAAAAAATTAAAGATAAAAAATTTTTTGAAGAGAAAAAACTTAAAACAAAAGAAGGTTCAAAAATTTATATAAGATGATGAGTCATTATGTCTAATGAAAAAAATTTTCCAAAAAACCAACTTAATTTCTATTTAAAAAATTCACAAAGTCCTTTTAATTTTACTATGAACGGACAAACACAAGGTTATTTTGGTAATTCATTATTAAATGATGCTGAACTTTCATTTCTTAAAAAGAGATTTGTTTGTGAAGTTGAACTTACAAATATTTCTAAAAATGAGAAAAAATCAATTTTATCATCATCACGTGAAAATATTTCAGAGAGTGGTTATTTTTGAGAAGAAATTAAAAAGAAAATAATAAATTATCTTAATAAATCTAAAAAATTACAATCTATTAATAAAAAAATTAGAGAAATGACAACTAGTATTTTTCATGATGATAAATTTTTTAGTAAAGAGCTTTCAAAAAATCTTAAAAAGCTTGGTTCATTATTTTCAAAAGGAAAAGTTCGTTCTTCATTCGAAATAAAAAAATCAATAACCAAACATCAAATTCAAACAATTGAAGAAAATTTAAAGGATTTCCCCACTTATTTTAATTTTAAGGTTCTTAATCCACATAGATTTTCCAAGGACAAATTAAAAATCAGGTATAAAACTGATGGTAAACGTAGCGTTGTTTTAAATGCTATTAAAATCATTAAATTACCTAATTCATTAAAATTTATTAGTAAAGACCAAAAAGGTCAAAATGGTTTTATTGTTTTTGATGCTAAAGAAATTCCACTTAATAAAATTTTAACAATTACATTTGATATTCTCAATGGAACTTTTGTTAAAGATGTTAACATTAAAAAAATTAACCCTTCGGAAAAACCAAAAAATTTAGGATATCCAAAAACAAAAATCTTTTTTATTGATAAAGAAGAAGATAAGAATTATGATCGATTAGATTTTAATAAGCAAAAACCATGTGAAATTGATTATTCTAAAGAAACTAATAATTTATCGATTTACATTAATATTGCAACATATGAATTTATTGGTAATTATTTAATAAGTAAAAAAAATATTTATAATCAATTTAGAGGACATTATTCAATGGGATTAAGTATTTATATCATTACCCTAATTAAAAAATATGAAGATGAAAATAAAAAAGTTAAAGAAAATTATGATTACAACCCAATTGCTAAAAATTTAATTTGATCATTTGAAAACATTAGAAAAATAAATAAAAAATAGTAATTAAAAAAATTTATATTTTTTAAATGAATTTAAAATACTTATTTTACAAGTTTAATATAAAGAATAAAATATAATTAATTTATTAATTAAAAAGGGAGTGAAAGATTTTAAAAAAGAGTATCTATATGATTTTATAGAAAAAGGTTACGGTACAAAAGAAGAATATAATTTAGCTGTTACTCAATTAATAAAGCGTTTAAGAGCATCAGGAAATATGGAAATGGCAAATACTATTCGTAATATTCAAATGAAAAATTCTTTTAGTAAAAAACCTAATAAAAGCAAATCAAGTTATAAATAATAATAGTATTTAAAATTGATTCTATAAAAATAAAAAAATCATTAATTTTTTTTCTATTAACAGCAATACCAATATATAAATCTCTATTTTTATCAAAAATAAAAAGTTTAAATTTTTGTATTAAACTATTTAATAAACAAAAAAATTATTTGATTACTTTTAATATAGTAAATCCTATATTGGTTATACGTCAATAAAATCTTAAATCATTTTTATTTTGATTTCAATATCAAAACATCGGGATATTTTCTATTTAATTAATAAATTTAACACTTTATTTTTTATTAAGTTTATTTTATTTTCTAAAAAAATTAATTTAAAAATAAACTTTGAAAATACATTGCTATTTTCATTAGGTTTTTTAATTTTTATATTTTTTATTGAGTTATCATTTATACCAACCATTGTTGTTCCGTTAGCAAAAATTATTTTTTGTTCTTTAAAATCTTTAGTAAGTAAAAAAGATAAAACATGGTCTAAATTTTTTGATTGAACATTATAAAAACCAGTTGAAAAAACACATTGATTTTGTAGCTCATTAAATCATGGTAATATTTTATTTTCTCCTAGTAGTTTTGAAAATAAAATAGAATTATCTTGCGGAACTAAATTTGCTCTAGAAGGAACTTTATTAGCTTTATTTAAATTAATGATTTTTGAAAAATCTATGTTTAATTCTAAAACAGCATTAGTTTGAAAATAAAAATTTTGTTTAGATCTTTTTTGAGTTTTTTTAAAAATAATTTTACTTAAATTTACATATTTATTTTCTTTTTGTAAGTACTGATTTATTAGTAAAATTTTTATTTTATTTTTTATTAATTTAAGTTTATTAATAAGTTTTTCAAGAGGTTCAATAATGTCTATTATTTGTTTTTGTGTTTTTAAAGAAGGTAAATTTATTTTTCAATTTTTTAAAGTTCCTATTTTTAAAATTGTAAAAATGGAACCACTACCTTTTATATTTTTAATTTTTTTTAAATTTTTAAGAAAATAATAATATAAATATTTATCTAAAAGAAAATTATTATTTGGTTCAATAGAAGTTATTTGTTGATTAAATCATGATTCAACTTTTAAAAGACCAACGTTTCCAGATAGTTGCAGTTGAAGAAATTAGAGTTGTACCTGATCTTTTTAACTTGTTTTTATTTTTTGTTATATATCTTTTGGTTTCCATATTTTTTAAAATCTGAAGGACCAAAAAAAGGGATTTCTTTTAATCATAAATTTTTATCTTTGGTTGAAGGTGTTGTGCCATTTTTAATAATTGATATATCTCCAAGTTTATAAACTGCCATTAAAAAACATTTCTAATTAAAATTAAATGTGTATTTTAAACTACACTATTGTATATTTTTTGAATTATAAAGAAGAAAAATGCAAAATTATATTAACTTTTAAAAAGAATTAAGTGTTTTATTAACAAAATAAAACAATAGATGTTAAAGGGGAAAAGATCTAATTGAATTAGAAGAATATTTTTTCACAATAATTCTTTATTACAAAACTACTAAAAAAAGTTTTATTTTAAAATCAAACTTTTTTTAAGTTTTGAAATAAAGATTTTTGTGAAAAAATATACTTCTAATTCAATAGATCTTTTCTTTAAAATTATATGTTTTAAAAGATGTTAATTCAAAAACTAATAATCTTTTAAATAAGCAAGTCTAAAATAGATTTTACATTATTCTTCTTTATAATTATCAATTATAAATAATGTAGTTTAAAATACATTATTTTTTTAATTAGAAAGTTTTTTAATGGCAGTTTATAAACTTGGAGATATAGGTCAATTTTAAAGGTGGTATTTCTAATCTTCAAAAAAATAGATTTATGATTAAAGGAATTAATTTTGTAAATTATATGGATATTTTAAATAATTTATCAATAGAAAAAAATGTAGTTTTAAGAAAATATGATGCAAATAATAAAGATATTTTAAAATATGAAGTAAAATATGGTGATGTTTTTTTTACTGCTTCTTCTGAAACAATAAATTTTAAATAGCATTTAGTTCTGTTTACTTATCAAACGAAAATGCTATTTTTAATGGTTTTTCTAAAAGATTTAGATTTAAACATTCAATATTAAATCCTAAATATGCTGGATATTTTTTTAGGAGTTTAGTATTTAGAAATATTGTTAAAAAATATGCAACCGGTTATACTAGATACAATATTAGTCAAAATAGTTTAAATAAAATAAAAATTAATATTCCAAACTTAAAAGTTCAAAAACAAATAATAGACATTATTGAACCTATTGAAAAATTAGAATTAAAAATAAAAAAGTTAAATAAAATCATTAATTTTATTACTAAAAATACTTCTATTATTGCTAGTGAAAAAAATAATTACAATTTTGAAAAAGGATTATTACCAATTAAAAATCAAGTCGGAACTACTCCGTTTTTAAATGTTTCAGCCGCTAACAATAAAATTAATAGATATGTACTAAATGAATCAAACATAAAAATAGGTGATATTACTATTTCACTAGATGGAAACACCGGTTTAGTAAATAATGCTTTAGAAGGTTTTAACGGATATTTATTTAAAGTAACTTCTAAAAAATGAAAAAATTATCAAATTTATTATTCTTTAAAAAATAAAATAAATCAAAAAATCATTAAAATAAATGAAACTGGAACAACTATAAAACATTCTCCAAAATCTAAAAAAGAAATTCTTCATTTAAATTTTTTAGAAGATTTTCTTTTAAAAGAAATATTTAATCTAGAAATTTTTACATTTAAAATTACCAAAAAATTAAAAAGGTTAAAAAATACTTTAATTAAGCTTTTAATAAATTAGTATGTTTTAAAATATTTTAAAACACATTATTTATTAATAAATCATTATAAGGTAAAAATTACTTTAAAAAAGTCTTGTTATAATTATTTTATGAAAAAAATTTTAGTAGATTTAGAAAAAAAAGAAAAAATAATAAACATTGATCTTGATTGATTAAATAAAACTAATAAAAAAATTAATAAAAAAAAGAAAATTGTTTTATCAAATTATGAATATGATTCTATAATAAAAAATAAAAATTTTTTTAATTTAAAAAATATTGAATTTATTTTTAAAAATAAATTTGGTTATTTGAATTTTATCTTTGAAAAAAAGAAAGAGAAATATGATTTAAAATTTTTTGATAATATTGATATTTATAAAACAAAATGATATGTTTATAAAGATGTAAAATTTAAAAATGAAATTTTCTTTATTAAAAATATAGATAATATTAATTCATTAATAGAAAAAATTTTAGAGTATAGAATGCAAAAAGAAATATATTATTCAAACATCTCCAATAACCCTTTAAAATATTTAAAAAAATGATCTAAAATTTTTAACATTGCAACAAAAAAAGAACAAACAATTTTTAATAAATTAGATTATTATGATTATGATGTTAGTAAATTTGCTAAGTTAAAATTTAAAGATAATTTTGTATGAAAAAAATATGAAATTTATAAATCTCCTGATATTAATAACAAAACAATAAAAGTTTCACAAGAAAACATTATACAATCATTGTATAAAAATGCTATTAATGCAATTGAAAACAAAAATTATAAAAATCATTTTATAACTGCTCCAACTGGTGCTGGTAAATCTTTAATGTTTCAAAGCTTAGCATATTTATTATCTGAAAATTATAAAAGAATTACAATTGTTGTATCTCCGTTAATAGCATTAATGAATGACCAAGTAAATGAAATGAAAAAAATATATTCTAAAGTTGGTGCAATTCATTCTGATTTATCTTATATTGACAAAATAAATGTAATTGAAAAAATAGAAAAAAATAAAATTTCAATTATTTATGTTTCACCTGAAACTTTACTTGCAAATAATTATGAAAAATTATTTGCAAGTAGAAAAATGGGTGCTTTAATAATTGATGAAGCTCACATCGTAACAACTTGAGGAAAAGGTTTTAGACCTGATTATTGATATTTAGATAGTTGAATAAAAAGAGAAAGAGAAAAAAATAAATTTTTAATTGCAACTTTTACTGCGACTGCTTCATATCATATAACTAACAATGATGCAATGAATAATGAAACAAAAACTAATTTATTAATGAATGATACAATAGAAATAATTGCTCCCGCTTATAGAAAAGATATAAATTTTCAGATATTTTCAGATATAAAAAAACAAATGCAAAAAATAGAATATCAAGATTATAAATTTAAAAAAATTTTTAATTTTATTAAAGATAATATTAATGAAAAAATTTTAATATATTTTCCTTATAAAACTCAATTAAAATATTGTTATCAATTTTTAAAAAAAAATAATATTAAAACTTTGATGTATGAAGGAGATATGGAAAAATATGATAAAAAAGAATCTTTTGAAAAATATAAAAATGGAACAATAAAAATTATGCTTGCAACAAAAGCATTTGGTATGGGCATTGATATAATAGACATAAAATATGTAATTCATTATGCTTTAACTGGAACACTTAGTGATTATTTACAAGAAGTGGGAAGAGCAGCAAGAAAAACAAAAATTAATGGTTTTGGAATTAGTTTTCCAGTAAAAAGCAATAAATCACCTTCAACAGATGAATTTACTTTTATAAAAACATTATATGGAATGTCATCAATAAAAATTTTTGAATTAATATACATAATCAAAGCAATTATTTATAAATATGAAAAAGAAAATAAACGAAATTTAATAATGTCTTTTGAATCTTTATCAACAAATACTTTTATTTCAACAAAAAATAATTCTGATATTGAAACAAGATTAAAAACTTGTTTTATAATGCTACAAAGAGATTTATCAAATAAATCTGGTTTTCCTCCTTTGATAATTAGACCTTCTGGTATTTTTACAAAAGCATTTGTTTATAGAAAAAATAATAAAAAAGATGAATATAATAATTACTTAAAAAAATATAAATTTTTTAATAGTATTTATAAAATAGATCTAGAAGGAATATGAAAAAAATATTTTGATGAAATTTCATTTCCAAAGTTTAAATTTATTTTTTATTCTGATAAAAAAATATTAGAACATCTAAAAACGAAAAATAAATTAAAAGAAAAAGAATATTTAAATTTTAAAAAATTAAAAAATAATTATTACCCTAGACAAATAATTAAAATCAACGAAAGTAAGAATTTATTAATAAAAATTGAAGAAGCCTATAATTTTGCTCAAAAAATATTAGATGAATTGTTAAAAAATAGAAACAATGAAAAACAGATAAAACAAAAAAATATTCAAAGTGTTGCTAAAAAACTTTCAATATCAAAATATGTTATTGAAGAATTTTTACTTAATTTACTACATTATGATAAGTTTATTAGACAAAATAATGTTGATATGATTATAAAAACTAAGGAAATTAATTTAATTTCTAACAACAAATGAAAAATTGAAAATTCTATTTTTTCATTTATTAGAAAAATTTATTTAAATTTAAAAGAACATTTAGAAATTTCAAATAGAATTAACAAAAATATTTTTATTTTTCCAATGTCTTTTTCAAAAAATAGTTCATACAAAAAAACAATTAAGCAAATTAAATTATTTGAATCTACTAATAAATTTAATACTGAAATTATTATGGGTGAAAATTTAAAAGCTTCTATACGTGTAAACTCAATATATGTACTAAAACAAATATTAGAAAATAATTATAAAGAAGGAAATCAATATATAAATTCATCAAAGAAAAAACATGAAAATTCAATTAAAGTTTTAAATGAATTTTTCTTTTCAAAAATGAACCAAAATGAATTAAAAAAATTTATTGAAAAACATTTTTTAATGAATTTAAAAAAAGATAAAAAAGAAGAATTTTAAAAATACAACATTTATTTTTGTTAAAGTAAAAAAAATTAATTTTTATTTGATTCTTCAATTAAATTTAATATTTTTACAAAATTAGTTTCACCATTACTAGACAATCTTTTTTTCATGTTAATTAAAAGATTATTATTAGTGTCAATATTAGCTTTTTCCATAACACGATAAAATAAATTTCTATTACTTTTTAATTTAAATTTGTCTTTTGATTCATAATGCATTTTTTGACAAAGTTGCTTTATTGATAATAGTTCTTTTTGAAAAAATTTACCAATTAATCCTTGTTCTATACCTTTTTTAAAAATTAAACATTCATATTCAATATTTTTAGAATTTTTTTTAGAATTTTTTAATAAATTGTAATTTTTATTAAAATTATTTTTTCGTTTTGTTGTATCTCAAATACAAAAAATATAAATAGTATCAAAAATATTATTATCAAAAATATTAATTTTTTCTTTAACATTTTTTGGTGAAATTTTATATTCTAATTTACCAAAAAAATTATTAACAAATTTTTCAAAATTTTTAATATTTCCATCAATACCAAAAGGATAAATAAAAGAAATTTTTTTATATTTATCTTTTATAGAATTAATAAATTGTTCAAAAAAATTTATTTCTGTATAAGCTTTTTTTGCTTCTAAAATTGCAAATACAATAACTTTGTTATTTTTTGCTAAGTTCATATAAAACTTCATCAATTTCAGAACTAGATGGATGAGAAGAAATTTCTTCGGTAATAAATTTTTTATAAAAACTATTATCTTCTCTTAAAATTGAACCTACTTTCCTAATTTTAAGAAGATCTTCATTTTGAATTACTCAAACTGCATGACGATGAAGATTTTCCATAACACTTGGTGAATGTGTTGTAAAAATAAGTTGACAATTAGATAAATTTTTTGATAACAATTTGAATAAAAAATCAACTAATTTTGCGTGTAAATAATTATTAATTTCATCAGCAATAAAAATTGTTAAATCTTTTTTTGATCTAGAATTTTCAATTATTAATATTGCAATAAATTTTAAAATTTTAATTGTTCCTGTGGAAAGCTGATTGAATGATATTATAGTTTTATTATTCATATGCAAACTGGTAAATTTAATTTTTTTAGCATTATCAATTGTAAAATTTATTTCTTTTACATTATCATCAATCATTCTTAAAATCAAATTATATGTTTTTTGACCAATTAATTCAATTAATTTTCATTGTAAATTTAAAATTGATTTAAATTCATTTAAATCATTATTAAAATGTAATGCTCCAAAAAAAACTGTCTTAGGAAATATTTCCATTTCAATTGATTGATTATTTTTATAAACTGAACGATTTAAATTATTTTTTCTAAAATTTAATTTAATTTTATAAATATCTTTTTTGTTTTTGAAAAACATTTCTATTTCAATTGGATTTTTTTGATCATTAGAACAAGAATTAAATGTTTTTTCTAAAAATTCATCATATTCACTTGGAAATAATTTTCTTTTATTTTCAAATGTAAGTTGTAAAAAATTATGAATTAATTTATTATTTCTAACAATAATATTTTTTAAATCATCATTATCATTGATATCATTAATATTGATTATTTTATTTTCAATATTTGATTTATTAATTATATTTTCGCTATAAAATTGATTAAATAATATTTCAGGACGAAAAATTAAATCAATAGTAATTTTTATTGCATCAATTATTGATGTTTTTCCAGAAGCATTTTTACCCATAAAACCAATTATTGATGGAATTAACGAATTATCTTCATTTTTAAACATCAAATTATCTTTTAATATTTCTTTAGTTTTGTTTGAAACGCTAAAATCAATTTCTTGTTTTTCACTAATTCCTTCAAAATTTTTAATAATTATTTTTTGTAATAACATTTTATTTATCTCCTTTAATTTTAAAAATTTATATCTTCATTATAACAAAAAAATAAAATCTAATGTAAAAAAATTACAATAGAAAATCATTAATGTGATTTTTATTTTAAAATTATTACCTATTTTTTAACTTCAACACTAATTTCAACACCTTGTTTATATTCAACATTACATTGATCAAAGATTTTTTTAGAAGCAATAATGTCTTTGGTGTGACTATATTTATCTTCTTTATAAATAACTTTTTTAATTTCTGATTGAGCAATAGTTTTAGCACATTGTGAACAAGGAAATAATGTTGTATATAAAGTAGAATTTTCAACACTTCTAGTTGAATTTAAAATCGCATTTAATTCAGCATGAATGGCATAAGCATACTTAGTTTGATAATAATCTTTATGTTCTTTTTTTCAAGTAAAAGTATCATCTCCAAGAGGCATTCCATTATACCCTGTTGAAATGATTCTATTTTTTGGATTAACAATAATAGCTCCAACTTTAGTATTAGGATCTTTTGACCTTAAACTAGTAATTTGAACGAGTGCTAAAAAATATTCTTCCCAGGTTAATTTTTTCATAATTAAGAAAATTATAAATTAATATTAATTAAAAAATAAGTTTTTATTGATAGTTTTTTTCTACAATATATAATTTATATTTTGAATGTTATAATTTATATATTAAGATTTTTATTATCAATAAAATCTTGAAAAATAAAAGTGCAAAAAACAAAATTTAATTTTTTTTATTAAAAATAAAATAATAAAAAATTAATTATTTTTATGAATATAATAAATAAAAAAATTAATTAAAGGAGGGTTATAATTATGGATTTGAAATATGTTAACGGTAAAAAAATGACAAAAAATAAAAATAATTTATTAGATCAATATTTTACTAAAAGAAGTATAGCTAAAAAATTGTATTTAAAAGCAAAAAATATAATATCTCAATATGAAAAAATAGAAAAATATACTTGAGTTGAACCTAGTGTTGGAGAAGGTTGTTTCTTGGACTTGCTTCCTAAAAATAAACGAATAGGAATTGATATTGATCCAAAAAGAAATGATGTTATCAAAAGTGATTACTTAAAATATAAATTACCAAAAACTCCCATCATTGTTATTGGCAATCCTCCTTTTGGTCATAGAGGTGTTAAAGCATTAGAATTTATAAATTATTCCCAAAACGCTGATTTTGTTTGTTTTATATTACCTATGTTTTTTGAAAGTAAAGGTAAAGGAAGTATAAAATATAGAGTTAAAAATTTTAATTTAATATATTCAAAACAATTAGAAGAAAATTCTTTTTATATTCCTGGAGGTTTAGATGTTGATGTTAAATGTGTTTTTCAAGTTTGAAGTAAAAATTATAAAAAAAACACAGAACAAGATTTAAGTTGATATTCTCTAGGTCGATGAAATCCTTTTAAAAAATTTATTGATGTTTTTACTGTTTCAACTGCTAAAAATAGAGAATGTGGTAAAAGATGAATATTTAATGAAAAGGCTGATTTTTATTTATCAACAACTTTTTATAAGGATAATAAAGTTGTTTATGATTTTAAAGATGTTAAATACGGAAGTGGTGTTGCTATTAAAATTAACACTCTTAATAAAAGAAAAATTGCAAAAATTACAAAAACATTTAAAAATGCAAATTGAAATAAATATAGTAGTTTAGCTACTAATTCATGTAGACACATAGGTAAAGCTCATATATATGAATTAATGAAAGATAATGGTTTTAAATTGGAGTTAAAAAATGATTAAAAATATAATGTTAAAAGTAATAGAAGAAAAATATAATGAATTAGAAAAATATAATAAAAAAAATGATTTATTTTGACAACTAGAAGAGTTTGAAGGAAATGCAGTAGGTCAAATTGGAGAAGAATTTATTAAAAGAATTTTTAAAAATACAAATATTCCATTTAATAGTACAAAAAAAATAATACGTGATGAATATGACATGATTTCTTCAGGAAAAAAAATTGAAATAAAAACAGCTAGAAAAGGTCGAAAAAATAATACTTTTCAATTTAACGGAATAAATCCTAGATATAATTATAACTATTTAATATTTGTTGGAATTACAAAAAATGAAGTTCTATATAAAATTATTAATAAAGATAAAATAAAATATGTTCATAAAGAAAGAAAACATTTTGTAAATTTAAAAAATAATAAAAAACAATTGGTTAAAATGAATCCAAATAATGAAGTTAATTTTAAATTAACACTAAATATAAAAGATATGATTAATGCAGAAGATAATTTAGAAAATGAGCTTGCGAATATATTTAAATAGTAAAAATTATTTTTATATTATTAATAATTTATTTGTTATTTTTTAAAAACAAACAAATTAAATTTTTTGTCTTTGGTATATAATTTTTTAATTATTCAAAAATTAGATAGTAAAAAAATATGAAAAAATATCTCGAACTGCTAAAACATATTAAAGAAAATGGTCTTAATAAAAATGATAGAACTGGTGTTGGTACCATTTCTATTTTTGGCTCTCAAACAAAATATGATTTAAAAAATGGTTTTCCTTTACTTACAACTAAAAAGGTTCATTTTAAATCAATAGTTTATGAATTATTATGATTTATTAAAGGTGATACTAACATTAAATATTTAGTAGATAATGATGTTCGCATTTGAAATGAATGACCTTATGAAGAATTTAAAAAATCAAGTGATTATAACGGTGAATCTTTAGAAGAATTTATAAGTAAAATTAAAGAATCTACTAAGTTTAGCAAAAAACATGGAGATTTAGGACCTATTTATGGCAAACAATGAAGAAATTTTGAAGGTGTTGATCAACTTGCAAAATTGATTAACAACATTAAAAAAAACCCAAATTCTCGGAGGTTAATTCTTAATGCTTGAAATCCTAAAGAAATTGATAATATGGCGCTTCCACCTTGTCATGCCTTTGTACAATTTTATGTCAATGATAAAAAACTCTCTTGTCAACTGTATCAAAGATCAGCAGATGCGTTCTTAGGTGTTCCCTTCAACATAGCTTCTTATTCTTTACTTACCCACATGATTGCTCATGTTACAAACTTAAAAGTTGGAGAATTTGTCCACACTACAGGTGATGCTCACATTTACTTAAATCATTTAGAACAAGTTGAAAAACAACTCAAAAGAAAACCTTTAAAACTTCCAAAATTGATTTTAAATAAAAAAATTAAAAACATTGAAGACTTTAAGTATAATGACATTCAATTAAAAAATTATATTTATCATCCTAGCATTAAAGCAAAGGTGGCAGTATAATGATCAAATTGATTGTAGCAAAAACAAAAAGTGATCTAATTGGGAAAGACTATTATTTACCTTGGAACATTAAAGAAGAATTAATTTTTTTTAAAAAAATGACTTTAAATAAATATATATTAATGGGAGAGAAAACTTTTTTAGGATTACCAAAAAAATTAAAAAATAGAAAAACAATTGTTTTGTCTAAAAGTCAAAAAAACCTTGGAGATAAAACAATCAATAATTTTAATTGGGTGTTAGAAAATTTTCAAAACTCAAAAAAAATTATCTTTATTTGTGGAGGTAAATCAATATATGAACAATTTTATAAACACGCAAAAGAAATTTATATTTCTGAAATTAAAAAAGAATATCAGGGTAATGTATATTTAAAAATTGATTTATGTAGTTACAAAAAAACTCTATTTAAAGAGTATGAAGAATTTAATGTTTATAAATACACAAAATAAAAATAAAGCAAAAAGAAAATAATATTAAAATTAAATTAAGAGGAGAAAAACATGAAAAACAATAACCAAAAATACTATCAAAACTCATTTTCGCCAATTGGATTTGCGAAAAATAGTTTTAAAGGAAATTTAAGATCAGTTAATTGAAACGTTATTGATGATCCAAAAGATCTAGAAGTATGAAACAGAATTACACAAAATTTTTGACTACCAGAAAAAATTCCTGTTTCAAACGATTTACCTTCATGACACAAAATGGATGATAAATGAAAAAAATTAGTAACCAAAACTTTTACTGGTTTGACTTTACTAGACACAATTCAAGCAACAGTTGGAGATATTGAACAAATACCTTATTCACTAACAGATCATGAACAAGTTATTTATTCAAATTTTGCATTTATGGTGGGAGTTCATGCTAGATCATACGGAACAATTTTTTCTACTTTATGTTCAAGTACTGAAATTGAAAACGCCCACGAATGAGTTGTAAATTGTGAGAGCTTACAAAAAAGAGCAAAAGAGTTAATTCCTTACTACACTGGTAAAGATCCCATTAAATCTAAAGTTGCAGCTGCCTTAATGCCAGGATTTTTACTATATGGTGGTTTTTATCTTCCATTTTATTTATCTGCAAGAGGTCAAATGCCAAACACTAGTGACATTATTAGATTAATTTTAAGAGATAAAGTTATTCATAATTATTATTCAGGTTACAAATTTCAAAAAAAAGTTGCTAAATTACCTGAAGCAAAACAAAAAGAAATTAAAAAGTTTGTTTTTGATCTTTTATATAAACTAATTGATTTAGAAAAAAAATATTTAAAAGAACTTTATAAAGGGTTTAATATTGCAGAAGATGCTATTAGATTTAGCTTGTATAATGCTGGTAAATTTTTACAAAACTTAGGTTATGAATCTCCTTTTTCAGTTGAAGAAACTAAAATTTCTCCTGAAGTGTTTGCTCAACTATCATCAAGAGCTGATGAAAACCATGATTTTTTCTCAGGAAATGGTTCTTCATACGTAATGGGTAACTTTGAAAAAACTGAAGATTCTGATTGAGAATTTTAATGCACAAAGATGTTTATTTTAAAAAAAATATAAAAAGACCCACTGGAGAAATTCATGTTGTATATTTTTCTTCAAGCACTAATAACACAAAGAGATTTATTGATAAGTTAGGTTTTAAAAATAATCGTATTCCTATTTCTCATGAAAAAGAAACAATAAAAGTTGATTCAAACTATGTAATTATTTGTCCTACTTATAGTGGTGGAGGAGAATTTACAAGTAATGCCATTCCTAAGTCAGTTATTAAATTTTTAAACGTAAAAGAAAATAGAGATTTATGTAGTGGTGTTATTGCTACTGGAAACACAAATTTTAATGATACTTTTGCTCTTGCTGGACCAATATTATCTAAAAAATTAAATGTTCCTCTTTTATTTCAACTTGAATTATCAGGAACAAAAGAAGATGTTGAAAAAACAAGAGAAATATTAAAAGAATTTTGAAATAAATAATTTTTTTGTATAAATATTCTTAAAAAGTTATTTGATAATAAAATAATTATTTTAAGAATATTTTTTATTTAATTAATAGTTTTATTAATTTAATGAGTCCACTTTTAAGAGGCTAATTTATTATAGTAATTTTTTAAATGAACATTCAACTTTATTTTTGTGTTATTTAATTAATATTTTGATGATCTTACTTTTAATACCTTTCATTACATGATTAATTTCCTTAAATTTTAACTCAAGCAAAATGAATAATGATAATAATTCATCATTATTTGATAAACCGATGTTCAATGTTTTTAGAAAATTCCAATTAAGAGATGCTCTTGTTGATGCTTGACTAGACCTTTTAAGTCATTTTAGAAGGATCTCATTTTCAAAATGATTCCTTATGGATTCTTTATAATTCTTTTTAAAAGGAATGATTTTTAACATAGCAACATTAATAAAACCACGAATACCATATCTCATTTGACCTG
This sequence comes from Metamycoplasmataceae bacterium, assembly GCA_965263245.1. GTDB lineage: Bacteria > Bacillota_I > Bacilli_A > Mycoplasmatales > Metamycoplasmataceae > DT-68. Next base: position 6,489 of record CBDHHR010001146.1, on the reverse strand, counting down.
GTTCACCGTATTTATCAATAACAATATCCATTTCATCAACTTTTGTACCCTTAAAATTCAATGAAATGTAGCTTTTAGTTTTATAATTTGAATAATCACGGTTTTGTATGAATCTTATGTATTTTTTATTACTTGTATTTATGTGCTCAGAAAGTGGTGGTTGTTTACCTGATTTTGCAGTTGCAATGTCACGTAATTTCATGTTTTTAAATATAGTAGCTTTATAAATCTTTGTTCTAATGATCTTTAACATAAAGGTAATTTTTTCAATAGATTTAATTCCTATTTCAAATGGTTCAATAATTTCTATTAAATTTTTTAAATCATCTTTTGTATTTTTAATATTGTCAATTCTTAAACATCGTGAATAATTTAAAAAAAACTTTTCATAAGGTTCAATAATGTCTATTATTTGTTTTTGTGTTTTTAAAGATGGAATATTTATTGAAAGTTTTTTTCAATCAGAAATTCTTGTTGCAGGTCTTGTAGAACCGTTTATTATGTTTTTTCAATTATTATAATTTTTAAAAAAATAAAATAAATACTTTTTAATAATTTTATTATTTTTGTTATTTCCAACTAGAAAAGCTGTATCAACATTAAAAATAGATTGATTATATTGAAATATTTTCATTGTTCCTTTTCTTGGTAAAGAAAATGTATAACCATTATAAGTTTCTTTATCACTTGTTGTTCCAAAAATTCCTCCAGAACCTACAACAATTGTTTTACCTTTTTTAGAAATATTTTTTCTACCTGAAATTATTTCAAAACAATCTCCAAGTTTATAAATTGTCATTAAAAAACATAAGAAAAAAACAAAAAAATTAAGATTTTTAATAATTTTTATATATAAGATTTAAAAAATAATTATTTTAAAAAAATTTATTATATATTTTTAAATTATCTTTTTTTGACATTTGTAAATATTTATAGGTAGTTTCTATTTTAGAATGTCCTAGTTGAATCATTACTATTTTTGGATTAGCACCTCTTAGTAACATGTGTGTTGCATGGGATCTTCTTATCGAATGAGGAGTATATTTTTTTCCAAGAACTTCTTTGGTTCAAATCCTTAATGTTTTAGTTGTAAAATCAACTTTTTTCAACAATTTTGTGGTTTCGTTATTGTGAAAAATTTCTCTAATTTTAGATCCTTTACCTTTAACAACGATTGTTTTATTTTTGATTTCTAAAATATTATGAATTTCGGAAACTCTTATTCCTGTTTCAAATAAAAAACGAATAATAACATTTTTATATTTTGATAAATCATTAGTTTTTTTAAATAAAAACCAGATTTAGAAAAAACTGGCATGTATTTATTAGGATTTGAACGGCAAAGCTTAAGTTCTTGGAAATTAAATATACTCCTGTCATTTTTAAATTTAAGAAGATCCCATGCAACACACATTGTTATGTAACCAGGCTGCTAATCCAGGAACATTGGTATAGTTAATGATTTCAACTAGGATTAGTCTAATATCATAGAAACTACCTATAAATATTTTTTTACAAATGTCAAAAATAAGATTTTATTGTGTTAATAGAATACTATAATAAATTCTTTTTAAAAAATTAATGTAGTTTTGCATTTTTCTCCTTTATAATATAGTTTAATAGTGTAGTTAAAAATACTTACATTTTTTTGTTTTTTTCTTATGTTTTTTAATGACAATTTATAAACTTGGGGAAATTGCTAAAATGAAAAGTGGCTCTACACCTTCAAGAAAAAATAAAGATTTTTGAACTAATGGAAACTTAAAATGATTGTCATCTGGTGAAATAAAAGCAAATGTTTCTTTTTCAAAAGAAAAAATAAATTCTAAAAAAGACCCATTTTTAAAAAATTCTGTATTAATGGCTATGTATGGTGCAACTGCTGGTAAAGTAGGATACCTTGGAGAAAATATGTATGTTAATCAAGCAATATGTGTTTTTAATTGTTATAAAAACATTTGTTTTAACAAATTTTTATATTATTTTTTATTAAAAAATTCATATAAAATTAAAAAAAGAGCAATAGGCGGAGCACAACAAAATTTATCTATAAATACAATAAGTAATTTTACAATAAATTTACCATCTTTAAAAACTCAAAAACAAATAATAGACATTATTAAACCTTATGAAAAGCTTTTTTTAAATTACTCACAATGCGTAAGAATTGATAATATTAAAAATACAAAAGATGATTTAAAAAATTTAATAAATATTGTTAAACCAATAGAAAATTTAATAAAAATAATGAAAAATATTATTTTAAAAATTGAAAATTATTCAAAAAATATTCAAACAAATAATAATGAAAAAATAAAAATAAATAAAATAATTGACGATTATTCAAATGGTTTTGCTTATAAAAAAGAACACATTGATGATTATGGAAAATATAAAATTTTTACAATAAAAAATATTCAAAACAAAGATAAATTCAACAAATCTAATCATTTTAAAAAGAATAAATTAAATATTGGAGATTTAATAACAGGTTTATCAGGAACAATTGGTTCAGCAGATGTAATTGGTGAAGAAAATTGAGTGGGAAATCAAAGAACACTTCAATTAAAAACAAAATATTTTTTAGAAATTAAATCAATAATAGAAATAAATAAAATAAAGTTATTAAAAAAAGCAAAAGGGGCAGCTCAAAAAAATATTTCTCATAGTGATATTTTAAATCTAAAAGTTTTTATCAAAAAATTTAACCAAGAAATTTCCAATTTTTATTTAACTATTAAAAAAAATATTCAAAAAATTAAAAAAATTAAATTTTTAATGATTGATTTATTTATTAATTAAGAATTTAATTTTCATCTTTAAATTTAATTGCTTTATCAATTGCTTCTTCAACTTTAGGAGTTAATTTTTCAATTTCTTTAAATAATTTTTTAAGTTCTTTTTTAGATTCTTTGATTTCCTTTTTGATTTTTTCTTTATCAATTTTTTCTTCTTTAAAACCAACATATCTACCGGGAACAAAAGAGTAATCATTTTCTTCTAGCTCTTTTTTATCAATGGTTTTTGCAAAACCAATTTTTTCAATATCTTTACCTTCTAAATGTTTTAAATACTCTTGATCAAATTTTAAAACATCTTCTTTTGATAATTCTCTTAGTTTTTTAGAAATCATTTTTCCTTCAAGTTGAGAACCATCCAGCATTAAAATTTTATCTGTTTTTTTATCATTGTTAAATATTCAAATAGAAGCTGGAATTCCTGTTGTGTAAAATAACTTGTCCGGTAAAGTAATTATTGCATCAACCTTATTTTCTTTAACCATGTTTTTTCTAATTTGAACTTCTTCTTTACCTGAGCTTGATAAAGAACCATTAGCTAGGACAATACCGGCTTTTCCTTTTGAAGAAAGCTTTGAAACTATATGTGAAAGTCAAGCATAATTAGCATTATTTTTAGGTGGTAGTCCAAAACTTCAACGCGGATCATTCTTAAGTTGTTCTCTTCCCCAATTTTTCATATTAAAAGGAGGATTGGCCATTATAAAATCAAATTTTTCATTTACATGTTGATCATTTGTAAATGTATTAGCTGATTTTTCTCCAAGTACTCCTTTATTGTATCTATCTTCTAATTGAAAACCATTTAAAACTAAATTTAACTTTGCAAGTTTTCAAGTAATGCTGTTGTATTCTTGACCATAGACAAGAACATTATCAATGTTTCCTCCGTTTTCATCAATGTATCTTTTTGCTTGAACAAGCATACCACCAGTTCCGCAACAAGGATCATAAATTAAACCTTCAAGTGGTTTAATCAAATTAACAATCAAATTAACAATTGTTTTTGGAGTGTAAAATTCTCCACCTTTTTGACCACGATCTTTAAAAAATTTTCCTAAAAAATATTCATAAATTCTTCCAATAATATCTTCTTGAGCATTTGTAAAATCTTCATCAGAAAAAATTTTAACAACTTCACCTAATTTATTTTGGTCTATTCCTTCTTTATTGTAATTTTTGTTAAAAAGTCCTTTTAATATTTTATTTTTCTTTTCAAGTTCAACAAAAGCTTCATCCATTTTTAAACCAATTTCATTAGTTTGAGAATAATTCATAATTGTGTTTCAATGTGATTCTTTCGGTACTTTAAAAGCGTTAAATTCACTAAAAAATTCACTATCTGAAAACATATCAATGTTTAATCCTTGTTTTTCGATTTTTTCTTTGCTTTTGTCAAATCTATCAGAAATGTATTTTAAAGATAAAATTCCTAAAATAATGTGCATGTATTCTTCCGCTGACATGTTTCCTCTTAATTGGTTAGCAGCATCCCAAAGTTTTTTTTCTATATCTTTAATGTTCATTAGACAATCTCCTTCTTTTTTCTAAAATATCCACTGTTTATTTTAATTATGTGATTAATTTGATCAATTAATATTCCAGAAATCCCTTTTAGTTCATCTGGTGGATAATTGTATTTTGTTTTTAATAAAATCTTTAATTTTACAGCAATTTTATCTTGAACTTTTTTTGATCTATAAAATTGATCAGTAATGTTAGTTTCAATTGTTTCCATTAGTTCTTTGGCAATTCTTTTTAACACTTCAGAATTTTTGTTACGTTTTAAATATTCATCATCGGCAAGAATTGAAAAAAAAGCTTGAAGATGAGGATCATTAAATTCGGGATTTATGTTTTGTTTATTCGTTATTTTTTTTGCTAAATAAATTAATTTTTCAATAAGTTCATCTAATTTTTCATCTTCATTTATTCTATTAATTAATTCTTTTAATTCATCAGAAGCTTTTTTAGCAAAAATAGGTCTAAATTTTTTAATATAGTTAATTCTAGCACTAATTGAATTTATTAATAATTTTTTTGCAACTTGAGGATTATTTTTTCTAATTTGTTCAGCTTCTTCTTCTAAAAGCTTTGCAACCTCATTAATATCTTTATTGATGTTTGTAGATTTAACTTCTACATCTGATTCTTTTGAATCAACTGCTTTTTCAATGGCAATTTTCATTTTTTCAATTGTAAGATTTAATTTTTCATCATCTAAGGTGTTGTTTGAAGTTAATCAAGCATTAATGGTTTGAATACCTTTTGACATTACTAAAAGATTTTTATCAATTTTTGTAAAACAAATTTTTGTTAACCTTTTTATTTCCCTACTTTTTAAAATAAACTCATTGATTTTTTGTTTATTAAAACTAAGAATTGTATTTAATGCATTACGAATAAAAATGTATTGTTCCTTTGAATTTTGGTTTGGAAAATTTTTAATGTTTTTAACAAAATTATTTTCCATAACGTTAATTTGATCAATTAATTTTGTCATTGCTCTTTCAATGTCTTTAGGAATAATATCAATTTCTATAATATTTTTATTTTGGTATTGAATTAGTGCTTCACTTAATTCTTTTCAAATTCCTAAATAATCAACAATTAAACCTGATTCTTTATCTTTAAAAACCCGGTTAACTCTAGCGATTGCTTGCATTAAGTTATGATATTTTATGATTTTATCAATGTACATAACATCAAGATCAGGAACATCAAAACCTGTAAGTCACATGTTAACAACAATTGCAATTTTATAGATTGAATTGGATTTTCTAAATTCAAAAGCAACTTGATCACGTTTTCAATTAGGAACAATCATTTTTTCTTCTTCTTTTGAATCTTTATTGTTATGTGTCATCACTAAAATGGTTGTTTTTGTTCTTTCCGGTGCAAGATTAATAATTTGTTTTTTATATTCAAAAGCTGCTTTTCTTGAAGTAGCAACAATCATTGCTTTACCATTTAAAACTCTTTCTCGTTTTTTTAAGTGAAGCAAAATATCTTTAACCTTAGCTCTTACAACATCTGGATCTTCTAAAACTTTATTTCTTTGAATTGATTTTAATAAAGTGTTCATTTTTTGTTGAGAAATAACATCATCTATGTTAAGAGTTTTAGCATAATCTTTTTGAATTTGGTCCATTTCTTTTAAGTAAACTTTATTTAAATGAACATCAACTTTACGTGATTCATAATAAATTGGAACAGTTGATTTATCTCTAACTGACTCGTTCATTGAATATACATGATTATAACTTCCAAAAATATCAATGGTAGATTTATCAATTTTCATTAATGGTGTTCCGGTAAAACCGGTTAAAGTTGCATTTGGGAAAGCATCACGCATAAATTTTGCAAATCCATATTTTATGATAAACTCTTCAGATTCTTTATTTAAGATTCTATTACCTTCAATGTTATTTTGAGTTCTATGAGCTTCATCAACCAAGATATAAATATCTTTTCGGTTTGAAAGAACTCCAGTTTCACTTCAAAATTTCTGAACAGTTGTAAAGTAAATTCCAAAGTGTTTTTTATCATTTAATTTTTTAATTAAGTCTTTTCTTGAATCAATTTCAACGGGTTTATTATGAAGGTATTTAGAAGCTTGATTAAACCTTCCAAACAGTTGTTTATCTAAAGAGTTTCGATCTGTAATTAAAATTATTGTTGCTTTTTTATC